>NZ_JACKQP010000003.1:0-725300 GCF_031625235.1 Amycolatopsis sp. 505
CGATCGGCGCGTGTGGCGGGGGCCGGCGAGCACCGCCGCGGCTCGGACGGGCCGCGATCCGGTTCGGGCGGCTGGGTCGCGGGCGGCGATCGGCGCGTGTGGCGGGGGCCGGCGAGCACCGCCGCGGCTCGGACGGGCCGCGATCCGGTTCAGGTGGCCAGGTTGCGGGCGGGGCCGCTGGTGAGTTGGGGCGTGCGGCGGCCGCGAGCGGTTCGGCGGCCAGGTTCCGGGCGGCTGCCGGGCGCGTGCGGCGGGGCCGCCGGCGAGGACCGCCGCGGCGCGGGCGCGGGCCGGGAACCGGTTCGGGCGGTCGGGCCTCGGGCGCGTGCGGGTGCGGCCGGCGGCGAGCGCCATCCCGGCCTCGGGCGCGCGCGGCGAACCGGCGCGGACGACTCAGCCGGTTCGGGCTAGGCCGGTGGTGATCTGGGAGCGCCCGGGCGCCACCCACCCGGTCAGGCGGCCAGGTCCCGCGCCGCCGCCAGGACGTGGGGGGCCAGGCCGTCGGCTATCACCGCGTAGCCGGCCGACGATGGGTGGAACCGGTCGGCGGAAAACAGCCCCGGCTCCGCCGCGAAGCGAGCCGCGAGTTCCGGACCGGCCGTTGCCACCGCGCCCCCGGCCCGGATGGCGGCCTCCGCCTGCGCCTGCGCGTAGTGGCCGCTGGCCGCCGAGACCAGCTGCCGATAGGGACCCGGCACGCGCGCCACGATCCCCAGGTCCGGCGCCGGCACCACGATGACCCGCGCGCCGGTTCGCACCAGGCGGGCCACCGCGTCGTGCAGCTGGCGGGCGCCGACCGCCGGGGCGACGAACCCGGCGAGGTCGTTCGCGCCGATCACGATCAAAGCCAGGTCCACGCCCTCGCCGAGGGCGACGCCGACCTGGCGTTCGAGGTCGGCCGAGCGCGCTCCGGGTACGCCGAAGTTCCGCAGGCGCACCGCGTGGCCCGCGTCGCGCAGGCGGCGGGTCAGCCGCCGGCCGAGGGTGTCGTCCTCGCGGCTGCTGCCGACGCCCGCCGCCAGGGAGTCGCCGAGGACGCAGAATCGGAGTGGTGAAGGCATCGACGGATACAACGTGGGCACGCCGCGGTTGCTTCCCCGTGGCCGTGGTCCTCGTGCTGCTGCTCACCGCTCTCTGGGCGTTCCAGCGGCGCCTGATCTACGTCCCGGACCCGGCACCGGTACCCGCCGCCGCAAACCTCCTGCCCGGTGCCGAAGACATCCTCCTCCGCACCGCCGACGGCCTCGACCTGGGCGCCTGGTACCTGCGCCCGGCCGGCCGGGACCCGGCGGCGACCGTGCTGGTCGCGGGCGGCAACGGCGGCAACCGAGCGGGGCGCGCGCCGCTGGCCGCGAAGCTCGCCCAGGCCGGGCTGGCCGTCCTGCTCCTCGACTACCGCGGCTACGGCGGCAATCCCGGCGACCCGAGCGAGGACGGCCTCGCCCTCGACGTCCGCGCCGCCCACCGGTTCCTGACCGAGGACCGGCAGGTGCCGCCCGGGCGCCTGATCTACTTCGGCGAGAGCCTCGGCTCCGCCGTCGTGACGGAGCTGGCCCTCGACCACCCGCCGGCCGGGCTGCTGCTGCGGTCGCCGTTCACCGACCTGGCGGCCGTCGGCGCGGAGGTCTACCCCTACCTGCCGGTGCGGCTGCTGCTGCGCGACCGCTTCCCGGTCGAGGAGCAGGCCGCGCGGCTGCGCGTCCCGGCGGTGGTGGTCGTGGGCGGCCGCGACTCGCTCGTCCCGCCGGCCCAGAGCCGCGCGGTGGCGGCCGCGGCGTCGGCCCGGCTGGTCGAGGTCCCCGGCGCCGACCACAACGACCCGGCGCTGCTCGACGGCCCCGAGCTGGTCGCGGCCGTCCTCTCCCTGGTTCCGCGCTGAACCTGGTCCTGGCGGACCCAGGCTGGACCGGGCCTGGCCGGGTGCGCCCGGCCGCCGCACGATGGCCGCATGACGAACACCATGCAGGCGGTCACCATCCCCGAGTTCGGCCCGGCCGACGTCCTGCGGCTCGACGCCGTGGCGGTCCCGGAGCCCGGCCCGGGCGAGGTCTCGATCGACGTCGCCTACGCCGGCGCGAACTTCGCCGAGGTCCTCTACCGGCAGGGCGTCGTGGACGTCCCGCTGCCCTTCGTCCCCGGCATCGAGGTCGCCGGCCGGATCCGCGCGCTCGGCGAAGGCGTCACGGGCCGGTCGGTGGGGGAGCCGGTCGCCGCGTTGACGATCGTGGCGAGCGGGGGCTACGCCGAAGTCGTCACGACCTCCGCGGACCTCGTCGCGCCCCTGCCCGGGATCGACCTGGCGACGGCGGCCGCGGTGCCGTCCAACAGCACCACCGCGTTCCTCGTGCTGGAGCGTGTGGCCCGGCTCGCGCCCGGCGAGCGCGTGCTCGTGCACGCCGCCGCCGGCGGGGTCGGCAGCCAGCTGGGCCAGGTGGCCCGCCTGCTCGGGGCCGGCCGGGTGGCCGGCACCGTCGGGAGCGCCGCGAAGATCGCCGCCGCGAAGGCGTTCGGCTACGACGAGGTCGTCCTGCGCGACGAGGTCGCGGGCCTCGGCGAGTTCGACGTCGTGGTGGACGTGGTCGGCGGCCCGGCGCGCCGCGCGAGCCTGGACCGGCTGGCCCCGATGGGCCGCCTGGTGGTGATGGGCAACGCCTCGGGCGCCGCGGACGTCGGCATCCCGGCCAACGAACTGTGGTTCACCAACAAGACCGTGTCGGGCTTCAACCTCGCCGCGTTCACCGCCGTGGCACCGGAAACCGCGGGCCGGGCGCTGCGCCGGGCCGTGGCGGCCGTCGCGGACGGCGCCCTGCGCGTCGACGTCGAGGCCCTGCCGCTGGCGGACGCGGTCACGGCCCACCGCCGCATCGAATCCGGGGCGACGACCGGCAAGCTCGTGCTCCGCGTCAGCGGCCCATCTGCTTGATCAGCTCGCCGATGTCGACGGCCTGGCCGGCGGGCGGCGGCCGGATGTCCACCGGTGTGCCCCAGCCGCGGTAGCCGGTCGCGCCGGTGACCGGACGCAGCTTTGCGGACCCGGCGGCCGCCTGGGACACCAGGTCTTCGCTGCCGGGATCGGTGCCGACCCACTCCTTGCCGGGTATCCCCGCCGGGGCGTGGATGAAGGTTCGCCTGCCGAGCACGCGGATCTCACTGCCGCCGGTCACCATCGTGAGGTTGCACGTGCTGCCGTCGATGCTCAGCGCGCCGGGGGGTGTTCGTGGTACCGGAGCCGTCGGCGGGGTGCTGCCGCCGGACCGGGGTCGCAGGCGGCCAGTGTGACGTGTGTCCGCCTTGAGACCTCGGCCGCATCGCGCATAATGGCCCCTGACCGACTGCTTGGTATGTGCCGGGCACCACAGCCGAAGGAGACCCGTGAACTCGTTCAAGGATCGCGTCGCGATCGTCACCGGGGCCAGCCGGGGCATCGGCCTCGGGATCGCGAAGACGCTCGTCGAGCGCGGCGCCAAGGTCTGCCTCACCGCGCGCAAGACCGACGCCCTCGAAGAGGCCGTCAGCTCGCTCGGCGGCCCGGACGTCGCCATGTTCGTGGCCGGCAAGTCCGACGACACCGACCACCAGGACGAGACGGTCGCCAAGACGATCGAGACCTTCGGCCGGCTCGACTACCTGGTCAACAACACCGGCATCAACCCCGTCTACGGCCCCACCCTGGACATCGACCCGGCCGCCGCGGCGAAGATCCTCGGCGTCAACGTGCTCGCGCCGCTGGCCTGGACCAAGCGCGCCCGCGACGCGTGGATGGGCGAGCACGGCGGCGCCGTCGTCAACGTCGCCTCCGTCGCCGGCCTCGGCGCTTCGCCGGGCATCGGCCTGTACGGCGTCAGCAAGGCCGCGCTGATCCGGCTGACCGTCGAGCTCGGCGCCGAGCTGGGGCCGAAGATCCGGGTCAACGCCGTCGCGCCGGCCGTGGTCAAGACGAAGTTCGCGACCGCGCTCTACGAAGGCCGCGAGGAGGAGGTCGCCGCCGCGTACCCGATGAAGCGGCTCGGCGTGCCGTCGGACATCGCGGGCGCGGTGGCGTTCCTGCTGTCCGACGACGCGGGCTGGATCACCGGGCAGACCGTGGTCCTCGACGGCGGCGTGACCCTCGGCGGTGGCCTGTGACCGGCGTCGTCGTCACCGGGGGCGGCGGCGGTATCGGCGCCGCGCTGGCCCGCCGCTTCGCCGCCGACGGGGCCCGGGTCGTGGTGGTCGACCTCGACGGGGACAAGGCCGCGGAGGTGGCCGCCGAAGTCGGCGGGACGGCGTTCGCGGGCGACGTCGCGAGCCTCGACGGCGTCACGAAACTGATCGACAGCGCGCGCTCGGCGCTCGGCGAGATCGACGTCTTCTGCGCGAACGCGGGCATCGCGCCCTTCGGCGGCGCGGAAAGCGGTGAGGACGTGTGGGCGCGCACCTGGGACGTCAACGTCATGTCGCACGTCCGCGCGGCGAACCTGCTGCTGCCGGCGTGGCTCGAACGCGGTCGGGGGCACTTCATCGCGACGGTGTCCGCGGCTGGCCTGCTGACCAGCCTCGGTTCGGCGCCGTACTCGGTGACCAAGCACGGCGCGCTGGCGTTCGCGGAATGGCTGTCGGCGACCTACCGCCACCGCGGCATCACCGTGCAGGCGATCTGCCCGCAGGGTGTCCGCACGGCGATGCTGGAGAGCACCGGCACGGCGGGGCAGCTGCTGATGGGCGCCTCGGCGATCGAGCCGGAGCAGGTGGCGGACGCGCTGTTCGACGCGATGGCCGACCAGCGGTTCCTGGTGCTGCCGCACCCGGAGGTCGCGGGCTACTACGCGGCGCGCGCCACCGAGACCGACCGGTGGCTCGGCGGGATGAACAAGCTGCAGCGCAAGGTCGAAGAGGCCGTCGGAGAGCTGTGAACTGGCAGCCCGAGGTCGACGAGATCGCCCGGCGGCGCGAGCTGGCCGAGCGCATGGGCGGGCCGGAGAAAGTGGCCCGCCAGCACGCCGCCGGGCGTTCGACGGTCCGCGAGCGCATCGCGGCACTGGCCGACCCGGGCAGCTTCGACGAGATCGGGGCGCTGGCCGGTACCCGGTCCGAAGTGGACGGATTCACCCCGGCCAACTTCGTGCTCGGGACCGCCCGCCTCGACGGCCGCCGGGTGGCCCTCGGCGCGGACGACTTCACGATCCGGGGCGGCGCGGCGGACGCGGCGATCATGGAGAAGCAGGTCTACGCCGAGCGGCTGGCGAACGAACTGGGGCTGCCGCTGGTCCGGCTGATCGAGGGCACCGGGGGCGGCGGCAGCGTCAAGATGCTGGAGCAGCACGGGTTCAGCTACGTCCCGGTCAACCCGGGCTGGGACGTGGTGGTGGACAACCTGTCCGCGGTCCCGGTCGTGTCGCTGTGCCTGGGCCCGGTGGCCGGGCTGGGCGCGGCGCGGGCGGTGATGTCGCACCTGTGCGTGCTGGTCGAGGGAACGGGTCAGCTGTTCGTCGCCGGCCCGCCGGTGGTGAAGCACGCCACGGGCGAGGACCTGACCAAGGAGGAGCTCGGCGGCGCCGAGGTGCACCGGCGCAGCGGCGCGGTGGACCGGATCGTGCCGTCCGAGGCGGCTGCCTTCGAGGTGGCCAAGCAGTTCCTGTCGTATCTGCCGTCCTCGGTGGACTCTCTGCCGCCAGTGGTGTCCACTGTGGACCCTGTCGATCGACGTGACGAGGCGCTGCTGTCGCTGGTGCCGCGCAACCGCCGTCACCCGTACCGCCTGCGGCCCCTGCTGGACGGCGTGTTCGACGAGGGATCGGTGTTCGACTACGCCGTTTCGGGCGGCTCGGCGTATGCGGGTCTGGCCCGCTTGGCGGGACACCCGGTGGGCGTGCTGGCCACCGACGCCTACCGCGGCGCGACGCTGACGCCCGAGGGCGCCGACGTGCTGACGCGGCTGGTGGACCTGTGCGAGACGTTCCACCTGCCGCTGGTGTCCTTGACCGACCAGGCGGGCATGGTGATCGGCGCGGCGGCGGAGCGGGCGGGCGCGATCCGCCACGGCGCCCGCGCGGTGACGGCGGTGTACCAGGCCCGCGTGCCGATGGCGGAGGTGATCGTCCGCCGGGTGTTCGGCGTGGGCGGAGCGGGCCAGGTGAACCGGCACCGCCTGGTCCGCCGCTGGGCCTGGCCCTCGGGGGACTGGGGCTCGCTGCCGGTGGAGGGCGGCATCGAGGCGGCCTACCGCGCGGAACTCGACGCGGCCCCGGACCGCGAGGCGCGGATCGCGGAGATCCGGGCCCGGCTGGACGAGGTGCGCTCCCCGTTCCGCACGGCGGAGCGGTTTTCGGTGGAGGACGTGATCGACCCGCGGGAGACGCGCGCCCGGCTGTGCGACTGGGTGGTGGACGCCTACGCGGTGCTGCCGAAACTGGTGGGCCGGCCGTCGTTCGGGATGCGGCCTTGAGGGCTCCCGCTGAAAGTTACACCGGGCCGGAGCCCGCTGACCCGCACGATTTCGCGGCCGGTTGACAGGTTCGCCGCGCCGGTTCCAGCATCGGCCTGCTGACCGCCGGAAGGAGTCGCGTGATGATCAAGAAGGTCCTGGTGGCCGTGGCCGCCGCGGCGCTCGCGCTGGGAACCGGCGGGGTGGCCGCGAGTGCGCCCCTGCAGCCGGCCGCCGCCACCGCCGGCTGCGGGAAGGCGCCGACGCTGACCAGCGGCACCCGGACGATCCAGACCAGCGGGAAGAACCGCAACTACATCCTGCGGATCCCCGACGGCTACGACCGCACCCACCCCTACCGGCTGATCTTCGGCTTCCATTGGCTGGGCGGCACCGCCACCGACGTCGACACGGGCCGGACCGTGCAGACCGGGGCCTGGGCCTACTACGGCCTGCAGCGGCTCGCGAACAACAGCGCGATCTTCGTGGCGCCGCAAGGGTTCAACAACGGGTGGGCGAACTCCGGCGGCGAGGACGTCACGTTCACCGACGACATCATCCGGCAGGTCGAGGGTGACCTCTGCGTCGACACGACCCAGCTGTTCTCCGTGGGCTTCAGCTACGGCGCCGCCATGAGCTACTCGCTCGCCTGTTCCCGGGCGACGGTGTTCCGCGCGGTGGCCGTGCAGTCCGGTGGCGTGCTCAGCGGGTGCAGCGGCGGCACGCAGCCCATCGCCTACCTCGGCGTGCACGGGCTGCGGGACAACGTGCTCGGCATCGCGGGCGGCCGGTCGCTGCGGGACCGGTTCGTGGCCAACAACGGCTGCACCGCCCAGAACCCGCCCGAGCCGGCCCAGGGCAGCCTGACGCACCGGGTGACGAGCTACGCGGGCTGCCGGGCCGGGTACCCGGTGCAGTGGGCGGCCTTCGACGAGGGGCACATCGCCGCCCCGCAGGACGGCGCGACCGGCGACAGCGGCTCGCGGACCTGGGTGCCGGCGTTGGTGTGGCAGTTCTTCTCGCAGTTCGGTTCCACCACGCCGCCGCCCGACGACCCGCCGCCGGGCACCGGCGCCTGCCGGGTCGGCACCACGGTCAACGCGTGGAACACCGGCCTGACCGAGAACATCACCATCACGAACACCGGCTCGGCCGCGATCAGCGGCTGGTCGCTCGGGTTCACCCTGCCCGCCGGCCAGACCATCACCTCCGGCTGGAGCGCCACCTACTCGCCGTCGAGCGGGCAGGTCAGCGCCACCAACGTCGCCTACAACGCCGACCTCGCCGCCGGAGCGTCGATCACCATCGGCTTCCAGGCCAACCACACCGGCAACCCGGCTCCGGCCACCGCGTTCACCCTCAACGGCGCGGCCTGCACGGCCGGCTGACCGGCGCCGGGGTCACGCCTTCGTGGCGCGGAGGCGTGACCCCGCTTCGGTGTAGGCGATGGCCTTTCCGTCGCGTTCCCAGATCACGTCGGCGCACTCCACGCCCTCGGCGGACAGCTGCCGCTTGAGGACCTTGAACGTCGAGGTCCGTGGGAGTTCCCGGGCCGTGCGCACGTACCGGGGCACCTGCTTGGGCCCGAGATCGTCCTGGCCGGCGAGGAACCGGCCGAACTCCGCCGGGTCCAAGGGCCGCCCGTCGGTGACGATCGCGGCCATCACCTGGTCGCCGGTCACCGGGTCGGGGACCGCGTAGACGGCGGCGTCGGTGATCGCCGGGTGGCGCAGCAGGATCCGCTCGATCGGTGCCGTGCCGAGGTTTTCGCCGTCGACGCGCAGCCAGTCGCCGAGGCGGCCGGCGAAGTAGCAGAAGCCCTCGGCGTCGGCGTAGGCGAGGTCGCCGGTGTGGAACCGGCCGTCGCGCAACCGTTCGGCGTCGGCCGCGGGATCGCGGTAGTAGCCGGCGAACCAGCCGGCGCCCGCGGTGTTGACCAGCTCGCCGACGGCGTCGGCGGCGTTGACCAGGTGACCGTCGGCGTCGAACTCGGCGGGCGGACACGGGCGGCCGGTGTCCGGGTGCAGGATGGCGACGTCGCCGGCCGGTCTGCCGAGCGAGCCGGGCGGCGTGTCGTCGGTGCGGGCGAACCCCACACCGCCCTCGGTGGAGCCGAAGGCGTCGACGACCTTGCAGCCGAAGCGGTTCTCGAACGCGGCCAGGTCGGCGCTCGCCCCTTCGTTGCCGTAGACGAGCCGCAGCGGGTTGTCGGCGTCGTCCGGACGTGGTGGGGTGGCGACCACATAGGACAGTGGCTTGCCGACGTAGTTGGCGTAGGTCGCGCCGAACTTCCGCACGTCGGGCAGGAAGCCGGAGGCGGAGAACCGCCGGCGCAGGGCGATGCCCGCGCCGGCCGCGAGCCCGACGGCCCACCCGGCCATGACGGCGTTGGAGTGGAACATCGGCATCGTGACGTAGACGGTGTCCGATGTGGACAACCGGAAGCGTTCGGCGAGCATGGCGCCGGGGAAGGCGATCTTGCCGTGGGTGCAGCGCACGGCCTTCGGATCGCCGCTGGTGCCGGAGGTGAAGATCAGCATCAGCAGGTCGTCCGCGGTCGCGGGGACCGGCTCGATCGGGTCGTCCGCCGGTGTCCAGGCCGCCAGGTCGCGCATGTCGAGGTCGAGTCCCGCCAGCAGGGGCCGGTACTTCGCTTCGGCGAGCACGAACTGGCAGTCGGCGAGCCGGACGTCCCGCGCGAGCGCGGCACCGCGCCGGGTGGGGTTGAGCCCGACCAGCACCGCCCCGGCGAAGGCGCAGGCGCCCAGGAGGAAGGAGAACTGCGGGACGTTGTCGGCCAGGATCCCGACGTGGGGCGGTTCGCCGGGGCGCAAGGCCTCACGAAGGCGGCCCGCCCAGCGCGCGGACGTCCGGACGTGCTCCGCCCACGACCAGGTTTCGTCCTCGAACCGCAGGCCCGGCCGCTCGTCGCCGGCGCGGGCCAGCAGCAGCTCGGTCACCGTCGGGACGCTCATCCGCGCACCTCCAGGCCAGTACGGTCAGAAGTGAAACACGTTCTACTTCTACCACGGGCCTGCCGCGGGGTCCACCACGCCGGTGACCTGCCTCGGTGGTGGTTGCCGCGACTCCGGTCACCGGAGCTGTTGTGCTCGGCGGAACACCTGCGGCCCGTCGTGAGTTGTGCGTGGCATGACCCAACTCGTGGACCGCACGATCGCCGCCCTCCGTTCCGAGCACGACACGCTCGCCGACCTCGTCCGCGGCCTCACCGATGAACAGCTGGCCGCCCCCAGCGGGGCCGCCGAATGGACCGTCGCCCAAGTCCTCTCCCACCTCGGCAGCGGGGCGGAGATCGGCCGCGCGCCCCTCGCGCGGGCCGCCGGCGAGACCGTGGCCGCCGAAGAGAATCAGGCGATCTGGGCCCGCTGGGACGCCTCCGCCCCGCGCGCGCAGGCCGAAGGGTTCCTGGAGCACAACGCCCGCTGGCTCGAGACGGTCGAGGCGCTCACGCTCGAGCAGCGGTCCTCGCTGACCGTCGACCTCGGTTTCCTGCCCGAGCCCGTCCCGCTGGTGACCGCGCTGGGCCTGCGGCTCAACGAGGTGGCGAACCACTCGTGGGACGTGCGTGTCGCGTTCGACGAAACCGCCGGGGTGGCCGCCGGCTCGGCCGACGTCGTCGTCGAGCTGCTGGCCGGTCCCGTCGGGTTCATGCTGAACTTCCTCGCGAAGCCGGCCGAGCTCGCCGAGCCGGTGTCCGTCGCGGTGCCCGGCGCCGGCCTGGTGATCGACGACGCGGTCACCGTGGTGGACCACCTCGAAGGCCCGACGGCGACGTTCGGCGGACCGGCGGAAGCGTTCGTCCGGCTGGTGAACGGCCGGCTCAAGGCGCCGTACGACAAGGGCGTCACCGTCGAGGGCCGGGTCACGCTCGACGAGCTGCGCCGGGTGTTCCCCGGCTTCTGAAGCTCTCGAGGAGGGCGGCCAGTTCGGCCGGGCGGCTGAGCGCGGCGCAGTGACCGGCGGTGATCTCGTCGGGCACGAGGCCGAGCCGCTCGGCCGCCAGCCGGCGGACGAAGTCCGGTGGGAAGCAGCGGTCCTCGCGGCACAGCACGAAGCGGGTGGGCACGTCCGGCCACGCGGCCAGGGGCCACGGTTCCCGCATCGCCGTGGGGGAGGGGTGGGCGCGCTCCTTGCTCAGCGCTTCGTCGGCGAGGGCGCGCGGGACGTCGTGGTAGAAGCTGACGTACGGGTCGGCGTGGCCGGTGCGGCCCTCGTCGCGGGCCGCCTGGGCCTGCACGGCCTCGCCGCAGCCGGTGTTCCGGCTCCACTCTTCGGGCGGTTCGCCGGGTGCGGGGATCATGCCGGCCACCAGGACCAGCAGGCCGGCCGCGAGCCGGTCGGCGACCAGCGGGGCGGTGAAGCCGCCGAACGAGTGGCCGACGACGACCACGTCGGTCCGGTCGCCGATGCCCTCGACGACCGCGTCGGCGTAGTCGGTGAGCGTCGCCGTGTCGTCGTCGCCGGGCAGGTCCGGGGCGATCACCTCGTGGCCGCGGGCCCGCAGCTCGGCGGCGACCAGGTGCCAGGACCAGCCGACGTCGCCGCCGCCGTGGATCAGGACGTACGTGCTCATGGGACTGCCTTTCAGCGGTTTCGACGGCGCAGGGCGGGCCCGAGCGCCATTTGGACGGTGAACAGCGCGATCCCGCCGATCGCGCAGGCCGCGCCGAGGACGGTCGCGCCGGCCAGGTCGAGCAGTGCGGTCCCGGCCAGCGGGCCGAGCACCGCGCCGACGCTCCAGGTCGTCGAGGCGAGACCCAGGTAGCCGCCGCGGAGTTCGGCCGGCGCGAGGCTCGCGAAGGTGTCGCCGAACCGGACGGCGATCCCGATCTGGCCGAGCGTCCAGAGCACCACCGAGCCGGCGAAGGCGGCGGTGCTGTGGCCGACGGCGCCGAACCCGGCTCCGAGCCCGGCCAGGAGCATCGAGACGGCCGACACCGCGTGGGCGTTGCGGCCGGCGAGCAGCCGGACCGCCGGCGGCTGGAGGGCGACGACGGCGATCCCGTTCAGCGCCAGCACGCCGCCGTAGGCCGCGGGGCCGAGCCCGCCGGCCGCCATCAGCAGCGGCAACGTCGTGAACGTCTGCAGGAACAGCGTGAAGTAGCCGACGTGCAGCGCCAGCATCGCGAGCATCAACCGGTCGCGCAGCACGACGGGCAGCAGCGCCCGGCGCGTCCGCACCGAGCCCGGCGGACGGGTTTCCGGCACCTGGCGCCAGACGATCAGGGCCGCGGCCAGCGCGGTCAGGACGTTGATCCAGAACAGCAGCCCGTAGCCGTACCGGGCGAGGATCCCCGCGGTGACCGTGGCGACCGAGAAGCCGAGGTTGGCCGCCCAGTAGAGCATCCCGAACGCGCGGATCCGCTGGGACGCGGGGAGATCGGCGACCGCGGCCGACCCGGCCGGGCGGAACAGCTCGAGCGTCAGCCCGACGGCGACGGCGGCCGCCCAGATCGCGGGCAGCGAGTCCGCCGAGCCGAGCGCGGTGAGGGCCGCGGCGGCGCCCAGGAAGCCGGCCAGCATGGTGTTGCGCCGGCCGATCCGGTCGCCGAGCCAGCCGCCGAGCAGCTGGGAGCCGATGTCGCCGAGGCCGACCGCCGCGACCACCGTCCCGGCGCTCGCGGCGGAGAGGTGCTGCGCCTGCGTCAGGTACAGCACCAGGAACGACCGCACGACACCCCCGGCGCGGCCGACGAAGTGCGTGGCCGCCAGGGCCCAGACGAGTTTCGGGAGTCCGTGCCGGGTGTCTGTGGTCGTCATGGGAATCACGCTAGATCCGCGGAGACATCACGAAAAGCGATGAATTCCGATCGAATCGATCGCCATTGGCTATGTTAGGAGTTATGGCCGACTTCGAGCTGCGTCACCTGCGGACCATGGCCGCGATCGCCGAGGAAGGCACGTTCGGGCAGGCGGCCGCCCGGCTCGGCTACACGCAGTCCTCGGTGAGCCAGCAGATCGCCGCGCTGGAGAAGGCCGTCGGCGGCCCGGTGTTCGACCGGCCGGGCGGGCCGAGGCCGGTCCGGATCACGCGGCTCGGTGAGGTGGTCCTGGCGCACGGCCGCGAGCTGCTGGCGAAGGGCGAGGCGCTGACCGACGCCGTCGACCGGTTCCGGGCCGGCCACGGCCGCATCGACATCGGCACCTTCCAGAGCGTGTCGAACCTGATCCTGCCGTCCGTCATCCGCCGGCTGCTGGACGAGCACCCCGGCTGCGACATCCGGCTGTCCGACGTGACGCCGGACGACCCGCGGATCGGCGAGCTCGACCTGCTGTTCCACGACGGCCCGGTGTCCGGCGACGTCGAGCACGTCAAGCTGTTCGACGAGCCCTACCTGCTGGTGACGGGCCCGGGCGCGCTGCCGGACGGCCCGGTCCGGGTGAAGCGGCTCGACGACGTGCCGATGGTCGCCTGGCCGCCCACCCACCACCAGCGCTGGCTGGAGCGCACGTTCGCCCGCGCCGGCGCGCAGCCCCGGTTCGTGTTCCGCACGACGGGCCACGAAACGATCCTGTCGATGGTCCGGGCGGGCATCGGCTGGGCGGTGCTGCCGTGGCTGGCGCTGCACAGCCAGGACGCCTGGTCCGACGACCAGCTGAGCCTCCACCGGCTGACGCCGTCGCCGGAGCGCGAGCTGTCCCTGTACTGGCCGGCCGGGCGCACGGAGTCCCCGCTGGCGATCCGGACGCGCGAGATCGCGATCGAGGTGGCGGCGGAGCTGGCCGGGCGGATGTGACCCCTCAGAGGTGGATCAGCGCGCGGGCCGCCGCGGCGGCGTCGGTGAGCTTCGTGCCGGTGCCGGTGACGAAGTAGAGGCCGGACGGGGCGTTGCACTGGAGGGTCACGCTGAACCCGCCGGTGATCGGGCTCGAGCTGTAGTCGGAGCACAGCTGGCCGGTCCCCGCGTAGATCTGCGCGAGGGTGTGCGCTTCGTGGGCGGCGTCGGTGAGCTTGGTGCCCAGGCCCTGCCGGAAGGTGAGGCCGGAAGGGGCGGTGCACTGCAGGGTCACGCCGAAGCCGCCCAGCACGGAGCTGCTGCCGTTGGCGGAGCTGCACTTCAGGGCGGCGATGGCGGGATCCTGCACCAGGAAGTGGCTTCGGCGGCTGCGTCGCTCAGCGTGGTGCCGAGACCGGCCACCACGCGGAAGGAGCTGCCGGTACAGGTCAGCGTCTGTTCGTAGCCCCCGAGGACGGCGCGGTTGGTGTAGGCGGAGCAGGAATCGGCCGCGTCGGCGACGGTGGGGGCGGCGACGGCCGAACCGACGGCGACGGCGAGGGTGCCGAGCGCTCCGAGGCAGCGACGCACGAACATGGCGGAACCCCTTTGCCGGGCCGGGCACCGCCGTGGTGCGGCGCGGGCGTTTCGTGGTCTACCACCCGGACGTGCGGAGGCTTCACGGCATTTGTGACGACAGGTCCGGACCAGGCGGGTCCGGCGGCTCAGCCGTTGCGGGCCATGGCGCCGGCGATCAGCAACGCCAGCCCGTGCTCCAGCGCCGGCGCCAGGTCCAGGTGCAGCGCGGCCAGTGCCGGGTCCGCTTCGTAGGCCGCGCGGGCGCTGGGTGACGGGCGGCAGTGCGTCCACAGCCCGCCGGTCAGGATCATGGCCAGGAGGCACACCGGTCCCGCCTCGGTACCGACCTCGGGGACGGACCGGCCGAGCAGCTCGGCCATTTCCTCCAGTCCGCCGAGGGCGGACCTCTTGAACCGCACCACGACGTCGGTGGACACGTTGTGCTCCAGCACCCCCGCCTGCGCGCCGATCAGGTCGCACAGCACCGTGCGGCGGGCCAGTGAACCGGCGACCACCGCCGCGAACGCTTCGGCGCGCTCCTGCGCCGGGCGGTCCGGGTCGACGCCTTCGGCCACTTCGCCGGCCACCTCGGCCAGCCAGTCCCGCAGGGCGCGGTCGAGCAGTTCGAGCAGCACGGCCTCGCGGGATTCGAAGTAGCGCAGCACGTTCGACTTGGCCAGGCCGACCCGGCGGCTGAGCTCGTTGAGGCTGACCTCGGCCACCGGCATCTCGTCGAGCATCTTCAGCGCCGTGTCGAGGATGGTGCGGCGCCGCTCCTCCCGCTGCTCCGCGCTGCGCGCCCGCTGGAACGTCATGAGATCAGCGTAACGCGCCCGCGGCCGGATTGGAGACCGGCAGTCTCTTGACAATAGACCGACGGTTCCTTAGCGTCGGGGTCATAACAGACCGACGGTCCGCAAGGGCCGCGACGCAGGAGGACTGCCATGAGCGACACCTGGACCGAGCGCGACGTCCCCAGCCAGCGCGGCCGCGTGGCCGTGATCACCGGCGCCAACACCGGCCTCGGCTTCGACACGGCGAAGGTGCTGGCCGAGCGCGGCGCGACGGTGGTGCTCGCCGTCCGCGACGTCGAAAAGGGCAAGCAGGCGGCCGCCCGGCTCGGCGCGGATGCCGACGTCACCGTGCAGGCACTGGACCTGGCGTCGCAGGAGTCGATCCGGGCCGCCGCGGCCGATCTGCACGCCACGCTGCCGAAGATCGACCTGCTGATCAACAACGCCGGGGTGATGTACCCGCCGCGCCAGACCACCCGGGAGGGCTTCGAGCTGCAGTTCGGCACGAACCACCTCGGGCACTTCGCGCTGACCGGCCTGCTGCTGGACCTGCTGCTGCCGGTCGAGGGCTCCCGGGTGGTGACGGTCGCCAGCATCGCCCACCGCATCCGCGCCGGAATCCACTTCGACGACCTGCAGTGGGAGAACTCCTACGACCGCGTCGCGGCGTACGGGCAGGCCAAGCTGGCCAACCTGATGTTCGCCTACGAGCTGCAGCGCCGCCTCGCCCCGCACGGGACGACGACGTCGATCGCGGCGCACCCGGGCGTGGCCCGCACGGAGCTGATGCGCAACTCCCCGGCGGTGCTGCGCGCGCTCTTCCCGTTGGTGGCCCCGCTGTTCACCCAGAGCTCCGAGCGCGGCGCCCTCCCGACGTTGCGCGCGGCCACGGACCCCGCAGCCCTGGGCGGCCAGTACTACGGCCCGGCCGGCCTCGGCGGCTACCGCGGGCGCCCGGAGGTGGTCGCTTCGAGCCCGCAGTCCTACGACGTCCGCACCCAGCAGCGGCTGTGGACGGTTTCGGAGGAGCTGACCGGCGTCAAGTTCCCGGTCGGCTGAGCGGCCTGCGCGTCACGACAGTCGTTCGGAGACGCCTTCGACGTAGCCGCGCATCTGTCCGGAGATACGCTTGCTCTTCTTGATGTCGTTCCACGTGTAGGGAGTGGCCCCGGCGCCGTGGTGGGCCGCTTGGAACTCCTTGGCCGCTTTGACCACGTTCGAGTGCCCGCCGTTGTAGGCGGCGAACACGAGTTTCTTGAACTCGTCGCCGGACGGGTGCGGGGCCGGCAGGGCGCCGACGAGCAAGTCGGCTTCGCGTCCGAGGTAGGCCGCGGTCAGTTTGATCGACTCGGCGGGCACCGTCCGGGGATCGGGCTTCGGCGGGATGGTCACCCCCTGCCCCGCGGCCCAGGTGATCGCCTCCGCAGCGGATCCGGTGGAGTGCTGCCCGAGGCCGGTGAAGGTCCCGGGATTCGGCACCTTCGTGGTGATGCCGGCCTTCTTGCGGGTGATCCCGGCGACGGTGGTGTTGGTCAGATCGCCGGTCTCCTGGCCGGTGATGGCCTTCACCTCGGCGGCGTGGAACGAACCGCCGGCGATCGCCTTGACCAGGGTGTCGACGTCCGCGGCCGTGAAATCCGCGTCGAACCGGTGGAACTCGGTGTCCTCGTCATCGAGTTTCTTCCGGTCGGCGAGGAACCTGCTCAGCGTCTTGAGGAACTCGGCCGCTTCGCCCGCGGCCGGCTTGTCGGCCTTGGCCGTCAAGCCTTTCAGATCCGACTTTTCGTCGGCGATGTCGGCATCGATGGTGCCGGGGAGCGCGGACGTTGCGGGCGTCGACGACCCGGCGAGGAGTTTGCGCAGCCCGGACCAGCGTGCCTGGAGCCGCCCGAGGGCCGCCGCGGTGGGGCTGGCCGGCTTCACGAGCTTCGCCCGCGCCGCGAGGATGCTGTCCCGCCGGGCGAGCTTCTTGCCCACACCGGCCCAGGTGTGGTCCAGATTCTGCGAGAACTCCTCCATCTGCAGGCTCCGGACGTCGGCGACGTCGGTCGTGGCGAAGCGTTGCAGGGCACGCGGTGCGAGCACACCGGCGATGGCGGCGTTGCCCGCGGCGCGCAGAAGCGCGATGCCCGCGAGCTCCTGCCCGGCACCTCCGCGGACGGCCCGGGTGCGCGGTGGCGTGCCGTGATCCTCTTCCCTGCAGTGCATGGGAACCACCTCTGCCACCGAGGCTCCCGCCGGCAGCTCGGGGGCACAACCGGAAGACGGGCAGGATGCTCCGCACCTTCAGGCAACCGGAAGGGCAGTATCGGGCAGTGTTCGATTCAGCGGCGACCGTTGCGGTGCTGAGCGGCGTACGCGTCAGTGCCGAGCGCGGCTTCGCGGCCACGGGCCGCGGCGATCGTGGCCAGGCCGAGGTCGTCGGCCCTGGAGCCGGTGGTGGGCTGGTCCCACCGCCACCCGACACTGCCGTGATCGAAGGGCCGACACCCGTGTCGGCCTTTCGATCACGGGAGCTCGACCGATGTTCGGTGGCCGTTGCCGGAGGCCGGGAGCAGGTGGTAGCCCGCGCGGTCCGGGCGGATGTGGGAGCCGCCGGATGACGGGTCCGGTAGCCGGTGCCCGGCGGCCGCGATCGCCGCCTCGTCGAGGTGGATGCCCAGGCCGGGGCCGTCGCCGAGGAGGAATGCCCCGTCGCCGACCTCCACGTCCAGGGTGATGCCCACCGGGGGGCGGAGGTCCTGCAGCTCGGTCACCAGGTGGTTGGGCACCGCCGTCGCCGCGTGGACCAGGCCGATCGGGGTCGTCCCGATCGGGCTGACCGGGAGGTCGTGGGCGTGGGCCAGGGCCGCCACCCGCAGGAAGTGGGTGACGCCCCAGCCCGCCGCCGTCTGGACGACGTCCACCGCTCCCGCCGCGATCAGGGGCCGGTGCTGTTCGAGCCCGGTGAGGTTCTCCCCGGTCGCCACCGAGGCGCGGATGCCGCGGCCGACCGCCGCGTGGCCGTCGACGTCCCAGCGCCGCACCGGCTCCTCGATCCAGGTCAGGTCGAGGGTCCGTTCCAGCTCGGCGACGTGCCGGACCGCCTGCTTGCGCGTCCAGTTCTCGTTGACGTCCAGCATCAGGCCCGGACGGCCGCCGCCGGCCTCGGCGAGGACGTCGCGGACCAGACCCAGACGGCGCCGGTCGCGGTCGATGTCCAAGCCGCCCTTGAGCTTCGCCGCGCGCAGGCCGTGGCCGGCGTACGTCCGGTACAGCGCGGCCAGCTCGTCGTCGTCCAAGGCGATGTCGAGGCCCGAGGCGTACGCGGGCACGCGCCGGTCCCGCCCGCCGAGCAGCCGCCAGAGCGGCTCGCCCGCCAGCTGCGCCTTGATGTCCCACAACGCCGTGTCGAACGCGCCGATGGTGCCGAACACCGCGCCGGCGTGCCCCGCCTTGAACGTCCGCCGCAGCATCCGGTCGTAGAGCGCCGTCACGCCGCGCGGGTCTTCGCCCTCGATCGCGGCGAAGACGGTTTCCGCCTGCACGTGTGAACCGAGCCCGACACCGGTGACACCCTCGTCCGTTTCGACGACCACGAGCGGCATCCGGACGAGACCGCCCGCGTGGACGCCGTTGGCGTCGCCGATCGGGCGGCCCCAGTCCTGAACGGTCGTGAGGGCCCGGAAAGCAGTGATGCGCATTTCATCCCTTCGTGGACCCGGCGGTGACCCCGTCGGCGATCTGGCGTTGCAGGAACAGGTAGACGAGCAGCACCGGCACCGCGGCGATCAGCACACCGGCGGCGAACGTCGGGATGTCGGCCGAGTACTGCCCGCGCAGCGCGGTCACCCCGACCATGAGCGTCCGGTGCTCCGCGGACGGCATCAGCAGCAGGGAGATCAGGACGTCGTTCCAGCAGAAGAGCGCGTTGAGCACCCCGACCGACAGCAGCGCCGGGGCCCCCAGCGGGAGCATGATCCGCCAGTAGACGCCGTAGAGGGTGGTGCCGTCGACGCGGGCGGCGTCGACGATCTCCGCCGGCACGGCCGAGTAGAAGCTGGTCATCAGGAAGACCGTGAACGGCAGGAACTGCGCCACGTACGCCAGCACCAGCCCCGGGTAGGTGTCGATGAGCCCGGTGCCCGCCATGATCCGGGCCAGCGGCACCATGATCACTTGGAACGGCACGAACAATGCGGCGAGGATGCCCAGGAACACCACGGACGACCCGCGGAAGCGCAGGCGCCCCAGTGCGAAGCCGGCCATCGACCCGAGCAGCAGGAGCACCACGACCGAGCACGCCACGACCACGACCGAGTTGAGGAAGTACCGCGACATCCCCACGCTCGTCCACGCCCGGGCGATGTTGTCCCAGCGCAGCGACCCGGCGGGGGCGAACCGGTCGAGGGTGTACTCGCGGCGGTCCTTCATGGCGACGTTCGCGGTGAACACCAGCGGGTAGATCGTCGCCAGGGCCAGCGCGGCCATCGGGACGGCGGCGAGCCACCTGGTGAGCCGGGAACCGGACATCAGTCCTCCCTTCCGGCGCGGCGCAGGATGCCGATCTGGGCCAGGCCGACCACCAGCATGATCAGGAACAGCACCGTGGACGCCGCGGAGGCGAGCGCGGGCTGGTTCAGCTGTCCCTGCTGGATCCAGACGTAGTACTCGGGCAGGTAGGTGGAGCCCGCCGGGCCGCCGCTGGTCATCACGTACAGCAGCCCGAACATCGAGGTCAGCATCCCGATCATGGTGGTGACGAAGACGAACTGGATGGTCCGGGACAGGCCGGGGACGATCACGTGCCGGATGGTCTGCAGCAGCGACGCACCGTCCACTTTGGCCGCGTCCAGCAGGGAAGCGTCCAAAGTGGAGAATCCGGCCAGGAAGACGACCAGCGCCATGCCGAACGTCGCCCAGACGTGCACCCCGACGACGGCGAAGATCGCCACATCCGGGTTGCCGAGCCAGTCCACCGGGCCGAGACCGATCAGGCCGAGCAGGGCGTTGACCGGCCCGTCGAAGGCCAGCAGCAGGTTGAAGATCGCCCCGACGATCACCGGGGACAGCACGGCCGGGAAGAAGTACACGCCGCGGTAGACGCGGTGGCCCGGCACCTTCAGGTGGATGAAGGTGGCGAGCAGGCCGGGGATGGCGACGGCGACCGGCAGCAGCAGCACGAGCAGCCCGACGTTGCGCAGCGCGGTGCGGAACAGCGGGTCGGCGAACAGCGCCGCGTAGTTGTCGAAGCCGACCGCCGTGCCGTTGCGGTCGCCGTCCCCGGTGAAGGAGAAGTTGACGCCGAGCAGCAGCGGCCACAGCCGGAGCAGGAGGACGACCAGCACGGCCGGGGCGACGAGCACGAGCGGGGCGAACCGCTCGAGCCTCGTCCCGCGCGGGGCGCGCCGGGCCGGCACGGGTCCTCCGGTGGTCCGGGCCGGAGCCCGGACCACCGGAGCGGGGGAGTACCCGGTCACGCTCCTCAGCCCTTGTCCGACGCGGCCAGCTGCGTCAGCACGTCGTCGACCCCGACCGACCCGCTCAGCAGTTGCTGCGAGAGCCGGCCCATCAGGTCGAGCGTCTTCGAGGAGAGGGCGACGTGCAGGGCGGGCTTGCCGTTCTTGACCTCCGCGACGATCTTCGCCACGGCCGGTCCGGCCGCCGAGACGTCGATCGAGGTGTCCGCGGCGATCGCGCCGCTGTCGGCGTAGAAGGACTTCAGGGCTTCGGTCGAGCTCAGCGACCGGACCAGGTCCGCGGCCAGCTTGGGGTCCTTGGTCCCCTTCGCGACCGCGTAGCCGATGCCGCCGTCGTACGGGAGGCTCGGCGTGGCGGCCGGGTTGACCTGCGGCGCGGTCATCACGCCGACCTTGTCCGCCCCGAGGAACTCGGCGAAGTCCTTCCAGTGCCCGACGTCGGACATCAGGCCGATGACGTTCGCGGCCTTGCCGGACTGGAAGAGCGCGAAGGCGTCGTTGAACATCGCGGTGGAGTTGGCGCCGTCGGTGTTCAGGCCGGTGTCGCCGGCCTGCTTCCAGAGCTCGAAGATCCGCTTGACGTCCGGTGCGGTCCAGTCGCGCTTGCCGGCGATCCAGTCGGTGTACTCCTGCGGCGTCAGGCTCGCCGAACCCAGCGCCGACAGGAAGAACTGGATCCCGGCGCCCTCCTTGTTGCCCAGCGCCAGGCACTTCGCGCCGGTCTTGGCCGAGATCGTGCCGCAGTCGCCGACGAACTGCTCCCAGGTCCGGGGCGGGGCGTCGGGGTTCAGCCCGGCCTTTTGGTACAGGTCCTTGTCGTAGTACACCGGGTGGCCCTGCAGGGTGACCGGCTCGGCGTAGACCTTGCCGTCCTTGGCGAAGGCGTCCCAGCCGCTCAGGCGCGACCGGTCGTCGGTGACGTAGGAGTCCAGCGGGACGAGGTCGCCGACCCGGTCGCGGATCTGGCCGCCGCCGTTGAAGAGCATGACGTCCGGCCCGCGCTTGGCCTGGATCGCCGCGCCGAGCAGGGTGTAGTACTGGTCGTAGGGCTGGGCCACGAACTCGACGGTGACGCCGGGGTGCTGCTTGGCGAAGTCGGCCTTGGCCTTCGCGACGTACCCCGCGGCCTTGGCGTCGCCGGATTTCCAGTCCCAGACCACGAGCTTGCCGCTCGCGTCGCCGGACGGGGCGGCCGGGCCGGCGGCACTTCCGCACCCGGCGGTCAACGTCAACGCCGCGGCCAGGGCGGCCGAGAATAGTGTGCGCTGCTTCATCGCTGCTCACTTCTCCAGACGGTGGCCGGACGGGGAGTGGCCCGGCACGGTGCGGCAAAACGTAACTCGTATGACGTATGACGTCAACGGGCGCGCTGTGTAAGCTTCACCTGCGTACGGCGGAGGTCGGCGCAGTGCGACCGGAGGAACGATGACGGCATCAGACCGGCAACCCGCCGCCCCCGAGTGGGTGCGCCGCCCCGCGAACCTGGCGAGCGCGGTCACCGCCGAACTCGTGGGCCGCGTGGTGCGCGGGATCCACCCGCCCGGCACGTCGCTGCCGGCCGAACCGGTGCTGTGCGAGAGCTTCTCGGTGAGCCGGACCGTCGTCCGCGAGGCGGTGAAGCTGCTGCAGGCGAAGGGCCTGGTCCAAGTCCGTCAGGGCGCGGGCACGGTGGTGAACCCGGCGTCGATGTGGAACATGCTCGACGAACTCGTGCTGGCCGCGGTGATCGCCGAGGACGAGACTTCGGCCGTCCTCGACGACCTGGTGGTGACGCGCCGCCTGCTCGAATCGGACATGGCGCAGGTCGCCGCCCGGACCGCCGGCCCGGAGGTGGTCGCCCGGCTGGGCGAGCTGGTGGACCTCATGGACGAGCTCGTCGACGACCCCGCCGCCTACCGCGAGCAGGACCTCGCCTTCCACGACACGATCATGCAGGTCTCGGGCAACCGGCTGGCCCGGGGTGTGGTGCGGGCGCTGGAGAGCCAGGTCGTGAACACGGCCCGGTACGTGGGGCCGAGCGAGCGGGCTCTGTGCGTGGCGTCGAACAAGGGGCACCGGCGCGTCTACGAACGGATCGCGGCCGGGGATGGGGACGGCGCGGCGCAGGCGATGTTCGACCACATCACCGAGGCCTGGCTGGCGCGCCGTCCCGAATCCGGGGATCCCGGCCGCTTGGAGCGCTGACCGCCGGAGGATTCCCTTGTGGACGGTCAACTTCCGCTGGGGCTCAGGCGTTCAGCCAGTTCGAGCACTGCCAATTGGGTGTCTTCTGGCAGACGCGGAAGATGGTCACCGGGTTGGCCGAGGTGCCCGGGACCTTGGCGCTGCAGCCCGAGCTGCTGCCGTTGGCGTCGTCCACGCCGCTCCCGCCGCCGCTGCGGGTGCGCCACTCCGTGCGGAAGCCGTAGCCGTCGCCGAACGTGTCGCAGGCGTACACGCGGGTGTGGCCGTTCGTCACGCCTCCGTAGCCGCAGCGGATCGCGCCCTGGTAGCTGCAGTTGACGATGTCGGCGTACGCGTCGTGCGCCGACGCGGCCGGGGCCACGGCGACGGTCCCGACGGCGGCGAGCAACGCCGCTCCGGCAAGGGTCAGTAGTTTCGGCACGCTTCCTCCTGCTGTCGGCAACAGTGCGTACCGTCCACTCCGGACGTTCCCGGCCGGTTGAGGCCGGAACCCGGGAATCACCCGTTCGGCCGCACCGCGCCGAGCTCGTCGAGGAGCAACCGGGCTGCCGCCTTGGCCCCGTCGGTGCGGATCCGAGCTCCCAAGGCCGCCGCTCGGGCGCGGGTCTCCGGGGCCAGCGCCGTGTCGAACGCCGCGGCGAGGGACTCGGCCGTCGGGTTCTCGAGGGCCGTGCCGACCCCGTGTGCCGCCACCCGGCTCGCCCAGTACGGGTTGTCCGCCAGCCGGATCGGGACCACCACCTGCGGCACCCCCGCCCGGGCCGCCGTCTGCGTCGTGCCCGCGCCGCCGTGGTGGACCACCGCCGCCAGCCGGCCGAACAGGCGCTGGTGGCTGACGTCGCCGACGGCGAAACAGCCGTCCACGGCCAGGTCGGCCCAGCCGCGCGAGACGAGCACCCGGTATCCGCGGGCCCGGCTGGCCGCCACCGACCAGCGGGCGACCTCCGGTGCCGGGGTGATGCTGCCGAAGCCCACGTAGACCGGCGGCGGCCCGGCCGCCAGGAACTCCTCCAGCCCGGCCGGCAGCGGCCGCTCGTCCGGCAACGTCCACGCGCCGGTCTGGACCACTTCGAGGTCCGGGGTGGCCGCCCCGAGCACCGGGTCCGCCGCCAGCCACGGCCGGTCCGAGTAGACGTGGTCGCGGACGCCGGCCACCGGCGGCAGGCCCAGCGCGGCCCGGTGGGTGTCGAGCGGCTCGCGGAATTGCGCGTCGACCCGCTGGGCGTCCAACGCCCACCGCGCCGGGTTGTCCAGCCCCGGCGGCTCCGGCCAGCCCGGCCGCGGCGGCGGCGCGTGGTGCGGCGACGGCAGGTTGACCGCCGAATACGTCACGTAGACGTAGCGGCGGCCCGCGGCTTCGGCCACCGACCGCGCGGCGACCTGCGCCAAGCCGGCCGCCACCACCGCGTCGCAGTCCTCGGCCGCCTCGGGCAGAACGGCGAACTGCGTCTCGAGCAGCTCGGCGCGGTACCGGGTCAGTTCCGCGGGAGTTGCGCCCATCAACGCCCGCACCGGCGGCCCGATCGGCACCTGCTCGATCCCGAGACCGGCCAGCCGGTCCGCGAACTCCTCGTCCGGCGGGGTGCCCATCCGCACGTCCGCGCCGAGCGCCCGGAGCTCGACCGCGAGGGCCACCAGCGGTTCGACGTCGCCGCGCGTGCCGTACGTCGACAGCAGGACCCGCGTCACCGCGGTGTCCCGGCGTAGAAGCCGACCGGCATCGTGACGTCGGCACTCGCCGCCCCGCACTCCAGCATCCACAGCGCCGCCGCCGGGCCCAGCTCCCGGCCCAGCGCCCCGAGCGCGGCCGGGTCCGGCGCCACCGCGCGGGCCTGCTCCACGCCGCGCCCGAACGCGTCGGCGTCCCAGCCCTCGGTGTCTCCCTCGCCCAGGGAACGCGCGCCGGCGGTCAGCGCCGCCACCGGCAGCGGGCCGGGCACGCCGAGCAGGCCGTGGGTGCGTTCGCCGACCAGGACGCCCATCCAGTGCGAGCTCTCCGGCGTGGGCCGGGGACCGGTCCAGCGCGGCCGCCCGTCCATGTCCGGGAGCTTCGCCGGCGCGCCGGACACCGCCCAGCGGCCCGCCCACTCGACGGCCAGCCCGGGCGCGCTGCGCGTCGCGGGGTTGTGGAACCGGGCCATGTCCCACCGGTTGCCCACCGCGACCGCGGCGAGGTCGCGGTGCGGCCAGACCCGCGCTTCCCACCAGAAGCCCCACGGGAACGCCGCGGTGTGCCCCCACCACCAGTCCTCGCCCAGCGCCGGATCGGCGAGTTCGAGGGTCAGGCCGGAGAACGAGCGGACGCCGTGCGGGCTCGGGCGCTCGACCCGCGGCGCCACCATGGCCGCGAGCGAGTCCGGTCCGACCAGCCCGCGGTCGCCCCGGGCGGTGCGCAGCAGGGATTGCAGCAGCCGCGCGAAATCGGCGGCACTGGTGTGCATCCCGACGCCGGGGGAGGCCGCGGTGCGCAGCGGCGGGCTCGGCACGCACCAGTCGCCGAACGCCGCGTACCCGGTGGCGCCGCCGGGGTTCCCCTCGCCGACGCTCGTGTCGGCCATCCCGGCCGGCGCGAACACTTCCCGGGCGACGCGGGCGGCGTACGGCTCACCGGCCAGGTGCTCGACGACCCCGCCGAGCACGCCGACGCCGAAGCTGGAGTACGAATAGGACCCCGGCGCCGTCACCAGCGGCCGCGTCCCCCCGTACTCGACGGCGCGGCCGGTCTCGTGCCGGCGCCGGACGTAGTCGAGGATCGGCTCGGCCGGCGCGGTCGGCGCGACCGCGGTGACGATGTCGCTGGTGTAGCCGCCCTGGTGGGCGGCCAGCATGGCGGTGGTGACGGGCGCCGCGCCGGGACCGCGCAGTCCCGCGGGCAGCACCTGGTCGACCGGCGTGTCCAGCCCGGCCAGCCCCGCCTCGACGAGCTGCAGGAACGCCAGGCCGGTGACGGGTTTGGTGAGCGAGCCCGCCGGCGCGACCGTCCCGGCGGTCATCGGCGTGCGTGCGGCCAGGTCCGCGAACCCGGTCGCGGCCGTCCGCAGGTCGTCGCTGGTCGCCACCGCGACGGCGACGCCGGGCGTGCCGGTGACCGCGGCCAGCCGGGGCAGGACGGTGTCCAGCGCCGCCATCACGTCGTCGAGCATGCTCATCCCTCGGTGGTGTTGTAGTTGACGATCCGCGCCACCATCAGGGCGCGCGCCCCGGCCAGGGGGCTGTCCGCGTCCCGCCGCGCGACGTCCGGCAGCCGGTGGGCCTGGTCCGCGGTGACCGCCACCATGCCCCAGAGCGCGTTGAAGCCCGACGGGTCGGCCGGCTTCTCCGCGGCGGCCTCGACGGTCACGACGCCGTCCCCGCCGGCCACCGCCAGCGCGCCCATCTGCCGCAGCACCACGGGATCCCGCTCTTCGGCGGCCACCACGCTCCAGCCCGCGACGTCCGTCTGCCGCAGCGCGCCGAGCAGGCTGTCCACGCTGCTGACGACGATGTCGGGCAGCACCAGCGCCACCGGCCCGCACGTCAGCGGCAGGGCGCACCGGATCGCCCCGTCGAGCCCCGGCGCGGCCACGTCGTCCTGGTAGACGAAGACCAGCTGGAAGGTCCCGGCGTAGCGCGCCAGGTACTTCACGGTGTCCAGCTTGTGCGGGCCGATCACGACGACCACGCGCACGCCGAGCCCGCTCTTCACCAGCTCCACCACGGCCTCCAGGCTGCGGTCGAGCACGGTGACCCCGGGCGCCAGGCAGTGCAGTTCCTTCGCGTACGGCGCGCCGAACCGCGTTCCCAGCCCGGCGCACGGCAGGATGACCGAAACGTCCGGGGCGTTCACCGCAGCCGCACCTCCACGGCGACCCGGTGCCGGGCCCGCGGCAGCGGCACCCACGCCTCTTCCCCGATCGGCTCGACGTCCGGGAAGCGCTCGAACAAGCTCCGCAACGCGACCTCCGCCTCCAGCTTCGCCAGCGCCACGCCGAGGCAGAAGTGCGGCCCCCAGCCGAATCCGACGTTCCCTTCCCGGCCCCCGTGCTCGGCCTGCCACCGCACGTCCGCGGCGTGCGGGTACGCGAACTGGGCCGGGTCCCGGTTGGCGGCGCCGAGCACCGCCTGCACCGCGTCCCCCGCCTTGATCCGCACGCCACCGACCTCCAGATCGGTCGCCGCGTACCGCAAGCGGGCCAGCTGGACCGGGCCGTCCGTGCGGACCAGCTCGCGCACCGCCGCCGGCCACAGCTCCGGCTCGCCGCGCAGCAGCTCCCGCTGGGCGGGGTCGCGCATCAGCGCGAGCGCCGCGTTGGCCAGCATGTTCGCCATCGTCTCGTGACCGGCCAGCACCAGGAACACGACCAGGGCCACCGCGTCGACGTCGGTCAGGTCGTCCTGGGCGACGATCTCGCTGAGCAGGTCGTCCCGCGGCTCGGCGCGGCGGCGGTCCACCAGGTCGTGGCAGTAGGCGAACATCGCGGTCAGCGTCGGCGTGATCGACGCCGGGTCGCCGTCGACGAGGACCTTGCCCCAGCGCCACCAGTCCGCCCAGTCCCTCTCGGGCACCCCGACCAGTTCGCACACCACCGCCATGGCCAGCGGGTAGGCGTACTCGTCGAGCAGGTTCGCCGTCTCGCCGAGCCCGTCGAGCAGTTCGCCGGCGATCTGCTGCACCCGCGGGCGCAGCGTGGCGACCCGCGCCGCGCCGAACGCGTGGCTGATGCTGCGCCGCAGCCGCGTGTGTTCGGCGCCGTCGAGGCTCAGCAGGCTCGCGCGCAGGTACGGCAGGTGTTCCCGCGGCGTGCCCAGCGCGAGGAACGTCTCCTCCTGCGTCTGCGCACCCTGACCCGGCAGACCCGCCGGGTCGTTGCGCACGGCCGGATCCGCCAGCACGGCCCGGACTTCGGCGCTACCGGTCACCAGCCAGCCCTCTTCGCCGTTCGGCAGGCGGGCCCGGCAGACCGGTGCCGCGGCGAGGATGCGGTCGTAACCGCGCATCGGGTCGTCGAGGACGGCCGGATCGCGCACGTCCACCACGGGTTCGGACGACATCGAGAGCTCCCTCTCAGCCTTTGAGCGGGCCGCCGTTGATGGCGACGCGGTGGCCGAAGCGGGTGTGCGGGTAGTAGTCGTAGGTCGCGTGGTGCTGGACGCAGCGGTTGTCCCAGAACACCAGCGTGTCCGGCTCCCACCGCACCCGGCAGGCGAGCATCGGCCGGTTCGGCACGACCGAGAACAGCAGGTCGAGCACGGCCTGGCTCTCGTCGGCCGACAGCTGCGGGATGCGCGAGGTGTAGGCCGGGTTGACGTACAGCAGCGGCCGGTCGGTTTCCGGGTGCCGCACGACGACCGGGTGCTCGCTCACCGGCGGCTCGTAGCCGTCCGGGATCTTGTGGCCGCGGAAGGCGTGCGCGCCGTCGTGGATCGCGGTCAGCCTGGTCAGGAGTTCCTTGAGCTTCGGCGACAGCATGTCGTAGGCCAGGTGCATGTTCGCGAACAGCGTGTCGCCGCCGCTGCCCGGCTCGGGCATCCGCGTGATGTGGAGCATCGAGCCCAGGGACGGCTCTTCGTCGGCCGTGCCGTCGGCGTGCCAGCCGTTGCCGAAGACGGTGGCCGACTCCGGCGCGGTCGCGACCTCGAGGATGTACGGGTCACCGTGCTCGGGCGGCGGGTTGACCGGGCGCAGCTCGCCGAAGGCCGCGGCGAGGCGCTTGTGGTCCTCGACCGAGATGTCCTGGTCGCGGAACACCAGGACGTGGTGGTCCAGGAAGGCCGTCTTCAGCTCGGTGAGCTGCTCGTCGGTGAGTTCACGGGTCAGGTCGAGGCCGGTGACCTCGGCGCCGATGACCGGGGTCAGGCCCCGCACCGCCAGGGTCCGGTAGGCACGCGCCGGCCGCGTGGTGATCCGCTTGACGGCGTCGAGTTCGTACTGCTCCATGGTTTCCTTTCCTCCGGTGGGTCTCACCGTTCGATGGCGGCGGCCACCGCGGTGACGTGCGGGGCGCGCACGATGCCGTAGTGGGTGGCGGGCAGTTCGTGCCAGTGGCTCGGTTCGGGCAGCAGGTCCCGCCAGCCGTCCCGGCTCGCCACCGGCAGGCCGGGCTCGGGTTCGGTGGCGAGCCAGACGTGGCTGGGCGTGGCGGCCAGGCGGGGCAGGGCGTGCCCGGTCATGCTGCGCAGGTTGGCCCGGGTGGCGCGGGCGAGCTTGCGCGCGTGTTCGCCCGCGGCGCCGCCGAGTTCGCGCTCGAACACCGTCTCCAGCTGGGTGTCGTCGTAGTCGGCGGCGCTCGCGCCGGGCGGCGGCGGGTCGATGAGGTGCAGGGCCCGCACCGGCTGCCCGGCCGCTTCGGCTTCGGCGGCCATGCCGGCCGCGACCCAGCCGCCGAACGACCACCCGGCCAGCTGTTTGCTCCGGCCGGGGAAGCGCCGTTCGAGGGCCTCGTGGTAGCGGCGGGCCCGGTCCGGGATGGACCACCCCGGCGGTTCGGGCCGGCTCAGCGCGGGGTCGGCGATCACGCAGACGCCGAGTCCGGGCGGCAGCGCCTCGACGAGCGGGCGGTACGCGTGGACGTCCCCGCCGATCGGGTGCACGAGGCAGACGACCTCGGCCGTCGTCCCTTCGCGCCACACCTGGACGACGACTTCGCCGGTGTCGGCGGCCCGGCCCAGCTCGGCCAGCAACCCCGCCATGGTGACCTCCGGGCCGAGCCAGGCGAGATCGAGGTCGACGCCGTAGAGGCGTTTCACCGACTCGACCACGTCCAGCAGGGTGAGGGAGTCGGCGCCGAGGTCGTAGAGCGGGACGTCCGGATCGAGCTCGGCGACGCCCAGAAGGGCGCGGACTTCCTCGGTCAGGTCCGCCCCGGCCGGGTTCGCCGCCGCCGGCGGGGCTTCGCGCTCGTGGAACGTTTTGGCGGTCTCGAGGCCGGTCGTGGCCACCAGGACCTGCGGGAGGCCGGTCGCCAGCGCGCGGGCAAAGGTGCGCCGGCCTTCGTCGTCGCTCAGGCCGACAGCCAGGTGGGCCTGGTGCCGGGCGTCGGTTTCCAGGGCGGTGACGGCCATGCCGCTGTCGCGCCAGACGTCCCAGCCGATGGCGAGCCGGGCGGTCGGGCCCTCCCGGTGGGCGAGCGCGTCGAGGAAGCCGTTGGCGGCGGCGTAGTCGAGCTGGCCGGTGCCGCCGAACTGGGCGGACAGCGAAGAGCAGTAGACGGCGAAGGCCGGCTGGTCGCGTTCGATGAGCGCTTCCACGAGGAGGGCGCCGGCGAGCTTGACGTCCTGGGTGCCTTCGCCGCGGGTGGCGATCAGGCGGCCGGCCGGCGTCCCGGCGGCGTGCACGATCCCGGCCAGCGGGCCGTCGATCGCGTCGGCGGTGATCTTCGTGAGATCGGCGGCGAGCAGGTCGACGCGGTCGGCCCACGGTGCGAGGGCCTCGGGCAGGTACGGGTGGCGGGCGAGCAGGACGACCCGGCCGGTCGAGCGGGTCAGCAGCTCTTCGGCGACCGCGGTGCCGATGCCGCCCGTGCCGCCGAGAACGAGGAATCTGCCGTCTATTGTGGACAATTCGGGGGCCTCGACGGGAGCGGTTCCTTGCCGCCACCAGAACCCGTTCCGGAGGATCACGCGCTCGGGCGGGGTCGGCCCGGTGAGGAGGTCGGCGATCCGGTCCAGGTCGGGGCCTTCCAGATCGACCCAGTGGCCGGGGACGCCGGTCTCCTGCGGCCCGACGGCGGTGATGCCGGCGAGCAGCCCGGCTTCGGGGCGCGTTGCCGGGCCGCCGTGCGAGACCCACCACGTCCTCAATAGACGGTCGTGGGCGGCGCGGAGGAGGGCGGCGGGGGTGTCGAGGCAAGCCCATCGGGCGTGGTCGAGGGACTTTTCCCCGACCGGGCCGGTGATGCCGAGCGGGAGGGTGTGGAGCCAGTCGATTTCCCGGTCCGGCAGGGCGTCGAGGACTTGCCGGAGCTGCGCGGTGTCGGCCGGGTCGGCTTCGAAGGCGTCGGGGCCGAGGCGGGCGAAGTGGCCGGCCGCGTGGACGCGCATGACGCGGGGGTAGGCGGCGTCGAGGGCGGGCGCGGTGAGGGGGCCTTCGCCGGAGATGACGAGAACGCGGCCGGTCGTGGTGGCGGCGGTCGCCCGGCGCAGGCGGATCCAGGTGGGCTGGTGCAGCCAACCGGCTTCGGGCAGCCGGGTGGCGGTGCGCCGCGGGAAGTCGAAGGGTGCGGTGTCGAACGCGGGTGGTGGGAAGTCCCACGGCGCGGGGGCGGGGGAGTGACCCCAGCCGACGGGGGTGCCGGCCAGCCACGCGGCGGCCGGCCCGGCGGCGGGCGTGGTGCCCGCCGGCTCGGTCACCTCCCGCGGCTCGGCCGTGCGCAGCCACTCGACCGCCGCGGCCGCGTTCTCGCAGGCCGCCGCCATCCGCCAGCGACCCGCCGGGCGACCGGACTGCAGGTGCCGCAACACGTCCACATAGGACTCCGGGTGCGCCGCCAGGTACTCCGCCACCCGGGCGGCCTCCAGCTTCAGGGCCGGGGCGCTGCGGGCCGAAAGCACCAGGCACCGCACCGGGTCCCGCCGCGCCGGCGACCCGGGCCGGACCGGCTCCAGGACGACGTGCGCGTTCGTCCCGCCGATGCCGAAGCTGCTCACCCCGGCCACCCGCGGACCCGCGGGCCACGGCTCCGCCGACGTCGGCACCCGGAACGGCCCCAGCTCCAGCGCCGGGTTGGGGGCCCGGAAGTCCACCGTCGGCGGCAGGACGCCGTGGTGCAGCGACAGCACCGCGCGGACCAGCCCCACCACCCCGGCCGCCGCGCCGAGGTGGCCGATCTGGCTCTTCACCGACGAAATCGCGCACGCCGAAGCCTCGGGCATCGCCTCGCGCAGCGCCGCCACCTCGATCGGGTCGCCCAGGCGGGTGCCCGTTCCGTGCGTCTCCACGTACCCGACGTCCGCCCCCGTGCGCCCGGCTCGCTCCAGGGCCGCGCGGATCGCCGCGCGCTGCCCGGCCGGGGACGGTGCGCTGTAGCCCTGCTTGACCGCGCCGTCGTTGGTCACGGCCGAGCCGGTGACCACCGCATACACCGGGTCGCCGTCGCGGCGGGCCGCCGACAGCGGCTTCAGGACCACGACGCCGACGCCGCTGCCCCCCACCGTTCCGGCCGCGTCGTCGCTGAACGGGCGGCAGTGCCCGTCCGGCGAGAAGATGTGCTGCGGCCGGTACCGGTAGCCCTCGGCCAGGGTGAGGTCGACGAGCACGCCGCCCGCCAGCATCACCTCCGCCTCGCCGCCGCGCAGCATCGCGGCCGCCTGGTGGACCGCCACCAGCGAACTCGAGCACGCCGTCTGGGTCGTCAGCGCGGGACCCGTCAGGTCCAGGTGGTACGCGACCTTCGTCGCCAGGAAGTCCTTCTCGTGGTGCAGGGCCAACTGGAAGCCGTCCGGCAGGGCCGCCGGGTCGGCTTCGCGCAGCATCTGCTGGAAGTACGTGCTCTCGCCGCAGCCCGCGATCAGGCCGACGCCGGCTCCCGCGGTGATTCCGGCGTGCGCCAACGCCTCCACGCACGTCATCAGCAGCTGCCGCTGCTGCGGGTCCATCAGGGCCGCGTCACGGTGGCTGACGCCGAAGTAACCGGGGTCGAACGCCAGCGGGTCGGCCAGAAGGCTGCGTGCTCCGACCAGGCCGTCCGCCGCCGGGAACTCCTCGATCCCGCGGCGGCCCGACACGACCAGGTCCCAGAACTCCGCCAGGTTCCGGGCACCCGGCAGCCGGACCGCCATGCCGATCACGGCCACCGGCTCGTCGGCCGCGGGCCGGGACGACGCAGTGGCCGCGGCCGGGCCGCTCGCCAGGTGCCGCGTGAGGTCCCGCAGCGTGACGTGCTCGAAGAGGTCCGCCACGGTGAACCGGTACCCGGCTTCCGCGCAGCGCAGGTGGAACCGCATCAGCGCCAGCGAACCGGCGCCGGCGGCGAAGAAGGTCTCGTCCGGGCCGATCGGCGTCCCGGTCACCTCTTCGAACAGCGCCGCCAGCTCGCTCGACGGCCGGTCCGCCGTCCGGTGCAGGTCCGTTCCGGGCGCCGAAGAAGCGGCGTCCCGGTCGAGCTTCCCGCTCGGCGTGCGCGGCAGGACGTCGACGACCCGGAAGCGGTCCACCCGCGCGTGCGGCGGCAGCAGCGGCACCAGGAAGTCCGCCAGTTCCGCGGCCGACGGCGTCCGGCGGCACTCCAGGAACGCGGTCAGCCGGTCACCCTGGACCGTGACGACCGCGTTGACGACGTCCGGGTGCCGCAGCAGCGCGGCTTCGACCTGCCCGAGTTCGAGGCGGTGGCCGCTGACCTTGACCTGCCGGTCGGCCCGGCCGTCGAAGTGCAGCAGCCCGGCGCGGTCGAAGTGCGCGAGGTCGCCGCTGCGGTAGTACAGCTCCGGCAGCTCGGCGAACTTCTCCGGCGCCGCGTCGCCGAGGTAGCAGCGGTTCGCCGCGAGCCCGCCGATGAGCAGCTCGCCGACCTGTCCCGGCGGCAGCGGGGCGCCCGCGGCGTCGGCGACGCGCAGGACCGCGTTCGCGACCGGGCGGCCGATGGCGGGCCGCTCGGGCCACGAAGCCGGATCGCCGTCGAGGGTCAGCGCGCTGACGACGTGGGTCTCGGTCGGCCCGTAGTGGTTGTGCAGGCGTGCGCCGGGCAGCCCGGCGAACCACCGGCGGATCGCCGGCGTGCACACCAGCTGCTCGCCGGCGGTGAGCACGTCCCGCAGCCGCGCGGGGTACCGCCCGAGCCGGACGCCGTGCTCGGCGAGCAGCTGCAGAGCGACGTACGGCAGGAAGATCCGCTCGATCCCCGCGGTGTCGAGCTGCGCCAGCAGCGCCGGGACGTCGTGCCGCCACTCCGGGCGGATCAGGTGCAGCCGGCCGCCGCCGCAGAGCGTCGTGAAGATCTCCTGGAACGACACGTCGAACGACAGCATCGAGAACTGCTGGGTCGTCGCGGGGGGCGCGTCCTGCCACTGCAGCAGGTTGGCCAGCGTGCGGTCCGGCACGCGCACGCCCTTCGGCACGCCGGTCGAGCCCGAGGTGAACAGCGTGTAGAGCGGCCGTCCGGCGTGCCGGGCCGGGACGTCCGGCACCGGGCCGCCGGTGAGCGTGACGAACCGCCGCTCGACGTCCGTGTCGAAGGTTTCCCCCGGCGCGAGCAGGACACACCGCGGCCGGACGCGGTCGAGCATGGCGCGCAGCAGCTCCGGCGGGTACGCCGGATCCAGCGGCACCGCGGTGATGTTCAGCCGGGCGAGCGCCAGCAGCGCGACGACGTGCTCGGCCGACGGCCGGAAGTACAGCGCGATGTCGGTGGCGTCCGCGGGCAGGGTGGCGGCGAGCCGGGCCGCGTGCGCGTCCAGTTCGGCGTAGGTCAAGGTCGTGTCGCCGGTCAGCGCCGGGGCGTCGGGCGTCCGCGCGACCTGGCGTGCGAAGCCTTCGGCGATGGTTTCCCACGTCAGGCCGGTGTCGGCGCCGCGGCCGTGGTCAGGACGGTCCGGCGTCCGCGCGTCACCGTGCAGGGCGCGATCGAAGACGTCGCCGAGGGCCGTCACCTCGGCCTCGGTGAAGTGGCCTTCCCCGTACTCCCACAGGCAGTCGAACCCGTCCGGCCGTTCCACGACCGACAGCGTGAGCGCGCACTTCGCCTCGGCCGCCTCGATCCACTGTGGACTGATCGCGCAGCCGGGGAGGCGCAGCGCTTCGAAGTCCGTGTTCTCCAGGACGAACAGATAGTCGAAGGCCGCGTAGCCGGGATCGAGGTCGGCGAACGCGACGTCCTGGTGGTCCAGGGCCGCGGCCGCCGCGGCGCCGAGCCGGCGGAGCTGGGTGTCCGGGTCCTCGTCCGGGACCACGGCCAGGGGCACCCGGACGGTGTTGGCGAACATCCCGACGCTGTCTTCGAAGGCCCGCACCGGCCGGTTCGCCACCGGCGCGGCGATCCGCGGCCGGGTCCGCCCGGTCACCGCGTAGAGGCTCCACGCGAACACGCCCAGCAGCAGCTGGAACCGCGTCAGGCCCAGCTCGGCGGCCCAGGCGTCGACGCGCTCGCGGTCGATGCGGGTCGTGTGCAGCCGTCCGGCCAGGGACGCCGCGCCGAGGGGTTCGGCGTCGTCGGACCGCTCGATCAGCCGGTCGCGATAGCCGGGGGAGGCGAACCAGCGGGACTGCCAGGCGGCGAAGTCGAGGGGCGTGTGCGCGTCTCGCGGCGGGGCGCCGGACAGCTCCCGGAACAGGATGTTGAGCGACCAGCCGTCGACCGCGATGTGGTGCAGGCACAGCAGGAACGTGCCGTCGGGACGCCAGGCCGCGCGCAGCAGCCGGCCCGAAGCGAGGTCGAAGGGCGCGGTGAAGAAGTCGTCGGAAGGCTCGGTCCACGGGTCGTACGCCGGTTTCGTCACCTGCCGCAGGCCGGCGGAGGTGGCCTCGAACGCGGTGCGCAGCGCCGGGTGCCGCTCGACCAGCCCGCGCACGTCCCGGCGCAACGCCTCGAGGTCCGGCTCACCGGTGATCCGGAAGGCGAGCGGCACGTGGTACGCCGTGGACGCGGGATTGCGGTGCTGCACCAGCCAAAGCCGCTGCTGTTCGCTGGTGGCGGGGGCGACGGTGGCGGTGGTCGGGGCCCCCGGATCCGGGTAGGCCGCGCGACCCGCCCCCGAGATCGCCGCGGCGAGATCGGCGAAGGTGCCGCGTTGGACGACCGACGGCGGCAGGTCCGTGCCCCAGCGTTCCCGGATGGCGAACCGCAGCCGCAACGCCTTGAGCGAGTCGCCTCCGGACCGCAGCCACGTGTCGCCGGGAAGCAGCTCCGGGACACCGAGGACGGCCGACACGACGTCGAGGACTTCGCGTTCCCACGCCGTCGCGTCGCCGCCGGTGTCCGGCCGCCACGCGGGGAAGCCACCGGCCAGGAGCGCGGTCTCGTCGACCTTGCCGTTCGCGTTCCGCGGCAGCTCGTCGACGCGGAAGACGTGGTGCGGCCGCATGTAAGCCGGGACCGTCTCGGCCAGGTGCGCTTCGAACGCGTCGAAGGACAGGTCGCCGGCCACGACGAAGGCGAGCAGTTCGGCGGTGGCCGCGCGGCGCACGGCCACGTGGGCCTGCCGGATCCGCGGGTGCGAGAGGAGGCGCTGCTCCAGCTCGCCCGGCTCGATCCGGAACCCGCGGACCTTGACCTGGCGGTCGGTGCGCCCGACGTAGGCGTAGCGCCCGCCCGGGAGCACGCGGACGAGGTCGCCGGTGCGGTAGAACCGCGCGCGGCCCTCGTCCAGCCACGGCAGCCGGACGAACCGCTGCCCGGTCTCCGCGGGCAGCCCGCGGTAGCCGAGGGCGACACCGGCGCCGGAGAGGTACAGCTCGGCGACTTCGCCTTCGGTGGCCACTCGCTCGTCCGGCGGCTCGTCCGTTTTGACGACTGCCACCGCGCCGGTGCCCGGCAGCGGGCGGCCGATCGGCACCACGTCGCCGTCGAAGCCGCGCGGGATCGGGTAGCTGAGCGCGAACGTCGTCGTCTCGGTCGGGCCGTAGCCGTTCTGCAGCCGCGTCGGCGAGTCCGGGTTGGCCCGGTACCAGCGGCGGATCAGCGGGGCGTTGAGCTGCTCGCCGCCGATGACGACCCGGCGCACGGTCGCGAAGCTGCCCGGCACGGTTTCGGCGACCGCGTTGAACAGGGTCGCGGTGACGAACATCGTGTCGATGCGCTCCCGGACGAGCGCGTCGGCGAACGCCTGCGGGTCGCGCACGGTTTCGTCGTCGAGGATCACGCACGTGCCGCCGGTCAACAGGGGCACCCACACCTCGAAGCTGAGCGCGTCGAACGCGGGGTTGGCCAGGCAGGCGAACCGCGTGCCGATCTCGAGCCAGCCGGGCTCGGCCAGCCGCAGGATCCCGGCGTCGCGGACCTCGACGCCCTTGGGCCGCCCGGTCGTACCGGAGGTGGCGAAGAGGAACGACGCCGGCGCCGGTTCGGCGGGCACACCCACTTCTGCGGCTTCGGCCAGCAACTCGGCCGGGGGGATGCCGGGCGGTTCGTCGCCGACCACGATCGCAGCGCCCGCGTCGGCGAGGATGACCTCCCGGCGCGCGGGCGGGCTCAGCCGGTCGAGCGGGACCACCTGGCCGCCGAGGCGCAGCACGCCCAGCATGACCTGGACCAGCTCCGCCGAGCGCGGCAGGCTGACGGCGACCGCGTCGCCCGGGCGGATTCCCCGGCGGGACAGCGACTCCGCGACGGCGGCGGCCCCCGCGTTCAGCTCGGCGTAGGTGAGACGGCGGTCGCCGTCGGACACGGCGAGGGCGTCCGGGTGCCGCAGGGCCCGGTCGTGGACGCGGCGGGCGATCGAGGTCATCGGGCCGCCAGCTCGGCCGTGATCAGCTTCGCGACCAGCGGTAACGCGTCGCTCTCCAGCATGTCCCAGTGGCCGCAGTCCGCGGGGACCACCTCGAATGCGCCGCGGGCGCGGCGGCGCCAGAACTCGGCGCTGCCGGGGACCGGGTCCTCGCCGACGGCCTGCACGAAGAGCACGCGCGCGGCGGTTTCGCCGGGGTCGTGTTCGCGCGCGGTCAGCCGGTTGTGGTTGTACGTGCGGTGGTAGCGCTCGATCTGCGCGTCCTCGATCCCGGGGTACATCCCGTTGAAGCGGACCAGTTTCTCGCGGAACTCGGCCGCGGGCACCGGTTCGATCGCCGCCTTCGCGGCCGGGTCGTCGGTGGCGGTCGTGTCGAGCAGGACGACGCTGGCGCGCTCGCCGAGCCGGCGGCCCATCTCGTAGGCGATCAGCCCGCCGTAGGAGAGTCCACAAAGGACCAATTTTTCCTCCGGCCGCGGGTCGACGAGCCGCAGGTACTCTTCGGCCATCGCTTCGACGCTCGGCAGCGGCTCCTCCCCGGCGTTGAGCCCGGGGGACTGGATGCCGACGACACCGGCGTCATCGGGCAGCAGCCCGCTCAGCGGCAGGTAGCAGAACGCCGTGCCGCCCGCCGGGTGCACGCAGACGACCCGGGCCGGGCCCGTGCCGCGGCGGAACTCGATCAGGCTGCCGGTCTCCGGTGGGCGGTCCGCGCGCAGCAGCGCGGCTTGCGCCTCGATGGTCGGGTGCAGGATGACGTCCCGGATCGGCAGCTCCCGGCCGAACTCCGCGCCGATCGCGTGGGCCAGCTTGATCGCCGAGATCGACGTGCCGCCGACGTCGAAGAAATCGTCCGAGACGCCGATCGCCGGGTGCACCAGCAGGTCCCGCCAGATCCGCAGCAGCGCGAGTTCGGCGTGGTCGCGCGGAGCGGTGGTGTTCACCGCGGCGGGGGCGCTCGTGCGGGCACGCGCCAGGACGGCGTCGCGGTCGAGCTTGCCGCTGCGGCTCAGCGGCAGCCGGTCGAACTCGGCGAACACCGACGGGATCATGTAGTCCGGCAACCGCCCGGCCAGCGCGGCCCGCCATTCGTGCGGTGTCCGGCCGGCGCCCGCGACACCGGCGACGAGCCGCGGCTCGCCTTCGCGGTCCACCAGCACGGCGGCTTCCTGCACCCCGGGCACGGCGAGCAGCGCGGCCGTCACCTCGCCGGGCTCGATGCGGAAGCCGCGCAGCTTGATCTGGTCGTCGCGGCGGCCGGCGTATTCGGCTTCACCGCTCGGGAGCCACCTCGCCAGGTCCCCGGTCCGGTACATCCGCTCGCCGGGCATGAACGGGTCCGCGACGAACCGTTCGGCGGTCAGGTCGGGCCGGTGCAGGTAGCCGCGGGCCAGGCAGTCGCCGGCCAGGAAGACCTCGCCGACGACGCCGGGCGGCACCGGGCGCAGCCGCTCGTCCAGGAGGTACAGCCGCGAGCCGGGCAGCGGCCGTCCGATCGGGGCCGGGCGGTCGCGCGGCTGCGGGTCGACGTGCGCGGTGGCGTAGAGCGTGGCTTCGGTCGGTCCGTAGCCGAAACAGATCCGCAGGCCGGGCCGGGCGGCCGCGAACCGGGCGAGGGCGGCCTCCGGCAGCGGTTCGACGCCGGTCAGCAGCTGCCGCAGCGCGAGCCCCTGCAGGCGCGCGGGGTCTTCGTCGGCCCACCGGACGTAGGCGGGCGGCAGGAAGGCCTGGACCACCCGGTGCTCCCGCAGCCAGGCCATCAGGGCGGCCGGGTCGGGCCGGACGTCCTCGGGCACGACGTGCAGCACGGCACCGGTGGTCAGGGGCAGCAGTAGTTCGTGCACCGAGGCGTCGAAGCCGATGCTCGACCACGCCGACGTCGCTTCGCCGGGTGTCGCGCCGAAGCGGTCCAGCCATTGGTCGAACAGGGCGAGGACGCTGTGGTGGGTGACCTCGACCCCCTTGGGACGCCCGGTGGACCCCGACGTGTAGATCACGTACGCGGTGTCGCCGGGCTCGGTTCCCGCCGGTCTGCGGGTTTCGTCGCCGTCCAGGGGGAGGTCCTCGTCGAGGACCAGCACCGGGCACGCGTCCTCGATCATCGCCGCGCGCCGGGCGGCCGGCTGGGCGGGGTCGAGCGGGAGGTAGGCGGCCCCGGTCTTCAGCACGCCCAGCACGGCGGTGACCAGGTCCCTCGACCGTCCACTGAGGACACCGACCACCCGTCCACGGCCGGCCCCGCGGGCCCGCAGCGCGTTCGCCAGTTTCGTGCTGCGGCGGTCCAGCTCGCCGTAGGTGCAGGTCCGGCCGTCGCAGACGAGCGCGGGGGCGTCCGGGGTGGTGTCGGCGTGCGCGGTGAACCGCTCGACGAGCCCGCCGGGCCGCCGGTTCGGCCGCGGACCGGTGCTCCAGGAGGTGAGGATCTCGCGGCGTTCGGCGTCGTCGAGGAGTTCGTAGGTGGTGATTTCCGCGTCCGGCCGCGTGGCCAGCTGGTCCAGCAGCCGCACGAGGTAGCGGGCGTACCGCTCGGCGGTGGCGTGGTCGAAGAGGGCGACGGCGTAGTCGAGGTGGCCCTCGACGTCACCGGCTTCGTGCGCCAGGCCGAGGGCCAGGTCGAACTTCGCGGGAGCGTGCTCGACGTCGAGGGGCGCGACGGCCACGCCGGGCAGTTCGAGGAGGTCGTGCTGGGTGGGCACCCAGGCGAACATCGTCTGGAACAGCGGGGTGTGCGCCGGGCTGCGTGGCGGGTTGACCAGCTCGACGACCCGTTCGAAGGGCAGCTCGGCGTGGTCGATGGCGCCCCGCAGGGCCGCGCGGACCTCCGTGAGCAGGGTGGTGCCGGTCCGTGAGCCGGACAGGTCGGCGCGCACGGCCAGGGTGTTGACGAAGAAGCCGAGCGTGTGCTCGCCGGCGTCGTCCCGGTTGGCGGTGGGGACGCCGACAACGATGTCAGTTTGCGCGGAAAGTCGGGATAGCAGCAGGTACCAGCAGGTCAGGATGGTGGAGTAGAGGGTGACGCCGTGCTCGCGCGCCAGGGTCTTCAGCCGCGCGGTGAGCTCCGGCCCGAGCTTCACCGGCACCCGTGCGCCCCGGAAGTCCTGCCGGGCGGGCCGCGGCCGGTCGGCGGGCAGTTCCAGCACCGGGGGGACGCCGTCGAGCCGGTCCCGCCAGTAGTCCTCGTGCCGCGACGGGCCGTCACCGGCCAGCCAGTCTTGTTGCGCCCGCGCGTGGTCGCGGTAGGGCCGTGCGGGCGGCAGGGCGGCTTCGGTACCGCTGAGTCCGGCGGCGTAGAGGAGGCCGAGTTCGCGCAGGAGGAGGGTCCGCGACCAGCCGTCGAAGACGGCGTGGTGGACGGTGATCAGGAGAACGTGGTCGCCATCGGACCCCACCAGCAGCCGGGCCCGGGCCAGCGGCGCCCGCGTCAGGTCGAACGCGTCCAGCGCCTCGGCCCGGCGCAGCTCAGCCGCTTCCTCCGGCCGTCCGGAGACATCGTTGACAAGGCACGCGAACCCGACATCCTCGACCACCTGCACCGGCCGCCCGTCCTCGACGACGAACCGGGTCCGCAACGCCTCGTGCCGCTCGGCGAGAGCATCGAACGCCCGCTGCAGCGCTTCTCGATCCACCGGCCCGCGCAACGCGAACGCCATCGTCTCGTTGTAGGCCGCTCCGGCCCCGTCCAGCTGGGAAACGGTCCAAAGGCGCTGCTGGCCGGACGACAGCGGGGCGGACACGCGCATGGAGGGCCTTTCCGGTGGGGGGCGGGCGAGCCTGCGCCGTCGCAGCCGCGTTGGGGAAACGCTCTCTGTCTTCCGCGCCAGTTAACACCACACCATCGGGTGGTGCCAAAAGTCTGCCCGGAAGTCCCTGCGCGAGTGGGTAAAGCGTCAGCCCCGGAGCAGCTCGTCGACGGCCGTCGCCTCGCGGCTCTTGAGCGCCGTGTAGCTGTCCAAGGCTCGTCCGGCGTGGCTTCTGCTCGCGGTGAGGTCGCCGAGACCGCGGCGAGCTGCTCGATCCGCCGCGACGAGATCGACAGGGCGTCCGCCAGCCGCCGCAGCCGGCCCGGCAGGTCGGCCCGCAGGTCCGCGTAGTGGAACCACGCCACCCGCGGCTCGTCGCGGTGGTCCCAGAACGTCCGCACGTGGTGGACCAGGTTCGCCAGGCTCACCCCGAACGAGACCGACGACGGCGTGGGTTCCGCGTCCACCCATACGTCGTCGCGTCCAGCCACGGGGAAATCTTCGTGAGCGGCCGGGGCAAGCTCGGCGGTGTCGAAGACCAGCAGCGCGCACAGCATCTGCATCCACGTCGTGCCGCACTTCGGCGGGGTCCGGCTCCCCGCGTGGTGAGCCGCCAGAATCCCACGGTCCCCGGTGCGCGGGCTATCCGCGAGCCGGGGGAATCACCAGGCCGGCGTGAACTTCACCGGCAGCGCCGCCAGCCCGCGGAACAGCGGTGACGGCCGCCAGGCCAGTTCGCCGGCCGGCACCGCCAGCCCGACGTCCGGCAGCCGGTCGAGCAGGACCTCGATCGCCGCCTCGGCGATGACCTTGGCGATCTCCTGGGCGGCGTACGGGCACCGGTGTTCGCCGTGGCTGAACGACAGGTACGCCTGGTTGCCGGTCGAGGCCTGCGGGACCGGCCGGACGAGCGGGTCCTGGTTGGCCGCGGCGAGCCCGAGGATGAGCAGGTCGCCCTTGCGGATCTGCCGGCCGCCCAGCCCGAGGTCGTGGACGGCGAACCGGCCCGGGAAGTTCTGCGTCGGCGTGTCCTCCCAGAGCACCTCGTTCAGCGCCTGGCCGACGCTGCGGCGCCCGCCGGACAGCGTCATCGCGAAGCGGTCGTCGGTGAGCATCAGCCGCAGGGTGTTGCCGATCCAGTACGCGGTGGGCAGCTGGCCCGCGTTCATCAGGTGCAGCAGATCTTCGGTGATCTCCTCGTCGGCGAGCCCGGCCGGGTGGGCCAGCAGCCGCGAGGTGACGTCCGGGCCGGGGGCGCGCCGCTTGGCTTCGACCATCCGCCGCACCTTGTCCCGGACGCGCGCGTACGCCTCGTTCGCGCCCTCGCCGGCGGCGTGCGTCCGGTAGACGTCCTGGACCAGGTCGGCGGTTTCCGCGTCCGGCACGCCGATCATGCGGGCCACGACGGGCAGCGGGATCCCGTCGGCGTACTGGGTGATCAGGTCGGCCTCGCCGCTGCCGGCGAAGGCGTCGACGAGCTGATCGGCCACCTGCTGGGCCCGGGCGCCCAGCTCGAACTGGTCGACGGCGCCGAGGGCCTCGTCGAGCGCCTGGGCCCGCCGCCGGTGCTCGGCGCCCTCGGCGAACATCATCGTGGGCTGGTGGGCCAGCAGCGGGAGCAACGGCCAGTCGGGCGGGACGCGGTCCCAGGCGTTCCAGCGCCGCGAATCGCGCCCGAAGACCTCCGGATTGCTGACGACGTACTGCACCTCGCGGTAGCCCAGGACCAGCCACGCCGGCACGTCCCCGTCGAGCAGCACCGGGGCCACCGGCCCGTGCACCCGCCGCATCTCCGCGTAGAGATCCGCCGACGTCTGCTGGAAACCCGGCCCGGACAACCGGGTGGCGAGGGCGGGCTGAGGGGTGTTCATGAAGTGGTCTCCCGGGCGGCGGACAGGGCGAAGAGGTGGTGGACGAGGGAGAGCAGGACGGTCTTGCTGGAGTCGCGCCGGCGGGCGTCGCAGTCGATCAGCGGCACGTCGGCGGACAGGTCGAGGGCCTGGCGCACCTGGTCGAGGGAGTGTTGCGGCTCGCCGAAGTTGTTGCGCGCCACGATGAACGGTGTCCCGTGGTGTTCGAGGCGGTCGATGGAGTACCAGGAATCGGCCAGCCGGTGGGTGTCCACCAGCACGACGGCGCCCAGCGTCCCGGCGAACAAACGGTCCCAGAGGAACCAGAACCGCTCCTGGCCCGGCGCGCCGAACAGGTACAGCACCATCTGCTCGTTCAGGCTGATCCGGCCGAAGTCGAACGCGACCGTGGTGGTGGTCTTGCCGGGCGAGGCGCCGTCGTCGATCCCGATGCCCGCCTGCGTCATGGTTTCCTCGGTGCTGAGCGGGCGGATCTCGCTGACCGACCGGACCATGGTCGTCTTGCCGACCCCGAACCCGCCGACGATCACGATCTTCAGCCCGTCCCGGGCGGTGCTCGGCAGCGGGGTGCGGACGTCCTGGTCAGAGCTTCTGCAGTCCAACGAGTACCTGCTTCAGGGTTTCGAGATCGGGCAGATCGGCGGCGGCGGGAGCCGAGGACGGGTGGCGGGCGGTGACCCGGCCGGTGTCGAGCAGGTCGCACAGCAGGATCTTCACGACGCTCACCGGCAGGCCCAGCTCCGAGGCGACCTCCACCATCGCCGTCGGGTGCCGGCACAGGTGCAGGATCCGGACGTGCTCGGACTGCATGCCCGGCACCGGATCGCCTTCGCTCACGATCAGCGTCACCAGGTCCAGCGCGCTCTCGTTCGCGCGGCTGCGCCCGCCGGTGACGGTGTACAACCGGTCCGGGTCCTCGCGGTGGAGGTCTTGCCGGCTCATGTCACCCGGCCGCCGTCGGCTGCTGGGGGCGGGCCGGCGCGGTCAGGTACTCGCCGAGCTGCTCGACGAGCTCGTTCATGTTGTGGCCGATGAGGCCCACGTCCGCGTCGTCGTCGGCGATCACGGCGAGGTGGGCGCCTTCGCCGGCTTCCACGATGAACAGCATCCCGCCGTGGAACTCGGTCATCGACTGGCGCACCCCGCCGGTCCCGTCGCCGAACTCGATGGACGTGCCGTACGCCAGGCTCTGGATGCCCGAGGCGATGGCGGCCAGCTGGTCGGCCTGGTCGACGGTGAGCCCGCGGGTGTGGCAGAGCTTGAGGCCGTCCTTGGACAGCACCAGGGCGTGCCGGGTGCCCGGCGTCTTGCTCCGGAGGTTCTCCAGCAGCCAGTCCAGGTCGTGGTCCGTGGTGTTCATCGGCTGTCCTCCGAGGAAGCAGAAGGGCGGGTTCCCCGGCCGGCCGCGTGGAACGCGCTGAACTTCGCGCCGGCGTCGGCCCGGGCGGGGGCGGGACTCGGCGCCGGTGGTGGCGGCGGCTTGGGCGCGGCGGCCAGCGTCTGCCCGCGGCGCCGCTGCGGCAGCCCGGACGATGAACTCTCCACTGTGGACACAGGCGCGGCGGCCACGGCCACCGGTTCGGGCTTCTCGACCGGAGGCACGACCGGCGGGGTGTCCGGTTCGGCCTGGGTGATCAGGAGCCGCGGGATCAGCACCACCACGCCGGTGCCGCCTCGCGCGGACGGCCGGAAGTGCACGGTCAGGCCGTGCTTGCGGGCCAGGCACCCCACCACGGCCAGGCCCAGCCGGGTCCCGGACAGCGTGGTCAGGTCCAGCGGCTCGGCGGACACCGCCCGCACCGCCCGCTCCAGTGCGGCGGGCCCCATGACCAGGCCGCTGTCCTCGATGGTGACCACCACCCCCGCCTGCACCTCCTCGACGTACACGTGCACGTCCTCCGAGGGAGGGGAGAAGCTCGTGGCGTTGTCCATCAGTTCGGCCAGGGCGTGCATGACGCCTTCGGCGGCGTACCCGGCGACCGCGACGGTGCTGGTCGAGTGCGTCCGCACCCGCTGGTAGGCGCTGATGCGCCCCATCGCGCCGCGCAGGATGCTCTCCATGACGATCGGCTTGGTCCAGCGCCGGCCGGACCGCGCTCCGGTCAGCACGGCGATGCTGTCCGCCAGCCGGCCCGCCTGCGCGGTGCTGTGGTCCAATTCGAGCAGATCGCCGAGCACGGTTTCGTCGTGGCGGCCTTCCATCTCGCGCAGGTCGGCCAGCATGCTGGTGGCCAGCGCCTGGACGCGGCCGGCGGCGTTGGCGCAGGCCGCCATCGTGGCCGCGCGCATCCGCTCGCCCCGGCTGATCTCCTGCGCGACCGTGTCCAGCAACCGCCGGTGGGCCCCGGCGACCGAGCCCGGCACTTCGGCGAGCGCGGTGTCCGCCGACGCGCCGTCGCGCACCCGCTGGACCAGGGCGGGCACCGTGTCGTCGGCGAGCCGGACGGCTTGGGCGTCCAGTGCCTCGATCCGGCCCCGGTACCGGCGCGCAACCTGCGCGAAGTGCGCGGCGAGCGTCACCGCGGCGCACACCACCGCCGCGGTCACCCCGCCGTACCAGGCCACCAGCGTCCGGTCCGCCCCCGACGCCTCGGTCGTCAGCCACCACCACCCCGCACCGGCGACGACGACGGCGACCGGCAGGACGTAGCGGGCGGGTAACTGCACTGACATCGATCAGGTCCTCGGGGGCGGTCGGAGACAGGACAACGGCGCGCGGCACCCGGATTTCGGGCTGCGCCGGGGTGTGGAACGGATTTCACGGAATGGGCAAGCGGGAGCGTCGCCAGGGCGAGGACGACCCTAGCGCCGATCTTTCCCGTCCGTAAGAGTCAATCTTCTCCGGCACATATTTCGCCGATCGCCGTCGTTTCTTGAAAGTCAATTACCGACGCGCCGGGAAACGCCCGGGAAACGGGGTACCGCCGGTTCACTGTCCGAAGTGGACGAACTGGGCCCACTTGCCCGGCTCGTAGGGCGACTCGTCCCGCAGCCGCTTCACCACGGCGTGCAGGGCGGCGGCCGTGCCCGCCGGGTCGAGGGTGCCGTCCGGCCGGGCGAGGGATCCGTAGACGCCGGCCGTGACGGTGGCCGCCGTTTCTTCGCCGATGGCCCACAACGTCGAGACCACTTGGCGGAACCCGGCGATCTGGAGGGCCGCGGCCAGGTGGCCGGCTTCGTCCGGCGCGGCCGCGTCGGGCATCGCGGTGTGGCACGCCGACAACACCGCCAGCTGGGCGTCTTCGAGATCGAGCCGGCTGATGCCGGTGGTGGTGAGCGGGCCGTCGGCGAGGAACAGCGCGGCTTCGCCGTCCGGGGTCGTGCCACCGTGGCAGGCGAAATGCGCGCACGAGTACTCCGTCAGCCGCTCCGTCACATTCCGGACGGTCGCCTGCGCGCCGGCCAGGATCGCGCTGCCGGCGGCGAACACGCTGACCATCTCGGCTTCGTGGACGGCGCCGGGCAGATCGGGCAGGCCGGTGACGTAGGCGGGACGTCGCTCGCAGGCGACGGCGAGCGGCCGGTGCGGGACCGGCCGCGCCGGGCGGCGGGCGTGCCGCAGCGCCCGGATCGTCGGGGTGCTGGAGGAGACCACGCGGTCGAGGACGGTCCGGCCGGGCTCGTCGTCCGGGTCGTGGTACCCGGCGGCGTGCAGCGGGCTCAGCGCGAGGGGACCGGTGGGGCACCACCACAAGCGCGACCCGGGCGGGACCCGGATCTCGTCGAGCACCGGCTCGGCCACGGTGTCCCACAGCCATTCCAGGTAACCCAGCAGCAGCTGCTCCCGCGGCCCGGAGGAAAGCCCGCCGGTGCCTTTCTGCGCGGTCGCGGCGAGGTAGGCCTGGGTGCGGTCGTGCGCTTCGGCGTGGGTCAAGCCGTCGAGCGGGATGACGTGGCTGCCGTCCGGGGTCAGCACGATGGCGTCACAGCGGATCCGGCTGACGTTCACCAGCACGATCGGACCGGCCGCCGAGGACTTCGCGAGTTCCGCGAACGGCGTCGGACGCAGGAAGCCGGCGAACCCGGGCCGGGTCCGGATATCGGCGACGACCGCGTCCCACTCGGCCGCCGCGGCCCGCCGGTCCGGGGCGTCCGGGTCCACGGCGCTCAGCCGGTCGGCCAGCTCGGGGTGGGCCGCCCGCAGCCCGGTCAGGTCGGCGCGGCGGTCCAGGACCTGGCTCCACCACAGGGAACGGCCGTGCTCCAGCAGTTCGACCGCGCGCTCCGGCCGGCCCGCGGCCAGTGCCGCCGCGGCCGCGTCACCGGCGAGCCCGGGCCACTGCGCGACGAGCTTCCCGCGGTCGGTCGCGGACAGCCCCCGCCACACCAGCTGCGGCAGGAGTTCCACGGCCTGCTCGTAGAGGCCGGCGACTTCGCCCGCGTCGTCACCGCGGCCGGCGCGCAGGTCCGCGAGCGTCACCAGGGCCCGCATCCGGTCGAACGACCGGCCTTCTGGCAGGGCCGAGAGGACCGCGATGGCGTCGTCCGGACGGCCGAGCGCGGTGTAGGCCTCGGCGAGGCCCTGGAGCGCGATCGTGTGCAGCGGCGCCTCTTCGCTCGTCGCCGCGCGGACTTCCGTGAAGGCGGTGACGGCGTCGAGGAGGTCCGGCCGGCCGGTGCGCAGCTGCCCGCGGTCGCTCAGCGCGAGGCCGGCGTTGAGCAGGGCGTGGACGTCGTACTCCTGGCGCAGTGCGGCGTCGAGGTGGTCGATCGCGGCGTCGAGGTCCGCCGGCTCGCCGGTGGCGAGGAAGCGCTGCCGCAGCCGGTTGCCGAGATTGGCCCGGGCGTTGGCGATCCGGAGGGGCCCGGCCGTCGCGACCGCCCGCTCGCCGACGGCGATCGCCTCGTCGAGGTCGTGCCGCCGCCCGAGGTGGCTGTAGCGGTAGAACAGCGCGCTGCCCAGGATGTGCAGGCTGGTGGTGCCGTGGGCGTCGTCGAGCTCGACGCCCCGGCGGGTGAGCGTGACCGCCTCGTCGAGATCGGCGCTGTCGCGATCCCGCAGGAACCGGTTGACCAGCGCGGCGGCGAGGTTGCCCAACTCCTCGAGCACGTCGGCCGGGCCGTCGACGGGACGGCCGATCGCGGCGCGCTGCAGGTCGATCGCGGCGTCCAGCTCGGCGCGATCGCCGGTGAGCTCGTAGCGGAGCATGAGCGCGGGACCCAGCCGGGTCTCGATCAGCCACCGGCGCGGGTGCCCGGCCGGCACCGCGGCCAGCAGGGCCTCGCCGTCGGCGCAGATGCGGTCCAGCAGGGCGCGGTCGCGGGTCTGCTGGTACTCCCCGAGCAGGCGGGAGAGCCGGTTTCCGTGGCGCACCAGCTCGGCCGGGTCGCCGGCCACCTCGGCGGGCGTGCTCTGCGGTTCTTCGGGGCCGGCGACGTACTCCAGGGTGACGCCGGGCGGCGGCTCGTACTGCCGCACCGGGCCGCGGGCCTCCAGCACGCTCGCCAGCCCGCGCTCGGCCGCGGCGCGGAGTTCCGCGTCCGGCGCGTGCTCGACGGCCTGCCGCAGGTAGTGCGCCGCCGTGTCGAGGTCGGCGACGTCGCCGGTCGACTCGTGGCGCTCGCGGTACAGCCGGCCGATGTTGTGCACGGTGATCGTCCAGACCTGGTGCCCCGGCGGGTAGACGTCGAGGACCTGGCGTTCGGCCTCGAGGAAGGCGTCGAGGGAGGCGCGGGTCCGCTCGTGGTCGTGCCGGAGGCGGCGGACGTCGGCCGCCACGGTGAGGAAGGGACGGCGGTTGCCGTCGTCCGGCGGGCACCGCCGCAGCGCCCGGTCGATCTCCTCCTCGGCGGCACCGAGGAGGGCGACGTCGCCGGTGGCCTCGATGTGGTGGATCAGGGCCGTGCAGCGCAGCGCCCCGATCGCCGCGCGGTCCGGATGATCGGCCGGAAGCGCCACCAGCGCCCGCTCCAGCAGCTCGCTCACCAGGCCGAAGAGGTGGACGGCGCCGGTCGACCCGGCCAGCAGGTGCAGTTCCCGGGTGGCGAGCACCGACTCCTCGGCGCGGGAGCGGTCACCGGTGAGCACGCCCAGCCGCAACGCGCTTTCGGCGATCGCGGCCAGCGAGAACGGGACCAGATCGGGCTGGTCCGCCCGCACGAGCGGCAGCAGTTCGCGGTAGTGCTCCAGGGCCCGGCCGAGGTCCGGCACCGAACCGGTGGCCTGGTGCCGCCGCATCCGCGCGTCACCGAGGAACATCAGGGTCGCGGGCCGCTCGGGCGCGTCGGGGGCGCACCGCTCGAAGGCGGCCGTGCCCGCGGCGATCGCCTGCTCGAGGGCGGCGAGGTCGCCGGACTCCTCGAAGGTGGCGAGCCACCCCTTGCCCTCCCACAGGGCACCGCCGACGAAATCGTCGTCCGCCTGCCCTTTCCGCCGCCCGAACACTGGCGCCCCCTCGCGACCGGTTGGCCACCGATGGTAGTGCGGATGGCTAGACTCCGTGATCGTCCGACGTCGGAAGGGGGCGCGGTGGACTCCGAAGCCGATCACCTGGCCTTGTGGTGCCTGCTGCTGCCCGAGCTGCGGACGGCGGCGCGCCGGAGCGGGGTGCTCGACCGGCTCGACCGCGACGCCGATCGGGTGAAACAGGGCGGTCCGGCGAAGACCGCGCTCAAGAAGTGGGGCCCGGTCGGGCCCGACGGCGCGCCGCGCAGCTGGGCGGACCGGCCGGCGCTCGGGATCGCGGCGCTGCCGGGCGGGGGCCGGGCGCCCGGCGTCGGCGCGGGGGAGTACGGCTGCCCGCTCGACCGGTGCGCCCGGGTGGCCACCCGGGACGAGAACGGCCACCCGCCGCGCTGCGCGGCCTTCAACGCCTCGATGCGGCCGAAGTGACCGGCTTCCTGACCGAGGTGGGCAAGCGGCTCGGCAACCGCTGGGTCACCGCGATCCTGCTGCCCGGCCTGCTCCTCGTCGCCGTGGTCGTCGCCGCGTCCACACTGGGGCACGGGCATCCGTTCGCCTTCTCCCGGCTGTCCGCCCGGGCCGAGTTCTCCGCCCGGCCCGCGCGGCTGGTCGTTCTCGCGGCCGTGGTGCTCGCCGCCGCCGGACTGGCCGGCACCGCCGCCGGTGGCCTGGGCAGGCTGGTCCAACGCTGGTGCCTGCGCGAACGGTTCCTGACCGGCGGGCTGCTCCAGCGGACCCGGTGGTCGCGGCGGAGCCGGGCGCTGGCCGCCGCGGACCGGGCCGGCACCCCGGTCGTACCGGCCTACCTGCCGCAGCGGCCGACCTGGCTGGGCGACCGGGCCCGGCTGCTCGAAGTCCGGGTCCGGGCGCAGTACTACGTCAGCGCGGCCCTGGTGTGGCCCAGGCTGTGGCTCCTGCTGGACGAAGACGCGAGACGCCCGATCACCGACGTCCGCACCCGCTACGCCGAGGCCGCGACGCTGGCCGGCTGGGGACTGCTGTACCTCGTTCCGGGTGTCCTGTGGTGGCCGGCGCTGGTGGTCGCCGCGGGGGTGCTGCTCACGGCGTGGAGCCGGCTGCGGGAAACCATGGCGGAGTTCGCCGACCTGGCCGAGGCGGCGATCGATCTGCGGCTGCGGGACCTGGCCGAGAAGCTCGGTGTCCCGCTGGGTGCCGAACTGGGGCCGGCGGAGGGCCGGTCCCTCGACGACCTCCTCGGCAAAGCCGGCTGAGACGTCTGCAAAGGACATACGGATGGGACTGTTCTCCAAGCGCCCCCGGGCCTTGCCCGCCGACCTCGAACGCCGGGCCCGGGCCGCGGGCGCGATGTTCGACGCCGGCCAGTTCGCCGCGGCGGAGCTCAGCCTGACTTCCCTCTTCGCCGACTGCGAGACCGCGGCCGGTCCGGAGCACCCGGGCACCCTGGCCGTGCTCGACCTGCTCGGCTCCACCCAGTTCCGGCGGGAGCGGCTGCCCGAGTCCGCCGTCAGCCACCGGGAGGCGCGCCGCCGGGCGGTGTCGGCGCTGGGGCCCGACCACCCGGAAACCCTGAAGTACGGCCACAACCTCGGCTGCACCCTGTCCGTGCTGCGGGCGTGGGACGAGGGCCTGCCGGTCCTGCGGGACGTGGTGAGCCGCCGGACCCGGAAACTGGGGGAGCGGCACCCCGACACGATCGACACCGCCAAGACGCTGGGGGCCGCGCTCTACATGACCGGTGACAAGCAGGCCGCCGCGGTCACCCTCCAGGCGGCGTACCACGCGGCGCTGAAGGCGTTCGGAGCCGATGACCCGCTGACGCAGGAAGTGGCGCACAACCTGCAGATCGTGCTGCGCAACCGGTGACCACGCGCCCTCGAACCGATTCGACGGCGGCTGCGGTGCCGGTGTAATTTTCCCCTCTCCTGCCTTGGCCCGGCTACCATTCTGGGCGAGTCGATCCGGCGAACCGGTTCGACCACCCGTGGAGAGGACACCGATGTCCGGCTCAGCGCACCAGGTCCCGAAGCCGTTCGCTCTGTTCGTCGTCCTGCTCGCCGTCCTGGCCGGCGTGCTGGTGCCCGCGGACCGGGCGCACGCGGCGGCGAACACGTTCACCCTCGGCGTCACGCGCACCGACACCGCCGGCCGCCCGCTGCAGCTGCACGGCCTCGGCATCGTCAAGGCCGGGAACACCTGGTACGGCTTCGGCGAGGACAAGACCGGCCAGACCACGGCGAACACCGCCTTCCAGGACATCCCCTGCTACACCTCGACCGATCTGGCGAACTGGACCCACCAGGGGATCGCGCTGGCGAAGCAGAGCAGTGGCGACCTCGGCCCGAACCGGATCGTCGAGCGGCCCAAGGTCCTCTACAACGCCGCGACCCGGACGTACGTGATGTACCTGCACATCGACAGCACGAGCTACTCCGACCAGCGGGTCGGGGTGGCCACCAGCCCGGCGCCCTGCGGCCCCTACAGCTACCGCGGGAGCTTCCAGCCGCTGGGCAACCAGAGCCGCGACATCGGCATGTTCCAGGACACCGACGGAACCGGCTACCTGCTGAGCGAGAACGCCGGCCGCAGCCTCCGCATCTACCGGCTGTCCGCGGACTACACGTCGGTGGCGAGCGCGGTGGCGACGCTGCCGAACCACGAATCCCCGGCCGTGACCGGCACGAACACCTACAACAGCCAGACCGCGAACATCATCACCGTCCAGGGCAGCGCGGCGACCACGTACCTCTACGCGGGCGACCGCTGGACGGGCAACGCCATGGGCAACTCGCCGCTGATCTGGCTGCCGCTCACGATCCGCGGCACGACGGTCAACCTCGGCCAGTACCCGAGCTGGAACCTCGACGCCGACGCGGGAACGTGGTCGGCGAACGCGGGGCTGCCCGGCGACGGGACGCACGTGCTGAAGAACGCCGGCAGCTCGCAGGTGCTGGACGCCTCGGGCGCGTCGACCGCGACCGGCGGCAAGGTCATCCAGTGGCCCGCGCACGGCGGCACCAACCAGCAGTGGCGGTTGACGAAGGTCGCCGACAACGTCTTCACGCTGGTCAACGTCAACAGCGGGCTGTGCCTCGACGTGCCGGACGGGTCCAGCGCGAGCGGAGTCCAGCTGCAGCAGTGGACCTGCACCGGCGGCGCCGGCCAGCAGTGGGCCGCGGATCTGGTGGGCAGCCTCACCGGCAGCCAGTACGTCCTGGTGAACGCCGGCAGCGGCCTGACGATCGGGGTGTCCGGGTCTTCCACGGCGAACGGGGCGCCGGTCGCCCAGCTCGGCGGGACGGGCGCCGCGAGCCAGGTGTGGACGGTCTCCTGAACCGGCCGCGGTTGTGTTAGCGTGCACACCGCCCGGCTGACCCTCGGGTGCGGTCTGTTGTGGACTGTCCGGCGGTGCGGGAGGTGCGGTGCGCGGACGCGCGGTGCTCGGGGCGATCGTGGCGTTGCTCGTGGTGGCCGCGACGGTCGTCGTCCTGGTCGCGACCCGGACCGGCGGCAGCGCACCGGCCGAAGCGGCGAACCGGGCGGACGCCGCCCCCGCGATGAGCACGGCCGTCACCACCACGCCGCGGGCTTCGACCCCGGCCACCACCACGACCCCGCCCGCGACGACTTCGACGTCGTCCGGTGCCGCGGCTCCGACGTCGGCGGCCGCGCCGCTCGCCGGGCGGATCAAGCCGGGCGTGTCCCACTCCGGCGTGGCCACCTTCTACGACACCGACGGCACCGGCGCGTGCGGGTTCGACGCGAGCCCGGATCCGTTGAACGCGGCGATGAACGTCGCCGACTTCGAGGGCGCCCAGGCGTGCGGGGCCTACGTCCAGGTCCAGGCGGCGGGTGGCGCGAGCGTGACGGTGCGGATCACCAACCTGTGCCCGGCGCCGTGCCGGGTGGGGCAGGTGGACCTGAACCCGGAGGCGTTCGACCGCCTCGGGGCGCGCAACCTCGGCGAAATCCCGGTCACCTGGAAGCTGGTGAGCTCGCCGTCGCCGAAGCAGATTTCCCTGCGCTACAAGGACGGCTCGTCCCGGTACTGGTGCGGGATCCAGGTGCTCGACCACCGCAATCCGGTGGCCCGGCTGGAAGTCGGCGTCGGCGGCAGCTGGAAACGCCTGCAGCGCACCGACTACAACTACTTCCTGTCGGAGAACGGCGCCGGGTGCGGCGGGCCGGTCGCGATCACCGACGTCTACGGTGAACGGCTGGTCCTCGACCCCCTGCCGGTCAAGCCCGGGGTCGGCCAGCCGACGTCACGGCAGTTCGCCCGGCACTGATCGCTCACTCCTCTTCGGCGGTCGCCGACAGGAAGGCCGCGAGGTCGTCGGTGAACCGCAGGAGCAGGTCGTAGAAGGTGCGGCGGTCCTCCGGTGCCCAGCCGGACAGGGCGTCGTCGAACCAGCCGAGCAGGGTGGAGATGTAGCGGTCGGCGATCTCGGCGCCGTCGGGGGTGAGCTCGACCAGCCGGGCCCGCCGGTCGTCGGGATCGGCCAGGCCGCGCACGAGCTGCCGCCGTTCGAGCACGTGCAGGTGCCGGGTGACGTGCGGCCCGGCGACCTGCATCCGGTCCGCGATCTCGCCGACGCGCAGCGCTTTCCCGGTCATGTGCAGGGCGAGGATGATCGACAACCCGGGCCGGTCGAGGTCGGCCCCGATCCGCCGCATCGCGCGTTCGCCGAGGCCGCTGCGGTTCATCAGGTTGCCCAGCTGCATGAGCCGGGGCAGCACGGCACGCAGGTCGCCGGCTTCTGTGTCGGCCATCACACCTCTTAGATAGCTAACTTAGGTATATAGTCGGTCTGGTCGGGGGTTGATCACGAGCATTGTCGCACCCCGGATTTGGATACCTAACTTAGCTATCGGAGGCGTCATGAAGCGAGTGTTGATTTCGGGTGCCAGCATCGCCGGTCCGGCGCTGGCCTTCTGGCTGCGGCGGGCCGGGTTCGCCGTCACCATCGTGGAAAAGGCGGCCGGACTCCGGACCGGCGGCTATCCCATCGACGTCCGCGGCACGGCGCTGGACGTCGTCGAGCGGATGGGGATCCTCCCGCGCCTGCAGGACCTGCACATCTCCACGCGGCGGCTGACGTTCCTCGACGCCGACGGTGCGGAAATCGTGTCGCTGGCCCCGGACGCGATCATCGGAGGTGCGGACGGCGAAGACCTCGAGATCCGCCGCGGCGACCTCATCCGCACGCTGTTCGACCTGGTGCGCGACGACGTCGAGGTCCGCTTCGGCGACACGATCGAGACCCTCACCGACAACGGCGAGGTGACGTTCCGCAGCGGCCACCGGGACACCTACGACGTGGTGGTCGGCGCCGACGGCCTGCATTCCCGCACCCGCGAGCTCGTCTTCGGCGACGAGGCACCGTTCCACCACTACCTCGGCTACTGCTTCGCGGGCTTCACCATGCCCAACGACTTCGGGCTGTTCCGGGAGGGGCTCGCGTGGAGCAAGCCGGGGAAGGGCGCGGCGCTGTACGCGGTCCTCGACAGTGAAGAGGTGCACGGGTTCCTGGTCTCGGCCCGGCCGGAGCCGCCGCTCGAGGCGTTCCGCAACCCGGAGGCCCAGCGAGAACTGATCGCCCGCACCTTCGCCGGCGACGGCTGGGAGATCCCGCGCATGGTGGCGGCGATGCGCGAGGCCGACGACCTGTTCTTCGACGTGATCAGCCAGATCCACATGCCCCGCTGGTCATCGGGCCGGGTCGTCCTGGCCGGCGACGCGGCCCACGCACCATCGTTCCTGACGGGCCAGGGCACGAGCCTCGCTCTGGTGGGTGCGTACGTCCTCGCGCACGCGCTGGCGGTGTTCCCGGACCACATGGCGGCGTTCGCTGCGTACGAGAACCGGTTGCGCGGCTTCGTGGAAGCCAACCAGGCGCTGGTGAGTGCGGGCCAGGCGACGTTGTTCCCGGCGACGGCGGAAGCGTTGGAGGCCCGCAACGCCGCGCTCCGGGGGCTGACCACGGCACCGCCGGCCACGGCTCGGCCGGAGCACTCGGCGCTGGTGCTGCCGGACTTCCCGCTGCCGGTGCGATGAGGCGGCTGCCGGTACTGGATCGGCCTGGCCGGCTCGCCGCGCACGGGGTGGCTGGTTCGCGGTGGGTGGCGCCGGTGGCCTGCGGTGCCTCGGGTGATTGGCCGGTGCTGGTTGCCCTGTTGCGCTCGGGTGGCCGGTTCGCGGCGAGGGGCCCCGGCTGGCCTGCCGCGTATCGAGTGGCCGGCCCGCTGCGACCGGCGGCCAGCGCCCGCGCCGAGCGGGGGCTGGGCCTGGCGCTTTCGACCGGCACTCGCCGACCCGCGGAGGCGGGCCGGGTGCCGGGTCCACTTTGCTCAGCACCCGCCCGCCGGCCGCCTCAGGTCGCCGGGATGAGCAGGATCGGGTAGGTCCGGGGGACCACGCACAACGCGGTCGTGGCGAACATCGCGAGCGAGCTGCCGATGCACCTCTCCGCCGGGACGCTTTCCGCCTGAGCCGATGCCGATGCCGATGCCGATGTCGTTGCCGATGCCGATACCGATGCGGCCGCCGAAGCGCCGATGAGGACTCCGGTCGTCAACGCCAACGCACCCAGCGCGGCCGTGATCCGTCGCATGGTGATCCTCCTGTCGTAGAGCCGGTTTGCGATGGCGGGAGGCTGCCCCCGAAGCCCGGCCGATGAACGGGATCGCCGCCGATCGCACCGGTCCGGGTGACCCCCACCCGCACCCCACCAGCCACGGCCGGGCGGATCGGCGGGCCGCCGCGCACCAGTACGCTGAAGCGAATGAGCACGGTATCCACCCCGGAGCAGTCGATGGTCGAAACCCGGCACCAGACCCGGCTGCTCACCCTGCTCCGCGACGACGGCCCGATGTCGCGGGTCGAACTCGGCGAGCGCCTGGAACTGCCGCGCGCCCGGGTGGGCGCCGAGGTCGCCCGCCTGGCCGAGGTCGGGCTCGTCGAAGCCGCCGGGCCGTCGGCCAGCCGGGGCGGGCGGCGGTCCACGCTCGTCCGGCTCGCGGGGGAACTGCGGGTGCTCGCGGTCGACGTCGGGGCGACGTCGGTCGGCGTGGCCGTCACCGATGCTTCGTGCGAGGTGCTCGCGCACGCCGTCGAGGACTGCGATGTGCGGCAAGGCCCGCACCCGGTGCTGCGGCGGGTCGCCGAGCTCGCCGCGAAGGTCCGGGACGAGGCGCCCGGCCGGCTGATCGCGGCCGGCATCGGGTTGCCGGGGCCGGTCAGCTTCGCCGAAGGCATGGCCGTCGCGCCACCGATCATGCCCGGCTGGGACCGGTTCAACGTCCGCGACCACCTCGGCGGGCTGTGGGGCTGCCCGGTCGCGGTGGACAACGACGTCAACGCGATGGCGCTCGGCGAGCGGCACGCCGGGGTCGCGCGCTCGACCGACGACCTGATGTTCGTCAAGATCGGCACCGGGATCGGCTGCGGGATCGTGCTCGGCGGCAAGGTCTACCGCGGGGTCGCGGGCACGGCGGGCGACATCGGGCACATCCGGCTCGACGACTTCGGCCCGACCTGCGCGTGCGGCGAGGTCGGCTGCCTGGAGGCCTACTTCGGCGGGGCCGCGCTCGCCCGCGACGGGCTGGCCCTGGCCCGCAGCGGCCGGTCGGCGCACCTGGCCGAGGCGGCCGCCGAGCGCGGGGCGGTGACGGCGCGTGACGTCGGCCGCGCCGCCGCGGCCGGCGACTCCGGCGCGGTCAACCTCATCCGCGACGGCGGCCGGCGGCTCGGCCAGGTCATCGCCTCGCTGGTCTGCTTCATCAACCCGGGCATGGTGGTGATCGGCGGCGGGGTGGCCCAGCTCGGGCACCAGCTGCTCGCCGAGGTCCGCAGCGCGGTGTACCGGCGTTCGCTGCCGCTGGCCACCGGAAACCTGCCGATCGTGCTGTCCGAGCTGGGCGAGACGGCGGGCGTGATCGGGGCCGCCTGGTCGGCCACCGACCGGGCGTTCACGCTCAGCAGCTGAGCGGCCCGGGCGGGACGCCTCCCAAGGTCGCGAATGACTCATTCGCGACCTCCGACGTCCCGAATGAGTCATTCGCGACGCTCGTGGCGGGCCGGGCCTGGGTGACAGAGCGTTGCTGAACGCGTCCAAAGTGTAACGTCAAGATCGGACAGACTTTCGTACGCATCGAGCGAAAGTCTGTCTGGTTTCGCACGTCTATCCGGGTGAAAACCCGACTAAACGCACCCACATCACCTTGACGAGTGATGCCAGTCACCCTACTTTCGCTGCCTGAGCGACAAAGTGCGTTCAGTAGCCAGCGCAAGATGGGGGCACCGTGGCCGTCACCGGAACGAGGCAAGCCGGCTCGGCGAGCCCGCGTACGGCGAACCTGGCCGCGGTCCTGCGGGCGCTGCGCACCGGCCCGCTCTCGCGCACGCAGCTGGCGGCCCGCTGCGGCCTCCCCAAGTCCGCGGTGCCCGGCCTGCTCATCGAACTCGCCGAGCGCGGCCTGGTCCGGCCCGCCGGGGTCCGCCCCGGCAACGGGCGGCCGAGCCGGCTGGTCGAACTGCACGGCGAAGACGCGTACGCGCTGGCGATGGGCATCGAGGCCGACCGGCTCTCGGCGCGGGTCACCGACCTGTCCGGCCGGGTGCTGGCCGAACGCGCCGAGGCCGTCGACGTCGCCGCGCTCGGGCTCCAGAGAACCATGGACGAGCTCGGCCGGCTGGCTCACGCGGTCCTGCCCGGGCCACCGGTCGGCGTCGCGATCTCGGTGCCCGGCCTGGTCGATTCGGCCGCCGCCGTGCTGCGGTTCGCGCCCGCGCTGCGCTGGCGGGACGCCGAAATCGCCGGCCTCATGGCGGCCCGGCTGGGCGTCCCGGCCGCCGCCATCGCCGTGGACAACGACGCCAACCTCGGTGCCCTCGCCGAATCGGTCGCGGGCACCGGCACCGAGGTCTTCTACCTCGGCGGTGGCACGGCCGTCGGCGGCGGGTTCGTCTCCGGCGGCACGATCCTGCGCGGCGCGCGCGGCTTCGCGGGCGAGGTCGGGCACATCGCCGTCGACCCCTCCGGCGAACGCTGCTCCTGCGGCCGGACCGGCTGCCTGGAAACCAAAGCGAGCCTCGCCGCGGTCCTGCGCGCGGCCGCGGCCCCCGGCGACCCGCTGCACGATCCCGCCCCCGGCGTCGAAGGCCGCGTCGCCCGGCTCACCGACCGCATCCGGCTGGGTGACCAGCGGGCGGTGACGGCGGTCCACGAACTCGGCGTCGCGCTCGGCATCGCCCTGTCCACGGTGGTCGACGTGCTCGACCCGGACGTCGTCGTGCTCGGCGGCTACTTCGCGGAACTCGGGGAGTGGCTGGTCGAGCCGGTCCGCGTCGAGCTCGCCGCCCGGCCGCTCGGCCAGGCGCGGGTCGTGGCGTCCGGGCTCGGCCTGCAGGCGCCGCTGCGGGGTGCCGCGCACGTGGCGGCCGAGCGGCTGTTCGCGAACCCGACGCTCGCCGAGGAGGCCACGGTATGACCCTGCTGTCCGTCCGCGGGATCGTGAAGACCTTCCCCGGCGTCCGCGCCCTCGACGGCGTCGACCTCGACGTCGAAGCCGGCGAGGTGCACTGCCTGCTCGGCCAGAACGGCGCCGGGAAGTCGACGCTGATCAAGGTCCTCTCCGGCGCGCACCAGCCCGACACCGGCGAGCTCACCTGGCAGGGCGAAGCGGTGACGCTCGGCTCGCCGGTCGACGCCCTGCGCCTGGGCATCGCCACCATGTACCAGGAACTCGATCTCGTGCCCGGGCTTTCGGTGGCGGACAACATCTTCCTCGGCCACGAACGCGCCCGCTTCGGCTTCACGCGCATCTCCCAGGCCCGCGACGAAGCCGCCCGCCTGATGGCCCGGCTCGGCCACCCGGACATCCGGCCGTCGACCGAGGTCGGCAAGCTTTCGGCCGCCGGCCAGCAGCTGGTCTCGATGGCCCGCGCGCTGGCCCACGACGCCCGGCTGCTCGTGATGGACGAACCCACCGCCGCGCTGGCCGGCGAGGAGGTCGACAACCTCTTCCGGATCGTCGGCGAGCTGACCGCCGACGGCGTCGCGGTCGTCTACATCTCCCACCGCCTGGAGGAGCTGCGCCGGATCGGCCACCGGGTCACCGTGCTCAAGGACGGCCGGACCGTCGGCACCAGCCTCGACGCCCGCGCGACGCCGACCGCCGACCTGGTCGCGCTGATGGCCGGCCGCAAGGTCGAGACGGTCTTCGGGCCACGCCACGACGGGCACGCGAAGCCGGAGACCGCGCTCGCCGTCGAGAACCTGACCCGGCACGGCGAGTTCGAGGACGTGAGCTTCACCGTCCACGCCGGCGAGGTCGTCGGCATCGCCGGCCTGGTCGGCTCCGGACGCAGCGAGCTGCTGGAAACGATCTTCGGTGCCCGCAAGGCCGACCGCGGAACCGTTTCGGTCCAAGGCAAACCGCTCGGCCCCGGCGTCCGGGCGGCGGTCAGGGCGGGCATCGGCCTGGCGCCCGAGGAGCGCAAGAGCCAGGGCCTGCTGCTCGACCTGCCGGTGGTGCACAACGTGACCCTGGCCAGCCTCGGCCGGTACGCGAAGCTCGGTTTCACCGAGCGCGCCAAGGAACTGGACGACGCCGGCGCCAGCCTGCGCCGGCTCGACCTGCGGCCCGCCGACCCGCGGCGGATCGTCCGCACGCTGTCGGGCGGCAACCAGCAGAAGGCCGTGCTCGCGCGGTGGCTGGTCCGCGGGTGCCGGGTGCTGCTGCTCGACGAGCCGACGCGCGGCGTCGACGTCGGCGCCCGCGCCGAGCTGTACCGGCTGATCGACGAGCTGGCCGCGACCGGCGTGGCGATCGTGCTGGTGTCCAGTGAAATCCCCGAGGTGCTCGGGCTGTCCGACCGGGTGCTGGTGCTGCGCGAGGGCCGGGTCCTCGCCGACCGGCGCTCGGCCGGGCTGACCGAGGCCGAGGTGCTCGACGTGATTCTCGAGGGGAGCGCGGCATGACCGAAACCCAGGCACCGCCCCAGGAAGCGCTGCCCGCCGAACGGAAGCGGTTCACCTTCTCCGCCGACCCGCGGCTGCTCGGCCTGGCCGGGGTGCTCGTCATCCTGTGCCTGGTCGGCCAGCTCACCCGGCCCGAGCTGTTCTTCACCGAAAGCAACATCTCGACGATCCTGCGGCTGGCCGCGGCGATCGGCGTGGTCAGCGTCGGGATGACGTTCGTGATCATCAGCGGCGGCATCGACCTGTCGGTCGGCTCGATGGTCGGCCTGGCCGGCGTCTGGCTGACCACGCTGGCCACGCAGTCGTACGGGCCGTTCGTGATGGTCCTCTGCGGACTCGCGGTCGGGCTCGGCTGCGGGCTGATCAACGGCGTCCTCGTCGCCTACGGCAAGGTCGTGCCGTTCATCGCCACCCTGGCGATGTACGTCTCCGCCCGCGGGCTCGCCGAGCGGATCAGCGGCCGCCGCACCCAGGTCGTCACCGACCAGGACTTCCTGGCCTTCTTCCGCGGCGGCTTCCTCGGCATCCCGACGCTGATCTGGCTGTTCGCGCTGGTCTTCGCGGTCGGCTGGGTGGTGCTCAACCGCACCACCTTCGGCCGCCGGACGTACGCGGTCGGCGGCAACGCCGAGGCGTCCCGGCTGGCCGGGATCAACGTCAAGCGCCACCTCGCGCTCGTCTACGGCGTGGCGGGGCTGTGCTGCGGGATCGCCGCGCTGATGGTCGTCGCGCGGACGACCGCGGGCGCGTCGACCAACGGCATGTTCTACGAGCTCGACGCGATCGCGGCGGTGGTCATCGGCGGCACGCTCCTGACCGGCGGCCGCGGCTCGCTCATCGGCACCCTCGTCGGCGTGCTGATCTTCACGGTGCTGTCGAACATCTTCACGCTGAACAACCTGGACACCGACATCCAGAACATCGCCAAGGGCGTGATCATCGTGCTCGCCGTGCTCTTGCAGTTCCGGGCCAGGAAAGCCAGGACCGGTCCGTAGAAATCACCGATGGAGGTCAACATGGCCGAACAACCCTTCCTCGGCCGCCGGGGATTCCTGCTGGGCGGGGCCGCCGTCGGCGCCGGCGCGCTGCTGGCCGGCTGCACGTCGAACACGCCCGCGAACTCGGAGTCGAACGCGCCGGTCGCCAACGCGGGCAACAACGCCCAGCCGGGCAAGCCGATCACCATCGGCTTCTCCGCACCGGCCGCCGACCACGGCTGGATCGCGGCGATCACCAAGAACGCCAAGGCCCAGGCGCAGAAGTTCAGCGAGGTGAAGTTCAACGCGACCGAGGGCACCAACGACGTCAACCAGCAGATCTCCCAGGTGGAGACGCTGATCAACGCGAAGGTCGACGTCCTGGTCATCCTGCCCTTCGACGGCAAGGCACTCACCGCCGTCGGCCAGCAGGCGATGGACGCCGGCATCCCGGTGATCAACCTCGACCGCGTCTTCGACACCCCGCTGGCCTATAGAACCTGGATCGGCGGCGACAACTACCGGATGGGCGTCAACGCGGGCAACTACATCGCCGCGGAGCTCAAGAAGAAGAACGTCGCGAACCCGGTCATCGGCGAGGTCGCCGGGATCGACTCGCTGCCGCTGACCCAGGAACGCAGCAAGGGTTTCAAGGACGCGCTGGGGCGCGCCGGGTTCAGTGTCGGCCCGCGCGTGTCGGCGCAGTTCACGTCGGAGTCGGGCGAGCAGCAGACGGCGAACCTGCTGCAGGGCGCGCCCAAGCTGGACGCCCTGTGGAACCACGACGACGACCAGGGCATCGGCGTCAACGCGGCGATCGACACCGCGGGCCGCAAGGAGTTCATCATGGTCGGCGGCGCCGGCTCGAAGAACATGATGAACCTGATCAAGGCCGATTCCTCGCCGATCAAGGCGACCGTGCTCTACAGCCCGTCGATGGCCTCGACCGCGGTTGCGCTGGCGCGGCTGCTCGGGCAGGGCAAGGGGATCGGCGACCTGGCCGAGCACGACATCCCGGCCGAGATCACCACGTACTCGGCGGTCGTGACCAAGGAGAACGTCGACCAGTACCTCGACGTCGGCTTCGACTCCTGACCCGTCTGTCCACAGTACACAAAGGAGGGGTATGAGCCCGGCACGGGAAACGATCGGGATCGGGATGGTGGGCCACGCGTTCATGGGTGCGGTGCATTCGCACGCGTGGCGCAGCGTCCACCGGTTCTTCGATCCGCCGCTGGTGCCGCGACTCGCCGTCCTCGGCGGCCGGGACGAGGCCCGGACCAAGGCCGCCGCGGAGAAGTTCGGCTGGGACGACGTCGAGACCGACTGGCGGAAGCTCGTCGCCCGGGACGACGTCGGCCTGGTCGACGTCTGCACCCCGGGGGACAGCCACGCGGAGATCGCCATCGCCGCGCTGGAGGCCGGGAAGCACGTGCTGTGCGAGAAACCCCTGGCCAACTCGGTCGCCGAAGCCGAGGCGATGGCCGAGGCGGCGCGGCGGGCCCGTGAACGCGGGGTACGGGCCATGGTCGCGTTCAACTACCGCCGGGTGCCCGCACTCGCCCACGCCCGGAACCTGGTCGTGAGCGGGGCACTCGGCGAGATCCGGCACGTGCGGTCGGTGTACCTGCAGGACTGGCTGTCCGATCCGCAGGCCCCGATGACCTGGCGGCTGCGGCGCGAGAGTGCGGGTTCGGGGGCGCTGGGCGACCTGGGGGCGCACATTGTCGACGCCGCCCAGTTCGTCACCGGGGAGGTGATCACCGGCGTCTCGGCGCTGACGAACACCTTCGTCAAGCAGCGGCCGGCCGAGACCGGCGGCACCGACGACGTCACGGTCGACGACACCGCGGTGTTCCTGGCCCGGCTGTCCGGGGGCGCGGTGGCGACCTTCGAGGCGACCCGGTTCGCGCTGGGCCGCAAGAACGCGATGCGGCTGGAGATCAACGGCTCGAAGGCGAGCCTGGCGTTCGACTTCGAGTCGATGAACGAACTCCAGTGGTACGAGGGCACCGGAACCGAAGCCGGGTTCCGGCGCATCCTCGTCACCGAGCCGCAGCACCCGTACGTCGGCGCGTGGTGGCCGCCGGGGCACCTCCTCGGCTACGAGCACACGTTCACCCACGAGGTCGCCGACCTCCTGGACGCCATCGGCGCGGGCACCGACCCCGCGCCGGGCTTCGACGACGGCCTGCGCGTCCAGCGGGTGCTGGACGCTGTCGAGAAAAGCGCGGCCGCGGAAGCGACTTGGACACCGGTGGAGGAGAAATGAGCCGTCCCGTCACGTTGTTCACCGGCCAGTGGGCCGACCTGCCGTTCACCGAGGTCTGCAAGCTCGCCTCGGAATGGGGCTACGACGGGCTGGAGATCGCCTGCTCGGGCGACCACTTCGAGGTCGACCGGGCACTGTCCGAAGAGGACTACGTGCCGGGGCGGCTGCGCCTGCTCGCCGAGCACGGCCTCAAGGTGTGGGCGATCTCGAACCACCTCGTCGGGCAGGCCGTCTGCGACGACCCGATCGACCAGCGGCACCAGGCGATCCTGCCGTCCCGCATCTGGGGCGACGGCGAAGCCGAGGGTGTCCGGCAGCGGGCGGCGGCCGAAATGGCCGACACCGCGCGGGCGGCGGCGAAGCTCGGCGTGGACACCGTCATCGGCTTCACCGGCTCCAAGATCTGGAAGTACGTCGCGATGTTCCCGCCGGTCTCGCGCGATGACATCGATGACGGCTACGCGGACTTCGCCCGCCGGTGGAACCCGATCCTCGACGTCTTCGACGAGGTCGGCGTCCGGTTCGCGCACGAGGTCCACCCCTCGGAGATCGCCTACGACTACTGGACGACGAAGCGGGCGCTGGAAGCCGTCGACCACCGGCCGGCGTTCGGGCTGAACTGGGACCCGTCGCACTTCGTCTGGCAGGACCTCGACCCGGTCGGGTTCATCCTCGACTTCGCCGACCGGATCTACCACGTCGACTGCAAGGACACCCGCAAGCGCTTCGACGGCCGCAACGGACGGCTCGGGTCGCACCTGGCCTGGGCGGACGCGCGGCGGGGCTGGGACTTCGTGTCCGTCGGCCACGGCGACGTCCCGTGGGAGGACTGCTTCCGGGCGCTGAACTCGATCGGCTACACCGGCCCGATTTCGGTGGAGTGGGAAGACGCCGGGATGGACCGGCTCCGCGGCGCGGCGGAGGCGGTGAAGTACGTGCGCGCGCACCTGTTCGACAAGCCGTCGGCGGCCTTCGACGCGGCTTTCAGCAACCAGAAATGAGGGAGTTCCATGTGCGGTGACCAGCCAGATCACTACTCCCGACGATCATTCCTGAACGTGGCGACAGCGGCTCTCACGGTGGGTGCGGCGACCATCGCCTTGCCCGGTACCGCGGACGCTTCCCCGGCTCGCCGCCGCGTGCCGCTCGACAAGATCAGCATCCAGCTCTACTCCCTGCGGTCGCTGCTGCAGGACGACCCGGAAGGCACGCTCTCCGCGCTGGCCGACATCGGCTACCGGAAGGTCGAGCTGGCCGGGACCTACGGCCGCAGCGCCGCCGAGTTCCGCGCCATCCTCGACCGCTGCCACCTCAAGGCGTCCTCGACGCACGTCGGCATCGACGGCGACCTGAACCAGACCATCGCCGACGCGAAGATCCTCGGCAACACCCTCGCCAACGTGCCGTACGCGAACTTCGCCACCATCGCCGAGTGGGAGGCCTTCGCGGGCCGCCTGAACACCGCCGCGACGGCGTTCAAGAAGGCCGGGATCGCGCTCGGCTACCACAATCACAACCACGAGTTCGCCCCGATCGGCGGCGTCCGGCCCTACGACGCCCTGACCGCGAAGACCGACAAGCGGACCGTCCACCTCGAGATCGACCTGTTCTGGGCGGTGACCGGCGGCGCCGACCCGGTCCAGCTGTTCCGGCAGCACTACCCGCGCGTGACGCAGTACCACGTCAAGGATCGGACCGCGGACGGGCAGATGACCGACCCCGGCACCGGCGTCATCGACTTCCGGCGCATCTTCGCCGCGTCCTGTCACCACATCCGCGAGTTCATCGTCGAGCACGACCAGCCGACCGATCCGCTCAACACGGCGAAGGTCGGGTTCGAATACCTCCGCACCGTCCGGTTCTGAGAGCCCCGGGGGGACTCGACATGCGAGTATCACGTCGGTCGATGCTGGCCGGAACCGCCGCGGGTGTGCTCGCGCCCGCGGTCGGGGCGGCCGATGCGGCCTTCGCCGCGGGGCTGACCCGCCAGATCACCATCTACGCCGAAGCCCTGCCCGGCGGCCTCTACGGCTACGGCCTCGAGCCGGGCAAGGCCACCATCCCGGGGCCGCTGCTGGAGGTCTACGAGGGCGACACCCTCGAGATCGAGCTGGTCAACCGGACCGACAAACGGCTGTCGATCCACCCGCACGGCGTCATCTACGACACCGCGTCGGACGGCGCCCCGCTCAACGCGTCGTTCAACAACCCCGGCGAGACCCGCAAGTACACCTGGCGCACGCGAGCCCGGTACGACGCCGGCGGCGGGTTCTGGATGCCCGGCAGCGCCGGCTACTGGCACTACCACGACCACGCCATGGGCACCGACCACGGCACCGCCGGCCTCGCCCGCGGGCTGTACGGCGGGCTGATCGTCCGCAAGCGCGGCGACTTGCTGCCCAGCAAGCAGTACACGGTCGTGTTCAACGAAATGCTGATCAACCACGCGATGGCGCCCGACACGCCGATGTTCGAGGCTCGCCTCGGCGAACGCGTCGAGTGGGTCTGCATCGGGTACGGCAGCCTGCCGCACACGTTCCACCTGCACGGGCACCGCTGGGCCGATACCCGGACCGGGATGCTCAGCAGTGCCGCTGACAACGTTGCCATCGTCGACAACAAGAACCTCGACCCGGGCAGCTCGTTCGGGTTCCAGGTGATCGCCGGCGAAGGTTCCGGGCCCGGGGCGTGGATGTACCACTGCCACGTCCAGACCCATTCCGACGGCGGCATGGTGGGGCTCTTCCTGGTCCGCAACCCCGACGGCAGCCTGCCCGACGGCGCGCAGGACGCGATCGACCGGTTCAAGGAGCACGGCCACACCGGGCACGGCCTGAGCCCGGACGCCGGGACGCACTCGTGATGAGGAGGGGAGTCATGAAACGACGATGGTTCGGCAGGCGCGGCGCGGTCGTGCTCGCCATCGGCTCGGTCCTCGCGGCCGGGGCACCGCTGCTGGCGATGCCCGTGGCCGCGGCGGCCCCCGCGGTGAACGTGCCGGTGAACGTGCTGGTCTTCCACGGCGCCGCGGCCGGTCAGAAGGACCCGGTGCTCCGCGCGGCGGACGCGCTCGCGCGGCTGGGCGGGGACAACGGCATCACGGTGACGGCGTCGCAGGATCCCGCCGTCTTCAGCACCGCCAACCTGGCCCGCTACCGCGGTGTCGTGTTCCTGTCCGCGCAGGGCGTCACGCTCAGCCGGGACCAGGAAGGCGCGCTGCAGGCGTACATGAAGGCGGGTGGCGGCTTCCTCGGCATCTCCGACGCCGCCCGCGCGCAGGACTCGTCGCAGTGGTTCACCGGCCTGATCGGGGCGCGCCCGGTCGGGGCGCGGCTCACCCCCGAAGCGGTCGCGTCGGTGACGGCGAGCGGGGAGAACCCGCCCAACGAAACCAAGGAGAAACTGGCCGACAACAACGAGAACACGAAGTGGCTGACGTTCGCGACGACCGGCTGGGCCGCCTTCAAGATGGCCACCCCGGTCGCGATCAGCAGCTACTCGCTGACGTCGGCGAACGACTTCCCGGGCCGGAACCCGAAGAACTGGACGCTGCAGGGTTCCGCGGACGGCAGCACCTGGACCGACCTGGACACGCGGGCGAACGAGACGTTCACCGAGCCGTTCCAGACCCGGACGTTCACCTTCGCCAACACCACGGTCTACCCGAACTACCGGCTGAACATCACCGCGAACGCCGGTGAGCCCATCATCCAGCTGGCGGACCTCAAGCTGTTCAAGGACACCTCGACCACCCCGCCGCCGCCGGAGCCGGCACCGCAGCAGGCCGTCGTCGACGTCCTCGACGCGAAGCACCCGGCCACCGCCGGGCTGCCGCAGAACTGGACGCGCACCGACCGCTGGCTCAACTGGGAAACCAACCCGGTCGGCACCGTCCACACCGTCGCGCAGGTCGAGGAGAAGGGCTACCAGCCGGGCATCGGCGCGAACGGCCCGTTCCACCCGATCTCCTGGTGCCGCGACTACGACGGCGGCCGCTCCTTCTACACCGGCATGGGCCGCACCGAGGGCTCCTACGGCGAAGGGCCGTTCCGTGACCACCTGCTCGGCGCCCTGCGCTGGACCACCGGCATGGTCCGCGGCGACTGCCAGGCCGGGATCGCGGCGAACTACAAGGTGGAGAAGCTGACCGGCAAGAACGCGGCCGGGCAGCTCGACCAGATCGGCGAGCCGCACGGGCTGACCATCGCCCCGGACGGCAAGGTGTTCTACATCGGCAAGGCGGCCTGCCCGACCGGGCCGGTGGTCAGCTGGGACGACCCGAACGTCGGCCTCGGCTGCGGCACGATCCACCAGTGGGACCCGGCTACCAAGAAGGTCAAACTGCTCACGACGTTGCGGGTGATGGGCAACCGCGGCAGCGGCGACGAGCTGGTCAAGAACGAAGAAGGCCTGCTCGGGATGGTGCTGGACCCGAAGTTCACCGAGAACGGCTGGTTCTACGCCTACTGGATGCCGCACGAGTCGATCGACCGCGACAAGCGGATCGGCAAGCGCACGATCTCGCGGTTCACCTACGACGCGGCCGCGCAGACGATCGACCAGGCCACCCGCAAGGACCTGCTGTCCTGGGACGTCCAGATCCACAGCTGCTGCCACGCCGGCGGCGGCATGGCCTTCGACAAGGACGGCAACCTCTACGTCGGGTCCGGGGACAACAACTCCTCGGGCGGGTCGAACGGGTACTCGGGCAACAACTGGACCCTCGACTACAAGGGCCTGTCGTTCCAGGACGCGCGCCGCACGGCGGGCAACACGAACGACCTCGGCGGCAAGATCCTGCGGATCCACCCGGAGCCGAACGGGACGTACACCATCCCGCAGGGCAACCTGTTCCCGAGCGGGCCGGCGGACAAGACCCGCCCGGAGATCTACGTGATGGGCGTCCGCAACATCTCGCGGCTGCAGATCGACCCGGTGCACAACTGGCTGACCGCGGGCTGGGTCGGCCCGGACGCGCCGTCGCCGAGCCCCGAGCTCGGGCCGGCGAAGTACGAGACGGCCACGATCATCACCGAAGCGGGCAACCACGGCTGGCCGTACTGCATGGGCAACCGGCAGCCCTACCGCGACCGCAGCAGCACCAACGCCGCGGAACTCACCGGCTGGTACGACTGCGACCACCCGGTGAACACCTCGCCGCGCAACACCGGCCTGGTGACGCTGCCGCCGATCAAGGACAACATGATCTGGTACTCGCCGGACGGCGGCGGCCCGGTCTTCCCGAAGCGGCCGGGTTCGTCGATCCCGACGTACAACGCGGCGGACGCCACCTACACCCAGCCGTACCTGCGGGGCGGCGGCCAGGCCGTCATGTCCGGGCCGACCTACCACCGCTCGCTGGTCAACACCGGCAGCGGCGTCGCGTGGCCGGAGTACTGGGACAACAAGTGGTTCATCGCCGACGAGGCCAACTCGCAGAACCGCGTCGCGGTGGCGGTCGACCCGGCGGGCGTGCCGACGCACCAGCCGCCGGTGTTCGCCGAGACGTTCCGGCAGATCATCCCGGGCGGCTCGGGTGACACCCGGGTGCAGAGCTGGATGGACGCCAAGTTCGGGCCGGACGGCGCGCTGTACGTGCTCGACTACGGCAACGGCTTCTTCTCCCTGGACGCCAACCAGAAGCTGCTGAAGATCAGCTACACCGGCGGCGCGCCGACGCCCGCACCCGCGGCGTCGTCGACCATGGTGCAGAACAAGGCGCTGACGGCGGCGTTCACCGGGTCGAAGTCCGGGGGCGTGTCCTACCGGTGGGAGTTCGGCGACGGCTCGGTGTCCACCCAGGCCGACCCGCGGCACACCTACCCGCGGACCGGGATCTTCACCGCCAAGCTCACCGTGACCTACGCGGACGGCGAGACGGTGACGACCCGGGCGTCGGTGAACGTCGGCTGCGCGGTGGCCGATCCGAGTCCGGTGGTGACCTTGGGCGACACCGTCACGAAGGTGGTCAACCGCAACGCGGGCGGCGGCTGCACGGTGGACGACTTCCTCGACGACGAAGGCACGTGGAGCACGCACGCGGCGTTCGTCAACCACGTCGAGCAGGCCACCGAGACGCTGTCGGACCTCGGGGTGCTGAACGACGCCGAGGTGGCGGAGCTGAACGCAGCCGCCGAGGCGTCACCCATCGGGAAACCGGGGACCACCGGCTACGAGGCGCTCTTCGACGGCACAGCCGCGTCGCTGCGGGCCTGGGAACAGGCACCTTCGGGACAGTTCACGCTGCAACCCGACGGGTCCATCCGGGCCGGCGGGGGGCTGGGCATGCTCTGGTACGCCCAGCGGCAGTTCGGCGACTTCTCGGTGAAGGTGCAGTTCAAGGACATCGCGCCGGACGGCTTCCGGGCCAACAGCGGCGTGTTCGTCCGGTTCCCGGATCCGCGGACCCCGCTGGCCCAGCGGCCGCCGGGCAGCTGCGGCACGGTCGGGTCGGCGCGGGACTCGCAGGCGTGGGTCGCGATCTACTGCGGCCACGAGATCCAGATCTACGACGGCGACACCGGTGAACCGCAGAAGACTGGGTCGGTCTACAACTTCGACCCGCGCCCGCTCGACCAGGCGGGGGCGCGGCCGAAGGGGACGTGGAACGAGTACGAGATCAAGGTCGTCGGGCAGCACTACACGATGACCCGCAACGGTGTGGTGATCAACGAGTTCGACAACACGCCGGGCCTGCAGTCGTCGCGGGCGGGTGACCCGCCGACCGACCTGCGGCAGTTCGTCGGCGGGTTCATCGGGCTGCAGAACCACAGCGACAACGACCTGATCGAGTTCCGCAACATCCGGGTGCGGCAGCTGTAGGTCTGCCGCGGCCGTCGTGAGTGGTAAGGCGGGTTCCAACCCGCCTTACCACTCACGAGGCCCACTTCAGGAAGGGTTCCCCGCGATGTCCCCACGACTGATCGCCCTGCTGCTGACCGCGTTCCTGGCGCTGCTCGGGCTGGCGACGCCCGCGGCGGCGGCTCCGGTCCAGACGCTGACCTGGACCGGGAACAACAGCACCACCGAGTACGCCTCCGCGCCGACCGGCGCCCTGCCCGGCGAGACCACCATCGTCTTCGAGAACAGCGAAGCCACCGGCAACACGACCGGGATGTCGCACACCCTGACCTTCGACACGACGACCCCGGGCTACAACCACGACGTCTCGCTCAACATCCTGGCCAACCCGTTCGACCCGCAGGACGGCCGGCACGAAGCCGTCGTGACGCTGACGCCGGGCAAGTACCGGTACTACTGCACGATCCCCGGGCACACGGCGATGGTGGGGGAGTTCGTCGTCTCCGACGGCACCGGCGACACGACCCCGCCGGCCGTGACCGCTGCCGTGACGGGGGATCGTGACCCGTCGGGCAACTACGTCGGGTCCGCCACGGTGGCGCTTTCGGCGACCGACGCGGGCTCCGGCGTCGCCGCGGTCGAATACCAGCTCGACGGCGGCACCTGGACGGCTTACTCGGCGCCGGTGGTGGTTTCCGCCGCGGGCGCGCACATGCTGCACTACCGCGCGCGCGACGTCGCCGGGAACACGTCGGAAGAAGGGATGGCGCACTTCACGGTCGTCGCGCGGCCGGGGGACACGACCGCGCCCGCGGTGAGCGCGGCGATCACCGGCACCCAGGACGCGGCGGGCAACTACCTCGACGTCGCGACGGCGCGGATCACGGCCACGGACGCGGATTCCGGCGTGGCTTCGGTGGAGTACCAGCTGGACGGCGGCACCTGGACGGCTTACTCGGCGCCGGTGGTGGTTTCCGCTGCCGGCACGCACATGCTGCACTACCGGGCCACCGACGTCGCCGGGAACGTGTCGCCGGAGGGCATGGCCCACTTCACGGTGGTCCGCAGCGACACGACACCGCCGACCGTGTCGGCCTCGGTGGCCGGCACGCAGGACGCCGACGGCAGCTACGTCGGCAAGGCGACGGTCACGGTGACGGCTGCGGACGCGGGTTCCGGGGTCGCCGCCGTCGAATACAAAGTGGACGGTGGGGCGTGGACTGCCTACGCGGCACCGGTTCCGGTGTCCGCGGCCGGGGCGCACACGGTGGGCTACCGCGCTCGTGACGTCGCCGGCAACGCGTCCGCGGAGGGTTCGGTGTCGTTCACCGTGGTCCCCGGCGGGGACACGACGGCGCCTTCGGTCGCGCTCCAGGTCACCGGCAAGCAGGACGGCGGCTGGAACTACGTGGGTGCGGCGACCGTGACGGTGGCGGCTTCGGACACCGAGTCCGGAGTGGGCTTCGTCGAGTACAAAGTGGACGCCGCGGCGTGGACCAGGTACGCGGCGCCGGTGGTCGTGTCGGCGCTGGGGGCGCACACCGTGCGGGCCCGGGCCACGGACGTCGCCGGGAACGTCTCGGCCGAGGTCTCGGGAGCGTTCACGGTGGTCGCGGCCGCGCCGCCGCCGGACGCCTGCCCGGTGTCGGACACCCGCGAGACGGTGGTGATCGGCGGGATCGACAGCCAGGTGGCGAACGTCGACATCGGCGACGGCTGCACGATCAACGACGTCATCGACGAGAACGCGGAGTACGCATCGCATGACCGGTTCGTGAAACACGTGAAGGCGGTGACGCAGGAACTCGTGGCCGACGGCGTCCTGTCGTCCGGCGACCGCAACCGCATCGTGACGGCGGCGATCGACTCCGGCGTCGGCGGCGGTTTGGCACCGGCGGACGGGGGTAAGCGGAAAGCCTCAGCTCGCGCCTAGGGAAAAGAGTGACGGATGCCCGCGTTGACCCGCGTCCTCGGAGCGGTGACGGCCGCGTACAGCGCCACGATCATCGCCGCGCCGCGCGTATTGGCCAAACCATGCGGCTTGACGACCCCGGCCGGCGACGTCACCGCGGGCGTCCGCACCTTGATCGCCGGAATCGGCGCCCGCGACGCGGCGATCGGTTTGGCGATGTTGCTGGCACCGGAGGGCAAGCCGCTTCAGGTGGCGTTGGCGGCGAGGGTGGCTTCCGATGCGGCGGACGCGGTGGTGTTCGGGACCGGTTTGCCGGATCGTTCGGCGCGGGCGAAGGTGGCGGGTTTCGCGGCCGGGTGGGCGGCGTTGTGCGCGTTGTCGGCGGTGGTCCGCTGACCTGGCGGGCGCTCGCGCCGCCGCGGACGTGATCGGTTGCCGGTCGCACGACGCCGGGTGACGGCCCGATCGAGCAGGTGCGCTTGCCCGATCGGGTGACCGTTCGGACGTGGACCGGCCGCGCCTCGGCTCGGAGCCTGGAGGGCGGGTTCAGCCGGGAGAGGGTTCCGATGTCGGCAGCTGCCGGACGCCGACCGGCAGCAGCTGCTGGACAACGTCGGTGCGGCTCCCACCCGGCGACCAGGCACTCGGCCGGCCGCAGCCCCTCGGCGAAATCCGCGTCCTGCTCAAGGGGACCCCGGTGCTGAGCGGGCCCGCGGGGCCCGCCGCCGTGAGTGCCGGACGACCGCGCCCCCGGAACGTCGCCGTCAGACCTCCGAGGCCGACGAGTTTTCCGCCGCGAAGCGGGCCAGTTCGGCGCGGTCGCGGACCGACGTCTTCATCAGCAGGGCCGCCACGTGTTTCTCCACCGTGCGCGGGGAAATGTGCAGCCGGGCCGCCAGTGCCTTGTTGCTGAGCCGGAACGCCAGCAGCTCGAAGACCTCGTACTCGCGCAGCGTGACGCCGATCGCCCTCAAGCTCTCCGGGACCCGCTCGGTGCCCGTGCGGCGCTGCTGCACCGACGCCCCGGCGCGCCGGAGCAGGGCGCGGCAGGCGCTGGCCACCGGGATCACGTCCGCGCCGTGGAAGTGGCTTTCGGCTTCGCGGAGCCATTCCGCCGGCTCGCCCCAGCCGTCGTCGACCGCGGGCTCGGCGGTCAGGCGCAGGCCCAGCGGGCGGGCGACGCCGAACGGGGCCGCCGCCTGGGCCGCGCGCCGCATGGCCGTGGCCGCGGCCTCGTGCGCGTGGTCGCGGCCGTGCAGCACCGCCTCGGCCAGGAGCACGAACTGGCGGTTCCAGCGCATCCCGCCGGTGGCTCCGGCGGCGATGCGCCGGTGGTCGTCCCAGGTCGCGTCGCCCGCGATGACGTCGAGCAGCAGCTTGAGGCCGTGGGTGCCGGCCAGGTGGAACGTGCTCTGCTGCCGCGCCTGGTCGGCGGCCAGGGTGTCCAGCTGGGCGCGCGCGGTCTCGCGGTCCTCCTCCAGCAGCGAGCAGAAGACCTGGGCCAGGCCGCGGGCCAGGGGGGCCTCCGGGCCGGCGTCACCGCCGCCGCGCCGGAAGTCGCCGAGAGCGGTCTCCATCGCCCGGCGGTCGCCGCGGTGGCCCGCCAGCACCGCCTGCGCCATCTGCACGTACCGGCTGACCGCGTACAGCTTGATCCGCGACGACTCCGCGTAGCACGCGTCGAGCCGCCGCCCGGCCTCGGCGAACCGGCCGCACAGCACCGAATGCAGGCCCAGCACGGCGTCCGCGTTGTAGGCCAGGCTGATCCCGCCGGTGCGCAGCGCCTCGGCCCGCGCGGTCTCCAGCCCCGAGGGGTCGGCCTCGGCCAGCCAGGCGTTGCCGCCCAGGCCGACCAGCGCGTAGTTGCGCCAGTTCGTCAGCCGGTGCTCGGCGGCGCTGTCGAGCATCCGCCGGAAGCACTCGTCGGACTCGGCCATGTCCCGCTCGCGCACCACGAACCCGACCGCGTAGAGCGCCTGGCACGCCGTCGAGGGCGAGCCGATCCGCTCGGCCCCGGCCACCGCCCGGCGGCCCAGCTCCTCGCTGCGGCGCACCCGGTCGGGGGCCGGGCCGGACATCGACAGGTACGCGTCCACGGCGTCGACCGCGACAGCTTCCTCGTCCAGTCCCTCCGCCGGCAGCAGCGCGCGGGCCGCGGCGACCTGCTCGAAGCCCTCCGCCCAGCGGCCGGCGACCTGGGCCGCCCACGCCAGCCGGACGTGGACGCGGATCTGGCGTGCCGAATCGCGGCCGTCGGTGGGCCGCAGCGAACGCGCCACCTTCGCCGCCCGGTCGAACTGCCCCGCCTCCGCCAGCGCGAACAGCAGCAGTTCGAGCAGGTCCCGGTAGCGGCCGGAGTGGTCGCCGCCGCGGCCGGCGTCCTCGCCGAGCAGGTTCACGGCGTGTTCCAGCACGGCGATGGCCGACCCCGGCGCGCCCTCGGCGAGGGCGCGCTGGGCGGCCTCGCGGTAGAGGTCGGCGGCGGCCCAGCGGTCGCCGGCGCCCAGCCGCAGCGACGCGGCCAGGCTGCACAGCTCGCCGGGCAGGTCGGGGTGCAGCTCCACGACGGCGTCGGCCGCCTTGGCCGACAGCGCCACGCGCTCGGCCGGGTTGAGCAGGGTCAGCAGCGCTTCGGCGGTGAGCGGGTGGCGGAAGGCGTACCAGTCTTCGCCGCGCTCGTCGGCGATGAGCAGCTGGGCGGCGACGGCGGACTGCAGGTGGCCGAACAGGCTGTGGTCGTCCAGTTCGCTCACCCGCTGCACCACCGACAGCGGGAACCGGCGCCCGAGCACCGCCGCGATGGCGAGCAGCTGCTTGCCGCGTTCACCGAGGCGGTCGGCGCGGCGGGTGATGATCGTGACGAGCGTCGAGGGCACGGCGCTGCGGCCGTGGCCGGTGAACCGCCAGCCCGCGGCGCCGTTCACCAGCTCGCCCGCCGCCACCATGCTGTGCAGCAGTTCCTCGACGACCAGCGGGTTGCCCGCGCTGTCGGCGAACAGGCGCTCGGCCACGTCGGCGGACACCTGGTCCGGTTCGGCGCCGAGCGACGACGCCACCACGTCCCGCACCTCGGCGGGCCCGAGGCTGTCGAGCGGCATGAGGAAACCTTCACCGCGCCGGGCGACGGCGTGGGCCGCCTCCAGCGCGGGCGAGGGTTCGGCGCGCAGGGTGGCCAGCACGACCACCGGCTGCGTGCGGATGTTGGCGGCCAGGTACTCCACCACGGCCAGGGTTTCCACGTCGGCGTCCTGGAGGTCGTCGACGACGAACAGGCAGCCGCGGCCCGCCCCGGCCAGCCCGGTGAGCCGCAGCGTCGCCTCGGCGAGCACCACCAGCGAGGAGTCGCCGGCCGCGTCGGCCCCGGCGGCCCAGTCCGGGATCAGCCTGCCCAGCACCGACCGGTACGGCCCGAGCTGTTCGACCAGCTCGCGGCCGCCGGTGCGGGCCAGCGACAGCAGTGCTTCGGTGAGCGCCCGGAACGGCACGGCGGGCCCGGTGGTGCTGCCGCGGCCCCGCAGCACCACCAATCCCGCGTCCAGAGCGTGGCCGACCGCTTCGGCGGCGAGCCGGGTCTTGCCTATGCCGGGTTCCCCCGTGACGAACACGGCCGATCCCGAAGAGCGGCGAGCGTCGTGCAACACCCGACCGATCTCCTCGATCTCCGTTCCTCGGCCGACGAGAGCGGGGGCACGGGTGCGCATGCGCCAACCTTAGAGACCGGACTCACGAATTCGGTGGTCTTCCGGTGGAGATTCCACTGTTCGGACGGCAAGATTGGGGTTGTTGTCACGCTTTGTGCCGTCGCGAGCACGTCACGCGTGCGTGTGGTTGCTGACGACGGTGCTGATGTCCATCGTGACGACCGCCGCGCTGGCGACGCCGAGGGTCAGCCCGGCGAGAATCCCCGCCCGGACACCGATCTTCGTTCTGGCACCAGGCGTGGCGTCGCCGAGCGGGTTGTCCGCCGCCGGGCCGGCGGGGGTCGCGTCGAATTCGCCGGCATTGGTGTCGTTGCGCATCTGCACTCCCGTGTTGTATGTGTTTCGCGGTTATTTCCGGTGTCCCGAAGGTTCGAGCAGGAGAACCGACGGAACCTGTTCGGCAAAACCGGCCCGCAACAACCCGAAACCGATACCCCCGGTTCCGGTCAACAGGCCTGGGCTCGCTACGCCGTGCGGAGTACCGCACTGGAGCCCGTGTCCTTCGATGGCGCCGACGAGGCGCGAAGTCGCCCTCCGCAAGGCGGAGACCGACGGTTCGTGACCCTGCCCGGCGAGCACCACGAGTGCTTCGAGGGTGCCGAGTTCGCCGTGGCAGAGGGATTGGTCCGACGACGGCGGCCGGGCGGCCACCGCGGCCGAGAACGCGTCCGCCGCCGGTGCGGCGAACCCCGGACCGGCCGCCGCGGCGAGCACCCGCCCGGCCAGGCCCGAGCACCAGCCCAGGTCGCCGGCCACGGAGTCCGCCGGGATCCGGCCGCCCCGGCCGAGGGCCCACTCGACCCCCGCCGCGCCCCAGAGGAAGCCGGGGGCGGTGGGGCGCGCGGCACCGGCGAGCCGCCGGGAGAGCGTGGCGGCCAGCGCGGCCGCTTCGGGCAGCCCGCTTTCCGCGTGCACGGCGTGCATGGCGGCGAGGGCGCCCGCGGTGCCTTCGCCGACGCCCACGGGCGCGGCCGCGTCGGCGGCGGCGGTCGCGGCGATCGCGGCGGGCAGGCAGGCGGCGAGCGTGCTGTCGCCGAGCAGGGAGGCCAGGCGGGCCAGGGCGTAGCAGATCCCGCCCAGGCCGAAGAACCCGCCGGAGCCGACTTCGCGCGCGAGGTCGGGGTGCTCGGCGAGGACCTCGACGAGCACCGGCAGCGTGCGCACGGCCTTCGCGGCCAGCTCGGAGTACCGGGCGGTGCCGGTCAGCTCGCCCAGCTGGGCCAGGAAGAGCGCCGTGCCGCAGTAGCCCTCGGCGAGCCCGGCGCCCATCGGCAGCACCAGCCAGTGGCGGCCGTCCAGGAGTTCGAGGCCGACCCAGTTGGCCCGGACGTCGTCGTGCGCGGCGCGGGCGACGAGGTCGTCGCCGATCGCCGACGCCAGCGCGAGCAGGTGCTGGCTGTCGGGCACGACGGCGGCGACCGCACCGGGCAGCGGTGCCCCCGCGCCGTGGCGGACCTCCGGGCGGCGGGTCGCGAGCGTGGCCTCGACGAACCACTCCTGCTCGCGCAGGTCTTCCGCGCACAGCTGCGCGATCTTCGCGCGGGCCTGGTCGAGGCCGCTCGCGGCCAGCAGGCGGGGCAGCACCACACCGGTGCCGGTGGTGACGTCGACCGACCCCGCGGCGGCGGTGAACACCGGCACGTCGCCGTCGCACAGTTCGGTGATCTCGTGCGGCACGAGCGCGGGCAGGTGGGCCTTCCCGTGATCCTCGGCGAGCGAGGCGAACGCCTCCGGCCGGGCGGCGCCCGCGGCGAGGTGCGCCGGGTGGGTCGAGTCGGTCAGCAGCGTCGCGTACACCTGCGTCGGCCGCATGACCAGGCGGATCTCCTCGCCCGCGAACCCGTCCAGCGCGCCGCCGAGCAGCTCGCCGCGGCGGTCCACCAGCGATTCGTAGGCGGCGCGGAAGCCGCTCAGCAGGCTCTGCCGGTACATCCCGGCGTCGACCTCGGCCCCGGCGAGCACCGGGCGGTTCGCACCGCCGGCGTAGGGGCGGGGCCCGCGCGCCAGGCGCATGTCGTCGGTCCCGGCGCCGGTCCAGTGCGGTACTTCGCCCGGGCTCTGTTCGCCGTTGCCGCCGCCGAAGGCCGAGACGTCGAGCGCGCCGTGCTCGCCGAGCATCAGCGTGGGCAGCAGGGCGGTGCGCGCCACCGAGCGGTGCAGCGCGGCGGCGGCCGGGTCGGGGCCGTTGCGGGTGAGCGAGGTGAAGGCGGGGTGGAACAGCGTCTCGACGTCCACCAGCATCGGCTGGTCGCCGCAGGCGATGAGGTTCTCGCAGTGCATGTCGGTGGCGTCGAGCGCGTAGAGCAGGGCCAGCAGCGCGCCTTGGCGGCGGTAGAAGAGCTCGACGCCGGCCTGGTCGGCGCAGGGCCGCGCGGGCACGTACTCGGCCCAGCCGTAGCCGTCGCGGGCGAGGACGCCCACCGGCCGCGGCGCGAGCCCGGGCCGTTCCTCGGCGAACCACCGCAGCAGCTCACCCCACCGGGCGAGCAGCCCGAGCGGCCGCGGCTTGTAGACGACCTGCCGGCCGTCGGCGAACCCGAGCACGGCCACCGCGCGGCCGCCGGAGTGCACATCGCCGGCACCGAGGGTCAGCTCGCTCAGCTCGGCGGCACTGCCGGCGAGCAACCCGGCCCGCAGCGCCTCGCGATCGGCGGTGAACCGGGCGAGCAGCTCGGCGACGGCGTCGACGGTGCGCAGGCAGGTCTGGGCGAGCAGCCGCGCCAGCACCGGGTGGCGGCCCAGCACGTCGGTGAGGTGGCCGCGGCTGCCGAGCAGGCGGAGGAAGTCGACGAAGCGGTCCCGCCCGGTCGCGCCGCGCAGCAGGCCGGCTTTCCGGGCGGAGTGCAGCTCGAGGACGAAGGTCCGCGCCGCGAGCGCGGTGAGCTGCCCGCAGAGCCAGGTTTCCACGCCGGACCACACCCGCTCGGCGGCGGGCTCGCGGCCGAGCAGGAGGTCCCGGGCGGCGTCGGCGAAGGGGAGGACGGCGTGCCGGAAGACGCGATCGCCCTCGGCCTCGACAGGAGCGGGCCAGTCACCATCGGCGGGCAGCGAAGCCAGGACGCGATCGGCGAGCAGCGCCCAGGCCGGCGGGTGGTTGCCGCCCTCGCCGGGAAGGCGAGCGGCGGTCCACCAGGCCGGTGCCTCGTGGGGGGCCTGCTCGGGGCGCTCTACTGTCTGGCTCACGCCGAGAAGATTCGCACTACGGGAGATGCGGGCACATGGGTAGCCGCTACCCAGATTGGGTATCCGTCTTCGTGGTCTGCCTCCGATCGTGGGGGTTCACGGCCGTCCGGCGAGGAGCGGCGCGGTGAGTTCGGCCAGGTCACGGCCCGCACGGGGCCGGTCATGGCCCAGGCCGCCGGGGGCCGTCAGCGGCCGCGGGGGCACCGGCTCGCGCGGCCGACCGGGCACCCCCGAACGGGCGATGGACCCGCGCACATCCACCCGCGCGGGAGCGGCGGCCAGTCGCAGCCCGGCCGACTTCATCGCCGTCACCTCGCTCGCGGTCACGGCACCCCGGCAACCATCGCCGCGCCGAGCTCCGCCGGCTCTCGACGGCGCACCGTCCGCACCGGCACCGTCGTCGCCAGCGCCGCCACGTGGTCGCCCGGCACCGTCAGCGACCGCAGGTGCACCGGCTCGCGCGGCCACCCCGTCACCTCCGCGCGCGCCAGCCGTTCCCGCACGTCCACCCGCGCGGGAGCGGCCGCCAGCCCCAGCCCGGCCAGCTTCATCGCCGCCTCCTTGCGGGTCCACGCCCTCAGCAGCCGCCCGGCCTGCTCCGCCGGGGGTGCCGCCGAGAACTCCCGGTGCTCCGGAGCCGACAAGACCACCCCGGCCAATCCCGCCGGGTCGGCCGCCGCGGCCGGGTCTTCGATGTCCGCCCCGATCAGACCCGCCGAAGCCACCGCGAGCAGCAGCCACCGCCCGGTGTGGGACACCGAGAACGCCGGGGCGCCGGCCACCCGCGGCCGGCCGTGCGCGGGGTCGCCGCAGTGCTCGCAGGAGCGGTCGATCACCACCTCCGACGGCGGCACACCGAGCACCGAAGCACCCCAAAGGCGTTGCAGCGCACGGGAAGCCACGAACACGTCCCCCGCCGGCGTCGCCGCCAGCCGGGCCCAGCGCGCGCGCTCGGCGCCGGCGAGCAGCGCCACCCACTCCGGCCGGGGACGGACCGGCACCACCCAGACGTCGACCCGGCCGGTCATGGCGCTTGCGGCAGCAGCAGGGCCGCCCGGGGCACGGGCAGCTCGTCCGACGGCGAACCCAGCTCCGCCAGCAGGTGCGCGACCGCCGCCGCGAGCTGGTCGTCCTCGCCCGGGAGCAGCCGGTCCGGGGCGGGGACCACCGCCAGGTCCGGCTCCACGCCGTGGTTCTCCAGCGACCCGCCCGCGTCGCCGAAGCGGTAGCGGAACTCCGGCTGGGTCGTGACCGTGCCGTCCACCAGCCGGTGCCGCGGCCAGGTCGCGATCACCCCGCCCCAGCTGCGCCTGCCGATCAGCGGGCCGAGCCCGAGCGCGCGGAAGACGTGCGCGAAGATCTCGCCGTCGGAGCCCGTGTGCTCGTTGAGCAGCGTCGCCATCGGGCCGCGCGGGGACTCCGTCGGGTACGGCGCCATCCCGCTCCACCGCCCGTGCTCGGTGCCGGTGCGGCGGCGGGCCAGCCGGTCGAGCAGCAGCGGCGACACGTGCCCGCCGGTGTTGAACCGGACGTCCACGATCAGGCCGTCGCGGTCGAGCTCGGTCAGGAACCCGCGGACGAAGTCCGCGTACCCGCTGCGCGTCATGTCCGGCACGTGCAGGTAGCCCAGCCGCCCGCCGGACACCGTGCGCACGTACGCGCGGTTGCCCTCGGTCCAGTCCAGGTACCGCGCCCGCGCTTCCCCGGCGCACGCCCGCACGACCACGCGGTGCTCGGCGCCGCCCCGCCGCACGGTCAGCTCCACCTCCCGGTCGGCCTGCCCGACCAGCAGCTCGCCGGGGCCCGGCGGGCCGACGCGGCGGCCGTTGACCGCGACCACGGCGTCGCCCGCGCGGATGTCCGCGCCGAGCCGGGCGCACGGCGAACCGGCCTTCGGGTTCCACGGGTCGCCGCGCAGGATCCGGGCGATCCGCCAGGTGGCGCCGTCGGGCGGGGTGTCCCAGTCGACGCCGAGGAAGCCCTGCGCCTCGTCCGGCCCGGCGCGGTACTCGCCGCCGCGCTCGAACGCGTGGGACGTGCCGAGCTCGCCGTGCAGCTCCCAGATCAGGTCCGACAGCTCCGCGCGGCACGACACGAGTTCCGCGAGCGGCGCGTACCGGTCGTACACCGCGTCCCAGTCGAGCCCGGACATCCGGGCGTCCCAATAGCCTTCGCGCTGCAGCCGCCACGCCTCGCGGAACATCTGCCGCCACTCCGCCGACGGGTCGAACGGGACCTTGACGCGCCCGAGGTCGACCCAGCCGGTCGCCGGGCCCGGGTCCTCGCCGTCGGGCGGGTCGCCGGCGGCGTCGGCGCGCAGCACCCGCAACCGGCTGTCGGTGCGGTGCAGCACCACGTCGCCCCGGACGTCGAGCTCGTCGACCGCGCCGAGGCAGCCCTCGGTGACGCGGCCGGTGCCCAGGTCCACCAGCGACACCGTGCCCTCGCCGCCGGATCCCGGGTGCGCCGGGTCGGGCGCGGAAAGGGGCACCGACAGCAGCAGGACCCGGCCGGGCAGCGCCGCGATGTCGCTGTAGCGGCCTTCGGGCACCGGGAACGCCGCCACCCGGCGGGAAATGCCGTCGAGGTCGATCGTCACCCGGCCGTCGCCGCGCGGGACGGGCAGCGCCTGCCCGGGCACCGCGGTCCGGGTCTCGAACGGCGAGGGGTCGCCGGCCCGCAGCGTGATCAGGTACGGGCGCGAGCCGAACGGGAACCCGACGTCGAACTGCACCTGGTCCAGCTCCGGCGTGAGATCGCGCTGGCCGAGGAAGTACAGGTAGCGCCCGGACGGGTCGAACGCCGGGCGCGCGTCCCGCACCACCGGCTCGGTGACCCGGTGGGTGCGCCCGGACGCGGTGTCGGCGAGCTTGATCGACGACGTGCGCGGCGACTCCGGGAATGTGTAGGCCAGCCACCGGCCGTCGGGCGACCACGCGAGGTCCTCGATGCGCTCGTGCCGGCTCGCGTCGAGCAGCCGGGGCCGGGGGAGCACGTCGGCGGTGTCCACGATCCACACGCGCTGGCGGCTGGTCGCGAAGGCGACGAGCCCGGACGCGGGGGAGGCGGTCAGCTCGGTGATGTGCCCGACGCCGCCGGCGACCAGCACCGGGGCGTCCTCGCCGCCCTCGGCGTCCATCAGCACGATCCGCTCGTCCGGGCTCTCGTCGGCGGCCACGGCGACGAGCTGCCGCCCGCCGGCCAGCCAGCGCAGCAGCCGGTAGCGGACGCCGTCGGCGCTGCCGTGGCCGCGGACCGGCCCCGACCAGTGCTCGAAGGTGAACGCCTTGCCGCGGGCGGTCACCGCGAGCCGGGTGCCGTCGGGGGACAGGCGCGCACCGTCGAGGTACTCGCCCGCGGGGGCGAACCGGCGGCCGCGCTGCGGGGCCGCGCCGCCGAGGTCCACCTCGACCGGCCGCGCGCCGCGCTCGTCGAGCAGGTGCAGCCGGGCGCCCGCGGTGTAGACCAGGCGGGTGCCGTCGGTGGTGAGCCCGCGCGCGTAGTGGTCGTGGTGGTCGGTGTGGCAGCGCAGGTCGGTGCCGTCGGGCAGGCACGAGTAGACGTTGCCGATGCCTTCGTGGTCGCTGATGAAGTGGACGCGCCCGCCGGCCCAGCAGGGGTCGGCGACGTTCCCGGGCAGCGCGACGAGCCGGGTGAACGGTCCGGCTTCGTCCTCGGCGTACCACAGCTCGCCGGTGCCGCCACCGCGGTACCGCTTCCACCGCGCGGGATCCGCGGTGTTGCGGCCGACGACGACACCGCCGTCACCGAAGGCGATCGTGTCGGCCGGCCCGAGCCGCAGCGGCCGCGCGGGACCGCCGGCCGAGGACACCGAGAACAGGCGCGCGCCGAAGCCGGACGGCTGCTCGGCGTCGGTCGCGTAGAGCACCTCGCCGGTGTGCGGGTGCCAGCCGACGGTGACGCACCGGCCGGCCTGGTGGGTCAGCCGCCGCGGCCGGCCGCCCTCGGCGGGCATGACGTACACCTCGGCCGGGCCGTCGTAGGTGCCGACGAACGCGATTTCCTTGCCGTCCGGGGAAATCCGCGGCCGCCGGGCCTCGCCGGGCCCCGCGGTCAGGCGGTGCGCCCGGCCGCCTTCGGCGGGCACCGACCACAGGTCGTCCTCGCACGCGAAGTACAGGGTGCCGCCGGAGACCGCGGGCGTCCGCAGGTACCCGGCCCGCCCGGTCACGACCGGGCCTCGATCCGCTCGCGGATCCGCTCGGCCAGCTCGCGCCGTCGTTCCTCCGCGGACGCCTCGTGCTGCCGGATGTCCTCATCGGACAGGGTCCAGTAACAGGCCGTCCGCCACTGCCCGACGGTGTGGGAATCCCGTTCGCAACGGACCTGGTGCTGGGCTTCGAGCGCCTCGGCGGACAGGAACATGGTGTTGTGCGTGTAGACCTGGTTGACGATCACGCGCATGTTGAGCTCGTCGCGCAGGTGCTTGTGCACCGCGTAGACGGCGAACGCGCCGAGCCCGCGGTCGCGCGGCAGCACGCCGAAGGACAGCTCGCAGCACTGCGCGCGCCAGTCGATCGAGGTGATCCAGGCGAAGCCCAGCACGCGGCCGTGCGCGCCGCAGACGGTGAAGATCCGCTTGGTCCGGTGCTCCTCGGTGATGGTGCGCAGCTGCCGGGCCTGCAGGCCGTCGTCGTCGGACCCGACGGCGAAATCGGTGAGGTTGGCCGCGAACCGGGCCTCGCGCAGCAGTTCCGTGCGCAGCGGGACGTCCTCTTCGGTGAAGTGCCGGACGGTCACGATCGGCATGGCTCCTCCTTCACCAGGACCAGCAGGTCGTGGAAGGCGTGGCCGGCGTAGTGGTGGCCGGGCAGCACGCCGCTGTGGGCGAACCCGGCCCCGAGGAAGGCCGCGGCACCCTCCTCGGGGACCAGGGCGACGAACGACGTCCGCCGCTGGTAGGTGGTGAGGTGGCCGAGCAGCGCGCGCACCGGCTCCGGGCCGGCGGACGTGCTCGAGACGTACGCCTGGCGCGGCTGCGCCCGGTTCGGCACGCAGCCGACCAGCGCGCCGCCCGCGGCGTACACCTGGGCTTCGCGCCGGGTGAGCTCCCGCGCGAGCAGGGCGTCGTTCTGGGTGACCGGGTCGGTGCCGAGGAACCCGCGCGCGGCGTCCCCCGCGCGGCGCAGGCCCTGCGCGGCTTCGGCGGGCGAAAGCGGTCTCAGGTCAGTCATGGCGGATCGTCCCCCAGATCTCCCGTGCGGCGGGTGCGCCGTCGAACCAGGTGGCGGCCGGGACGACCGCTTCCCGCCGGAACCCGGCCGCGGTCAGCGCTTCGGTGTCCGGCCGGGTGACCGGGGTGACCCAGCCGTGCAGCCGGCGCAGGTTCAGGCCGGTGAACCCGTGCTCGACGGCCCGCGCCAGTAGTGTGTCCACATCGGACAGTGGACTGTGGACGCCGATCTCGACGCGGGCCCGCCGGTGCACCCAGTCGATGGCCGTGTAGCGGACGAAGGCGTCGTCGGTGACGCACAGCTCCTCGTCGTCGCCGGTGGGCGGGGGGACCGCGGTGGGTTCGGCGAGCGCGGGCCAGTCGCCGATCGGCAGGCCGAGCAGCTCGCCGGCGAGCCACGGCCCGCTCAGCAGCCCGCGGTCGGTGCCGCGGTATCCGCGCAGTTTCATCACGCCGCCTCGACCTGGGAGAAGAAGACCGTGCCGCGGCGACGGCCCTCGCGCGTGGTCACGCCGGCGAGCGTGCCCTCTTCGGTGAGCCCGGCCGCCCGCGCGAAGGCGAGGCCGGCCGGGTCGAATTCGGGGAACCGGACCGACAGCCGCACCAGCTCGTGGCGCCACCGCAGCGCCCGCACGATCTCGCGGTAGGCGTCGCACCACCAGGAGGTGGGGGTGTCCGAGCGCAGGCGCAGGTGCAGGACGTAGTGACAGCCGTGCTCGCTGCCCTCGTGCTCCAGGGCGTAGAGGCCGGCGGGCCGGCCGTCGGCGCAGAGCACGCGGGTGTCGTCGCCGAGGAGCCGGAGGATCTCCCACTCGGGCCGCGTCTCGGGCCGGTCGGTGCGGAAGAAGAAGCCGGGATCGGTGAAGAGGGCGAGCACGGCCGCCCGGTCGGCGTCCGCGCAGGAGCGGGCCGACCAACGCGGCAACGCACGCTCGGCCGGCGTCTTGACGGGCGCGATCGAGGTCATGGCCCCTCCCGGGCTGATGGGCTGGCGGTGGTGGCGGTGGCCCGATGGTCGCGAATGACTCATTCGGGACCTCCGACGTCCCGAATGAGTCATTCGCGACGGTGAGGTGGGTGTTCGGTGGCGAGGCAGCCGCGGGAACGGCACCGCCCGTCCGGCCAGTGCCGGTGACGGTGCCGCGCCCGCGGTGGCTCCGCGTGATCGGCGGGACGGCGGCGCACCCGCGTCGCCGTCCCGCCGGGTCGTCACGCCTCCTTGGACGCGACCTTCGAGGCTTCCTTGGACGCCTCCTTGGAGGCCTCCTTGCTGGCGACCTTCGAAGCGACCTTCGACGCGACCTTGCTGGCGACCTTCGAAGCTTCCTTCGACATGAGTTCTCCTCATTCCGTTGACGGTATTTCCCCCGCAGATCCGGTCCGCAATTCCTGCGTTCCGGCGGGGCTCACCCAGATTCACCGACGAACCGTTGCCGGTCAAGGAAAACTCCGACCCACCCGGTGTCATCTTCGTGCCACGGAGAACGTGCCACCGCGAGGGGCTAACCATTTCCGCCCGCACCGCCCACCATCGGCGTACGACGATTCACGGTTGGAGGACACGTGGCGAAGAGCGCGAACCTCTGCTGGGGACAGCACCACCACCTGCTGCGGTACTTGCGGGTGCCGGCGCGGTCGCGGCACGAGGCGCACATCGGCACCAGCTACCCGCTGCCCGCGGGCTGCACGGTCGCGGCCGTCCGTGCCGCGCTGACGCACCTGGTGCGCCGGCACGAGATCCTGCGCACCGTCTACGACCTGACCGGCACCGCCGGCGACGGGTACGCCTGGCCGCGCCAGCTCGTGCAGCCGACGGCGCCGCAGCCGGTCGTCGAGGCGACCGCGGAGGACGCCGTGGACGTCATCGCGCGGCTCACGCGCACCCCGTTCGACCTGGCCCGCGAGTGGCCGATGCGGGCCTGCGTCGTCACCGGCGGCGGCCGGCTCGTCCGGCTGCACCTGGTCTTCAACCACCTCGCCTTCGACGACGTCGCCCTCGACCGGCTGGCCGCCGAGCTCGACGAGCTCCTCGCCGCGCGCACCGAAGGCCGGCCCGCCGTGCTGGACCCGGTGGAGCACCAGCCGGTGGACCTCGCGCGCTTCGAGGAAAGCCGCACCGACGCCGACCTCGAACCCGCGCTGAGCCACTGGCGCGAAACCATCCGGAAGCTCCCCGAAGACGTCTTCGCCAAGCATCGCAAGGCATCCGAGGCCGCACACAGCGCCTCCTACACCGTCCCGACGCTGCTGTCGGCCGCCCGGGCGATCGCGGCGCGCGAGCACGTGTGGCCCTCGGCCGTGCACCTCGCCGCCTATGCCGTCACGCTCGCCGCCTACACCGGCGAAACCCTGGTCGCGCACCGGATGTACACCAGCCAGCGCGACGCCAGCGGCTTCGGTGGCACCGTCACCTGCCTGTCCTACCCGACCCCCGTGCTCGCCGACCTCGGCGGCGACCCGCGGTTCTCGGTCGTCGTCAAGGAGTCCGCCGTCCGCGTGAGTGAGGCGATGGCGAACGCGCACGTGCCTTACGACCGCGTGTACGAGGAGAGCGCGCGGAACGGGAGGCGTGTGGTCGCCGAGCTGAACTTCCTCGACAACGCCCCGCGGTCCTGCCGCACCAAACGCGACCGGTACGCGGTCAACGCCGCCCCCGCCGACTGGGCGCTCGCCGGCTCCGACAGCTACCTGCGCGTCTACGAATGGGCCGACGGCATCACCCTCGCCCTGCAGGCCCTGGACGCGGTGATGGACGCCGAGGCCGTCGAACACTTCCTGCGCGGCTACGCGCGGCTCGTCGAGGCCCACCGCGACCCCGGCACCGACCTGCGCGTCAGCGAAGCCGCCGCGCTCATCGGCTTCACCCCGCCGCCGCCGCGGCGGACCCGGCCCGCGGCCGACGCCGGGCGAACCGGAACCGCGCCCGCCGAACGCGTGCTCGTCGACGTCGTCGCCGAGGTCAACGGCCTCGCCGACGTCGACCCGGCCCGCAGCTACACCGGCGCGGGCGGGCGCGTGCTGCGCCTGCCCCGCGTGGTGGAAGCCCTGCACGAACGCGGCTGGTCGGCCGGGCTCGTCCCGTTCACCACCGCCCGCCCCCTGTCCGCGCTCGCGCACGAGCTCGTGCCGGCCCGCGGCTGAGCCGGACGAAGAGGAGGAAATCATGTCCCTGCTCGAAGCACCCCGCCTGGAGCGGGTGGCGTCGTTCGTGCCGGAGACGAGCCTGCCGGTCGCCGACCTGGCCGGCCCGCTCGGCCTCGACGCGACCCAGCTGCGCTTCTTCACCCGCTTCCTGGGCCTCGACCGGGTCGCCGTCGCCGACGGCCTCGAACTGGCCGACCTGCTGGCCGGCGCGGGGGAGCGCGTGCTGGCCGGCACCGACCGCGACTCGGTCCGGTTCCTGGTCCACGCGCACACCATGCAGCACGTCGCCGTCGCCACGCCCGGCCTCCTCGAGGACGTGCGGACGCGGCTGGAGCTGCACCGCGCGACCGCGTTCAGCCTGTCGCACCTCAACTGCGTGGTCGGCATCCACGCCCTGCACGTCGCCCGCTCGCTCCTGGCCACCGCGGCCCCCGGCGACCGCGTGCTCGTGCTGACCGGCGACAAGGTGCTGATGCACGAGGCCCGCCTCATCCGCGACACCACGATCCAGGGCGACGGCGCCGCCGCGGTGCTGCTCGGCCCGGACCCGCGCGGCGACCGCGTCCTCGGGCGCGCGCTCACCGTGCTCGGCGAGTTCTACCGGGGCATCGACTGCGACGAAGCCCTGCAGCTGCAGTACAAGCACGTCTACCCGGACGCGCTCGCCCAGGTCATGCAGGACGCCCTCGACGACGCCCGGGTCGCCCCCGCGGACATCGCCGCCATCCTGCCGCACAACGTCAACAAGCTGTCGTGGAAACGGATCACCGGCGCGCTCGGCGTGCCGCGGGACCGCGTGTTCCTCGACAACGTCGGGAAGTACGCCCACTGCTACAGCTCCGACCCGTTCATCAACCTGGCGGCGGCGCGCGCGGACGGGCGGGTCGATCCGGGGGACCTCGTGCTGCTGGCTTCGGCCGGCCTCGGGGCGACCTTCGCGGCGGCCGTCGTCGAGATCGGAGAAGGGAACCAGGGATGAATTTCGTGGCACGGCTGAAGAAGGACCTCACCGGCGACGCCGGTGCGCGGTTCGTCTTCGTCAACAACTTCGAGGTGGAGCGCAGCTGGGCGGTGGGCGAGCCGAAACTGCCCGGCGCCGGCATCTCGTTCGCGGGGGCCACGGTCAACCGCATGGAGGAGATGGGCGCGCTGCTCGCCGGCGAGGGCGACCTGGTGGTGCTCAAGGCACCCATGGACGCCGCGTTCGCGGGCTACCTCGCCCGGATCGGCGCGGCCGACGGCTCGACGCTGATCGCCGAGCACAACGACCCGGACGCGATGGTGACCGAGGACGCCCTCGACTCGCCGGAGCTGCTGTCCCGGCTGCGCGAGCTGGCCGACGGCAACACCTACCTGATGCCGCTGGGCATCTCGGCGTCGGAAGAGGCCCTGGCCAAGGAAAGTGGCTTGCCGCTGGCCGGCTCGACCGCCCAGATCTGCAAGGCGGTCAACGGCAAGGTGTTCAGCCGCGGCCTGGTCGACTCCCTCGGCCTGCGCCAGGTGCCCGGCCGGGTGGTGCACACGGTCGGCGAGCTGCGCGAGGCCCTCACCGCACAGCTGGCGCTCGGCGGCCGGGTCGTGGTCAAGGAGTCACTCGGCGTCTCCGGCCGCGGCATGGTCGTCGTCGAGGACGAGCGGGGCGCGAACCGCCTGCTGCGCCTGATCGAGCGCCGCGGGGCCGACGCGCCCGCGAACCTGGTCGTCGAGTCCTGGATCGAGCACGCCCAGGACCTCAACTACCAGTTCGTCGTCTCCCGCACCGGCGGCGTCCGGTTCGAGACGGTCAAGGCCGCCGTGCTGAAGAACGGCGTCCACCAGGGCCACCGCTTCCCGGTGGAGCTGCCGCCGGTCGCGGCCCGGGAACTGGCCGAAGCCGTCGAGAAGATCGGGCGGGCGCTGCACGACGAAGGCTTCTTCGGCATGGTCGGCGTCGACGCGATGCTCTCCGCGGACGGCACGCTCTACCCGTGCCTGGAGATCAACGCCCGGTTCAACATGTCGACCTACCAGAGCCGGATCGCCGAGAAGTTCATCCCCGAGGGCCGGCACGCCATCGCGGCCACCTTCTCGCTCAAGCTGCAGCGCGAGCACACTTTCGCCGAGGTCGAGACCGCGCTCGGCGACCTGTTCTTCACCGGCGCCGGCGACACCGGCGTGCTGGTCAACAACTTCGCGACGCTCAACGCCGCGGCCACCGGCGAGGGCTCCTTCCACGGCCGTCTCTACGCGATCTGCGTCGGGGACTCGCCGGAGGAAGCCCTCGCCGTCCGGACCGAGGCCGAGCGCCGTCTCGGCGTCATGGCAGGGGAAAACGCATGACCGACATCGACTACCCGGACCTCGCCGCGCGCTTCGGCACGCCGCTGTACGTCTACGACGGCGACGTCCTGCACGCGACCATCACCGGCCTGCGCGCGGTGCTGCACCCGGCGATCGAGGTGTTCTACTCGCTGAAGGCGAACCCGAACATCAGCGTCTTCGCCGCCCTGCACGGCGGCGGCGCGCGGGCCGAGGTTTCGTCCATCGTGGAACTGCAGACCGTGCTGAAGGCCGGCGCGCGGCCGGACGACATCATCTTCCTCGGCCCCGGCAAGAGCCAGGAGGAACTGCGCGCGTGCCTGGACACCGGCGTGTACGCAATCGTTTGCGAGTCCTTCGACGAGCTGGACGACATCGAACGGCTCGGCGCCGAACTCGGCCGGCAGCAGCGGGTGCTGCTGCGGATCAACCCGACCTGCGCGATCAGCGGGTCCCGGCTCACCATGGGCGGCAAGCCCCGCCAGTTCGGCATCGACGAGGCCCAGGTCCTCGCCGCCGGGCCGCGGCTGGCCGGGTACCGGCACGCCGACGTCGCCGGCATCCAGGTCTACATGGGCACGCGCATCCTCGACGCCGAGGTCATCGGCAAGAACACGCGCTACGCCCTCGACCTGGCCGAGCGGGTGGCCGCGGAGACCGGGATCCGGCTGGAAGCCGTCGACATCGGCGGCGGCCTCGGTGTCGCCTACTTCGAAGGCGAGGACGACCTCGAAGCCGCCGACGTGGCCGCCGAGATCAACCCGATGCTGGAGGCGTTCCACCGGGCGCACCCGGCGACCCGGCTGATCATGGAGTCCGGCCGGTTCCTGGCCGGCCGCGCCGGGGTCTACGTGCTCGGCGTCCGGTACGTCAAGGAGTCGATGGGGGAGCGGTTCGCGATCGCGGACGGCGGCACCCACCACCACATGGCGGCCGTCGGCATCGGCTCGTTCGTCAAGCGCAACTTCCCGGCCGTGCTGCTCACCCCGCGCGACGCCGGGGACGACACCGACGACACCGTCGAGCCGGGCCCGTGGACCGTCACCGGCCCGCTGTGCACGCCCAACGACACCCTGCTCAAGCAGGTGAAGCTGCCCGACCTGCGCGCCGGCGACCTGGTCGGCGTCCTGAACTCCGGCGCCTACGGGCCGTCGGCCTCGCCCGGGCTGTTCCTCAGCCGCGGGTTCCCCGCCGAGGTGCTCGTCCGCGGGGGTGCGGCCTACCTGGTCCGCGACCGCGACGAGCCCGCGGACCTGCTGCGCAAGCAGCACCTGCACCAGCCCCTTACCGACAGCATGGGAAGTGAGCCGAGATGAACCGCACCGAGATCGTCAGCCACCTGGAGATCGCCCTGTCCGCCGTGCTCAACAAGGAGATCGGCGGCGTCACCCCGGAGCTGCGCCTGTTCGAGGACCTGGCGCTCGACTCCACCAGCGTCATCGAGCTGCTGATGAGCCTCGAGGACACGATCGGCCTCGAGATCGACCCGGACGAACTCGGCCCGGAGGTCTTCCGCACGGTCGGCAGCCTGACCGACTACATCGAGTCGGCCTTCGCCAGGGCCGCCGCGGCGGTCTGAGCCATGTCCCTCCAAACGCTCGCGCCGCCGGGCCGGGCCGCGGTCCCCCCGCGCCCGGCCGGGGTGCACCTGAGCGGCGTGACGCACCGGGTGTTCACCGAGCGCGCCAAGCCGGTGTTCGGGATGCGCCCCGAGCTGGCGCGGCTCATGGTCGAGACCTTCGGCGCCGCGGCGGACCAGGAGGACTTCCTGGCCCGCACCGGCAACGGGTTCATCGAGATGACCGAGGCCCTCCTGGCCGACGCGGGCGGCCCGCTGCCGCCGCTGGACGCGGTGGTGCTCGCCTACCACTCGCCCGACCTGTACCACTCCGAGGTCGCCGGCTGCTACCTCGCCGGACGCCTGCCCGGGAACCCGGAACCGTGCTCGGTCGCGGGACCGGGACCAGGTGCGGCGTTCACGGCCCTGCGCCTGTTGGACGGCCTGTGCCGGCTCGGCGAGGCGACCTCGGCGGCACTGCTGGTGTACGACCAGAACGCCGTCCTGTGGGACAGCGGCCACCCGGCCACCCACCGCCCGGACGCGGCGGTGCTGCTGCAGGCCGGCGCGACCGGCGACGTCGCGGTGACGGAGCTGGAGGAGGTCCGCCTCGGCGGGACCGGGCCGCACAGCGCCACCCTGGCGCTGGCGGACGTGCTGTACCGGCACCCGGGCGTGGCGGTGCTGGCCGGAGCGGGCCTCGCCAAGCGGCTCGCGGGCACGCCGTACGCCGGGCGCGTCGAGGCGGTGCCGGACCTGTGGTGCACGGGCGTGTGGGCGGGTCTCGCGCGTCGGTGGCCACTGGAGGAGCCGGTGCTGCTGGCCGACTTCGAGCCGGCGAGCGGCACGTTCTGCAGCTGCCTGCTCGTGCCGGGGAGGGAGCACTGATGGGCCCGCGGTTGCGCGAGCCGGTGCGGCCGGCGGACTTCGCGCCGGTGGTTGGCCCGTTCCGCGGCTGTCGCGTGGCCTCCCCGCCGCTCTCCGCGCGTGAGCGAAGAGTCGACACGCGTGATCAGAACGCCGACACGCGTGATTGGGAAGTCGACACGCGTGATTCGGCGGTCGACACGCGCGACCTGGGGAGGGGGCACTGATGGACACGGGGCTGTCCCGGGTCGCCGTGCGGCTGCCCGGCCGGGTCGAGGCCGTCGACGACGTGCTCGTGCGGTCGGGCGCCAAACCGCTGGAGCGGCGCATGTTCGGCCGCATCTACGGCCTGCGCGACAGCCCGGTGCTCGCGCCGGGCGAGCGGATGGCGGACCACCTGGCCGAGGCCGGGCGGGCCGCGCTCGGCGGCGGGCCGGCGAGCCTGGTGCTCTACGGCCACACCCTGCTCATCGCCGAGCTCGACCTGTGCGGCGAGTTCCCGGACCGGCTGCGCGACGCGCTCGGCCTGCCCGGCGTCCCGTTCTTCGGGGTGTCGCACGTGAACTGCACGTCGGTGCTGCGCTCGGTCGAACTCGCCCGGCGTTACCTGGCCCGGCCCGGCGCGGCCCCGGACGACCGGGTGCTCGTGCTCGGCGGCGACCAGGGCAGCGCCAGCGACCGCGGCCGCTACATCCCGGGCACCACCGTCGCGGGCGACACCGCGGCGGCCCTCGTGGTGGCGAACGGGCCCGCCCGTTACCGCTACCTCGGCGGCGCGAGCACCCGCGACACGCGGTTCCACCGCAGCCTGCGGATGACCAAGGAGGAGTTCACGCTCTTCGGCAAGGTCTGCTGCGAGCAGGCCGTGGCCGTGGTGGGCGCCGCGGCGCGGGACGCCGGCCTCGCCCTGTCCGATGTGGACTGGGTGCTGCCGGACCTGTCCAACCGGATGTTCTGGCGCACGTTCAGCGGGCTGTCCGGGTTCCCGTTCGAGAAGATCCCCCTGGACCTGGTCGCCGAGCGCGGCCACAACTTCGGGGTCGACTCCCTGCTCGCCCTGCAGCACGCCGACGCGGCCGGACGGCTGCGTCCCGGGCAGCGCTGCGCCCTGGTCTCCGTGGGCCAGGGCGCCTACTTCCAGTCGGTGATCGTCGAGGTCGTGGAGGAGAAGTGACCACCAGCCTGCTCGAATGCGAGCGAACCGCACGCAGCGACGGCCTCGCCGCCGGCCTCGCGCGGGCCCTGCCCGCCACCCCGGCCGACCGGCTGGCCCCCGGCCGGTACGCGGCCGTGCCCGCCGGCGCCGTCCCCGAGGGCGCCGAAGTGCGCACGCACAGCCTGGCCGACCGCGAGGACATCGTCTTTCTCGCCTGTCCCGGCCGTCCCCGCGAAGAGCGCGACGCCTACGAGCTGGCCGACTTCGGCCGGCACCTGGCCGCGGTCCGGCTGGGGGTGCTGCGCTCGGTGCTCGACCACGTCGTCGAGCACCTGTCGAACCGCACCAGCGGCGACGAACCGCTGATCCGCAAGCAGCTGATCGTCGGCGCGATCGGGGACGTGATGGCCGCGGTGGAACGGCTGCGCGCGCAGGTGCGCTCGCAGCGGCACCCGGTCGCCGTCGCCGACGTCCACCGCGAGCTGGACGAACTGGGCTGGCGGGTGGCCCAGCACCTCGGCGCCTCCGGCTTCCTCGCCACCTCACCCGCGCGGTCGCTCTACGTCTCGGCCCTGGTGGCCGGCACCTGGGTGGACCGGGAACCGGAAGGAGAACCGGCATGATCGAGCTGAGCGACCGCGTCCGCGCGGTCCGCGACCTGAGCCGGGAGGCGGCCGCCGACCTGCGGTCCCGCGCCCTGGCCATCGACGTCGACCCGGACGCGATGGACGAGCACTACAACTCGCCCGTGTTCGAGATGGTCCGGCAGGCCGACACGCCGCCGCAATACCGCGAGTCGCTGCCGTCGACGCCGTTGCTGCGCGCGATGGAACGCGGGTCGTGCCTGGAGAACGTGGCCGGGCTGATCGAACTGGCCCGCGGCGACGTCGGCGCGATCCTCGCCTGCCCGTCACCCGGCCTGGCCGGGGTGTTCGTCGAACTGCTCGGCACGCCCGAGCAGCAGGAGTGGTTCTTCACCCGGATGCACGGCGGCCGCCGCTGGTCGTTCTTCGCGATGACCGAAGAGGGCCGCGGCAACGACGCGACGGCGATGGAGACCCGCTTCGAGCGTGACGGCGACGGCTGGCGGCTTCACGGCGGCAAGTGCTACGTCGGCAACGCCGCCCGCGGCAGCGTCGGCGTGGTGTTCGGCCGCACCGGCCGCGGCGCGCTGTCGATCCGCGCGGCGCTGGTCGAGCTCCCGGCGCCGGGTTGGCACGGCGAGAAGCTCGAGATGATCGGCCTGCGCGGCGCCTACATCAGCAGACTGTCCTTTTCGGACGTCGCCATCCCCGCCGGCCGCATGCTCGGCGACCACCTGCCGGCGACGCGGCGGGGGATCTTCGCCGCCATCACGACGTTCAACCACATGCGGGTGCGGATCGCCGCGTCCGCCGTGGGAACGGCCCTCGCCATGGTCGAGTACGTGCTGGAGCACCGCAAGAACGCCCCCGGCGGCCAGCTCGCCCTCGCCCGCGCCGAAGCGGGCCGCGAGCTGGTGTACGAGGCGGCGGCGCGGATCGACCGCGACCCCGAGCGCGGCTACCTCTCCAGCGCCGCGAAGCTCGGCGCGATCGGGCTGGCGGTGGGCACCGCGCACTGGGCGTCCGCCGCACTGGGCCCGGCCGGCCTGATCGAGCACCCGCTGCTGGAGAAGTGGACGCGGGACGTGCACGCGTTCGAGTTCATGGAGGGCACCAGCAACATCCACCGCCTCCACGTGGCGCGCGGGTACCAGGCGGGAGACGCCGATGCCTGACCTCGGGATCGACACGATCGCGTTCGCCTCCGCCCGGCGCGAGGAGTACGTGCCGCTGTCGACGTTGCCCGGAGCCGCCGACCTGGTGCCGCCGGAACGGCTGGCCGCGGCCGGGATTCCGGTGTCGCGCTTGATGGTCCGGATCCCGGAGGACGACGACGTCGACGTCACCGCGCAGGTGCTGGCCGCCCTCGGGCCGCCCGCGGTGCCGCAGCCGCTGTTCTTCGTGCGTTCCGGGCCGCTGCGCGATCCGAACGTCGCCGCCCTGGCCGGGCTGGTGCACCGCAGCGGCTGGGAGGGCGAGGACATCGGCCTCTCGCACCTCGACGAGCTCGGCGGCACGGCCGTCTTCGGGCTCCTGGAGTGGGCGGTCGGCAGCGAGGCGACGGCGGTCATCTGCGACGAGCCGCTGTTCGCCGACGCGGACTGCGGCCAGCCGCGGTTCGCCGCGGTCGGCGTCCGGGTGCGCCGCGGGGTCTCCCCGCTGGCTGTTTCCGGCTGTGGCGAGGGAAAACCGGCGTTGACCGGTGACCACCGGTTCACCGGCCGCGGCCCGTGCGACGCGTGGCTGGCGTTCTGCGCAGCGGTGGCCGAGGGGGTGGTCGCCGACGGCGAGCGCGTCCTGCTGCACACGCGCGGGCCGCTGCGCGAGGGCTGGTTGTCCCTGGTCGCGGTGGACGTCACCGCGTTGCGGCTGGTGCCCGCGGCCACTGTGGATCTGCTCGGAGGGAGCCTGCTCGGGGGGCGGAGTGGATGAGAATCGGCGTGGACCTGATGTCGATCCCGCGGTTCGCGGAGGTCGCGGCGCACCAGCGGTACCGGACGCTGGTCTTCACCCCGGTGGAGCTGGAGCAGGCCGCCCGGATGGGTGCCGAACGGTCCCTGGAACGGCTGGCCGGGCGGTTTTCCGTCAAGGAGGCCACGTGCAAGATGCTGGGCCGTGGCTTCGGCCAGGGCTTGCGCTGGCGTGACATCGAGGTCACCAACGACGACTGGGGAGCGCCGTTGGTGACGCTGGGCGGCGGAGCGGCGGAGATCGCGGAAGAAGCCGGCCTGGAGGAGATCGTGGTGACGCTGAGCCACCAGGCCGACCTGGTGGTCGCGGTCGCGGCGGCGGGGTGTGCCCGCCCGCCCCGCCCGTTCCGCCGCGCGGCGGCGCCCGCTCCGGCCGCTCCGGTCCCGGCGCGCTTCGACGAACTGGCGGCGCTGGCCGCCGACCTGTTCTCGGTCCCCCCGACCGAAGTGGCCGCCGCGGCATCGTTCGCGGGCGATCTGGGGGTCACGTCGGTGGTGGTGATCGAGCTGCTCGCCCGGATCGAGCACCGGTACGGCGTCCGCATCCCGGAGGCCGGCATCTACCGGATGACCGACCTGCGGCGCACCTACGGCGTCGTCGCCGAGGCGGCCGGATGGTAGGGCGGGCAAGGAGAAGGGGCCTTCCGTGAGCGGAAGGCCCCTTCTCGTGTGCCGTCGGCCGGGGCGGCGGTGCCGGACTCAGGCGGCCCGGCCCGGCCCGGCCCGGCCCGGCTCGGCTCGACCCGGCTCGGCTCGGCCCGGCTCGGCTCGGCCCGGCTCGGCTCGGCTCGGCGAAAGGTCGCGAATGACTCATTCGGGACGTGGGAGGTCCCGAATGAGTCATTCGCGACCTCCGCGGAACCGGAGCGGGCGGAGCGGCCGGAGCGGCCGGAGCGAGCGGAACCGGAACGGGCGGAGTGGGCGCATCAGGCGAGTGTGAAGCGCGAAGCCGCCTGCACCCCGGCCTGGAACCGGGACACCGCGTCGAGGTTCTGCAGCATCGCGGCGATGTGCCGCCGGCAGGTCCGCACCGACATCCCCAGCCGCCGCGCCACGACCTCGTCCGTCAGGCCCTGGGCCATCAGCCGGGCGATCGTCTGCTGCATGTCGTGGGCGATCTCGCCGCTGTAGCCCTGGTCCTCGGCCGCGAACGGGGTTGCGCCGTCCCACAGCTGGTCGAACAGGCCCAGCAGGAAGCGCACCATGCCCTGGTCGCGGACGCGGCGGGCGGACAGGTCGGCGACGTCCAGGGTCACCGCCAGGGACCGGTCGAAGACCACCGCCGCCTCCGGGACGCGGCTCAGCGTGCGGATCTGCGCGCCGCGGCCCGCGAGCTGCGTCAACCGGGCGCGGGCCGCGTACCCGGCGCGGCTGCGGTGCGGACAGACCAGCCGGACGCCGACGCCGTCGCCCAGCACCGAATAGCACGCGTCCAGCAGCTCGTCGACCAGGTCGTCGGCCGCCTCGCCGGGGTGGAGGACCACCAGCTCGTCGCGGCAGACCTCGGCCGCCAGCTTGATCAGGCCGCGGATCTCGGCGACGCCTTCCAGGCGGTCGAGCGTGCCCGCGGCGCCGGCCGGGGCGCGGGTGATGCCGTCGATGCGCTCGCGCAGGCGGTCGGCCATTTCGCGGCGCTCGTACATCGCGCGCTCCAGCGGCGTCACGACGAGCTCCGCGGCCGCCGAGGGTTCCCGGGGGACGAAGCCGTCGGCGACCGCGCGCAGCAGGTGCAGCTCGACGAGCCTGGCCGCGGCCGCGTGGACCGTGTCGGCGGGCAGGCCGAGGTGCGCCGCGGCGGTGTCCACGGACGAGATCCGGCCGCAGCGCGCCGCGTAGCGGTACAGCTCGGCTTCGGGGTCGGGCTCGGGCACGGAGAACGCCCCGAGCGGCGGAAGGGTGGCCGTCGACATCGTGCCTCCAAAGGTCTCGCTTCTGGCACTTCCCACCGTCGCAGCCGGTCTTCTCGGGGTGCTCTCACGCCGCTCTCGCCCGGTGGTGGCGCGATGAGAGCGCGGTGATGGCCGGGTGATTCCGGCCGGTGGTGTCCTCGGGGGGACACGGTTGACCGCCGAAAGCGAAACAGGGTGACGAAATGCCTGACACACTCCCCATCCCGCCGGGGTTCCTCGAGATCCTGATCGCGCACCTGCCGTACGCGCTCGGGGACCGGATCGCCGAGGACGACGACCTCGCCGCGCTCGGGCTCGACTCGATGGGCGTGGTGCAGCTCGTCACCGACCTCGAGGAGACCTTCGACTTCGAGCTGCCCGACGAACTGCTCACCGAGGACACCTTCGCCACCGCGGGCAGCCTGTGGGCCGCCGTCGCGGAGTTCGTCGCCCCGGAGCCCGCCGATGTCTGAGGCGGCCGCCCCGGTGCGGCTCGACCAGCTCCTCACCCGCGGCGCGCCCGGCGACCCGGCCCTGACCTACAAGGACCGGACGCTGACCTACGCCGAGCTCGCCGACCAGGTCGCGCGCGTCGCCCACGGGCTGCGCCGGCTCGGCGTCCGGCGCGGCGACCGGGTGGCGGTGTACGCGGAGAAGCGCCTGGAGACCGTCGTCGCGCTGTTCGCCGCGTCGGCCGCCGGCGCGGTGCTGGTGCCGCTGAACCCGCTGTTCAAGGGCCGGCACATCGCCCACGTCGCCACCGACTGCACCCCGAAGGTCGTGCTCACGACCGCCGAGCGGCTGACGACGGTCCGGGGGGCCGTGCCCGGGAGCACCCCGGTCGTGGTGTTCGGGCAGCCCGAGTGGGACGCGCTGACCGCGGCCGAGCCGGACACGGTGCCCGGCGCGGTGATCGACCAGGACCCGGCCGCCATCATGTACACCTCCGGCAGCACCGGCGGCCCCAAGGGGGTCGTGCTGTCCCACCGCAACCTGCTCGCCGGCGCCGCGAGCGTGGCGGAGTACCTCGGCCACACCCGCGACGACGTCGTGCTCGCCGCCCTGCCGCTGAGCTTCGACGCCGGGTTCAGCCAGCTCACCACGGCGTTCGCCGCCGGGGCGCACGTCGTGCTCGTGAACTACCTGCTGCCCAAGGAAATCGTGCGGCTCTGCGCCCGCCACGGCGTCACCGCGCTGACCTGCGTGCCGCCGCTGTGGCTGCAGCTGGTGACGCAGGAGTGGCCCGCCGAGGCGACCGCGCGGCTGCGGTACTTCGCCAACACCGGCGGCCGCATGCCGCGCGCCACGCTGGCCAAGCTGCGCCGGATTTTCCCGGCGGCGCAACCCTTCCTGATGTACGGCCTCACCGAGGCCTTCCGCTCCACCTACCTCGACCCGGCCGAGGCCGACCGCCGGCCCGGCTCGATCGGCAAGGCCATCCCCAACGCCGAAGTCCTCGTGCTGCGCGCCGACGGCACGCCCTGCCTGCCCGGCGAGCACGGCGAGCTGGTGCACCGCGGCGCGCTCGTGGCGCTCGGCTACTGGAACGACCCCGGGCGCACGGCGGAGCGCTTCCGCCCGGTGCCGGGGCCGGACGGTCTGGTGCGCCCGGAGATCGCCGTGTGGTCGGGCGACACCGTCTACCGCGACGAGGACGGGTTCCTCTACTTCGTCGGCCGGACCGACGAGATGATCAAGACCTCGGGCTACCGCGTCAGCCCCGCCGAGGTCGAGGAGGCCGCCTACGCGACGGGCCTGGTGGGGGAGGCGGCCGCGTTCGGCGTGCCGGACCCGGTGCTGGGCCACCGGATCGTGCTGGCGGTCGCGCCCGAGGCCGACCCGGAGGCGATTTCCCGGGCGCTGGCGAAGGAACTGCCCGCGTACATGCTGCCGCGGCGGGTCGAGGTGCTGTCGAAGCTGCCCCGGTCGGTCAACGGCAAGTTCGACCGCGTCGCGTTGCGCGCGGCGCTCGACGCGGTGCCCGCCGGCACCGAATGACGGCAGTTTCCTGCCACCGCGGGGGAGCGCCGCCCCGGCCGTCCTCGTGCGACAGTCCAAGAGCCGTGAATCGCAAGGAGCGATCCCTATGTTGCAAGCAATCGACCTCCGGAAACGCTATGACGAAGTGCAGGCCCTCGACGGCTTCAGCCTCGAGGTCGCCGCGGGTGAGATCGTCGGGCTGGTCGGCCACAACGGCGCCGGCAAGACCACCTTCGTCGAAATGGTGTCCGGGCTGCTGCGCCCGGACAGCGGAACCGTGCTCGTCGACGGCGAATCGCCGACGCGCGCCCGCGACCGCATCGGCATCTCCCCGCAGCACATCGCGCTCTACCGCCCCCTGACCGTGCGCGAGCACCTGGAGCTGTACGGCCGCCTGGCCGGCCTGCGCCGGGCCGCGCTGCGCTCGGCCATCGACGACCTCACCGCCGCGCTGCGGCTGGAGGGCTTCCTGAACCGCACCTGCGGTCTGCTCTCGGGTGGCCAGCAGCGGCGGGCGCAGGCCGCGACGGCGCTGGTGCACCGGCCGGCGCTGCTGCTGCTCGACGAGCCGACCGCCGGTGCCGACCCCGAGACCCGTCAGGCGCTGCTCGACGTGGTCAAGCAACGAGCAGGCGAGGGAGCCGCAGTGGTCTACACCACCCACTACCTGACCGAACTGACCGACCTGCAGGCCACGATCGCGGTGGCCGCCGAAGGCCGGGTGATCGCGCGCGGCGGCGCCGACGAGCTGCTGTCGGGCCTGCCCGGCGAGGTCCGCGTGCGCACCGCCGACGAGCAGCTGACCGTCTCGACCACCGACCCGACCGGCACGCTGCTGGAGCTGCTGCCCACGGTGACGCGGCCGGTCGAGTCCGTCGAGCTGCGCAACCCCAGCCTGGACGACCTCTACCACTCCCTGGCGGTGACCGATGTCGACGCGCACTGACTCCCTCTCCCGGGCCGGCGCCCTCGTCCGCTACAACGCGATCCTGCGCCTGCGCGACCCGTCGCAGCTGATCAGCTACCTGATCACGCCGATGATCTTCATGGTGCTGTTCCAGCCGCTGTACGTGAAGGCGCTGGGCACCGGCGCGGTCGAGGCGGTGACCGGGCAGCTGGTGATGTTCTCGGTGTTCGCGATGGCGATCGTGGGCAACGCGATCTTCGTCGAACGCGAGTGGCGCACCTGGGACCGGCTGCGCGCCAGCCGCGCGGCCCGCGCGGAGCTGCTGATCGGCAAGGCCGTCCCGGTGTTCGTCGTGCTGCTGATCCAGCAGGGCGTGCTCATCGTCTACGGCTGGCTCGTCGTCGGCATGCCGTTCCCGGTGTCGCCCGGGCTGGTGTTCGGCGCGATGTGCCTGTGGGGCTTCATGCTGCTGGCGATGGGCGCCGCACTGTCCACTGTGGTCCGCAGCCGTGGCGACCTGATCGTCGCGGTCGACCTCGGCGCGATCACCATCAGCTCGCTGGGCGGCTCGCTGCTGCCGGTGTCGCTGATGCCGCCGTGGGCGCAGGCGGCCGCGCCGTTCTCCCCGGGTTACTGGGGGCTGTCGCTCATCCGCGCGGCCATGGCGGGCAACGCCGAAGCGATGCTGCGCCCGGCGTTGATCGTGCTCGCGATCGGCCTGGCCACCGGCGCCTTCGCCACCTACCGGCTCGCCCACGGCTGGGGCCGCAGCCACCTGCTCTGATCTCCTGGAAGGACGGCCATGACGGAACCGGCACACGAATCGGCCGTGGCGCTCGTCGGGATGGCGGGGCGCTTCCCGGGCGCCGCCGACGTCGAGCAGCTGCGCCGCAACCTCGCGGCCGGGCTCCCCGGCCTGCGCGAGCTGACCGACGCCGAACTCGCCGCCGCGGGCGTGGACCCGGCCACCCCGGGCCACGTCCGCGTCGGCGGGCCCGTCGCCGGCGGCGTCGAGACGTTCGACGCCGCCGCCTTCGGGCTGTCCGCGCGCGAGGCGGAAACCCTGGAACCGCACCACCGGCTCCTGCTGGAGTGCTCGTGGGAAGCCCTGGAACGGGCCGGTTACCGGCCGACGGATCCCGGGGTGCCCGTCGGGCTGTTCGCCGGCTGCGCCTTCCCCGACTACCTGACCCGCAACTTGGCCCACCTGGCCGGGGAACCGGGCGGCAAGCCCCTGCTGTCCGCGGGGGTGGAGCGCGACTCGCTGACGTCGCTCGTGTCGTACAAGCTGGGCCTGCGCGGCCCGGCGATCACCGTGCAGACGTACTGCTCGACGTCGCTGGTCGCGGTGCACCTGGCGTGCCAGAGCCTGCTGACCTACGAGTGCGACCTGGCCCTGGCCGGGGGCGCCGCGCTGCCGCTGCCGCAGACCGGCGGCCACGTTTTCGAAGAGGGCAGCATCCTGTCGCCCGACGGCCGGGTGCGCGCCCTCGACGCGGAGGCGAACGGCACGGTGATGGGCTCCGGCGCGGCGATCGTCGCGCTGAAACGCCTGGAGGACGCCCTCGCCGACGGCGACGTCGTGCACGCGGTGCTCCTCGGCTCGGCGGTCAACAACGACGGCCGTGACCGCGCCGGCTACCCCGCGCCCGGGGTCGCCGGGCAGGCCGCGGTGGTCGACACCGCGCTGGCCGTGGCCGGGGTGAAGCCCGAGACGGTCGGGTACGTCGAGTGCCACGCCGTCGGCACGCCGCTGGGCGACTCGATCGAACTGGCCGCGCTGAACCGGGTCTTCGGGCCGGGACGCGCGGCACCGTGCGTGCTCAGCTCGGTCAAGCCCAGCATCGGGCACCTCGATCGCGCGTCCGGCGTCACGTCGTTGATCCGGGCGGCGCTGAACCTGCGTGACGGCGTCCTGCCGGGCACGGCCGGGTTCCGCACGCCCAACCCCGCGCTCGGTGACCGGTTCACCGTGCTGCCCGCCGACGTCCCCTGGCCCGCGGACGGCGCGCCGCGGCGGGCGGGCGTCAGCTCGTTCGGTGTCGGCGGAACGAACGCGCACGTCGTCCTCGAACAGCCGCCGGTCCGGGAGCCCCGGCGTTCTCGCGGGCCGCACTTGCTCACGTTCTCCGCCGGGGACGCCGGTGCGCTCGACGAGGTGACTTCGCGGCTGCGCGCCCACCTGGCCGCGCACCCGGACTCGGACCTCGCCGACGTCGCTTTCACGCTGCAGGTGTCGCGCGGCCACTTCGCGCTGCGGCGGGCGGTGGTGGTCCAGGACCTGCCGGACGCGGTGGCGGCGCTGGCCGATCCCGAACGGTGGATCGACGGCGAGACGCGTCGCCGTGACCCGCGGTTCCGGCTGGTCGCGGGCACCGGCTCCGGCTGGGCGCCGACGGCCGACGCGGCCCACCGCCTGCTGGCCGGGGCCGAGGTCCCCGCGCCGCCGGCCACGCGCGAGGGCGCGCTGTCGGTGTTGACCGCCGGCCTGACCCGGCTGGGCATCCGGCTGGACGAGGGCGCCTCGGAGACGGTCGCCGTCGAGAGCGGGTGGTCGGCCGCGGAGCTGCTCGCGGTGGTGGCCCGGCTGTGGCTCGCGGGCTGCACGGTCGATTGGGCGGCCCTGCACCGCGGCGAGGGGCGGCGGGTGGAGCTGCCGCCGTACCCGTTCCAGCGCAAGCGTTTCTGGGTCGAGGCGGCCGAGGGACCGCGTCCGGGGGCGTACGTGCCGTCGTGGCGGCTCGACCCGCAGCCCCTGGCCGGCTTGGAGAGCCGGGTGCGGGCGGCGGGGCCGTGGCTGGTGTTCGCCGGTGATCCGGTCGGCGAGGCCCTGGCCGCCCGCATCACCCTGGCGGGGTCCGAGGTGACCACCGTGCGGCCCGGTTCCGGGTTCGCGTTCCTGGACACCGGTGACTTCGTCGTGGGCCCGGGCGACCTGCCGGCGCTGCTGCGGTCGCTGGTCGTCGTCCCGCGGACGGTCGTGCACGGCTTCGCCCTGGGCGGCTCACCGGGGGAGATCGAGGTGGCGGCCGGGTTGTGGCCGGGGATGGTGACGCTCACCTCCGGCGCCGTGGGTGTCCTGGGGGCCGACTTGACCACGCCTTCGCAGGCGGGTCTCACGGCGTTGACGCCGCGGCACATCGACGTGGGGCCGGACGCCGACCTGGACCAGGTGCTGGCGGCGGTGCTGCACGCGGATTCCCCGCTGGCGGTGCGCGGTGACCAATCGTGGCGGCCGCACCACGAGCCGTGGGAGCCGGCCGGGCACGCCGAAGCCGAGGTGCACCACGACGTGCCGGACCTGGGCGGACGGCGGGGAATCCTGCTGGTCCGGCCGGATCCGGCCGGCCGCGTCCTGGCCGCGGAAGCGCGGGTGGCCCGGCTCGCCGGCCGCGGGCGGTGGACGACGGTGGTGTCCACTTCGGACCCCGGCTCGGCGGCCCTGGCGGCGGTGGCGGCCGCCGACCACCTGACCGAGGTCGTGCTCTCCGGGGTGCCGCTCGCCCGCCCGGTCGCCCCCGCCGAGTCCGTTCGCCTCCCGGGTGCGGCCCGGCCGCGGCCGGACCTGGGGACGCCGTTCGTGGAGCCGGAGCCGGGCCTCGAGCAGGAGGTGGCCGCCCGGTGGGCGAAGGCCCTCGGGTACACCGAGATCGGCGCGGACGACAATTTCTTCGAGCTGGGCGGCCGCTCGGCCGGGGCGGTCCGCATCGCGGCCCACTGGAGCCTCCCCGCGACGGCGGTCGTCGAGCTGCCGACGGTCCGGTTGCTCGCCGCCCGGATCGCCGAAACCCGTGGCTGACCCGGGCACGGGTGTCAGGGCCGGATCCAGAGGGTGCGGCTGCCCGCCAGGAGTACCCGGCCGTCCGCGAGGCGCGCGACGGCGCTGACCGGATCCGGTGGGCACCCGAGTTCGCCCCGCTGCCAGCCACCGGCATCGAGCGTCCAGACGATCGAGCAGGATCGGCTCGACCCGGCCCAGCTCTTTTCGGAGCGTTCTCCGATCAGCACCGGCTTGCCTGCTGCGTCGACGGTCCCGCCGCTGATCCGGCCGTCACCCAGCGCCGTGGGAGCTTCGAGCTGCCAGTCGCCGGGTTCGCCGGTCACGACCAGCGGGCCGGCCGCGGAAATCCCGGCCAGCAGCCACTTCCCGCCGGTACGCAGTACCGTGGTGACGACGAGTTCGCTCCCTCGCACCGGGACGTCCGACACCGTCCACGTTTCCCCCGCGTCCCCGGAGGACCACACCCGTGCGGCCGTACCGGCGGAGCCGGCCACGAGGACCCGGTCGCCCTCGGCCGCGATTGCCCTCGGCTCCCAGTAGCCCGGCAGGTCCGTCGGCAGCGTGATCTCGTGCGCGGTGCGGCCCTCGTCACCGGACACCCACGCGACCGGTTGGGGCCTGCCGGAAGGTTGCCCCGTACCGACGCCGACCAGGTTCCGGCCCGCGCGGGCCAGCGCCACCGCCCGCCGGTCGGACTCCGGCTGGAAAAGCGGAACGACGGCGCCGGAGCGGTCCCGCCGTGAGAACGCCGGGCCGAGCCCGATCACGGAGCCGTCCGGCCCGGCTACGGCGGCGGTGGCGGTGAAGCCGGTGGCTGCCTGTTCCGGCGTCCGGTCGAGCACGAGCCGGGTGCAGTCCTCCTTGCCCACCCAGGTCGACGCCACGCGGCTGCTGTTGGCCCACGAATAGGCGGTGAAGCCGAGCACGCAGGCGCCGTCCGGCACCAGCGTCATCGGTCCGTCGTAGACGGCGCGGTCCACTACCGGGAGCTGGATGGCGTCGGTGCGCGCGACGAAACCGAGCGCGTCGAGCGGCTCATCGGGCATCATGGGCGCTGGGTCGCAAGCCACCAGCGCGACCAAGGACACCGCGAGAATTCCCCCGACCTTCTTCACGATCGTGGACCTTGCCAGCGAAAGGTCACGGTCCAGCCTCGCGAAGGTGCGGTTTCGGGCATGGGTGATGGGCCCGCCGCCAGGGGTATTGGCGGCGGGCCCACCACGTTCGGAGACCCTACGTCCAAGTGCACCAATGATGTGGCAGTTAGGCGTAGGGGCGCAGGGCGGCGGCCAGGTGGGCCAAGGTGACCTCTTCCTGCTCCAGCACCGCGAAGTGGCCGCCCTCCAGGACGTGGCCGCGGAACGGGCGGACCGTCTGCTCCCGCCACGCCAGCACCGACTCCACGCTCGCGCGGACGTCGGCCGTGCTCGCCAGGGCCGTCACCGGGACCTCCAGCGGCGGTCCGGACACGTAGCCGTACGTGTTCTTCACCGTCAGGTCCGCGCGGATCGGCGGCAGGATGAGCCGCAGCACGCGCGGGTCGTTCAGGAACACCTCCGGCGTCCCGCCCAGCGTGCGCAATAGCGACACGATCTCCGCGTCGCCCATGCCCGCCACGATCGGGTCGTCCGGGGTCAGCCACTGCGGGGCCGGGCAGCCCGACACCACCAGGTGCACCGGGAGGGCCGCGCCGCGGCGGGAAATCTCCCGCACCAGCTCGAACCCGACCAGCGCGCCCAGGCTGTGGCCGTAGACCGCGTAAGGGGAGTCGTCCGAGAGCACGAAGTCCGCCAGATCGGCGACGTACGAGGACATCGACGTGTGCGGTGTGTCCCGCTGGCGCGTCTCACGGCCCGGCGGCTGGACCGGGCACACCGTCACCCCGGGCAGCCGGCCGATCCACGCGCGGAACGCCGACGCCGAGCCGCCCGCGTGCGGCAGGCAGTACAGCCGCACGTTCCCCGCGGTCACGGGGAACGGCAGCCAGCGGCTCGCCACCGCCGTCGTCACGACTCCACCTCGAGCGTCACGTACCCGGGCGGCTCCTGGATCGCGTCCAGATCCGCCGCCAGCACCACGTGCGAGCCTTCCCGCGAGACCTCGCGGAACCCGCTGAACGCGTAGGTGATCTGCATCATCCGGTTGCGGCCGGTCTCGACGAAGTCCGCGCGCAGCCCGGCACCCGCCGCCCGGGCCAGGCCCATCACGTGGCCCAGCAGCACCGTGCCGACGCCGCGCGACATCACGCGGCACGACATCAGCATCATGTTGAGCCGCCAGTCCGGCGATCCCTTCTCCAGCAGCGCCAGGCCGATCTTGCCGTAGGAGCCGAACTTGTCGGTCAGCGACGCGACGAGCAGCACGTGGTCGTCCGACGAGCGCAGCGCGTCCAGCTCGTCGTAGGAGTACGTCCGCCCGGTCGAGTTGAGCTGGTTGGTGCGGACGGTCAGCTCCTCCGCCCGCTGCAGGTCCTCCCGCTTGGCCGGCGCGATGGTGAACCGCAGGTCCAGGCTCGCCAGGAAGTCCTCGCCGGTGCCGGCGAAGTCGGCCTCGACGTCGTCGCGGGCGAGCTGGCTGAAGTACATCCCGCGCCGCTGCGCCGACTCGTCGGTGACGAACCGCGGCGCGAACTCCGGCCGCCGCAACACCTCGTCGGCCTCCAGGATGTCCACTGTGGTCACCTGCGGCAGCGCGAAGGCGACCTCGGCGCGCTCGAACTCCTGGTCGTCGACGAACGCGAACGCGTCGAGGCCGAGGTTGAGCTTCTGCGCGATCTGGCCGATCGACACCGACTTCGCGTTCCACGAGATGCGCGGGAACAGGAAGTACTCGTCGAGGCCGAACTCGCGCAGCTTCGCCATCGCGGCTTCGTGGTCGTTCTTGCTGGCGACCGAGTGCAGCACGCCCATCGCGTCGAGGCGCTTGACGTGCTCGACCACCCACGGGCGCAGCCGGACGTCGCCGTCCTCGAGCAGAACCCCGTCCCAGACGGTGTTGTCGAGGTCCCACACCACGCACTTGATCTTGCCCTGCACCGGCTTGGCGGGTGCCGGGGAGAGGAGACTGGTCACGGTACCTGCTTCCGGTAGGCCTCGGCGGCGATGGTCATCCGCTGGATCTCGGTGCTGCCCTCGATGATCTCCATGACCTTCGAGTCCCGGTAGAACCGGGCGACGGGGTAGTCCGTGCTGCAGCCGTTGGCGCCGTGCACCTGCACGGCCTCCGACGCGTGTTTCGCGGCCGCGACCGACGCGAAGTACTTCGCCACCCAGGTGGCCATGATCGTCGCCGAGTCGCCGCGGTCCTTGAGCCGGCCGGCCTCGGCCAGCAGCAGCCGGGCCGCGCGGACGTCGGTGACCATGTCCGACAGCTTCGCCTGGATCAGCGGCAGGTCCTTCAACGGCGTGCCGCCGACCGTCCGCTTGCTCGTGTAGTCCGCGCACGCGTCGGCGCACGCCTGGATGATGCCCACCGACCCGGCCGCGACGCTGTAGCGGCCGAGGTCGAGCGTGCCGGTGAGGACCATGCCGGAGGCGAACCCGCTCGGCCCGAGCAGCGCGTCGGCACCCAGCCGGACGCCGTCGAAGGAAATGGACGCCAGCATCGACGAGCGCGTCCCGAGGATGTCGTCGATCGGGGTGACCGTGACACCGGGCGCGTCGCGCGGCACGAGCAGCGCGATCGTGCTGGCCGGGCCCTTCGCGAAGACGAGGAACAGGTCCGCGCGCCGGCCGTTGGTGGTCCACTTCTTGAGGCCGTCGAGCCGCCAGCCGTCGCCGTCGGGGGTGGCGGTCGTGGTGATCGCGGCCGTGTCGCTGCCCGCGCCGGGCTCGGACAGGCAGAACGCGCCGAGGACGCGCCCGCTCGCCAGCTCCGGCCCCCACCGGTGCTGCTGCGCCTCGGTGCCGAAGCGCAGCAACGCCCAGGAGAGCATGGTGTGCACGGTCAGCAGGCTGCGGACCGACGAGCAGCCGCGGCCGACCTCTTCGTGGATCTCCCCGAGGGTGACCATGTCGAGGCCGCAGCCGCCGAGCTCGGGCGGCAGGAACGGCGCCCACAACCCGGCCTCGGCGATCTTGTCCAGGACGTCCTCGGGGATCCGCCCGGCCTTGTCCCACACGTCGGCGAAGGGGACGACGTGCTCGTCCACGAAGGCCCGCGCGGCCTCGCGGCCGGGCGCGCGGACCGCGGTGAGTACCTCCGGCACGGGTCAGCCCACCGTCGCGGCCGGGCGGAGGCGGCCGACCAGCTCGGTCATCGCCGCCGCGGTGCGGAAGTTGTCGATCCGCAGTTCCTCGTTGGGGATGGTGACGGCGAAGGTCTTCTCCAGGTGCATCACCAGCTCCATGGCGAACAGGGAGTTGATGTAGCCGAGGGAGAAGATGTCCTCGGTCGCGGTGATCTCGGCCTGGGGGAAGCGGCCGGTGATGAAGGCGAGGATGTCGCCGGTGGTCTCGGACATGGCTCTGTTCTCCTTCTGAGTGACGGGATTCAGCTGTAGGTGTAGAAGCCGCGGCCGGACTTGCGGCCGTGCAGGCCGGCGTCGGTCATCTGCTTGAGCAGCGGGCAGGGGCGGTACTTCGAGTCGGCGTAGTGCTCGTAGAGCACCTCGACGCTGTAGAGGATCGTGTCGACGCCGATCAGGTCGGCCGTTTCCAGCGGGCCCATCGGGTGGCCGAAGCAGCCGCGGAACACCTCGTCGACCGACTCGGCGGTGGCGACGCCCTCGTGCACCAGGTAGGCGGCCTCGTTGACGGTGAGCATGAGCACGCGGTTGGACACGAAGCCCGACGCGTCCTTCACGTCGACCCAGCGCTTGCCGATGCTGGTGAGCAGCTCGCGGGTGCGCAGGATGGTCTCCGGCGAGGTGTGGAAGCCGGGGATCAGCTCGACGACCGGCTTCTGCGGCACCGGGTTCATGAAGTGGACGCCGATGACGCGGCCCGGGTTCTTGCCGACCGAGGCGATCCGGGTGATCGGGACCGCCGAGGTGTTGGCGATGATCACCGTGCCCGGGCCGCAGACCTCGTCGAGCTCGGCGTGCACGGCGGCCTTGATGTCCCAGTCCTCGGTGACGTTCTCGACCAGGATTTCGGTCTTGTCCAGCGCGGCCAGGCCGACCGCGGTGGTGATCCGGGCGAGGATCTCGTCCGCGTCGAGCGCGGGTCCGCCCATGAGCCGGCTGAGCCGGCAGTTGCGCGTGATCGCGGCGCGGGCCTCCTCGAGGATCCGCTCGTCCTTGTCGACCAGCACGACCTCGTGGCCGGCGGCGGCGAAGTCCTGGGCGACGCCGATGCCCATGACGCCGGCGCCCACCACTCCCGTGACTGCCATGACTGTTCCCTTTCTGCTGTGCGGAGGTTGTCGTTCAGGCCCGGCGCCGTCGGGCGGCCGCGGCTTTGATGCCGGAGCGGCGCAGCTGTCCCTGCGCCTGGGTGTCGGGTGCGGGTTCGGGGGTCTCCGGGCCGCCGGCGGCGATCTTCGCGAGTGCGGCGACGGTCGGGGCCTCGTGGATGATGTGCGGCGGCAGTTCCGCGTCCGGGAACGCGGTGCGCAGCCCCGCCAGCAGCGAGATGCCGAGCAGGGACGTGCCGCCGAGCTCGAAGAAGTTGTCGGCCGCGCCGACCCGGTCCAGGCGCAGTGCCTCGCACCACGCCTCGGCCACCGCGCGCTCGGCGTCGCCCTCGGGTTCCTGGAACGGGGTGACCAGCTCCGGCCGCGGGTGGCGGTCGGCCGTCGAGCCGCCGTGGGCGGCCGAGGTGACGGCGTCGACGCTGAACCGCGCCGCCACGGCGGTCACCGCGTCGAGGTCCTGGGTGGACACGACGACGTGCGGTTCGCCCGAGGCCAGTGCCCGCAGCAGCGTGCGCCAGCCCTGTTCGAAGTCGATGCCGAACTTGGCGCGGTGCTCGCGGAAGTAGGTCTGGATGTCCTCCTCGTACCCGGAAAGCCCTTCGTCCCAGGCGTTCCAGGTCCACTCGCCCCACGAGATCGACACCGTGCGGCCGCCGTGCGAGGCGGCGTAGGCGTCGAGCCAGGCGTTGCCGGCGCAGTAGTCGACCTGGCCGGGGCCACCGCCGGTGACCGAGGTGATGGAGGAGAACAGCGCGACGAAGTCGAGGTCCAGGCCGTCGGTGGCCGCGCTGAGGGCCCGGGAGCCGGGCAGCTTCGGGGCGAGGACCTGGTCGGCGTCACCCGGCTGCTTGAACTGCATCAGGCCGGTGCCGGGCACGCCCGCGGTGTGCAGGATGCCGTGCAGCGCCCCGAACCGCTCGATGGCCACGGCGACCGCGCGCCGGACGTCGGTCTCTTCGGCGACGTCGCCTTCGACGACCACCACTTCACCGCCGAGCGCCTCGATTTCGCGGACGCGGTCGACGCGGTCGCGGATCGTGCCGGGCACCTCGTCGGTGCCGTCGGCGATCCCGGCCCAGCGTTCGCGCGGCGGCAGGCCCCGGCGGCCGAACAGGACGAGTTTGGCGTCGCTGTCGCGGGCCAGCCGCTCGGCCATGGCCAGCCCGATCCCGCCGAGGCCGCCGGTGATCAGGTAGACGCCGTGCTCGCGCAGGACGTCCGCCGCCTGCTCGATCGGCTGCGGCGCCAGGACCTCGTAGCCGGGCAGCCAGCGCCGCGAGCCGCGCAGCGCGACCGTGCGGCCCGGCGCCGGGCGGTGCAGCTCGGCGACCACGGCGGCGGCACCGGCGGCCGCGTCGACGTCGATCAGCCGCGTCTGCACACCCGGGTACTCCATCGGGATCACCAGGTTCGGCCCGGTGAGCGTGGCCGCGTCGGGCCGCAGCTCGCCGTCGTGCAGGACGCGCTGGGTGCCGGTGGCGGCCAGGTCCAGGGTCCAGCCGCCGAGGCCCAGCTCGCCGGCCGCGCGGGCCAGCGCCACGAGGGTGTGCAGGCCGAGCAGCAGGGAGTCGTCGTCGAGGTTCCACAGGTGGACGACCCGGTCCAGGCGGGTGCCGCCGCGCTTGAGGTCGCGCAGCAGGCTCAGCAGGTCGTCGACGTCGCCGGGGCGGACGGTGGCGTCCGGGCCCGGCCGGTACCCCGCGCCCGGCCGGACCACGGTCACCGGGTCGCCGGTGCGGCGGATCCCGTCGAGGACGTCCTCGGCGAGGCCGGGACGGGCGAACACCAGCCAGGACGCGGGCTGCGGCGCGACGGGCGCGGCCGAGGTCTGGCGCCAGGTGGGCAGGTTGATCCACTGCTCCTCCGGCAGCAGCGGGATCCGGTCGAACTCCTCCAGGGGGCCCTCCGCGGGCGTCTCGACCCGGGCCGTCCCGGTGGCCGGCTTCGCCTCGATCCAGTAGCGCTGGCGCTGGAAGGGGTAGGTCGGCAGCGGCACGCGACCGGGGGCGGTGCCGCGGTAGACCGGTGTCGCCGTGCCCCGGCCGTGGTAGGCGGACCAGTCGAGGTTCGCGCCGAGCAGCCAGAGCCGGGCCAGGCCGTCGGTGAGCACCTCGTCGGCCGGGCGCGGGTCGTCCGCGGCGGGCAGCGTGGCGGTGATCAGCGGCCAGCGCGTCGCCGGGCTGAGTCCGCGCAGCAGGGCACCGAGGGACGGCCCGGGGCCGATCTCGACGACGGCCACGTGCTCGTCGGCCAGCAGCTCGGTGGCCGCGGCGGCGAACCGCACGGTCTCGCACATGTGCCGCGCCCAGTACCCGGGGTCGGTGACCAGCTCGGCGGTGGCGCGCTCCCCGGTGACGTTGGACAGGTAGGGCAGCTCGGGTGCGTTGAGCGTGACGTTCCCGGCGATCCACGCGGTCAGCTCGGCCGCGGCCGGCGTCAGCATCCGCGAGTGGAACGCGTGGCTGGTGCGCAGCGGCCGGCACGGGACGTCCGCGGCCCGCAGGTCCTGCGCGAGCCGCTCGACCGCCGCGCTCTCCCCGGCCACCACGACCAGTTCGGGGCCGTTCACCGCGGCGAGGTCGAGGCCCGTGAGGTCGAACCGTGCTTCCAGCTCGGTGACCGACAGCGGCACGGCGGCCATCGACCCGCCGGGGAGCGTGGCGATCAGCTCCGCGCGCTTGGCGACCAGCGCCAGGGCGTCCTCGAGCGAGAGCACTCCGGCCAGGCAGGCGGCGACGTACTCGCCGAGGCTGTAGCCGAGCATCGCGGCGGGCTTCAGGCCCCACTCCATGAGCGTCCGCGCCAGGGCGTAGTCGACGGCGAACATGAGGGGCTGGGCCAGTTCGGTCTGCTGGAGCCGGTCGGCGCGCGGGTCTTCGTCGCCGCCACGGCCCAGCAGCGCGGCCAGGCTCGGGCCGCCGCCGCGGGCGCCGGTGACGAGGTCGCCGTCGGCGTCGAGGTGGGCCAGGCACTCGTCGAGGTGGGCGCGGAACACCGGCTCGCGGCGGTACAGCTCGCCCACCAGGCCGGGGTACTGCTCGCCGACGCCGGCGAAGAGGAACGCCACCGGCCGGTCCTGGACCGGCTCGACGCGGGTCGCGGGCGTGCCCAGCGCGGTGACCGCACTGTCCACATCGGACGCGACCGCGGCCCGCCGGTGCTCGAACGTCTTGCGGCCCTCCTGGAGCGTGAAGGCCACGTCGGCGAGCCGCGCGTCCGGCGTGCCGGCGAGGTGCTCGCCGAGCCGGCGGGCCGCCGTGTCGGCCGCGTCGGCGGTGCGGGCCGAGACCGGCAGCACCTGGTAGCGGCGCTCGGTGTCCGGGTCACCCGGCGGGAGCGCGGGCCGGTCGGGCGGCTGTTCGACGACGACGTGCACGTTGGTGCCTCCCATGCCCAGCGAGTTGAGCCCGGCGATCCGGGGACGGCCGCCGCCGGTGTTCCACGGCGCGAGCTCGGCCGCCACCCGGAACGGGCTGTGCGCGAAGTCGATCTCCGGGTTCGGCGCGGTGTAGTGCAGCGTCGGCGGGATCAGGCCCTCGCGGACCACCAGCGACGCCTTGATCAGCCCGGCCGTGCCCGCGGCGCGGTCGAGGTGCCCGACGTTCGGCTTCACCGAGCCGAGGGCGCAGTACTGCTTCTCGGCGGTGTCCCCGAACGCCCGGGTCAACGCGGCGACCTCGATCGGGTCGCCCAGCTCGGTCGCGGTGCCGTGCGCCTCGACGTACCCGACGTCCTCGGCGGCGACCCGTGCGTCGGCCATGGCGTCGGCGATCACCCGCGACTGCCCGCCGACGCTGGGAGCGGTGTAGCCGACCTTGAGGGCGCCGTCGTTGTTCATCGCCGAGCCGCGGATCACCGACCAGATGTGGTCGCCGTCGCGCAGGGCCGCGCCGAGCTTCTTGAGGACGACGACGGTGGCGCCGTCGCCGAACATGCTCCCGTGCGCCTGGGCGTCGAAGGTGCGGACGTGCCCGTCCGGCGACTCCTGGCCGCCGGGGGAGTGCAGGTGCCCGATCCGGTCCGGCACGCGGACCGAGACGCCGCCCGCGAGGGCCATCTCGCAGTCGCCGGCCCGCAGGCTGCGCATCGCGGTGTGCACCGCGACCAGCGACGTCGAGCAGAACGTCTGGACCGCCATGCTCGGGCCGCGCAGGTCGAACAGGTAGGACACGGTGGTGGTGAGCGCGTCCTTGTCGTTGCCCATCACCAGCTCGTAGATGCTGGCGTCGGCGTCGGAGGTGAACTGGCCGGCGATGCCGAGCAGGTACGTCGAGAGGTTGCAGCCGCCGAAGACGCCGACCCGGCCGCGTTCGCCGGGCTTCGCGTACCCGGCCCCCTCCAGGGCTTCCCAGCAGACCTCGAGGAAGAGGCGCTGCTGGGGGTCGGTGAGGGCGGCCATGCGCGGGCTGAGGCCGAAGAAGGCGGCGTCGAACCCGGTGACGTCGTCGAGCACCGGCCGCGCCGGCACGTAGGCCGGGTCGCGGACCTGCGCCGGGTCGACCCCGGCGGCGATGAGCTCGTCGGGGGTGAAGAAGGTGATCGACTCGACGCCGTCGCAGAGGTTGCGCCAGAACTCGTCGATCGTGCCCGCGCCGGGGAACCGGCCGGCCATGCCGACGATGGCGATGTGCCGGTCGAGCTCGTCGTCGTCGGGATCGGCCTCCCGGACCGGCGAGGTGGTGACCGGTGCCGGTGCCTGGTCGTCGAGGGTGGCGGCGAGGGCCTGGACGGTGGGCAGTTCGAAGAGCGTGACGGTGGGGATGGCGACGCCGAAGCGGTCCTTGACCAGGGCGAGCATCTGCAGGGCGAGCAGGGAGTTGCCGTTGAGGTCGAAGAAGTTGTCCCGGGTGCCGACCGGCTCGACGCCGAGCACGGCCGACCAGACTTCGGCGAGCGCGCGTTCGGTGGCGGTCATCGGCGGGGTGTAGGGCTGGGGCAGGTCGGGCCGCGGGAACCGGTCGGCGGTGATGGCCCGGGCCGGCTTCACCGCGCCGGGGAGCCGCTCGTCGAGCCCGCCGGCGGCGACGATCACGGCCGGCCCGGCGTGCGCGGTGAGCCGGTCGAACGCGGTCAGCGCCTGGGCGCGGGTCATGGCGTGCTTGGCCATGGACGCGCCGAGCCGGGCGTCGAGCCGTTCCAGGGTGCCGGGCCAGGTGTCCCAGGCGGCGGCGACCCAGCCCGTACGGCCGTGGGCTTCGGCGAGCAGCGCGGCGTTGGCGGCGGCGTAGCTGCCGAAGGTGACCCCGCCGAGCAGGGCCGAGGTGGAGGAGAAGAGGAGTGTCCACTCGGGACGGTCTGCCTCCGGCAGCGCGTCGAGGGCCGCGGCGAGCACCCGGGCCCCGCCGACCTTGGCGGCGAAGTGCAGGGCGATCACCGGTTCGTCCAGTTCGGACAGAGGGCGGAACCCGGCGGGATCGGAGTCCGCGGCGGCGTGGACGATGCCGTCGAACTTCTCGGTGAGCAGAGCCGTGAGCGCGGCCGGGTCGCTGACGTCCACGCGAGGGGTGTGCACGTCGGCACCGAGGGCCCGCAGCCGGGCCACCGCGGCGTCGGTACCCCCGCTGCGGCTGGCGAGGACCAGCCGGCGCGCGCCACGGGTGGCGAGGTGCTCGGCGACGGTGAGCCCGACCCCGCCGAGGCCTCCGGTGATGAGGTAGCTGCCGCCGTCCCGGACGGCGGGCGCCGCGGCGGGTTCGGCGGGCCGGTAGCCGGGAACGAGCCGCTGGTCGCCCCGGTAGGCGACCAGGGGTGCGCCGGGCGCCCGCAGTTCGGCGGCGAGCACGGCGGCGGCTTCGGCGGCGGTGTGGGCCGCGTCGAGGTCGACGGTCCCGGCGTCGAGGTTGAGGTGTTCCTGGTTGGCGACGACCGGGAGGACGGCCACGGCCGCCTGGGCGGGCCGCACCCGGCCGGATCCCGTCGCCTGGCCCGCACGGGTGGCGACGAGGACCCGGACCGCGCGTGACCCGTCACCCGCCACTGCCGCGAGGGTGCGGGACACCGCGTGCACCGCGGCCACGTCGTCGTCGAGGTCGAGCACCGACAGGTCGACGATCGTGTCCGCCTCGGCGGGCTCGACGACGGTCCCGAGCAGCGCGCTCAGCGCCGCGGCCACCCCGCCGGTGTCCGGCCGGATCGCCACCCGGCCGGTGGTCCCGGCGTCGGCGGCGGGCTGCGGCCGCCACGACGGCGTCAGCAGCTGCACGTGCTCGTCCGGCTCCGCGGTGAGCTGCGGCACCGTGGGCGTGACCGTCCCCGGCGCGTCGATCCAGTACCGCGACCGCTGGAACGGGTACCCCGGCAACCCGACCCGCCGGGCCTCGCGGCCGCCGCGGACACCGGTCCAGTCGAGGTCCACCCCGGCCAGCCACAGCCGGCCGGCCGCTTCGGCCAGCGCGACCGAAGCCGACGCCGGGTCGTCCGCGCCCGGCAGCGTCGGGATCACCGACGCCCAGCGCGACGGCGCGCACGCCCGGTGCCCGCGCACCATCGCGCCCAGCGAGCGGCCCGGGCCGAGCTCCAGGAGCACCGTGTCCTCGTCGGCCAGCAGCGTCGCCAGCGCGTCGTCGAACCGGACCGGAGCGCACATGTGCTCGGCCCAGTACCCCGGTTCGGGTGCCTCGGTGACCAGCTCGCCGGTCACGTTGGAGACGTACGGGATCGTGGGCGCGGACAGCGTGACGTGGGCCGCGACCCACGCGGTCAGCTCGTCGCGCAACGAGGCGAGCTGCCGGGAGTGGAAGGCGTGCGTGGTGGCCAGGGGCCGGCACGGCACCTCACCCAGCGACTCCCGAAGGGCGGCGATGGCCTCGGACGTCCCGGACACGACGGTCAGGTGCGGCCCGTTCACCGCCGCGATGTCGAGGTCCAGGCCGCCGATCCGGGCCCGCACGTCGTCGGCCGGCAGCGGCACGGCGGCCATCGCCCCGCCGGGCAGCGCGGCGATCAGCTTCGCGCGGTGCGCCACCAGCGCGAGGGCGTCCTCCAGGGAGAGCACCCCCGCCAGGCACGCGGCCACGTACTCCCCGAGGCTGTACCCGACCAGGACGCTCGGTGAGACGCCCCACGAGCGCACCAGCTGCGCCAGCGCGTACTCGACGGCGAACAGCGCCGGGTGCAGCACCTCCGTGCGGTCGCCCGCCCGCGACCCGCCCTCGGTGCGGCCGAGCAACGCGGCCAGCCCGCCGGAGCCTTCGCGTGAGCCGAGCATCTCGTCCAGCACGGGCGAATCCAGCAGCGCGCGGCAGCGGTCCAGCTCGGCCCGGAACACCGGCGCCGTCGCGTACAGCTCCGCGGCCAGGCCCGGGTACTGCTCGCCGGTGCCCGCGATGAGGAACCCGACGCGGCGGCCGGTCCCGGCGTCGCTCGAGGCCGACACGGCTCCTTCGCGGAGCGCCTGCGCCGCTTCGGACGGCGAACCGGCCACCAGCATCCGCCGGTGCCCGAACGTCGTGCGTCCACTTTGGAGGGTGTGGGCGACGTCGGCGAGCGCGTCGCCGGACGTCGCCAGGTGGGCGGCGAGGTTGGCGGTGGCCGCGTCCGCGGCGGCGGCCGAGCGGGCCGACCACACGAGCAGCTCCGGGCCGGTCGCCGTGGTCGGAGCAGGCAGCGGCGCTTCCTCCAGCACGACGTGGGCGTTCGTGCCGCCGATGCCGAACGCGCTGACGCCGGCCCGGCGCGGGGTGTCCGTGCGCGGCCACGGCGTGCGCCCGGTGACCACGGTCAGCTCGGCGTCGCCCGCGGTGAGCTGCGGGTTCGGCGTGCCGAGGTTGCGCGTCGGCGGGATCTCCTCGTGGTGCAGGGACAGGGCCGCCTTGATCAGGTTGGTCACGCCGGCGGCGCGGTCGAGGTGCCCGACGTTCGTCTTCACCGAGCCGATCCGCAGCGACTGGCCGGCGAAGACCTGCTGCAGCGCGGCGATCTCGGCCGCGTCCCCCAGGGCGGTGCCGGTCCCGTGGGCCTCGACGTACCCGATGTCGGACGGCTCCAGCCCGGCCGCGGCCAGCGCCTCGGCGATCACCGTGGCCTGGCCTTCGACGCCGGGGGCGGTGAAGCCGACCTTGCGGCCGGCGTCGTTGTTGACCGCCCAGCCGCGCAGCACCGCGTACACCCGGTCGCCGTCGGCGAGCGCGTCCTCGAGACGGCGCAGCGCGACCACGCCGACGCCGCCGCCGAGCGGGGCGCCCAGGCCCGCGGCGTCGAACGCGCGGCACTCGCCGTCCGGCGGTGCGATGCCGCCCTGCTGGTAGAGGTAGCCGACGCGGTGCGGCACCCCGATCGACACGCCGCCCGCGAGGGCGACGTCGCATTCGAAGTTCGCCAGGCTGCTCGCCGCGACGCACACCGCGACCAGCGACGTCGAGCAGGCGCTCTGGATGCTGAACGCGGGTCCCGACAGGCCGAGCGTGTGCGAAACCCGGGTGGCCAGCGTGTCCTTGTCGTTGCCGAGGGCGATGGCGATCTCGCCCATCTCGCCGGCCGCGTTCGCCGGGGTGAGGTTGTGGGTCAGGTAGGTGCTCCACGCGCAGCCGGCGAACACGCCGATCGCGCCGTCGAAGCGCGCCGGGTCGCAGGCCGCGTCCTCCAGGGCGTGCTGGCTGTGCTCCAGGAAGAGCCGGTGCTGCGGGTCGAGGATCTGGGCTTCCTTCGGGTTAATCCCGAAGAAGCCCGCGTCGAAGTCCTCGACCCCGCGCACGACCGCGCCCGCCTTGACGTAGGCCGGGTCGCCGAGCCGGTCGGCGGGGACGCCCGCGGCCAGGAGCTCTTCGTCGGTGAAGCGGGTGATGCCGGAGCGGCCGGCGCGGATGGTCTCCCAGAGCGCGCCGACGTCGTCGGCGCCCGGGAAGCGGCCGGCCATGCCGACGACGGCGATGTCCGCGGGCGAGATGCTGGTGTCGGTCACGGTGTCCCTCATTTCCGGGTGCCGGCCAGGCGGCGGCGCCGGCCCCGCGCGGATCCGGTGGTCGCCGCCCGCGGGGCGGGCGAGTCGGTGTCGGTCAGTGCGGCGGCGAACGCGGCCACGGTGGGGTGGCCGAAGAGGACGGCGGGGGCGATCGGCAAGCCGAGGCGCTTCTCCAGCGCCGCCACCATGGCCATGCCGACCAGTGAGTTGCCGCCGAGGTCGAAGAACGGGTCGTGCACGCCCACCGCGTCGATGCCCAGGAACTCGCCCCAGACGCCGGCGATGTCGGTCTCGAGCTCGCCGCGCGGGGCGGCGTACTCGGTCCGCAGCGGCGGCCGCGGATAGCGTGCTTTCGGCGTCGGCGCGGCGTCCAGGAGCCCGCCGAGGTCGTTGAGCTCGGCCAGCTCGCGGCGGGCCGACGGCAGGTCCTGGCGCAGCGCGACGACCGTGCCGCGGAAACCGTGGCCGGCGAGCTGGTCGAGCACCGCGCAGCCGGCTTCGGCGCTGAAGCCGTAGCGGCGGCGGTAGGCGAGGCGGGCTTCCCCGGTGGCCTCGTCGGCCCAGGAGTCGTGCTGCCAGTGCCCCCAGGCGACGGTCACCACCTGGGTGTCCGCTGTGGACAGTGCGGCGCCGTGGGCGTCGAGGACGCTGTTGGCCGCGCAGTAGTCGGCTTCGCCGATCCCGCCGACGACCGTGACGATCGAGGAGAACAGGACCAGGCGCCGGGGCCGGGCGGCCAGGAGCGGGCGGACCGCGTGGACCTTCGGGGCGAGCGTGCGGTGCAGGTCCTCGGCGGTGCGGCGCTGCGTGAGCCCGCCGCCCGGCAGGCCGGCGGCGTGCACGATCGAGTCGAGCTCGCCGAACCGCAGCTTGGCCTCCACCAGGGCTTCGGCCAGCTGTTCCGGGACGCCGGTGTCGGCCTTGAGCACCAGCACCTCGGCGGGCTCCAGCGCCGCGAGGTCGGCGGCGTCGGCGTCGCCGGTGCGGCTGATCAGGGCGAGCCGGCGGGCGCCGTGACCGACGAGGTGCTTCGCCACGATCATGCCGAGCCCGCGGGTGCCGCCGGTGATCACGTGCGTGCCGCCCCAGTCCGGCGTGCCGTCGCCGAGCGTGATCTCGGTGTACTCCTGCAGACGGCGGCGGCCGCCCCGCCAGCCGGCGAGCACCGGTTCCCCGGCGGCATCGTCGGTCCAGGGGCGGGCCAGCTCGTCGAGGAGGCACTCGGCCGGGGTCCCGGGTTCGACGTCGACCCCGCGCCACCGCAGGCCCGGGTACTCGGCCCGGACGCCACGGCCGAGCCCGTGCACCGCGGCGGCGTCCGGGTCGGTCAGGTCGCCGCCGGTGATCTCGGCCGCGCCGGTGGTGACGGTGAGCAGCCGGACGTCGTGGCCGTCGAGGGCCTGGACGGTCCGGAGGAGGTCGTCGAACCCGCCGTCGTGGACGACGTGCAGGGGCTGGGGGAGTGCTTGCGGGTCGGTGCCGACGGTCATCCCCGCTTCCGCGGCCAGCGTGGCGAGTGCGCGGTTCGTGGTGATCAGCGAGCCCTGCGGCGTGACCGTGGGACGGGTGGGGTCGAGACGCCACACCGGGGTGTAGAGCCGGCCGGCTTCGGAGGCGGGTCCGGCTTGGGTGCGGGTCGCCTGGGGCCAGAACTTCGTGCGCTGGAAGGGATAGCCGGGCAGGCTGACGGTACGGCCGCCGTGGTGCCGGGTCGTGATGCCGACGCCGAGCTCCCACAGCCGGGCGAGCGTCTCCAGCAGCGCGATGCCTTCGGCGGGGCGGTCCTCGACGGGCCAGGGCGCGGGCAGGGTGCCGAGCACGGCGGGGCGGGCGGCGCCGGTCTGGTTCTGGCGGACCAGGCCGCCGAGCGTCTGGCCCGGGCCGAGCTCGATGTAGGCGTCGACGTCCTGCCCGGCACAGTGCCGGACGCCGTCGGCGAACCGCACCGGGCGGCAGAGGTGGCCGGCCCAGTACCGCGGGTCGACGGCTTCGGCGTCGGTGAGGACGGTGCCGGTCGCGTTCGAGACGATCGGGATCCGCGGCGCCTGCCGGGGCACGGACGCGACCAGTTCGGCGAGCTCGTCGCGGGCGGGCTCCAGCAGGCTGGAGTGGAACGGGTGGGCCGAGCGCAGCGTGCGGGCGGCGAGCCCGGCGGCTTTCAGGTGCGCGGCAGCGGCTTCGACGTCTTCGGGCGATCCACTGAGGACGGTCATCTGCGGGCCGTTCAACGCGGCGACGTCGACCCGCATGGGGGAGAGCGCGTCGGCGATCTGACTCGCCGAAGCGGCCACGGCGAGCATCCGCCCGGCCGGAGCGCGCCCGATCAGCCGCGCCCGCCCGGTGACGACGTGCAGGGCGTCGGCGAGGGTGAAGACCCCGGCGAGACAGGCGGCGACGTACTCGCCGAGGCTGTAACCGACGAGCAGGTCCGGCCGGACACCGCGATCGGCGAGCAGCTGGGCGAGCGCGTACTCGACGGTGAAGAGGAGGGGGTGCGCGACCTCGGCGCGGTCGAGGAGGTCATCGCCCTGGCCGGCGCCGAAGAACGACGTCTCGACGGCGCGCGGTTCGGCGAAGAAGGCGCCCTTCAGGTCGACCCCGCACCGGTCGGCGGCGATGGCACAGCACGCGTCGACGGCGGCGGCGAAGACGGGCTCGTCCCGGTGGAGCTGGGCGGCCAGGCCGCGGTACTGGTCCCCGACGCCGGGGAGGAGGAAGGCGATCTTCGGGGCGCCGGGCTTGCGGTGGACGCCGGGGGCCTGGGCGGCGGCGGTGAGCTGCCGGACGGCGTCGTCGAGGCTGGTGGCCACGACGGCCCGTCGGTGGTCGAGGTGGGCCCGGCCTTCGCGCAGGGTGTGCGCGAGGTCGGCGAGGGACACACCCGTGCTCCCGCCGAGCCGCGTGAGCTGCGCGCTCAGCGCGGCGGCCGAGGCGGCCGAAACCGGGAGCAGCTCGGCAACCGGCGGCGCCGCGGACGGTCGTGAGTGGAAAGGCAGGTGAGAACCCTCTTTTTCACTCACGACCGGCTGCGGCGGTGCGGCCTCGAGGACCAGGTGGGCGTTCGTGCCCGACCAGCCGAACGAGCTCACCCCCGCCACCGCCGGGCGGCCGCGGTCCGGCAGCGGTGCCAGCCCCGTGGACGGCGTCACCGCCGAGTTCGCCAGCACCTGCTCGGCCGGGTCGTCCATGTGCAGGTTCGGTGGCACCTCACCGTTCTCCAGCACCAGCACCGTCTTGATCAGCCCCGCGATGCCCGCCGCGGTGTGGGTGTGGCCGATGTTGGTCTTCACCGCCCCGACCGTGAGCGGGCGGTCGGCCGGCCGCCCGCCGAACACGTCGCCGAGCGCACCCAGCTCGATCTCGTCGCCCAGCGGCGTGCCCGAGCCGTGTGCCTCCAGGAAGTCGACGTCCCCCGGCTCGGCCGCGGCGTCGGACAGGGCCCGGCGGATCACGTCGACCTGGGCACCGCGGTTGGGGGCGGTCAGGCCGTTGCTGCGGCCGTCCTGGTTCACCGCCGACCCGCGGATCACCGCGCGGATGCGGTGGCCGTCGCGCAGCGCGTCCGACAGGCGGGCCAGCACCACCATGCCGCCGCCCTCGCCCATCATGTAGCCGTCCGCGCTCGTGTCGAACGTGTGGCAGCGGTCGGTCGGCGACAGCAGCGCGTTGCGGCTGCTGTAGACGTACAGGAACGGGTGCAGCGCCAGGAATCCGCCGCCGGCCAGGGCGTAATCGCACTCGCCCGCCCGCAGCGCGCGGGCCGCGAGGTGCACCGCCACCAGCGTCGACGAGCACGCCGTGTCCAGCGAGAACGCCGGCCCGCGCAGGTCGAAGTGGTACGCCAGCCGCCCGGCGACGACGCTGGCCAGGCTGCCCTGGCCCATGTACGGGTCGGCGTACACGCCCGTGCCTTCGCGCTCCGCCTCGACCTGGCCGTACTGGAACGCGTCGGAAAACCCGAGCAGCACGCCGGTGCGGCTGCCCCGCAACCGCGGCGCCGGGGTGCCCGCGTCGTCCATCGCCTCCCACGCCAGCTCCATCAGCAGCCGCTGCTGGGGGTCCATCCGCAGTGCTTCCTGCGGGGCGTAGCCGAAGAACCCGGCGTCCCAGCCGTCCACTTCGGACAGGAAGGCGCCGCGGCGCCGGACGCCGGGCACGTGGTCGAACCGGCCGTCCGGGACGTCGCTGACTTCGGCGGCCCGGCCTTCGCGCAGCAGCTTCCAGTACGAGTCGACGTCGGGAGCGCCGGGGAACCGGCAGGACATGCCGATCACGGCGATGGGCTCGCTCTCGCGGGCCTCGTACTCGGCCAGCCGGCGGCGCGCGCCCGCGAGCTCGACCGTCGCCCGCTTCAGGTAGTCGCGAAGCTTGTCTTCGCCGGTCATAACCGAACCCCTATCCGTTCGCAAAAGGTCAGCGCTTGTCGATGAAGGCGAAGAGCTCGTCGTCCGTGGCGAGGTCGAGCGCGGGCTCGCAGCCGAGTTCGGCCAGGGCCGCCCGCAGCACCTCCGCCAGCCGGACGCGCTCCTCGGCGTCCGCACCCGGTAGGACTTCGCCGAGGGCCTCGCGCAGCCGCTGCGCGGGGTCCGGCGGGGGCGGGAGCAGCTCACCGAGCAGGTGCGCGGCCAGCAGCTCGACGGTCGGGTGGTTGAACAGCAGCGACGCGGGCAGCCGCAGCCCGGTCCCGGCGCCGATGCGGTTGCGCAGCTCCACCGACGTCAGCGAGTCGATCCCCAGTTCGCTGAACGGCTTCGCCGCCTCGACCGACGCCGGCGAGCGGTGCCCGAGCGCCGTGGCGACCTCCGTGCGGACGAAGCCGGTCACCGTCGCGGCCGCGGTTTCGCGGTCCAGCCCGGCGAGCTGCCCGGCCAGTCCGGCCGCCACCGGAGCGGCCGCGGCCGCGCGGCGCACCGGCACGAGACTCCGCAGGACGGCGGGAACCTCGTCGGCCGCCCGCAGCGCCGCGGTGTCCCAAGCGGACGCCACGACCGTGCCCGACAGCCCGAGTGCGGCGTCGAAGGCGGCGAGCCCCTGCGCCTCGGTGATCGGCCGGACGCCGGTGAGGCGCGAGCGGTCCGTCGAGGTCATCGCGGCGGTCATGCCGGTCGCCGTGTCCCACAGGCCCCACGCGATCGACACGCCCGGCAGCCCCCGCGCCGCCCGGTACTCCGCCAGCGCGTCGAGCGAGGCGTTCGCGGCGGCGTAGTTCGCCTGCCCGCGGTTGCCGAGCACCCCGGCGACCGAGGAGAACAGCACGAACGCGGCGAGCGGCTGGTCTTCGGTGAGCTCGTGCAGCAGCCAGGCGGCGTCGCGCTTGGGCCGCAGGACGGTGTCCAGGTGCGCTCGCGTGAGCCCGGTGACGGTCGAGTCGTCGAGGACGCCGGCCGCGTGCACCACCCCGGTGAGCGTCTCGCCGGCCAGGAGCGCGGACAGAGCGGCCCGGTCGGCGACGTCGGCGGCCACCACCCGGACGCGGGCGTCCAGCCCGGCCAGCCGCGCCGGGACGTCGCCGCCGCGGCGAGAGACCAGCAGCAGGTCCCGGACGCCGTGCGTGGTCACCAGCCGCTCGGCGACCAGGGCACCGAGCCCGCCCGTGCCGCCGGTCACCAGGACCGTGCCGCCGCCGAAGTCCACACTGGACGGATCGGCCGGGTACCGCGCCAGGCGAGGCACGAGGACCGCGCCGTCGCGCACGGCGAACTGCGGCTCGTCGGCGTCGAGCGCCGCGGCCAGCGGGGCACCGGGGCGGGCACCGGCGAGGGCGAAGCGGCCGGGGTGTTCGGCGATCGCCGAACGCACCAGGCCCCACACCGGCGCGCCGTCGGGCGAGCCCGGGTCCTGCAGGAACACCAGTTTCGCGCCGTCGCAGCGCTCGTCGAGCAGCCAGCGCTGCACGAGGTCCAGCACGGCGGGCAGTTCGTGCGCGGTGGTGAGCACGACCGGCGGGACGACCTCCGGCAGCTCCGTGCCGATCACGGTCCACTCCCGGTCGGTGCCGTCCCCCACCGGGGCGGGCGTCCATTCCACGCGGTAGAGCTCCGCGGCCGCCTTCGTCTCGGCGGCAGGCCGCAGCAGCAGCGACTCGACCCCGCCGAGCGGGGTGCCGGCGGTGTCGTAGAGGGCGATTTCGACGCCGGTGGCGGCCGAACCGGACAGCCGGGCCCGCACCGCACCCGGCAGGGGCGAGGTGACCCGCAGGCCGCCGAAGGAGAACGGGAGCAGCAGTTCGGTGCCGTCGAGGACCAGGGCGTGCAGCACCGCGTCGAGCACCGCGGGGTGGGCGGTGAACTCGCCTTCGGCGGGCAGTTCCACCTCGACGTACCGGTCGTCGCCGTCGCGCCACAGCGCGGTGAGGCCTTGGAACGCCGGCCCGTACTCGTAGCCGCGTTCGGCCAGCCGCGCGTAGGCGCCGTCGAGGTCGACCGGCACCGCTCCGACGGGCGGCCAGACCGGCAGGGGAGTGCCGGGTGCCTGCTCCGGGCTCACCGTGCCGGTGGCGTGCCGCGTCCACGGCCCGTCGCCGAGTCGCGTGTGGACGGTCAGCGGCCGCCGGCCGTGGTCGTCCGCGCGGCCGAGGCCGACCTGGACCTCGACCGCGCCGGAGGCGGGCAACACCAGCGGCGCTTCGAGCGTCAGGTCCTCGACGCTCCCGCCGTCCGCCGCTTCCAAGGCCAGTTCGGCGAACCCGGTGCCGGGGAACAGGACCGTGCCGCGGACGGCGTGCCCGGCCAGCCACGGCAGCGAGGTCAGCGAAAGCCGTCCGGTGGCCACGGAACCGTCGCCGTCGGCGACCGGGGTGGGGGCGCCGAGCAGGCCGCCGGAGTGGCCGGTGAGCCAGTAGCGCTGCCGGTCGAACGCCGAGGTCGGGACGTCCGGGTGGCGGGTGACCGGGCCGAGCAGCCGCGGCCAGTCCACGGCCGCGCCCCGGACGTGCGCCGCGGCGAGGGCGAGCAGGAACCGGCGGCGCCCGCCTTCCCCGCGGCGCAGGGTGCCGACGGCGGTGCCGTCGATGCCGGCGTCGGTCAGGATCTCCTGCACCGCCCCGGCGAGGATGGGGTGCGGGCTGACCTCGACGAACAGCGGCCGCCGGTAGCCGGCGAAGGCGCGGACGGCCGCGTCGAACCGCACCGGCTCGGCCAGGTTGCGGTACCAGTAGCCGGGGGTGAGTTCCGAGCCCGGCAGGAAGCCGCCGGTGCAGGAGGAGCAGATCGTGGTCGCGGTGTCGGCCGGCGCCAGCGCGCCGATTTCGGCGATCAGGGCGTCGCGGACGGCCTCGACGTGCGGGGTGTGCGCCGCGTACGCCACCGGCGTGCGCCGGATCTGGACGTCGGCGCAGGCGGCGGCGAACTCCTCGATCGCGGCCAGCTCGCCGCCGACGACGGTGCCGGCCGGGCCGTTGTCGACGGCCGGCCACAGCCGCCCGGCCCACGGCTCCAGCCGTTCCCGCACCTGCGCCACGGGCAGGCCGACGGCGAGGATGCCGCCGGTGCCGTCGAGTTCGGCGGTGAGGAGCCGGCTCCGGACGGCGATGATCCGGGCGGCGTCGGCCAGCGGCAGGGCTCCGGCGACGACGGCCGCGGCCAGCTCGCCTTGGGAGTGGCCGACCACCGCGGCCGGAGCGACCCCGGCGGCCTGCCACAGTCCGGCGAGGGCGACCATGACGGCGAACAGCACCGGCTGCACGACCTCGGTCCCCTCCAGGTCCGGCGCGCCGTCGGCGCCGGTGAGCACGTCGAGCACGGACCAGCCGGTGTGCGGGCGCAGGGCCTCGGCGGCGTCGGTGAGCAGCCGGGCGAAGTCCGGGTCGGCGGCGAGCAGTTCGGCGGCCATGCCGGGCCATTGGGCGCCCTGGCCGGGGAAGACGAACACCGGCTGGACGTCGCCGGCCGCGGTGCCGCTGACGAGCGCGGGGTGCGGGGCACCTTCGGCCAGGGCACCGAGGGCGGCGACGAGTTCGGCCCGGTCCCCGGCGACGACGACCGCGCGGCAGGAGCCGGGACGCCGGCGGGCGAGGACCGCGGCAGTGGCGGTGAGGTCCTCGTCGGCCGCGGTTCCGGCGTAGGTCCGCAGCCGGGCGGCGTGGGCGCGCAGGGCGGTGCCGGTGTGGGCGTGCAGGGACCAGACGAGCGGCCCGGCGGGCGCCGGCGCGGACTCTTCGGCGGGCACCGATTCCAGCACGACGTGCGCGTTGGTCCCGCTGATCCCGAAGCTCGACACCGCGGCCCGCCGCGGGCGGCCGTGCTCGGGCCACGCCCGGGCCGCCGACAGCACCTCGACCCGGCCGCTCGCCCAGTCCACGTGCGGGCTCGGCACCTCGGCGTGCAGGGTGCGTGGGATCGTCTCGTGCCGCAGGGCTTCGACCATCTTGATCACCCCGGCCACCCCGGCCGCGGCCTGGGTGTGGCCGATGTTCGACTTCAGCGACCCGAGCCACAGCGGCGTTTCGCGGTCCTGCCCGTAGGTGGCCAGGAGCGCGTGCGCCTCGATCGGGTCGCCCAGGGCCGTCCCGGTGCCGTGCGCCTCGACCACGTCCACGTCCTTTGTGGACAGTCCGGAGGCGTGCAGCGCGCGGCGGATGACCTGTTGCTGGGCCTGGCCGTTGGGTGCGGTGAGTCCGTTGCTGGCCCCGTCGGAACCGGTCGCGCCGCCGCGCAGCAGAGCCAGCACGGGGTGGCCGTGGCGGCGGGCATCGGACAGCCGCTCCAGCACCAGCATCCCCGCGCCTTCGGCGAACGCCGTGCCGTCGGCGTCGGCGGAGAACGCCTTCGCGCGGCCGTCGGCGGAAAGGCCGTTCTGGCGGGTGAAGTCCACGAGGTTGCCGGGGGCGGCCATCACCGTGACCCCGCCGGCCAGGGCGAGCGAGCAGTCGCCGCGGTGCAGGGCGTCGGCGGCCAGCTGGATCGCGACCAGCGACGACGAGCACGCCGTGTCGATGGTGAGCGCCGGCCCGCGCAGGCCGTAGGTGTAGGCGATCCGGCCGGACGCGACGCTCGGGGAGGTGCCGGTCAGGCGGTGGCCGTCGACGAGCCCGGTCGGTTCGTGCAGCCGCGGGCCGTAGTCCATGGCCATCGCGCCGACGAACACCCCGGTGTCGGTCCCGGCCAGGGCGTCCGGCTCGAGCCCGGCGCGCTCGATCGCCTCGTGGCTGATCTCCAGCAGGACGCGCTGCTGCGGGTCCATGGCCAGGGCTTCGCGGGGGCTCAGGCCGAAGAACGCCGGGTCGAACCGGTCGGCGTCGTGGAGGAACCCGCCGAACCGGGTGGCGCACGAGCCGGGGCCGGTGTCGCCGAGGAGCGTGTCGAGGTCCCAGCCGCGGTTCGCGGGCAGCTCGGTGACGGCCTCGCCGCCCGCGGCGACCAGGTCCCACAGCTCGGCCGGCGAGGTGATGCCGCCGGGGAAGCGGCAGCCCATGGCGACGATCGCGATCGGGTCATCCTGTTGCGGTGCAACGACTTCCACCGTATCGTCGGCCGGCCGGGCCCGCAGGTGCGTGATGAGGTGAGCAGGCGTCGGGAAGTCGAACAGCAACGTCGTCGGCAGCTTGAGCCCGGTGGCGGCCTGCAGCCGGGTGCGCAGTTCCACCACGCTCACCGAGTCGAAGCCGAGGTCCTTGAACGTGCTCGCGGGGTCGATGCCGTCGGCGTCGGCGTGGCCCAGGACGGCCGCGGCGGTGGCCAGGACGAGGTCCGCCACCTGCGTGGGGTCGACGGCGACCGGCGCGGCGGCCACCTCTTCGCCGAGCCAGTACCGGGTCCGCTGGAACGCGTAGGTCGGCAGGTCCACCAGGCGCGTGCCCGGCACCTCCCACCGCACCCCGGCTCCGGCCACGAACGCCTCGGCGAGGCTGCGCCGCAGGCGTTCGCCGCCACCGTCGTCCCGTCGCAGCGTCCCGGCGACGGCCACCGTGCGGTCGTTCGCTTCGGCGGTCTCCTCGATGCTGCCCAGCAGCACCGGGTGCGGGCTGCACTCGACGAACCGCGCGCCCCCGGCGGCCAGCGCTCCGGCGGTCGCCGCGGCGAACCGGACCGGACGCCGGAGGCTTTCGAACCAGTACCCGGCGTCGAGCCCGGCGGTGTCGAACGGTTCGCCGGTGAGGGCCGAAACGAAAGTGACCGAAGTGGACACCGGGCGCACCGGGGCCAGGAGCCACAGGATCTCGTCCCGCAGCGGGTCCACGGCCGCCGAGTGCGACGCGTAGTCGACCGGCAGGATCTTCGCGCGGTACCCGTCCTCGGTGAGGGTGGTGTGCAACGCCGCCAGCGCGTCGGCCGGTCCGGACAGGACCACCGACCGGGTGCCGTTCACCGCGGCCACCGACACGCCGGCGGGCAGCAGTGGCCGGACGACGTCTTCGGGCGCGCCGGCCGACATCATCCCGCCGCCGCGCGGCATCCCGGCGATCACCCGGCTGCGCAAGGCCACCACGCGGGCGCCGTCGGCCAGCGACAGCGCGCCGATCGCGGTGGCCGCGGCGATCTCGCCTTGGGAGTGCCCGACGACGATGGACGGCGTGAGTCCCGCGGCGCGCCAGACCTCCGCCAGTGACACCATGACGGCCCAGAGGGCGGGCTGGACGACGTCGACGCGGTCGAGGTCGGCGGTGCCGGCGCGCAGGTCGTCGAGGAGTTCGTAGCCGAGGAAGGGCGCCAGCGCGGCCGAGCACTCCGCCAGCCGGCGGGCGAACACAGGGGAGTCGCGCAGCAGCGCACCGGCCATCTCTGGCCACTGCGAACCCTGCCCCGGGAACACGAGGACGTCGGCGCCGTCGACGGTCCGCCCGGTCACGACGTTCTCCGACGGCGTACCGGCGGCCAGCGACGCGAGGTCGTCGAACACGACCGCGCGGTGCTCGAAGAGCTCCCGGGTGCGCAGCAGCGACCGGGCGACGTCGCCGTGCGCGGGCCCGGGGTGGTCGGCGAGGTGGCCGGCGAGCGCGCGGGCCTGGGCGGGCAGGGCGGCGGCCGACCGGGCCGACAGCACCAGCGGGACGTCGTCGTCGGCGACGTCCTCGGGCTGGGGAACCGCCGGCGCCTCGGCCAGGACGAGGTGGCAGTTGGTGCCGCCGACGCCGAACGAGCTGACCCCGGCGACGAGCCGGTCCTGCGGCCGCGGCCAGTCCCGGTCCTCGGTCACCACCTCGAGGTTCAGCGTCCCGAACGGGATGGCCGGGTTCGGCGTGGCGAAGTTCAGGCTCGGGCTCAGGCGGCGTTCGGACAGGCACACCAGCACTTTCAGCAGCCCGGCGATGCCCGCGGCGCCTTCGAGGTGGCCGACGACGGTCTTGACCGAGCCGACCTGCAGGGGCTCCGGGCGGTCCCCGGCGAACGCGGCCCCGAGGGCTTCGGCCTCGATCGGGTCGCCGACCGGCGTGCCGGTGCCGTGCAGCTCGACGTACTGGACGTCGGCCGGGGCGACGCCGGCGTCGGCGCAGGCCAGCCGGATCACCTCGGTCTGCGCCTCGGCCCGCGGCACGGTGAGGCCGTCGCCGCCGCCGTCGTTGTTCACGGCGCCGCCCAGCAGGACCGCGTGGACGCGGTCGCCGTCGGCGAGTGCGACGCTCAGCGGCTTCAGGACGACCAGGCCGCCGCCCTCGCCGCGGACGTACCCGTCGGCGCGGCTGTCGAAGGTGTGGCACCGGCCCTGCGGGGACAGCGCCCCGAAGCGGTCCACGACTTCGGTGCCCGCTTTCAGCAGGTTGAGGTTCACCCCGCCGGCGAGCGCGACGGCCGCGCTGCCGCGGCGCAGCTGCTCGGCCGCCAGGTGCACCGCCACCAGCGACGACGACTGGCCCGAGTCGACGGTCAGGCTCGGGCCGCGCAGCCCGAGCACGTAGGAGACGCGGTTCGCGATGAGGCTGCGGTGGGTGCCGGTCAGGGTGTGCGGCCCGGCGCCGAGGCGGTCGTGCAGCAGCGCGTAGTCGCCGTTGATCGCGCCGACGACGACGGCGGTGCCGCTGCCGCGCAGCGTGCCGGGCGCGATCCGGGCGTCCTCACAGGCTTCCCACGCCAGCTCCAGCACCAGCCGCTGCTGCGGGTCCATCGCCGCGGCCTCGCGCGGGGAGACCCCGAAGAAGGGTGCGTCGAAACCGTCCACATCGGACACGAAGCCGCCGCGTCCCGGGTCGTCGCCGTCGGTCCACCGGCCGTGCGGGACCGCGCCGACGGCCTCGCGGCCCTCGGCCAGCAGCCGGCGCAGCCACGCCGGGGACGGGGCGCCGGGCAGCCGGCAGGCCATGCCGACCACCGCGATCGGCTCACCGGGAGCAGGCAGGGAAGACATAGTTCACCCATCGTCGGAAGGGATACCGGAAATCGGGGAATGCGTGATGCTGTCCGAATTGCACCGGTTCCCGGGAATTTCCCGGCGGTGCTGGTGGATTCCGATCGTGCGGGCTGCGCACCCCGTTCGTCAAGGGGCGTTCCCGGGGCCCGCGGTGGCAGGCAGGCGACGGCAGGAAGTTGCCACCGGAGCGGGCCACCCGGCTGGAGCAGTGCGGGTGGGTGACTGCGCCGAACGGTGTGGTCAATCGCTCTGAACTGCGGAAATGTCTGTCCGGTCCGGTGTGGATGGTGTCCTCAAGTGACCGGGTGGACACAGCAGGTACACCTGGGTGCCCGGGTCCCCACCCGGGTGCCGAATCTGGGTGAGGACTACCCATGTCCGGGTGGGTGGGTAGTTGCTTCAGTGTTCGCAGTGCCGCCCGTGACCGACGGCGGTGCCTTTTCCGGTTGCTATTTCCCCGTGCTCGAAGAAAAGGAAAGCGATGGCGAACACGACGGAAGCCGCGGCGGCCCCGTTCGGCCGCGCCGGCGGTGTGCTCACCGTGGGCGGCGTGCCCGTGGACCGGCTCGCGGCGCGGGTCGGCACCACCCCCTTCTTCGCCTACGACCGCTCGCTCGTCACCACCCGCGTCGAGCGGGTGCGGGCCGCGCTGCCCGGCGACGTCGAACTCAGTTACGCGGTCAAGGCCAACCCGATGCCCGCGCTGCTGCACCACCTCAGCGGCCTCGTCGACGGCCTCGACGTCGCCTCCGCCGGTGAACTGCGGCAGGCCCTCGACACGACCGTCCCGCCGGAGCGGATCAGCTTCGCCGGGCCGGGCAAGACCCCGGCCGAGCTGGCCCGCGCGGTCGCCGCCGGGGTCACCGTCGAGCTCGAGTCCACCACCGAGCTGGCCCGCGTGCGGGAAGCCGGCGACCGCCTCGGCCTCACCCCGCGCGTGGCGCTGCGGGTGAACCCGGACTTCGCCGTGCGCGGGTCCGGCATGCGCCTGGGCGGTGGCCCGCAGCAGTTCGGCATCGACGCCGAGCGCGTCCCCGCCGTGCTGGCCGAAGTCGGCGCCGCGGGCCTGGACTTCCAGGGTTTCCACGTCTTCGCCGGCTCCCAGAACCTGCGCGCGGAAAGCCTGTGCGAGGCCCAGCGTGCGACGGTCGACCTGGTGCTGCAGCTCGCCGAGGCGGCGCCCGGCCCGGTGCGGTCGGTGAACCTGGGCGGCGGCTTCGGCATCCCCTACACCGCCCGCGACACGGCGCTGGACCTCGACGAGGTCGGCGAGAACCTGGCGAAGCTGCTGGACGTCTCGCTGCGGCCCGCGCTGCCGGACGCGCGCGTGGTGATCGAGCTCGGCCGCTACCTCGTCGGCGAGGCCGGGGTGTACCTCACCCGCGTGGTCGACCGGAAGGTCTCGCGCGGCACGACGTTCCTCGTCGTCGACGGCGGCCTGCACCACCAGCTGGCCGCGTCCGGCAACTTCGGCCAGGCCATCCGCCGCAACTACCCCCTGGCCCTGGCGTCCGCACCCGGCGGTCCCGAAGAGACGGTGACGGTGGTCGGCTGCCTGTGCACCCCGCTCGACCTCCTCGGCGACAAGGTTTCCCTGCCCGGTGCGGCGATCGGCGACCTGATCGCGATCTTCCAGGCCGGCGCCTACGGCCTGACCGCCAGCCCCACCGCCTTCCTCGGGCACCCGGCGCCGCCCGAAGTCCTCGTCTGATCCCGGAGGGAACACCGTGCAGACCACCGCGCTCCAGTCCGTGCCCGTGACCAGCTTCCGCGTCCTCGGCCTCCTGCAGGTCCGCGGCCACGAGCCGGTCGTCGTGACCGCCCGCCGCCAGCAGGTGGTGCTCGCGCTGCTGCTGCTCAACGGCAACCGCGTGGTACCGCTGGAGGTGCTGCTCGACGCTCTGTGGGGCGCCGCTCCGCCCGCGACGGCCCGGGCGCAGGTCCAGACCTGTGTGTCGGCCCTGCGGCGGGCGCTGGCGAAGGCGGGGCTGGGCGAGCGGATCTCCGCGCGCGGCAGCGGCTACTGTCTCGACCTCGCCCCCGGGGAACTGGACCTGCACGAGTTCGAGACGCTGGTGGCGCGCGGGCGGGCCGCCCGGCGGCCGGAGGAGGCGCGCGCGGCGTTCCGCGACGCGCTGGCGCTGTGGCGCGGGGAACCGCTCACCGGGATCGACAGCGGGGTCGTGCGCGCCCACCAGGTCCGCATCGCCGAGCGGCGGGTGGAGGTGCTCGAGGACTGCCTCGACGCCGAGCTCGAGCTGGGCCTGCACCGCGAGGTTGTCGGCGAGATCTCGGTGCTGACCGAGGAATACCCGCTGCGCGAGCGGTTCGTGCTGCAGCTGATGACCGCGCTGCACCGGTGCGGCCGCCGGGTCGAGGCGCTCGCCGCCTACCGGGCCGTGCGCCGCCGCTTCGTCGACGAACTGGGCCTGGAGCCCGGCGCCGCGCTGCGCGAGCTGCACCAGGACATCCTCGCGGGGTCGAGCGAGGCACCCGCGAGCGGCCGTGCGGTCCCGCGGATGCTGCCCGCGCGCCTGCCGTACTTCACCGGGCACGAGCGGCTGCTGGCCGGGCTGCGGCGCGGCCTGACCGACGACGGACCGGGCGCCGCGGTGGTCACCGTCCTCACCGGACGCGGCGGATCGGGCAAGTCCGCCGTGGCGGCCGAAGCCGCGCACCGCGCCGCACCGGCGTTCCCCGACGGGGTGCTCTACGCGCGCCTCGCCGAGGAGGACGCCGGCGAGGTGCTGGCCCGGTTCCTGCACGCACTCGGCGTGCCCGCGGCGGAGATCCCCGATGAGCTGGACGGCCGCGCCGCGCTGTACCGCAGTGTGCTCGCCGGACGCCGGGTGCTGACCGTCCTGGAGGACGCCGCCGGCCTGGCGCGCGTCACGCCGTTCGTCGCCGACGCCCGGGGCTGCCGGCTGCTCGTCACGACCACCGCCCGCGTCCCGTCGCTGCCCGGCGTGACGGTGGCCGAGCTCGACGTCCTGGACGGCGCGGAAGGGGTCGAGCTGCTCTCGGCCCTGGTCGGCGAGGACCGGGTGACGGCGGAGCTGTCGGACGCGGTGGAGCTGGTCGAGCTGTGCGGCGGCCTGCCGCTGGCGGTGACGGCGGCGGCCACCCACGTCGCGGCCCGGCCGGGGCGGACCCTCGCCCAGGCGGTGGCCCGGCTGCGGGCCGAGGACGACCGGCTCGGCCGCCTCGGCGCGGGTGTCCGGGCGGCCGTCGGGCGTGGCCTGGAGGAGTTGCCCGGCCCGGCCCGGGACCTGTTCGCGCGGCTGGCTCTGCTGCCCGCGGGGAGCTGGGCGGGGTGGGCGGCTTCCGCGCTGGCGGACGTGGGCCCGGCCGAAGCGGCCGACATGCTGGAGTCGCTGGTGGACGCGCGGCTGGTCGACGTCGCCGGTGCTCGGTACCGGCTACCGTCGCTGACCCGCCTGCTGGCGCTGGAACTCCTTGCCGCTCAACCCCTTCAGGTGGTGTCCCGGCGATTGTTCGGAGCCTGGCTGGCGCTGACGGACGAAGTCCGGGGCGTCGAGGCGGGGAAGGCCCCGCGGACGCCGGTGGTGGCCGACCTCGGCGACCCGGGCACGTGGTACGAGCGCGAGTGCGCGGGCCTGCTGGCCGCGGTGCGCCAAGCGGCCGAGGTGGGGGAGCCGGGGTACTGCGCGGAACTGGCGCTGGCGGTGGCCGAGCTGGCGGGCGCGCGGGGCCGGTACGCGGACTGGCGCGAGAGCGGCGAGACGGCGGTGCGCGCGGCGGTCCGTTCGGGCGACCGGCACGCCGAGGCGGCGCTCGAGCGGTCGCTCGGGGAGCTGGCGGTCCGCGAAAGCCGGTTCGCCGACGCCGCGGGCCGGATCACCCGGGCGCTCACCGCCGGCGACGAGGCCGGGGGCGTGAGCTGGGACGACCTGGTCCGCGAGGTCCTGGCGGGGGTCGACCGCGCCCGCTCGGCGGTGGTGGCCGCGCCCGCGGTGCCGGGCTTGCCCTCGGGCGAGCCGGGGGCAGGCAATCGGACGGCGTCGCCGCGGATCGCGTTGGGGCGCAACCAGTTCGAGCTGGCGGCGGACCGGGCGCAGGGGGACGGGTCACCCAGGTCGGCGGGCCGCGCCGGACACCGCCGGTTGCCCCGCCCGCGGCCGATCTCGTGGCGGCGGGAGTCGGAGTACCCCGAAGAAGCCTGAGCCGCTCTGTCCCTCCCCAGCCTGTCCCGAAAGGAACGTCATGACCATCGGTGCCGCCCTGCCCGCCGGCGACCTGTCCGGGGCCGCCAACAGCGTCGAAACCCTGCTCGCCCAGACCCGCGAGGCCGCCGGGGCCGGCCTGCGGTCGGTCTGGTTCTCGCAGCTGTTCGACCACGATGCCCTCACCCTCGCCGCCCTCGCCGGACGCGAGGTGCCCGGCATCGCCGTCGGGACCGCCGTCGTCCCGCTCTACCCGCGGCACCCGCTCCACCTCGCCGCCCAGGCGCAGACCGCGCAAGCCGCGGCCGGGGGCCGGTTCACCCTCGGGCTCGGCCTCGGCGTGCAAAGCCTGCTGGAGCCCGCCTTCGGCTTCGAATACCCGCCGCCCATCACGTCGCTGCGCGAATCGCTCACCGTCCTGCGCGACATCTTCGACGGCCGCCGCCCGCTCTTCGACGGCGAGACCTTCACCGCCTGCCCGCCGCTGCCCACCGCCGTGCCCGGGGGTGGCGGCGTCCCGATCGTCGTCGCCGCGATGGGACGGCAGGCGCTGCGCGTGGCCGGCGAACTGGCCGACGGCACCCTCCCGTTCCTGGCCGGCCCGCGCGCGCTCGCCGAGCACGTGGTGCCCGCGCTCACCAAGGCCGCCGCCGACGCCGGCCGGCCCGAACCCCGGGTGATCGCCGCCGTCCCGGCGGTGGTGACCGACGACGCCGAGACGGTCCGGCAGATCGCCGCGGTCCACCTCGGCTATTACGGCGACATCCCCTCCTACCGCCGCATCCTCGACGCCGAGGGCGCCACCCACGCGGCCGACCTCGCCCTGATCGGCGACGAGCGCACGGTCGAGGCGGGCCTGCGCCGCTACTTCGACGCCGGGGCGACCGAGGTCGTCCTGATCCAGTCCGGGATGCGGTCCGCCCGCGAACGGCTGCGCACCTGGCAGCTCGCCGGATCGCTCAGCTGACTTCGTTGAGCTTGCCCGTCGCGACGTCGAAGACGAAGCCGCGGATCGAGTCCTTCTTCGGGATGAACGGGCTGTTCCGGATCCGTGCGATCGACTGGCGGACGTCGTCGTCGAGGTCGGTGAAGGCTTCGGCGGCCCAGGGCGGCTTGATCCCGACTTCGTCCTCGATGGACTTCTTGAAGCCGTCGTCGGTGAAGGTGAGCATGCCGCAGTCGGTGTGGTGGATGAGGATGATCTCCTCGGTGCCCAGCAGCCGCTGGCTGATGGCGAGGGACCGGATCTCGTCCTCGGTGACCACACCGCCGGCGTTGCGGATGACGTGGGCCTCGCCCTCCTCGAGACCGAGGACACCGTAGACGTTGAGGCGCGCATCCATGCAGGCGAGCACGGCGACGTGCTTGGCGGGCGGCAGCGGCAGCGGCCCGGAAAACCGGGCGGCGTAGGCGGCGTTGTTGGCCAGGAGTTCGTCGGTGACGGACATGCCGGGTCCTTCCGAAGGGCGAACGGGCTGCCTTCGCAGTGGACTCGCCCCGCGGTGCCGGCGCAAGCGTGCCCACGACCTGGACGCGGCGATGGCGTGTCCGACCCGGCTCGCCCCAGGGCAGACCAGCTCGCCGACGAGATCGCGAGCCGCAAACGGACCTGACCGGCGCCCGGCCTCGCCGGACACGCCCTACGGCAGCTCCAGGTGCTCCCGCAGCGTCGTGCCTTCGTACGACGTCCGGTAGACGCCGCGGTCCTGCAGCTCCGGGACCAGCCGGTCGACGATGTCGTCGAGGGCCGCCGGGACCAGGTGGGGGCTGATGTTGAACCCGTCCACCGCGCGCGTGCGGACGTACCTGGCCCACTCGTCGGCGACCTGGCCCGGCGTGCCCACGAAGCCGTGCTGGCGCGGCTGGACTTTGAGGACCAGCTGGTGGATCGACAGCTTCTTCGCCTCCGCCAGCTCCCGCCACCGCTGGATCCGCTCGCGCTTGCCGGTGCGGTCGGCGATCGAGATCGTCCCGCGGGACGGGTCCAGTTCGCCTTCGACGGGCTCGAGGTCCGGCAACGGGCCGTGCGGGTCGTACGCCGACAGATCCCGGCCCCAGTACTGCTCGAGGAACGCCAGCGCCCGCTGCGGGGTGATCTGGCGCCGCCGGACGTCCTCCGCGCGCTCGGCCGCGTCGGCCGGCGTGTCGCCGAGGACCACCGTTGCGCCGGGCAGGATGCGGACGGCGTCCGCCGGCCGGCCGTGACGGGCCAGCCGCTCGCGCAGGTCCGTGGCGTAGGCGACCGCTTTGTCGTAGGCGGTGTTGGCCGAGAAGACGACGTCCGCGTACTTCGCCGCCAGCTCACGGCCGCCGGGGGAGTCGCCGGCCTGGAACAGCACCGGACGGCCCTGCGGGCTCGGCGGCACGGTCGGGGCCGCCCGCAGGTTCACCAGATCGGTGTGCCGGTCCACCCGCCCGGTGCCGGCCCAGAGCGCCAGCGCGGCTTCGACGAACTGCGAAGCCCGTTCGTAACGGCGTTCGTGGGCCAGCCAGCCGCCGCGGCGGAAGTTGGCGCCCGTCCAGGCGTTGTCGGTGGTGACGATGTTCCAGCCCGCCCGGCCACCGGACAGGTAGTCCAAAGAGGACAGCCGGCGGGCGAGGTCGGCCGGGAAGTTGTAGGTGGTGTTCTGGGTGGCGACCAGCCCGATCCGGGTGGTCGCGGCGGCCAGCGCGCTCAGCTGCGTGATCGCGTCCGGGCGGCCGGCGACGTCGAGGGCGTGGACGCGGCCGCGGTTCTCCCGCACCCGCAGGCCTTCGCCGAGGAAGAACGCATCGAACAGCCCGCGTTCGAGCGTCCGCGCCACCGACACGTACGTCTCGATCGCGGTGTGGTCGGCGTTCGACGGGTCGTCCCAGAGGAACTGCGGGCCGACACCGGTGTAGAACACGCCCAGGTGCAGCCGCGCGCTCATGCCACACCCCCGAACAGGCTCGCCGGGCGGGCGAGCCCGAGCGACTCCCGCAGGGTGGCGCCCGGCTCCGGCGGGACGAGCAGGCCTTCGCTGCGCAACGCCGGCAGGACCTTGCCGGCCAGCACCGGCAGGGCGGCCGGGACGCCCGCGTGCAGCCGGACGCCGTCGACGCTGGTCGCCAGCCAGCCCAGCAGCTCGGTGAGGCCGGGCGCGGATCCGGTGTAGCGCAGCCGGTCCTGCCGCGGCCGTCGCCCGGCCGAGCCGTCGAGGACCACGTCCACCTCGGCGAAGACCAGCGGTGCCCCGGTCTCGCGGGCGCGCCGGGCGCGGTTGCGGACGTCGTCGAGACCGGCGCCGCCCACCAGCACGACGTCCGGGCGGGCGGCCTCGACCAGCGCGTCGGACGCGAGCACCGGCGGCCGCCCTTGCGGGGGCCGCGGGGTGATCAGGGGGCCTTTGACCGAGAACCGCGTCCCCGTGAAGTCGACGTGGTGGACCTTGTCCGGGTCGAGGTAGCGGCCGGTGGCGACGTCCTTGAGCACGGCGTCGTCGTCCCAGGAATCCCACAGCCGGCGCACGACTTCGACGACCTCGGCGACTTCGTGGTGCAGCGCGTCGGGGTCCAGCCGGGAGCTGCCGACGGTCGCCAGTGCCTCGGCCGAGCCGTCGGCGCCGACCACCCAGGCGGCGCGCCCGTGCGAAGCGTGGTCCAGACTGGCGAGCTGCGCGGCCAGGTGGAACGGCTCGGCCGTGGTGACGTTCACGGCCGGCGCCAGCCCGAGCCGGTCGGTCAGCGTGGCGACGTACGCCGCGCGGGTGGTGGCGTCGAGCCGCGGGCCGCCGAGCGGCGAGTCGTCGAACGTGGCGAAGGTGAACCCGGCCCGCTCGGCGGCCGTGACGGTGCCCGCCAGAGCGCCGGGGGCCGGCTCGCCGTCCAGCTCCACGGCGACGTGCAGGCTGCGAGAAGTCATGCTCCACAGCTATCCCGTGCCACCGTGGCGGCGCACGTGCGTTCAGGATGTGGACACAGCACAAAAACGTTGTGTGTCAAGGGCGTCCCGCCGCGGTGCCAGGGACTGGGACGCCGGTTCGCACAGTGGGACGGGGTTCGGCGCATGGCTAGCGTCGCGTTCCGAAAGCCGCAACCGCTCCCCGCTGGAGGCCGTCCGGTGTCCCCCTTTCCCCGTGCCCGCTACGCCGCGGCCCTGCTCGCCCTGCCCGTGCTGCTGACCGCCTGCTCCGCGGCGGGCGGCGAACCCGCGGCCGACGCGGGCCCGCCGAAACCCGGCGGCGTCCTGCGGCTCGGCATCTCGTCCGCGCCCGACTGCATCGACCCGCAGCAGACCGCCACGAACGCGTCGATCAACGTCGCCCGCCAGCTGGTCGACTCGCTGACCGACCAGGACCCGAAGACCGGCGAGATCAAGCCGTGGCTGGCCGAAAAGTGGGACGTCAACGCCGATTCGACGGCGTTCACCTTCCACCTGCGCCCCGGCGCGACCTTCTCCGACGGCAGCCAGGTCGACGCGGCCGCGGTGAAGGCCAGCTTCGACGGCATCAAGGCCCTCGCCACGAAGGCCCAGCTCGGCTACGGCTACCTCGCCGCCTACAAGACGGCGGCGGTCGTCGACCCGCGGATCGTCCGCCTCGAGTTCTCCGCGCCCAGCGCGCAGTTCCTGCAGGCCAGCTCGACGGTTTCGCTCGGCGTCCTCGCGCCGGCGGCGTACCGCAAGACGCCGGAGCAGCGCTGCCAGGGCGCCGGCCTGATCGGCTCCGGGCCGTTCGTGTTCGAGAGCCTGAAGCAGAACCAGGAGATCGTGCTGGCCAAGCGCAAGGGCTACACCTGGGGCTCGTCGCTGTTCAAGCACCAGGGCGAGGCCTACCTGGACAAGATCGACTACAAGATCGTGCCCGAACCCGGCGTCCGCACCGGCAGCCTCGCCTCCGGCCAGCTCGACGCGGCCACCGACATCCAGCCGGTCGACGAGCCGCAGTTCACCGGCAACGGCTTCACCGAGAACATCCGGCCCAACCCCGGCGTCGTGTTCAACCTGCACGCCAACACCACCCGCGGTGTGCTCACCGACGAGAAGGTGCGCCAGGCCGTGCTCAAGGGCGTCGATCGCACCGAGGTCGTGAACACCGTGCTGACGCCCAGCTACAAGGCCGCCACGAGCATCCTCGGGTCGGCGACGCCGCTGGTCAGCGACCTCTCCCGGCAGCTCGCGTACGACCAGAAGGGTGCGGCCGCGCTGCTGGACGGCGACGGCTGGGTGCCCGGCCCCGACGGGATCCGCGTCAAGAACGGGCAGAAGCTGAGCGCGGCGGTCGTGTTCTCCCCGGTGTTCAACCAGAACCGCAGCGTGCTGGAGCTGATCCAGCAGCAGCTCCGCAAGATCGGCTTCGACCTGCGGATCGAGCAGCACACCACGGCCGAGACCACGCAGATCCAGCTGTCCGGGAACTACGACTTCCTCTGGTACAACGTGACCCGCGCCGACCCGGACATCCTGCGCGGCCAGTTCTCCACCAAGGCCGGTAACCGCAGCAAGCTCGCCCCGGGCAACCCCCTGGACGCCGCTCTGGACGCCCAGTCGTCCACTGTGGACGTCGCCAAGCGCAAGCCCTCGGCCGACGAGGCGCAGAAGCTCATCGTCGAGCACGCCTACGCCGTCCCGGTGTTCGAGCTGACCCAGGTCGTCGCGCTGAGCTCGAAGGCGCACGCCGTCGACTTCGAGGCGTCGTCACGGCTGCAGCTGTTCGACGCGTGGCTGTCGTGAGGCGCTATCTCCTGCGCCGCGTCGGGCAGGCGGTGTTCGTGCTGTGGGCGGCGTTCACGCTGTCGTTCCTGATCCTCTACCTGCTGCCGGGTGACGCCGTCTCGGCGAAGCTCGCCAGTGGCGAGGCGGGCTCGTCGGCGACGCCCGAGCAGCTCGCCGCCGCCCGCGCGGAGTACGGCCTCGACTCGCCGTTGCCGGTGCAGTACCTGAAACGCCTGGCGTCGGCGCTGCACGGCGACTTCGGCCGCAGCATCGCCACCGGCGACGACGCGACGCACATGGTCGTCACGGCGCTGCCGCCGACGCTCGCCGTGACCGGCCTCGCGCTGGTCTTCGCGGTGCTGTTCGGGGGCGGCTCGGCGTTCCTCGGCACGTTCACGCAGTTCCGCTGGCTGCGGCAGGCGCTGCTGTCCCTGCCGTCGCTGGCGATCTCGCTGCCGCCGTTCTGGGTCGGGCTGCTGCTGATCCAGTTCTTCTCCTTCCGGCTGCGCCTGCTGCCGGCGCTGGGCACGCAGGGCTTCGCCGCGCTGATCCTGCCCGCGCTCACGCTGGCCCTGCCGACCGGCGCGATCATCGGGCAGGTGCTGGCGAAGAGCCTGGCCACACAACAGCAGCAGCCGTACGCGGAGATCGCGGCGGCCAAGGGCGCGAGCCGCTGGCGCGTCCACTTCGGACACCTGCTGCGCAACGCCGCGGTACCCGCGCTGACCGTCGCCGGGGTGGTGGCGGGCAACCTCGTCGCGGGCTCGGTGATCACCGAGACGGTGTTCTCCCGCGACGGCGTCGGCCGCATCACCGCGGCGGCCGTCACCGCGCAGGACGTCCCGGTGGTGCAGGCGGTGATCGTCCTGGCGGCACTGGTGTTCGTGGTCCTCAACCTGGTCGTCGACCTGCTGTACCCGCTGCTCGACCCGCGCATCGCGCGGACGCCGGAGGTGGCCCGTGGTTGATCTCGCCGCCCCGGCCCGGGTGGTGCGCCGCCCGGGTCTCGTGCTCGCGATCGCCGTGCTGGCGTTCGTACTGCTGGCGGCCTTCGCGCCGGCGCTGCTGACCGGGTACGACCCGATCACCGGCGTCCCGGCCGAGCGGCTGCACGGGCCGTCGGTGCGGCACCTGTTCGGCACCGACGAGACCGGCCGGGACGTCTACGCGCGGGTCGTCCACGGCGCGTCGCTCTCGCTGCGGGCCACCGCGATCGCGGTGCTGGTGGCGCTGGTGGCCGGCTCGGCGCTCGGCCTGCTCGCCGGGTTCCGCGGCGGCTGGGCGGACACCGTGATCATGCGGATCGTCGACGTCTTCCTCGCCGTCCCGCCGATCCTGCTGTCGCTGGCGCTGGTCACCGCGCTGGGCTTCGGCACGACGAACGTGGCGATCGCCGTCGGCATCGCGAACCTCGCGTCCTTCGCGCGGGTCATGCGCGCGGAGGTGCTGCGCGTGCGCACCGGAGTGTTCGTCGAAGCCGCCCGTGCCGCCGGGGTGCGGTGGTCGGGGGTGCTGCTCCGGCACGTCCTGCCCAACGCGGCGGGCCCGGTGCTCGCGCTGGCGACGCTCACCCTCGGCACGGCCGTGCTCGAGGTGTCCGCGCTGAGCTTCCTCGGCTTCGGCGCGACCCCGCCCACCCCGGAGTGGGGTGCGCTCGTCGCGGGCGGGCGCAGTTTCCTGGCCACGGCCTGGTGGATGACGACGTTCCCGGGACTGACGGTCGCGGCGGTGGTCCTCGCCGCCAACCGGCTGTCGCGGGCGCTGGACGGAGGAGACCGATGACCCTGCTGCGCCTCTCGGACCTGGCCGTGTCGTACCGGGGCGTCCCGGCCGTGCGGGACGTCGGGTTCGACGTCGGCGAGGGCGAAGTGGTCGCCGTCGTCGGCGAATCGGGCTCCGGCAAGTCGACGACCGCGCACGCGGTGATCGGCCTGCTCCCACGCGGCGGCCGCGTCGACGGCGGCTCGATCACCTTCGCCGGGCGGGACCTGCTTGCGCTGTCGTCCCGGCAGTGGCGCTCGGTGCGCGGCCGCGAGATCGCACTGGTACCGCAGGACCCGGCGGTGTCGCTGAACCCGGTGCACCGGATCGGCGACCAGGTCGCGGAGGTGCTGAAGATCCACGGCCTCGCGGACCGGCGCACCGCCTCCCGGGAGGCGATCTCCTTGCTGGAACGCGCGGGCGTCCCGGACCCGGCGGTGCGGGCACGGCAGTACCCGCACCAGCTGTCGGGCGGGCTGCGGCAGCGCGTGCTGATCGCGGCGGCGCTGGCCGGGCAGCCGAAGCTGATCATCGCGGACGAGCCGACGTCGGCACTCGACGTCACGGTCCAGCGCCGGATCCTCGACCACCTGACGTCCCTGGCCCGGGAATCGGGCACGGCGATCCTGCTGATCACGCACGACCTCGGCGTCGCGGCCGACCGCGCGTCGCGGATCGTGGTGCTGTCCCAGGGTTCGGTCGTCGAGGAGGGTTCGTCGGTCGTCAGCGCGCCGACGCATCCCTACACGCGGCAGCTGATCGCGGCGGCGCCGAGCATGTCGAGCGCGGTGCGGCCCGCCGCGCCGCTCGCGCCACCGCTGGTTTCGGTGCGGGACCTCGCGAAGACGTTCGAGGGCGGGATCCGGGCGGTGGACGGCGTTTCGTTCGACATCCCGCGCGGGCAGACCCTGGCCCTGGTGGGCGAATCCGGCTCGGGCAAGTCGACGACGGCCCGGCTCCTGCTGCGGCTGGAGACCCCGACGTCCGGCTCGGTGTCGTTCGACGGCCAGGACATCACTGCGCTCGGCGGCGAGGAACTGCGCCGGCTGCGGCGGCGGATGCAGATCGTGTACCAGAACCCGTACGCGTCGCTGAACCCGAAGTTTTCGATCGAGGACGTCGTGGCGGAGCCGCTGCGGGCGTTCAAGCTGCCGCGCACCCGGGTCCCGGCGCTGCTCGACCAGGTCGCGTTGCCGGCGTCGGTGGCGCGCCGGAAGCCGGCCGAACTGTCGGGCGGCCAGCGCCAGCGGGTGGCGATCGCCCGGGCGCTGGCGCTGCGCCCGGACCTGGTGGTGTGCGACGAACCGGTGTCGGCGCTGGACGTCTCGGTGCAAGCGCAGATCCTGGCGCTGCTGGCGGACCTGCAGTCCTCGCTGGGATTGTCGTACTTGTTCATTTCGCACGACTTGGCCGTGGTCCGGCAGCTGGCGGATCAGGTGGGCGTGATGCGGGCGGGCGAGCTGGTCGAGCTGGGCCCGGCGGCGCGGGTGCTGGAGGACCCGCAGGCGGAGTACACGAAGGAACTCCTGGCCGCGATCCCCGGCCGCCGCGTGGCTTCCCAGCACGTGGATGCTTTTGCCGAGACCTGACCGATGCCTCACTCTCCGACCATGACCCAGCTTCACGAACCCTTGAAATTCGCCTATTGGGTACCGAACGTCAGCGGCGGGCTCGTCACCAGCGACATCGAGCAGCGCACCGATTGGGGGTACGAATACAACCGGGATCTTGCGGTCATCGCCGAGAACAACGGCTTCGAATACGCGCTCACGCAGGTGCGCTACACCGCCAGCTACGGCGCCGCCTACCAGCACGAATCGACCGGGTTCAGCCTTGCGCTGCTGCTGGCGACGCAGCGGCTGAAGGTGATCGCGGCCGTCCACCCCGGACTGTGGCAGCCCGGCGTGCTCGCGAAGTTCCTCGCCAGCGCGGACGTCCTGTCCGGCGGCCGGGCCGCGGTGAACGTCGTCAGCGGCTGGTTCAAGGACGAGTTCACCGGGCTCGGCGAACCCTGGCTGGAGCACGACGAGCGCTACCGCCGGTCCGAAGAGTTCATCCGGGTGCTCAAGGAATTGTGGACCGACGACCACGCCGAATTCTCCGGCGACTTCTACCGGATCCACGATTTCGACATCAAGCCCAAACCCCTGGCCGCGGAGGGGCGCCCGCACCCGGAAATCTTCCAGGGCGGCAACTCCACGGCCGCCCGCAGGCTCGCCGGCCGCGTTTCGGACTGGTACTTCAGCAACGGCAAGGATTACGACGGCTTCAGCGAGCAGGTGACCGAGGTCCGCGGGTACGCCGCCGAAAACGACCACGCCGTTCGCTTCGGGTTGAACGGGTTCGTGATCGCCCGCGAGACCGAAGCCGAAGCGCGGGACGTGCTGCGCGAAATCGTCGCGAAGGCCAATGTGCAGGCGGTGGAGGGCTTCCGCTCGGCGGTGAAGCAGGCCGGCCACGCCACGGCGGACAAGAAGGGCATGTGGGCCGACTCGGAGTTCGCCGATCTCGTCCAGTACAACGACGGCTTCCGCACCCGGCTCATCGGCACCCCGGAACAGATCGCCGAGCGCGCCGTCGAGTACAAGCGCCGCGGCGCGAGCCTGCTGCTGCTCGGGTTCCTGCACTTCCAGGAGGAGGTCGAGTACTTCGGCAAGCACGTGCTGCCGATCATCCGCGAACTCGAGAAGGACATCGACCACAGTGCCGCGACGCCCGAACCCGTGGCGGGCCGGGCCTGAGGTCAGGCCGGGACGAGCGCGAGCCGGCCGAACACGGTGCCGGCGTCGAGCTGCCGGTGGGCGGCCACGGCCTGCCCCAACGGCAGCACGTCGTGGACGACGGCGGCCAGCTCGCCGCGGCCCACGGCGGCCAGCAGCCCGGCGGCCACCGCCCGACGGTCCTCCGTGGACACCGAGTCGGCGCTGAAGACGCCGAACGTCAGCGACTTCCGGAACGCGGTGAACATCTCCGCGGCGAGCCGGGCCGGTGGTGGCCCCGCGATCGCGCCCACCGCCACCAGCCGGCCGTTCGGGTTCATCTTGGCGAAGAACGACGGCAGTTCGTCCCCGGCGACGATGTCGAGGACGACGTCGAAGCCGGTCGCGCCCTCGCCGGTGCGGTCGAGCACCTCGGTGGCGCCCAGTGCGCGCAGGCGGGCGCCGCGTTCGGCCGACGACGTCGTGACCGCGACCGTGCCGGTGCGGGCCGCGAGCTGGACCGCCAGCACGCCGATCCCGCCCGCCGCGCCGCGGACCAGCACCGACTCGCCGTCGGCGAAGCGGGCGTGCCGGAGGCCGAAGTGGGCGACCACGCCGGAGCCCGCGACGGTCACCGCGTCGACCGGCGACACACCCGGCGGCAGCCGCACCAGCGTCGCGGCGGGGACCACCGCCTGCTCGACGTACCCGCCGCCCCCGTCGGTGGGGGCCCAGACCCGCGCGCCGGCCCACGACTCGTCGACGTCCGCGCCGAGTGCGGTCACCACGCCGGCGACCTCGCCGCCCAGGACGTGACCGGGTTCGAAGCCGAACGCGGCGAGCGCACCCCGGCGGATCAGCACGTCGACCCCGCCGACCCCGATCGCCTCGGTGGTGATCACCACCTCGCCGGCGGCCGGCCGCGGGTCGGGGAGGTCCACGACGGCCAGCCCGCCGGGCTCGCCGAAACTCTGCACCGCAACTGCTTTCACTGTCATCTCCTTGAGGTCGAGGCGGCCGCGACGGTAACGGACGCACCCGTCCGGTTGGGCTAAAGTGAGACGGTGACCGGCCAGTTGCCTCGGATCCGGCGTTCGGACGCCCGCGACAACCGCGAGCGCCTCCTCGAAGCCGCCCGGGCCGTCTTCGCCGCCGAGGGGCTCGCGGCCCCGATGCGGGAGATCGCCCGCCACGCCGGGGTCGGCCCGGCGACGCTCTACCGCCACTTCCCGACCAAGGAGCAGCTGTTCGCCGAGGCGTTCGCGGAGCGGATGCGTGCGTGCTACGCCGTCGTCGAGGACGGTCTCGCCGACGCGGATCCCTGGCGTGGCCTGCGCACCGTGATCGAGCGCCTGGGCGAGCTGTACGCCCGCGACCGGGCCACCACCGCGGCGCTGGTGTCGGCCTACCCCGGCGCGCTCGACTTCACCGCCGACCGCGAACGGGCCCTGAAATCGCTCGCCGAGCTGGTGCGCCGGGCCAAGGAGGCGGGCGAGCTGCGCCCCGAAACGACCCTGGACGACGTCGTGATCCTCCTGATGGCGGCCGGCGGGATCCAGGCGTCGACGCCGGCGAACCGGGCCGCGGCCGTCCGGCGGTACACCACGATCGCGAGCAACGGGCTGCGAGCCCGCCGCGACTAAGTGGGACACTGTCCCGTATGGTAACCGGGACACTGTCCCACTTGAGGAGTCGAGTCACATGGCGATCACGTACGTGCTGGTCCACGGCGCCTGGCACACCGGCCAGTGCTGGGCGCGGGTCGTACCGCGGCTGGCGGCGAGCGGACGGCCGGTGTTCACCCCGACGCTCACCGGCTACGGCGAAACGCGGCACCTGCTGGCCCCGGACGTCGGGCTGCGCACGCACGCCGCCGACGTCGTGCGGCTGCTGGTCGAAGCGGACCTGCACGACGTCGTCCTGGTCGGGCACAGCTACGCCGGCCTGGTGATCTCCGCGGTGGCCAACGAGGTGCCGGAGCGGATCGCGCGGCTGGTGTACCTCGACGCGATGGTGCCCGTCCACGGCGAGAACGGGCTCGACGTCATGCCGGTCACCCGGAGCATGCTCGGCACCGGCTGGCGGGTCCCGCCGCTGCCCGAACTGCCCGCGCCCTTCGGCCTGTTCGGGGTGACCGACCCCGGGGACGTCGCCTGGCTGCGGACCATGCTGTCCGACCAGCCGCTCCGGTGCCTCGAAGAGCCGGTCGAGCTGGACAACCCGGCCGCGGCGGCGATCCCGCGCACGCACATCCACTGCACGGTCAAGCCGGAGGGGTTCGACCGGCGCCCGGTGCCCGCCGTGCAGCCGAACGGCGAGCCCGCGGACGTGCGCGAGCTGGCCGCCGGGCACGACTGCATGATCACCGCGCCGGCCGAGCTGGCCGGGCTGCTACTGGACGTCGGGGAGCCGGTGGGGGCCGGTAGCATGCGGTCGTGAGCGATGCCCGGACGGCGGCGGGGAAACCGCCGCGGCGCGCCGACGCGCGGCGCAACGCCGGGAACGTCCTCGAAGCCGCCGCCGCGGTGTTCGTGACCTCCGGCGTCGAAGCGCCGATCCGGGAGATCGCCGCCCGGGCCGGGGTGGGCACGGCCACCATCTACCGCCACTACCCGACCCGGGCCGACCTGATCCTCGCGGTGTACCGGCGGCAGGTCGAAGCCCTGGCCGAGGCCGGTCCCGCGCTGCTCGCCGGCGACCTCGGGCCGCACCGGGCCCTGGTCGAGTGGATCGACCGGTTCGTCGACTTCGTCATCACCAAACAGGGCCTGGCGTCGGTGCTGCAGTCCGACGAAGCCTGCTACGACCCGCTGCACGCCTACTTCCTCGAACGCCTCGGTCCGGTGTGCACGCAGCTGCTCGAGGCGGCCGCGGAGGCCGGCGAGATCGTCCCCGGCCAGGACGCCTACGAGCTGATGCGCGGCGTCGGCAGCCTCTGCGCCGGCGCGGGGTCCGCGGCGCACTACGACGCGCGGCACCTGGTGAACCTCCTGGTCAACGGCCTGCGCCGGTCATAGGCGCTGGAGCAGGAACCGCTGGTTGGCGCCACTGCCGGCCGCGTACTGGGAGATCCGGGCCCCGTCGGCGGTCGAGGCGCCCCAGACGTCCATGGCGAGGCCGCTGGCCCGGTTGACCAGGCTCACCACTCCGCCGCCCTGATCGGTCACCCGCCACTGCTGCGTCGTCGCGCCGGTGTCGGGCTGCTGGGTGATGTCCGCGCCGGAGGCCGAACTCGCGACCTGCAGGACCAGGCCGCTGTTGCGAGACCGGATGCGGTGGTAGCCGGCGTCGGAGGCGAGGAAGTCGAACTGCTGGTTCAGGCCGCTGGTGGCCTGCCACTGGATCAGCGCCGCGCCGGCCGCCGTCGAGCCGCCGCTGATGTCGGCCGACTTGCCGCTGTGCTGGGCGACGAGCCGGTAGTTGACCCCGGGTTCGACCACCGGCGGCGGCCCGCCGAGGGAAGTGACCTGGTAGGTGTGCCCGGCCTGACCGGGGAACCGGACCAGATCGGACTCGACGGTCGTCGGCTGGACCTTGGCGCCGCCGGTGGTGTCGAGCACCTCGTAGGTCGTGGTGAACAGCCGGCTGCGGACGTTGACGTCGCCGTCGCGGTCGGGCGTGATGGTCAGCTGCGTCGCGGCGCCCCCGCTCCAGGTCGCGCCGACCGTGTAGCCGCCGCGGCCGCGCAGGCCCGTGACGCTGCCGGCCGGCCAGGCGGGTGGCAGCGCGGGCAGCAGGTGCAACTCGCCGTTGTGGCTGTGCAGCAGCAGTTCGGCGATGCCGGAGGTCGCACCGAAGTTGCCGTCGATCTGGAACGGCGGGTGCAGGTCGAACATGTTGGGCGCCAGCCGGTCCGTCCGCACGAGCAGCCGGAGCAGGTCGTGCGCCTTGGCGCCCTCTTCCATGCGCGCCCAGTAGTTGATCTTCCACGCCAGTGACCACCCGGTGCCATCGTCCCCGCGCAATTGGAGTGTCCTGCGGGCGGCGGTGAACAGCGACGGCGTGCCGCGCTTGGTGATCTGGTTGCTCGGGTAGAGGCCGTAGAGGTGCGAGATGTGCCGGTGGGTCTGTTCGGTCTCCACCCAGTCGTAGAGCCACTCCTGGATGTTGCCGCGCGAGCCGACCTTCATCGGCGCCAGCCGCTGCCGGGCCGCCTTGACCTGGTCGGCGAACGCGGCGTCCACGCCGAGCACCTGGCACGCGCCCGCGCAGCCGTCGAACAGGTCGCGCAGGATCTGCATGTCCATCGTCGGTCCCGCGCACACGGACGCGTTCGCGTGGTGGTTGAGCTCGGGGGAGTTCGCCGGGTTGGTGACCAGGTAGCCCAGGGAGGGTTCGGTCACCAGGCTGTCGAGGAAGAACTGGGCGGCGCCCTTCAGCAGCGGGTAGCGGGCGCGCAGGAAGGCGACGTCGCCGGTGAACCGGTAGTGGTCCCAGATCATGGTGGCGAGCCAGGCGCCGCCGGTCTGCCACATGCCGGCCTGCGCGAAGTCCACAATGGAGGATCCGCGCCACCCGTCGGTGTTGTGGTGGGTGACCCAGCCGCGGGCGCCGTACTCGACCTGCGCGGTGCGGGCGCCGGTGACCGCGAGGTCGGCGATCATGGCGAACACCGGTTCGTAGCACTCGGGGAGGTTGGTGACGTCGGCCGGCCAGTAGTTCATCGGCAGGTTGGCGTTGAGCGTGTACTTCGATTCCCACGACGGGTTGAGGCTGTCGTTCCAGATGCCCTGCAGGTTGGCCGGCTGGGTGCCCGGCCGCGACGAGGAGATCAGCAGGTAGCGCCCGAACTGGAAGAGCAGGGCGGCGAACTGCGGGTCGCTGACGCTGTTGTGCTGCGCGATCCGGACGTCGGTCGGCTGGTCGGCGGCCGAGGTCCGGCCCAGGTCGAGCGTCGTGCGGTTGAACAGCTTCTGGTAGTCGGCGACGTGCCGGCTGCGCAGGGTGTCGTAGGAAAGCGTCTGCGCGGCGGCCAGCCTCGACCGCGCGCTGCCCTGGTAGTCCCCGTTCACCGTGCGGTAGTCGACGTAGCTGGTGCCGATCGAGATCAGCAGCGTCACGGCGTTGGCCCCGGACACCCGCAGCGTGCCGCCGGAACTGCTGGTGCTCCCGCCCTCGGCGGTGGCGGCGGCGAGGGCGAGGAACCGGACCGAGCCGGCGATGCCCCGGCTGTCGCCGGAAACGCCGTCGAGGGCGATCGTGGTCCCGTTCGGGCTGGACGCCGAGGCCCGCTGCGGGGTGCCGAACGAGGCGGAGAACGAGATCGAGCCGGGTGTCTCCGCCGTCAACCGCAGGACGATGACCTGGTCCACCGCGCTGGCGAACACTTCGCGCCGGTAGCGCACGTTGTTCACGACGTAGGTGACGACCGTCGTGGCGGTGGTCAGGTCGAGCCACCGCTGGTACGAAGATGCGCTGCCGCCGGGGAGCGCGAGGCTGAGCGTGCCGGCCGGCTGGTACGGCTGCTGCGCGGCCGGGGTGCCCAGCATCTTCTGGTCGATCAGCGACTGCGCCTGCGTCCACTGGTTCGCGAACACCAGCTGCCGGATCTGGGCGAGTGCCCCCGCGCCCTGGGTGTTGCTGTAGTCGTGGGGGCCGCCCGCCCAGATCGTGTCCTCGTTGAGCTGCAGGCGTTCGGTGTCGGTGTTGCCGAACACCATGGCGCCCAGCCTGCCGTTGCCGATCGGCAACGCCCGCAGCCACTCGGTGCCGGCCGGCTTGTCGTACCACAGGGCGAGGTCGTTCACCGCCCGGACGTCGGCCGGTGCGGCCGAGCCGGGCCGGGCGGTCGCCGTCCACACGAGGGGGACCAGTGCGGCGCCGAGCCGGATGGCCTGCCGTCGGGTCAGGTCGGGCATCGTCGTCCTCCTCAGGAGCGCTGGAGCTGGAACCGCTGGTTGGCGTTCCCGGAGACGGCGTATTGCGAGATGCGCGCGCCGTCGGCGGTCGAGGCGCCCCAGACGTCCATCGCGAGGCCGCTGGCCCGGTTGACCAGGCTGATCGCGCCGCCGCCCTGGTCGGTGACCTTCCACTGCTGGGTCGTCGCGTCGGTGTCGGGTTGCTGGGTGATGTCCGCGCCGGAGGCCGTGCCCGCGACCTGGAGGACGAGTCCGCTGTGCCGGGCGCGGACGCGGTAGTAGCCGTCGGCCGAGGCGAGGAAGTCGAACTGCTGGTTGGCCGCGGTGTGCGAGGACCACTGGATCAGCGCGGCGCCCGCCGCGGTGGACGCGCCGCTGATGTCCGCCGACTTGCCGCTGTGCGCGGCGACCAGGGAGTAGTTCACGCCGACCTGCACCGGCGAGGTCGGCGGGTTCGGGTCGCTGCCGCCGAACTGGCTGAAGAACTTCCAGATCTCGGTCTTCGTCCAGCTCCGCGCGCCGCTCTCGCAGCCGGTGCAGCCGTCCACCGGACCCTGCTGGTGGCCGCCGTCGAACGGGGCCCAGACCACCGGGTAGCCGGTCCGGCAGCCCGAGTAGGTGGTCAGGTAGTGCGTCTTGCTGCCCGCGGCGGGTTCGGGGGCGTTCTGCGGGGTGCAGCCGTTGTTGCGGACGAAGGTGTCCCGCAGCCCGCGGCCGGCGCCGATGTTGTCCGAGACGCCGTGGATGCCCATGTAGGCGATGGGCTGGGTGCCGCCGCTGCACCCGCTGATCGCGCCGGGGGCGGCGATCGCCACGACCGCGCGGAAGACGTTCGCCCGGGCGCAGGCGAGGGCGTAGCTCATCGCGCCGCCGTAGCTGAAGCCCACGGAGAACAGCTGTGTCGTGTCGACGCAGAGGTCGTTCTCGATCAGGCGGACCATGTCGTCGGTGAAGGTCACGTCCTCGCCGCCGGAATTGCCCCAGCCGTTGTTGAGGCCTTGCGGCGCCACGAAGATCGTGGAGTTCCCCGACTGCGACTGCATGCCGTAGTAGGCCCACGCGTAGCCGTCGCTGCCGCCGCCGGAGACCTGCTCGGCGGTGCCGCCCAGCCAGTGGAAGCCGAACGCCAGCCGGTGCGGGGCGGTGTTGTCGTAGGTGTCGGGGATCTTCAGGATGAAGCTGCGGCTCTTGCCGTTGCTCTGGATCGTGCGTTTGCCGCTCGTGAGCGTCGGGCTCTTGCCGCAGCCGGCACTCGGCGTCGCCGCCAGCGGTGCCGCGACGGCACCCGGGGGAGCGCCGCAGACGGCCAAGACGAGCAGCGCGGCGGTCGCGAAGATCCGGAACGACGATCGGAGCGTGGGCATGCGAAACCCTTCGGCCGACGGGGAAATCCTCGAGGCGTCTGCTCAAGGGTGTCCCGGTTGTAGCACGGATTTCGAATGAGCGTCCAGCCGGAAATGAAAGTTTCAGTTCCGGATCCGGTTCCGGAAATGGAGCGGTGAAATTTCCGGCCGCGGAACGGAATACGTCCACCGGGCCGGATTGCGCGGGGGTGGTGACAAGTGGCTTTGTTAGCGCTAACATGCTCCGCGCCCACCTCTTGTCCGCTCAACGACGAACGGAGCACCCGGTGACCTCCTCCTTCAGCCGCCGGCGCCTGCTGCAAGCCGCCGGCGCCACCGCCATCGCCTCCGCGGCCGGGTCCGCCGTCGGCTGGGCGCCCGCCGCTTCGGCCGCCACCGCCACCGCCACCGCCGCGGCCGTCGGCCCGGTCCGCCCCGACGCCGGGGTGTCCGCGTTCCCGTTCGACCTCGGCCAGGTGCGGCTGACCGCGAGCCGCTGGCTGGACAACCAGAACCGGACGCAGAACTACCTGCGGTTCGTCGACGTCAACCGGCTGCTGTACAACTTCCGCGCCAACCACCGGCTCTCCACCGGCGGCGCGGCCACCAACGGCGGCTGGGACGCGCCCAACTTCCCGTTCCGCAGCCACGTCCAGGGGCACTTCCTGACCGCGTGGGCCCAGCTGTGGGCCGTCGCCGGCGACACGACGTGCCGCGACAAGGCGACGACCATGGTGGCCGAGCTCGCCAAGTGCCAGGCGAACAACGCCGCCGCCGGATTCGCCGCGGGGTACCTGTCCGGCTTCCCGGAGGCCGATTTCGACAATCTCGAAGCCGGCAAGCTGACGAACGGCAACGTGCCTTACTACTGCATCCACAAGACCATGGCCGGCTTGCTCGACGTCTGGCGGTACGCCGACAGCACCCAGGCCCGTGACGTGCTGCTGAACCTGGCCGGCTGGGTCGACCGGCGGACCGCCCGGCTCAGCGCGTCGCAGATGCAGTCGGTGCTGAACACCGAATTCGGCGGGATGAACGCGGTGCTCACCGACCTGTACCAGTTCACCGGGGACTCGCGGTGGCTGACCGCGGCCAAGCGGTTCGACCACGCCGCCGTGTTCGACCCCCTGGCCGCCGGGCGGGATCAGCTCAACGGGCTGCACGCCAACACCCAGATCCCCAAGTGGATCGGCGCGGCCCGCGAGTACAAGGCGACGGGCACCACCCGCTACCGCGACATCGCCACGAACGCGTGGAACATCACGGTCGGTGCGCACACGTACGCCATCGGCGGCAACAGCCAGGCCGAGCACTTCCGCGCGCCCAACGCCATCGCCGGCTACCTCAACCAGGACACGTGCGAGAGCTGCAACACCTACAACATGCTCAAGCTGACCCGCGAGCTGATGGCGCTGTACCCGGACCGCGCCGACCTGGCCGACTACTACGAGCGGGCCCTGCTCAACCAGATGATCGGCCAGCAGAACCCGGCCGACAGCCACGGCCACATAACGTATTTCAGCTCCCTCAACCCGGGCGGCCGCCGAGGTCTCGGCCCGGCCTGGGGCGGCGGCACGTGGAGCACCGACTACAACTCGTTCTGGTGCTGCCAGGGGAGCGGCCTGGAGACCCAGACGAAGCTGGCCGATTCGATCTACTTCTACAGCGACACGACGTTGATCGTGAACCAGTTCCTGCCGTCGGTGCTCACGTGGTCCCAGCGGGGGATCACGGTCACCCAGACGACGTCGTTCCCGGTCAGTGACACGTCCACGTTGACGGTGACGGGGAGTGTGGGCGGGACCTGGGCGATGCGGATCCGCATCCCGTCGTGGACGAGCGGGGCGACGATCAGTGTCAACGGGGTCGCGCAGAACGTGACGGCCACGCCGGGCAGTTATGCGACCCTGTCGCGGTCGTGGGCTTCCGGAGACACGGTCACGGTGCGGCTGCCGATGAAGGTCGCTCTGAAGGCGGCCAACGACAACGCGAACGTCGCCGCGGTGACCTATGGTCCGGTGGTTCTGGCGGGCAATTACGGTGGGAGCACGCTGCCGTCGCTCAATGTCGGTTCGATCACCCGGACCAGCAGCAGTGCGTTGAACTTCAGTGCCACGGCCAACGGTGCTTCGGTCAATTTGGTGCCTTTTTATGATGCGCAGGGGTTCAGCTACACGGTGTACTGGAACACCGGTGGGGCCGGTGTGGTGACCTATCGGTTGGTCAACGTGGGCAGCGGGCTGGTGCTCGGGGTCGAGAACATGTCGACCGCCGATGGTGGGCGGGCTCTGCAGTGGTCGGACAGCGGTACGGCTGATCACAACTGGGAGATGATCACCGACGGGAGTGCGGTCCGGTTCCGGAATGCCAACAGCGGGAAGGTGCTGGGGGTGCTGGACATGTCCACGGCTGACGGTGCGCGGGTTCTCCAGTGGTCGGACAACGGGACTGCGGATCATCGGTGGACTCTGGTTGACCAGGGGGACGGGACGTCCAAGATCCGGAACGTTAATAGCGGAAAGTTGCTGACTATCGAGAACGGGTCCTCTGCGGCTGGGGCTTATGCGGTTCAGGGGCCGGACAATGGCGCGGCGGCCAATCGGTGGCGGATTGTGCGCAACGGCTGAGGCGGGCGGTTTGGGGTTGGCGGGCTGCTCCGGTTTGGCGGGGTAGTGCGGCGGTGCGGCGTGGGGGTGCCGACTTTCGGTGCGTTGCCGCGCCGCGCCGCGCGGCGCCGTGCCATGCCGGGCGGCGCCGGGCCGTGCCGCGCCGAGCCGCGCCGAGCCGCGCCGTGCTGGGCCGTGCTGGGCCGTGCCGTGCTGGGCCGCGCCGCGCGTGCGGCGCCGTGCCGTGCCGGGCGGCGCCGGGCCGTGCCGCGCCGAGCCGCGCCGAGCCGCGCCGTGCTGGGCCGTGTCGAGCTTGCCGGGCCGGGCCGGGCTGGGCCGCGCTGTGCTGGGCGGGCTGCGCCGTGGGCGGCGTTGCGGTGGTGCGGCTGGCGGTTGCGGGGCGGTGAGCCACGGCTCTTGGGTTTCCGCCAACCCCGATGCCCGATTGTGACTACGGCCGGCGGCACCGCGTCAAGGCGGGAAAGCGTGCCTTGACCCGGTGCCGCCGGCCGTGTTGGGGCTTCGGATCGGGGTTGGGGGAGGTCTGGGTTTCGTTGTGGCTGGTGCCGGTGCCGGTGTCGGTGGGGTTCGGCGCCGCTGGGTCTGTGGTGGTGGTCAGCGGAGCTCGGCCGCTGTCAGTACTCGGATCTGGGCTCTTGTCCATGCCTCCGGGGTCCATTGCTCCGCGAATTTGCTCAGCTCGGCCGCCGTGGTGGTGAAGCCTGTTGACTTCAGGTTCTTTGCCGCTCGGTCTGTTCGGGTTCTCGAGGTTGGGGGTGCGTGGGCCAAGCCTCGGTGGGCCGCGTCCGCCAGGACCGATTCCGCCTCCGCCAATGCCTCTCGCAGGGGGTCGTGCTCTGGCGGAGGTGGTGGGCCCAGTGGCTCGGTCCGGTCGTCGGCGGCCAGGTCCGGGAGGTGGATGCCCTCCTTCGTTCGGATGGCCACCGGGTCTATGCGCAGCTCGCCTGCCGTTCGGGTCAATGCTCCGCTCAGCTGGGTGGGGTTTGCCGCCAGCGCGCTGTTCAGCGCGTCAAGCCGACCCGGGCAGGCGCTGCTGTGGGTTGCCGTTATTCGCGCCTGGGTGCCCTGGGCGTCCGCGATGATTGCGTCCAGGCGTTGGGCTCCGGGGTGGTAGCCCAGGTCGCACACCTCTGTTATCCGGACCACCGCGATGTCTTCCGCCTCGACTCGGGGGCGGATCAGCTTCGGCGGGAGGTTCGCCAGCCGATTGGCTTCGGCCTTGAAGTCGGTGATCACCGCGGGCAGGTCGTCCCATGCCGCGCCGATCGGGGTTATCGATATTGCGCCCGTGCGGGAGGTGCCCAGTCTCAAGGCTCGGCTTGCGCTGCGGACCGCGGTTTCGGAGACGACGTTTGCGGCCGCCAGGACTCCCAGCGTCGTGCCCGCGATGCGGCGGCCGGCCAGGTCGTGGCCCGTCACCTGCTCGGTGCCGGTTTCCCAGCGGGCCGTCAGGCCCAGCACCGAGCCGTCGGCCGTGAAGTAGACCTGGGCGCGGCGCTCGCCCGGGCTGCCGGATATCCGGACGCCCAGTGCCGTCAGGCGGATGCGGCGCAACTTCGTCTCCGCCTGCTCTTCCGTTCCCAGCACCAGGGACGGCGGGCCGCTCGCCCGGAATCGGGCCGGGATCTCCGCGAGGAGCTCCGCGCACCGCTCGACGCGGTGGCGGGCGCTGCGGGCGGCGTACGCGTCCAACTGGTCGCCGAGCTCTGACATCGCCGCCGCCGGCCAGCGCAGCCCTGACTCCGCCAGGTCCGTGGCGATGCGGCCGATCGAGGCCCGCAGCACCGGGCTCGCGTTCGCCACGCCGTCGTGCAGCACCCGCGCGACGACCTCCAGCGCGGGGGCGGACGGGACCGGGGCCGGGGCCGGGGTTGGGCCGCCGATCGCGAACCGGGTGTCCGCGTCGGTCAGGCCGCGGGTGTCGGCCTCCCGGAACGCCCAGACCGCGATGGCGACCTGCTGGGCCCGGTCGGCCGCGTCGGTGTGGGCGTAGCCCAGCTCGGCGGGGACCAGGAAGCGGACCGTCGCCGCCGGGAGTTCGGCCACCGCCACCGGGTCCGCCGCCGTCGGGCGCCGGAGGCGCACCACCGGACCCGCCTGCCAAGCGCGCCGGGCCGTTGTCACGGCTCGGGCGCCGAACTCGGCCGTCAGCGCTTCGTCGTCGATGTCGCCCGGCGACCACGCGGTGAACTCGGGTGCGGCGCCCGGGTGGTGCTGGTAGCCGAGCACGACGGCGATCCGGTGGCGGCACACGCCGGGCGCGCCGCAGGTGCACGCCGCCGCGGCGAGTGCGCCTTCCGGCGGGAACACGACCTCGACGCCGTCCGGGAACCGGCCGCGCACCTCGCCGTCCTCGGCGGTTTCGAGGGCCGGGCCGCGGCCGGCGTCGATGTCTTTCTGCGCGCGCTTGACCAGGCCGCGGTTGGCCAGCGCGGCGAGCGCGTCCGGGGTGAGCGCGAGGAGGTCGGCGCGCATCAGCCGAGCCGTTCCGCGACGAACTCGGCCAGCATCCCGGGCGTCATGGCCCCGACGTGGGCGCCCACGTCGGCCAGCCGTTGCGCCAGCGCGCGGTCGTACACCGGGTTCGCCTCCTCGTCGAGCGCGGCCAGGGCCAGCACGTGCGTGCCCGCCTCGGCCAGTTTCCGGACGTCGTGCACCAGCCGGTGTTCGTCGCCGCCTTCGAAGAAATCGCTGATCACCACCACGATCGCCCGGCGCGGGTTCTCGATGAGCCCGGCGGCGTAGGCGACCGCCTTCGCGATGTCGGTGCCGCCGCCCAGCTGGACCTTCATCAGCAGCTCGACCGGGTCGGTGACGTCCTCGGTGAGGTCGACGACCGCGGTGTCGAACGTGACCAGGTGCGTCTTCAGGCCCGGCAGGCCCCACAGGCAGGCCGCCGTCACCGCCGCGTGGATCACCGAGCCGGCCATCGACCCGGACTGGTCGACGAGCAGGACCAGCTGCCACCGGTCGAGGTGCCGGCGGGTGCGGGAGGTGAACTTCGGGCTGTCGATGAGCACCCGCCGCTCGGCGGGCTGGTAGCGGCCGAGGTTGGCGCGGATCGTGCGCTGGAAGTCGAAGTCACGCGCCTGCTTCAGCTGACTGGGCCGCCGGGACCGGGTGCCGGTGAACGACCGGCGCAGCTCCGGCTTCAGCCGCCGCAGCAGGTCGCGGACGACCGCTTCGACGAGTTTCCGCGCCATGGCGAGCAGATCCGGGTTCATCAGGTGCTTGGTGCGCAACACCGCCCGCAGCAGCGCCGGGCTCGGTTCGATCCGGGCCAGCACGTCCGGGTCGGTGACGATTTCGGTGATGTCGTAGCGCTCCACCGCGTCGCGTTCCAGGCGCTCGATGGTCTCGCGCGGGAACAGCCGGTGCACGTCGTCGAGCCAGTCTACTGTGGACAGGACGGACGGCCCGGTGCCGCCGCGCACGTCCCGCTCGGCCAGCTCGTCACCGCGGTCGTAGAGCCAGGACAGGGCCGCGTCCCGCCCCGCGCCCTCCCGGGTGAGCTCGCAGGCCGCTTGCGCGGGCTCGCCGAGGATGAGGCGCCAGCGCTCGAGGTCGGTCACGCGGGTGCCTTTCCGTGGGACGGGCGGTGTTCGAACGCGGTCATGCCAGGCCCTCCCGGGTCAGGCGGGCGTCCACGCGGGCCTCGAGGGCCATGGCCTCCGCGATGACCACCGGGTCGATCGCGACCGGCCGGGTCAGGGTGCGGGCCGAGCCGCCGCGGCCGTGGCGGGCCAGCAGGCGCTCGGCGATCTTTTCGCGTTCCGCGGGCGGGAAGTAGGCGAACGCCAGGCGCAGCGCGGGCAGCGCCGCCAGGAATTGCGCCTCGGTCAGCGCGCTCACCAGCTCGTCCATTGTGTCCAGCACGCCGTCGGCGCCGATCACCTCCTCGCGGGCCAGCGCGAACAGCCCGGCCAGCCAATCGCCGAGGGTGGCCGGGGCGGCCATGTCCCGCACCGCCGCCCGGGTCCGGTCCGGAGCCGGGGCGGCGCCGAGTGACCAGGCCAGGCCGGCCGCGGCGCCCCGCAGGTCCGGCGGGACACCCGCGTCGGCGGCCACCCGCCCGGCGACCGCGGTGGCCGTCTCGCGATCCACCGTCAGCACCGGCGCCGCGTGCCGGATCGTGTCGCGGACCGCCACCATCGCCGCGAGCCGGCGCGGCTCGGCGGGAGCCGGGCCACCGCGGACGGCTTCGGCCAGCCACAACGCCCGCGCCACCCCCGCCCGCAGCACGGCCGCGGCCGCCGGGCTGCCCGCGAGGCCGAACAGCTCGTCGTGGCGCCACAGCGCGAGGACCGTCGCCACGGCGTCCCCGAGCGGGCCGAGGTCGTCCGCGTGGCCGGCCTCCGCGACCAGGGTGTCCACAATGGATTCGGGCAGGGCCGGGACGCCGCACAGAGCGGCGTCGAACAGCGCTCGCGCCAGCGCCGGCAGGTCGGCGCCGGGCAGGCTCTCCCGCAGCACGGCCAGCGCCGCTTCGGGCAGGGTCGCGCCGTACGCCCCCGCCTCGATCAGCGCGGGCAGGCGGGTGTCGCCGGGAGTCAGCCGCCAGACCTCGACGACCACCGGGTCCGCGCCGCCCGCCGGACCGGACCGGCGGTCGAACCCGGGAATCCCCAGCAGCCGCAGGCAGTGCAGGACCCGGCTGCGGCGCCGCCCGTGCTCTTCGGTCAGGTCGAGCCGGACCGGACCGGCGCCGTCGAGGCCCAGCTCCGCCAGTTCCGCCTCGACCCGGCCGGGCAACGGCGGCGCGGGGGTGTCCGGGTGCAGCCGGCCCGTGCGCTCGCCGCCGAGCGCGGCCACCATCTCGACCACCACCGGGTGCGCGCCCGGCTGCAGCGGCCCGCGGACCGTCCACGGCGGCGGCTGCGTCAGGTCGTCGGTGACCAGGGCGCCGAGCAGGCCGTCCAGGACGTCGACCCGCGCCGGGTCGTCGTGCCCGCGCAGCTTGGCCAGGCCGTCGGCGAGGGCGCGGGCGGCGATGAGGTCCGCGGTCGACACCGGCTGACGTCGCGCGCGCAGCCGCCCGGCGACCGCTTCCAGCAGCCCCTGGCCGGCGCCGGCCAGGCCGCGTTCCCACAGCAGCTGGTAGTAGCCGGGCGAGGGCATCCCGGACTGGTAGCCGGTGAACGCGTCGAGCCGCCGGTGCGAGTACGGCACGAGGTAGCTCGCCGCACCGGGCTGCCGGGGCACCTCGGGCCAGTCCGTGCCGCCGCTCGCCGCGAGCCGCCGGACGGCCGCGGTGTGGAACCCGCCGGTGACGACCAGCACGGGCCGCTCCCCGGCGTCGGCGACGGCCGCGCGGACCCACGAGGCCATGTACTCCTCGCGCACCCGGTCGCTTTCGCTCGCTTCGGCCTCCCCGCGCAAGAGGTCGAAGTACGCCGTCAACCGTTCCGCCAGGCCCTCGTCCGGGGCGGCTTCGAAGAGGTGGTCCCAGAGCGAGTCCGGGTTGTCCACCGCGAACTCCGCGCACAGCCGGCGGATCACCTCGGCGTAGCGCAGCTCCGCGTCGGCGTACCGGTTGTCCCAGCCGTCGAAGGCCGGGTGCCAGGCCGGCAGGTCGATGAACCGCAGCTCCGCACCGGCCGCCCGGCCGGCGGTCAGCGCGATCCACTCGGGGGAGTGGTCGCAGAACGGCGACCACGACGAGTGCGTCCTCTGCTCGCCGGAGTAGCTCGTGTGGATGGCGATCGGCAGTTCGTGGCCGAGCAGCAGCTCACCGAGCCGGCCGTTGACGTCGGCCGGCCCCTCGACCAGCACGTACGCCGGGCGCAGCTCGCCGACGGCCGACGCGACCACCCGGCTGCACGCCGGGCTGTGGTGCCGCACGCCCACGAAGACGGCCCCCATGCCCCGCCCCCTCAGCCCGGCAGCAGGTGCCGCGCGTGGTGCAGCTCCTGCCACGGATCGGCACCGCGGCGGGCCGCGTGCTGTTCGAGGTACCGGCGCAGCCGCGCCAGGTCGTCCGCGTTGTCTTTCGCCGCCGTGCCGGCCACGCACGCCACGACGTCGGCGGGCGTGCCCGGCTCACCGCGCAGGTACCAGCCCCGCACCCCGACCGCGTGCGCGACCGAGACCGCCTCCGCGGTGCTCATCACGGCCGACACGCGATCACCCGCCGGCCCGCCGCGCAGGTCGCGGAAGGTGGTGACCAGCACCTCCAGCACGTCACGCCGCGGCGGGGCCTCGACCCCGGACCGGGCCAGCAGCGCGGTCGCCTCCTGCTCGACCAGGTCCAGTTCGGTGGCGAAGTCCGCGATCGGGAACACCGTCTCGAAGGTGAACCGCCGTTTCAGGGCCGCGCTCATCTCGTTGACGCCGCGGTCGCGCGTGTTGGCCGTGGCGATGACGTTGAACCCTTCGGAGGCGAACACCATGCCCGCTCCGCCGGGCAGCTCCGGGATCGCCAGCACCCGCTCGGACAGCAGCGACAGCAGGCAATCCTGCACTTCCAGCGGGCAGCGCGTGATCTCCTCGAACCGCACCACCGCGCCCTCGCGCATGCCGCGCAGCATCGGCGCGGGCACCAGCGACCGCTCCGACGGCCCTTCGGCGACCAGCAGCGCGTAGTTCCACGAGTACTTGATCTGGTCCTCGGTGGTGGCCGCGCCGCCCTGGATGGTCAGCGTCGAGTCACCGCTGACGGCCGCCGCGATCAGCTCCGACAGCAGCGATTTCGCCGTCCCGGGCTCGCCGACGAGCATCAGCCCGCGGCTGGTGGCCAGCGTGACCAGCGACCGGTCGATCAGCGACGGATCGCCGACGAACTTGCGCCGGATGCCGTGGGCCTCGTCGCCGACGATGAACCGGCGCGCGGCCGCGAGGCTGAGCGCCCAGCCCGGCGGGCGCGGCGCGGTGTCCTGCTCGCGCAACCGGGCCAGCTCATCGGCGTAGCGGACTTCGGCCGGTGGCCGTTGCGGGTTCGCGGTCACCGGGTCAGCCCTTCGAGGTCGGCCAGCACCTCGGACGCCGTGACCGGGTCCAGGTCGCCGAAGGGCCGCGTGGACCCGAGCCGGCGCCAGTGGCCACCTCCGGTGTCGTCCAGCCAGATCGCGCCCAGCGCCTGCTCCGGTTCCCAGGTCACGTCGCCGGCCGCGATGCCGGGGTCGAGGTCGACCACGACGCTGAAGCCGCCGGGGGCCGGGCGGGAGATCCAGCACTCGATGCCGGCGTCCTGCGGTTCGCCGCGCACCCAGCCGCGCTGGGTCAGGCCGAGCACCTTGCCGACCGGCACCTTGAGGCCCTCGAACCGCTTCAGCGTCGTCGCGGCCTTCTCGGCGTCGTCCAAAGTGGCCACCGGACGGCCCAGCTGCGGGAACGGCTGCAGGATCTCGTAGTCGGCGAACACCGCCGACCACTCCGCCAGCGCCGCGCCCAGCTCGAGCGGGTGCGCGATGCCCACCTCGGCGTCCGGCGGCAGCAGGTAACCGTCGTCCTCGACGGTGGCGTACGTGCGATCCTCCGCGCACCGGAACGCTTCGCCCGCCGTGGTGCGCCAGACCAGCCGCCGCACGAGGTGCCAGAGCAGCGGGTGGCCGGCCAGCAGCTGCTCGAACTCCGCGGCGGGCCAGCGGCGGCCGAGCACCATCGCCGTCTCCAGCCGGGAGATCTGGTCGGCCGCGACCGCACGGACGTCCTTCTTCAGCGCCGAGAAGCGCTTGTACTCCGCCGCCGCGTGTTCGGCGTCGTCCTTCGCGCCCGGCTTCGGCAAGGCCTTGCGGGGCTTGCCGTCCGGGTCCGTGACGTACGGTTTGAGCTGTTCGTCGAAGCCGACGACGAACTTGCGGGGGCCGTAGTCGATCACTGCCGTGGCTGCCTCGTCGAGGCCGAGTGTCGGGACCAGGCGGTCGGCCAGCTGCTCGGTCGGCAGGCCGAGCCCCTCGGCGACGGCGGCGATCTTCTCCTGCGCCTTCAGCTTCAGCCCCTTGAACTTCACCTTCTGCGCGATGGAGTTCAGGTGCAGCAGCGCGAGGTCCGTGCCGATGCCGGCCAGGACGTCGAGGGCGGCGGTCGCCCGGGCGTGGCCGCCTTCGCCCGGCCAGGCCCGGATCAGCGGGCTCAGCTCGCGGACCACCGTGTCGTCTCCGAGCAGGCCCAGCGCGGTCAGCACCCAGCCGTTCTTGGCCGGGAACCCTTCGCTCTCCCAGCCGCGGAACAGCGCCCAGGCGAACTCCGCCAGCGAGGCCGGGTCACAGACCTCCCGGACGTGTGGCACCCCGGCGTAGACCTCGTCGGGGCGGCACAGCGCGAGCATCGTGACGACGTGCCCGGCCGCGCTCTCCGGCAGCGCTTGACCGCCCTCGCGCACCCGGATCTGCGGCAGCACGACCGGATCGGCCCAGGCTCCGGCCACCGGGATCCGCGCGGGCAGGACGTCCAGGGGGTCGGTGGCGAGCAGCCGGCCGATCGCCTGGGCGGCTTCGGGGCCGTGGCCCGCCGCGGCCCGCGCGACGACTTCGGCGTTCTGCGCCGCGACGTGGCGCAGCGCCGCTTCGGCCGCGCGACGCCGCGCCCCGGCCGGCCCGAGTGCGGGCGGGACGAGGTACCGCGCGGCCGCGGCCGGGTGGCGGGCCAGCCAGGCCGACGCGATCGAGCGGGCCGACTTCAGCCGGACGAACCAGTCCGCCATCAGCTCGGCGATCTCCGGGCTCGTCAACGGCAGGAGCAGCCCGCCGTGGCCCGGGTGCGCGGTCGCCGCCGCGAGGACCGGCCGGTACGCGGCCAGGCCGTGCCGGCCCAGGAGCTGACGGCCCCAGCCCTCGGCATCCCAGGCGTCCTGGGGTTCCCAGTGGGGGAGGTGCTCGAGCACCCACTCCTGCGGCGCGGCGAGGAACAGGCGCGGTTCCGCCCAGCGCGGGAGCTTCCCGGCCTCGAACGCGGCGATCCGGCCCGCCAGGTCCGGGTCGTCGCCCGGCCAGAAGATCTCCAGGTCCTGCCTCGCCCACTCGGCTTCTTCGCCCGGCTCCCACTCGAGCGCCGGCTCGCCGCCGGCCTCGAGTCCACTGAGGACGGTGGTTTTGACCGCCGTGCGCTTCGTCGTCCACGGTGGGTCCACCAGGACCCGCGGCAGCGCCGACCGCGGAACCTCGGGCAGCCGATCACCGCCCGCCATCGTCTTCTCGACCACCGCACGCTGCTCCGCCGGCAGCTGCCCGGCGACCCGGGCGGCGACGTCCGGATGCGCGCGGACCTGGCTCCGCAGCAGGAAGCCGGCGGCGTCCGCGGTCTTGGACCGGCCGGTGGCGGCCTCGGCCAGCAGCCGGACCGCGCGGGCGGGGAAGCGGCCCATCGCCCCGGCGACGACCGGCGACACGTGCTTCTGGCCGAGCCGCGCCACCAGCAGGCCGAACGCCGTGTCGGTGGGCAGGCCGGCGAGGAAGCGCAGCAGTGCCTTACGCGAGTCGCCGCCGTTCGGGTCACCGTCGATCGCCCGGGCCACGAACGGCGCGACGGCCGGCCCCAGCGCGTCGGTGAGGGTGCAGCGGATCTCGTCCTGGTTGAACTGCCAGTTCACGTACTCGTTGTGCACCGCGGCGACCTGTTCCGGGGTGCTCAGGGAGGTCAGCACCGCGCCCCAGTCGAAGTTGTAGGCGTCGACGCCCGCGACCTCGGCGACCAGCTCGTCACTCCAGTCGGTGCGGGTGGGGACCAGGTAGGAGGCGGCGATCCGGGTGGCCGCCTGGGTGCGGCACGGCGCGAGCGCCTCGGCCGCGGCTTCGTAGTCGGCCTGCGGCGCCGCGGCGAGGACCGAACGCAGCCGCCGGAACAGCGGGATCCGCAGCAGGTGCAGCGGAACCTGCGCGCCGGGGCACGGGCGCACGAGCGCCGGCCCGCCGGTCTCGTTGCAGCTGATCCGGGTGGCCTCGGCGGCCGCCCGGACCGCGAACACCAGGCCGTGGCGCAGGATCCAGGCGTCGGCCACCTGCTCCGAGCGGTTCCGCTCCTCGCTGCCCCGGTAGTGGCCGTACATCCGCAGGCGGGCCAGTGCGGCGGCGCCCACCACGTCGGCCTCGCCGGCCTGCGTCCGCCGGATGGCCGCCAGGATCGCCGGGTCGCTGCCTGGGTTGCCGAAGGCCTCCTCGGCGCGTTCACCGGGTTCGTCGAGCACGGATTGCCAGTACCCGGCCGCCTCCTGGCCGAGCTCGACCTCTTGGACGAACCAGCCGCCCCGCCGGACGTGGACGTGCGGCTCCCAGGACGGGTCCGGCCGGAACGCCGTCTCGCTCGGCTGTCTGCTGTCGTTCACCTGTGTTTCCCCCTCCTGCGGGTGATCGGTCGCAGACTACGGGGAGGGTCCGACAGTTTTCGTTCGCGGCGGGAAAGCCCCGGTCAGCCGGGGTTGGTGTCGGCGTACTCGACGGTGATGTTCTTGAAGCCGAGCGACTGCAGCAGGCCGGTCAGCATCGTGCGGGTGTTGCGCTCCGCGTCGGCCACCAGCGAGCTCTTCGCGGCCGCGGCCTGGATCTGCTTCTGGGCGAGCTCGTAGAGCGCCTGCTGCGAGTTCGGGTTCCCGCTGAGGAACTCGTTGATCCGGGTGAACAGCCCCTGCTGTTGCGCGTACACATGGGACTCGTGCACGTCCAGCGTGGCCGGCTCCAGCTGTGCGTGCCCCAGGGTGATCTTCGCGGACTGGCGGTCGTCGGAGACCTGGACCGCGTCGCCCTTCAGCCGCGAGAAGTCCACATAGGCGTTGTCGGTGCCGACGCCGATGAACAGGGTGTCGCTGCCCACGAGGAAACTCGGCAGGACCGAGCTGGTGGTGATGTCGACGACGACCTGGAACGAACCGCTGGCCGCCTCGTACCGGGACAGCTCGACGATCGACTGCAGCAGCACCGGACCGGAGTGTTCCTCGGTCCGCTCCGCGAACGGATTGCGCAATTGGGGTAACACGTGCACGGCCGATGCGACGAGTACGGCGGCGATCAGAACCACCGCGGCCACAGCCAACGCGACGAGCCTTTTGCCCCAAGCACCCATACCCGCAGGAATACCCAACCGGCCACCGCGCCAATCGAGCGGTACGGTGTGACCGACTCCGACGAGGGGAGACCGCGTGCGCAAGTCCGTGTGGCTGTGGATCCTGGTGGTCGTCCTCGCCGTTTTGGTGCTCGGCATGATCTTCGGCGGCTACCGCAAGGGCACCAAGCTCGGCGCGCCCGTCGCACCCGTGGCGTCCTGGGTCGCCGGCCGGGCGGCCTAACCCCGGTTGCGCCGCTTGGCCCCGGCCGCCACCGGGGCGTCCCGGTACCGCAGGATGCCTTCCACGCCACGGAGGAACGTGGCGCAGATCGGGGCCGGGTCGGTGAGGCAGCCCGCGGCCATCGCGCCGTCGCGGAGCATGACGAAGTGCTGCGCGGCCGGCCCGGCGGCAGTCTCCCCGGTTGCGGCGAGGAGTTCCGTGACGGTGTCCAGGAACCACTGCCGGTGCGCGAGGACGACCTGGTGGACCGGGTGGGCGGGGTCCGGGTATTCGGCGGCGGCGTTGAGGAACGCGCAACCGCGGAAGCCGGGTGACCGGATGCCGTCCGCGATCGTCGTGGCCACGGCCAGGACGACGTCCTCGGGCGAGCCGCCCGCCTCCCGGGCCGCCGCGACCTGCGCGCGGATGGCCTTGTCCGCTTCGCTCAGGTAAGCGACCAGCAGGTCGTCCTTGCTGGGGAAGTGCCGGTAGAGCGTGGCGCGGGTGACGCCGGCGTCGGCGATGACCCGGTCGATGCCGACCGAATGCAGCCCCTCGGTGTAGAACAGCCGGCTGGCCGAGCTCAGCAGCCGCGCTCGTGCTTCGGACACGTCCACCTCCCGGTTCGCTGCGTCCAGCCTAGCAGATAGAACGGTCGGTCTTGACGGCGGCGGGTCGGCGCTGTCATAGTCGGCAACGAGACAGATCGTTCTATCTACCGGGAGAGTCCATGACCACCGACACCGTTCCGGCCGCCGACGTCGCGCAAGCCTTGCGGCGGCTCTACTTCGTCCGGTTCGCGTTCGCCCTCGTCTGGGCGGGGCTGCTCTTCACGACGGCGAAGGCGCTCGGGCCGGTCAGCATCGCGTTGCTGGTGCTGTACCCGCTGTTCGACGTCGTCGCCGCCGTGCTCGACGCGCGTTCGGCGAAGGCGGGCAAGCCGATCACGGCGCTCTACGTGAACGTCGCGATCAGCCTGCTCGCCGCCGCCGGTCTGGCCCTCGCCGCCTCGTCCGGGATTCCGGGCGTGCTGCGGGTGTGGGGCAGCTGGGCGATCGTGGCCGGCCTCGTCCAGCTCGTCGTCGGTGCCGCCCGGCGTGGCCTCGGCGGCCAGTGGCCGATGATCCTCAGCGGCGCGATCTCCGTCGTGGCCGGTACTTCCTTCATCCTGCAGGCCACAATGGAGGGTGCGTCGCTGACGGCGCTGGCCGGCTACGCCACGCTGGGCGGCATCTTCTTCCTCGTCTCCGCGCTGCGGCTGGGGGTCAGGAGCAGGACGTCCCGTTGAGCGCCGGCTGCTGGAACGGCGGCGTGCCACCGTTGTAGTTCGCGTTGTAGCCGAGCGTGGTCGTCGCGTTCGTGCCCAGGCTGCCGTTCCACGCCGCGTTGGCGACCGTGACGACGTCGCCGCCGTCGGTCCAGGTCCCGTTCCAGCCGTTGGTGACGGTCACGCCGGGGGCGGAGAACGTCAGCGTCCAGCTGCTGAGGGCCGCACCGCGGTTCTCGATGACGATCTCGCCGGTGTACCCGGTCGGCCAGCTGCTGACCACCCGGTGGGTGACCTTGCAGCCGCCGGTCGGCTGCGGGGTCGTCGTGGTGGGCGTCGTGGGCGTGGTCGGGGTGGTCGGCGTGGTGGGGGTCGTCGGGGTGGTGGTCTGGATCGGCCCGGCCGCGATGGCGAGGTCGTAGGCCCGCTGGGGCACGAACTGGCCGGCCGTGGCGATGCAGCCGTCCGCCTCGCCCGGCGGCTTGACCCACAGGAACGCGTCGATCTGGCCGTCGCCGGTCTGGTTGGTGCTCGGGGTGCCGATGGCGCGCCCGCCGGGGTCGCACCACTCGCTGCCCTGCGGCCCGTTGCCGTTGCGGCTCGTGTCGACCACGGCCTTCAGCCGCGAATCGCCGAGCTGGCCGAGGATCGCCTTGTCGTAGGCGACCTCGTCGGAGGTCGAGCGGTAGTTGGACACGTTGGTGGAGATGCCGTCGGCGCTGTTGGAGATGTCGGCGGCCCGCAGCCGCGAGGCGGCGTCACCGGGGGAGAGCCACGCGGAGTGCCCGATGTCGAAGTACACCTTCGCCTGGGACGAGCCGGCCTTCAGCTTCTTGCCCGCGTACGCCATCGACGCCGTGGTCTGGCGCTGCTGGTCGCTGTTCTGGCAGTTCGTCATCTGCGGGAGCACGTCCGGCTCGAGCACGATCGCCGCCGGACGTCCGGCGAGACCGGCCGCCACTTGGTCGATCCAGGCCCGGTAGGCGTCGTGGGACGGCGCGCCGCCGCTGCTCGCCCCGCCGCAGTCGCGGTTGGGGATGTCGTAGACGACCATGATCGGGATCTTCCCGGCGGCGGCCGCGGCGCCGACGTAGGCGTCCACTTCGCCGCGCACGGTGGACGTGTTCGTGGTGGTGAACCACCGCGCCTGCGGTACCGCGGCGATCCGGTCGCGGATGACCGCGGCGCGCGAGTCGCCGGGGTTCGCCGCGACCCACTTGGCCGCGTTGGTGCCCGGGTCGACGTAGTACGCCGAGGCGGCGGCCTGCGCGCCGGCCCACGTGGTCGTGGCGACGACGCCGGTCACGACCACGGCGGCGAGCCCGCCGGCGGCCACTGTCCTGCTTCGCATGCACGTTCTCCTTCGAACGACGGGGTGGCGCCGGAAACGTCGACTGGGAGCGCTCCCAGCAGTCCGAGACTGTAGCCGGGGAAAGCGGTGCGGGAAAGGGGGTGCATCGCCGTTTTCGATCGCCGCCGCGAAAATTACACCGGTGCGAAGAACGACAGTTGTTCGGCGGCAAGGCGACTGTTAGCGTTAACGCAGCGCGTGTTCGCCATCGACGAAGATGGGGTTCTCCTGGGCCGATTCCCGGCCGGACGAGGGCGTTTTCCCCCTTCGCCGATCGTTCGACTGTTTCGCCGGCAAGCCCGGAACTTTCGCCGGGTGCCGCCCTGCGTCGGAAGTGAGGACTACCATGTTCCGGAGCGCGATTGCGGTGGTCACCGCGGTCGTCCTGGCCGTGGCCGGCAGCGTCGTCGCCGCGGCGCCGGCCCAGGCCGCCACCTCGATCACGATCAACGGCAGCTCCGGCGGACGCACGTTCGACGGCGTCGGCGCGGTCAGCGGCGGCGGGGGCAACAGCCGCCTGCTAATCGACTACCCCGAGCCGCAGCGCGGCCAGATCCTCGACTACCTGTTCAAGCCCGGCTACGGGGCCGCCCTGCAGATCCTCAAGGTGGAAATGGGCGGGGACACCAACTCCACCAGCGGCGCGGAACCGAGCCACGCCCACTTCCGCGGCGACCTCGACTGCAACCGCGGGTACGAGTGGTGGATCATGGAACAGGCCAAGGCGCGCAACCCCGGCATCAAGCTCGTGGGCCTGCCCTGGGGCGCGCCGGGCTGGATCGGCAACGGGACGTTCTTCTCCAACGACCTCACCGACTACTACCTGTCGTGGCTGGGGTGCGCCAAGCAGCACGGGCTGACCATCGACTACCTCACCAGCGTCCAGAACGAGAAGCAGTGGAGCGCCGACTGGACCGTGACCCTGCGCAACGCCCTCAACGCCAACGGGTACAGCGCGGTCAAGGTCATCTCCGGCGACTCGTGGCCGGGGGACTGGGGCCCGGCGAGCGCGATCTCGACGAACACGGCCTACCGCAACGCCACCGACGTGCTCAGCGCCCACTACACCTGCGGCTACCTCAGCGCGCAGACGTCCTGCAGCGTGCCGGCGAACGTGGTCAACACCGGGAAGACGTTGTGGTCCAGTGAAAACGGCTCACAGGACTACAACGACGGCGCCAAGCCGCTGGCCCGCGGGATCAACCGCGTCTACCTCGACGGCAAGATGACCGCGTACCTCAACTGGGACCTGATCGCCGCCACCACGCCGAACATCCCGTGGCCGACGGTCGGGCTGATCCTCGCCAACCAGCCGTGGTCGGGTTACTACTCGGTCGGCAAGGACGCGTGGGCGCTGGCGCACACGACGCAGTTCACCGCGCCCGGCTGGAAGTACCTCGATTCGTCCAGCGGCTACCTGGGCGGCAACCGGTCCAACGGCAGCTACGTCTCGCTGAAGTCGCCGAACAACACCGACTACAGCACGGTCATCGAGACGATGGACGCGACCTCGGCCCAGACGCTGAACCTGAACGTCACCGGCGGGCTGTCCACGGGCCAGGTGCACGTGTGGGCGACCAACCTCAACTCGAACAACCCGGCCGACCACTTCGTCCACAGCACCGACCTCACGCCGTCCGGCGGCGCCTACTCGCTGACCGTCCAGCCCGGGTACCTGTACACGATCACGACCACCACCGGGCAGGGCAAGGGCACCGCGACCAGCCCGCCGCAGGGCTCGCTGAACCTGCCCTACAGCGACGACTTCGAGGCGTACGCGAAGGGCAAGGAAGCCAAGTACCTGATGGACATGGAGGGCGCGTTCGAGACCGCCCCCTGCGGCGCCGGCCGCGCGGGCACCTGCGTCCGCCAGTCCGCGACGCAGAAGACGATCCCCTGGAAGAAGTTCGTCGACCCGTACGCGCTCCTGGGCAACGTCGCCTGGAGCAACTACACGCTCAGCACGGACGTGCTGCTGGAGAAGTCCGGCTACGTCGAGCTGCTCGGCCGGGCCGGCTCGCAGGACACCGGCAACCAGGGCGCGCTGAACGCGTACTACTTCCGGATCGGCGACAACGGCGCCTGGTCGATCCGGCGCAACAACACCAGCCAGCAGAACACGACGCTGCGCACCGGCACGACGGCCGCGCTCGGCACCGGCAGCTGGCACAAGCTGTCGCTGGGCTTCTCCGGCAGCACCATCACCGCGTCCGTCGACGGCACGGTGCTCGGCACGGTCACCGACGGCACCTTCCCGGCCGGCCAGGTCGGGATCGGCACGAGCGTCGGCGAAACCGCGCAGTTCGACAACTTCGCCGTGGCCGGTTCGGGCGGCGGGTCGACGTCGGTGCTGCGCAACACCGCCGCCGGGCGGTGCCTCGACGTGCCGAACGTGTCCCAGACCAACGGCACCCAGGTGACGCTGTGGGACTGCAACGGCGGCAGCAACCAGCAGTGGACGCTGACGTCGGGCAAGCAGCTCCTGGTGTACGGCAACAAGTGCCTGGACGCCGAAGGCGCGGGCACCACCGCGGGCACCCGGGCGATCATCTGGGACTGCTCGACCGGCGCCAACCAGCAGTGGACGGCGGCCGCCGACGGCACGATCACCGGTGTCCAATCGGGACTGTGCCTGACGCCGAACGGCAACGGCACGGGGAACAGCACGCCGGTGACGCTGCAGACCTGCACGGGCGGCAACGCCCAGAAGTGGACCCGGGGCTAGGCCGTCCGGACGGAGGAGTTCGCGATGAAGAAGCGTTGGACGAGGATGTGGCCGGCCGTGGTGATCGCCGCGGGCGCGCTGGCCGGAACGGCGACGACGTCGGAGGCGGCCGCCCAGGGGCCGTGTGACATCTACGCGGCCGGTGGAACGCCTTGTGTGGCCGCGCATTCGACCACCCGGGCGCTCTACGGCGCGTACAGCGGCTCGCTGTACCAGGTGCGGCGGGCGTCGGACAACACGACGCGGGACATCGGCGTCCTGAGCGCCGGCGGCGTCGCGAACGCCGCGGCCCAGGACTCGTTCTGCGCCGGGACGTCCTGCCTGATCACGGTCATCTACGACCAGTCCGGCCGGAACAACCACCTGACCCAGGCCCCGCCGGGCGGCTTCCCCGGCCCGGCGCCCGGCGGCTACGACAACCTGGCCAGCGCGACGGCCGCGCCGACCACCGTCGGCGGGCAGAAGGCGTACGGCGTGTTCGTGGCACCGGGGACGGGCTACCGCAACAACAACGCCACCGGCACGGCGACCGGTGACCAGCCCGAAGGCATGTACGCGATCTTCGACGGCACGCACTACAACGGTGGCTGCTGCTTCGACTACGGCAACGCCGAGCGCAACAGCCGCGACAACGGCAACGGCACGATGGAAGCCATCTACTTCGGCAACATCAAGGTCTGGGGCTACGGCGCCGGGAACGGGCCGTGGATCATGGCGGACCTGGAGAACGGGCTGTTCTCCGGGGTCAACCAGCGCTACAACGCCAACGACCCGAGCATCAGCCACCGGTACCTGACGGCGATCGTCAAGGGTGGGCCCAACCGGTGGGCGATCCGCGGCGGCAACGCCCAGTCCGGTGGGGTGTCCACCTTCTACGACGGCGTGCGGCCCAACGTCGCGGGCTACAACCCGATGCGCAAGGAAGGCGCCATCATCCTCGGCACCGGCGGGGACAACAGCATCGGCTCGGCCGGCACGTTCTACGAGGGCGTCATGACGTCCGGTTATCCCTCGGACGCCACCGAGAACGCGGTGCAGGCCAACATCGTCGCGGCCGGGTACGGCACCGGCGGCAGCAACACCGGAACCGGGCCGGTGCACGCGGTCGGCGCGGGCAAGTGCCTGTCCGGCGCCGCCCAGGGCACGCAGCTGCAGATCGCGGGCTGCAGCGGCCAGGCGAACCAGGCCTGGACGCGCACTTCGGACGGCCGCCTGACGGCCGCGATCGGCGGGGCGACGCTGTGCCTGGACGCGTCCGGCCAGGGCACCAGCGCGGGCACGAAGGTGGTGACCTGGCCGTGCAACGGGCAGGGCAACCAGCAGTGGAACGTCAACTCGAACGGCACGGTCACCGGGGCCCAATCCGGGCTCTGCCTCGACGTCACCGGCGCTTCCACGGCCGAGGGCGCGCCGGTCGAGCTGTGGACGTGCAACGGCGGCAGCAACCAGCAGTGGACGTTCGGCTGACCCCGGCCCGAGACGAATCGAGGACTTCCGATGATCACCGGTTCACCCCCACGGCGGCGTTTGCGGACCGCCGTCACCGTCCTCGCGGCGGCCGGTCTGTCGGCCACCGCACTGGTGCTCTCACCCGGCGTCGCCGGGGCGGCGAGCACACTCGGCGCCGCGGCGGCGCAGACCGGCCGGTACTTCGGCGCCGCGATCTCGACGAGCCACCTGGGTGAAACCGCCTACGTGAACACGTGGACGGCGGAGTTCAACGGCGTCACGCCGGAGAACGAGATGAAGTGGGACACGGTCGAGCCGAACCGCAACCAGTTCAACTTCGCGCCCGCCGACCGGATCGTGAGCCAGGCGAAGAGCCAGGGCATGAAGATCCGCGGGCACACGCTGGTGTGGTACCAGCAGCTGGCGCCCTGGGTCGGCGGGCTGGACGCGAACAACCTGCGCTCGGCCATGCTCAACCACATCAGCAACGTCGCCGGCCACTGGAAGGGCCAGGTCATCGCCTGGGACGTGGTCAACGAGGCGTTCGAGGAGAACGGCACCCGCCGGCAGGCGACCTTCCAGCAGAAGCTCGGTGACGGCTACATCGAGGACGCGTTCCGCGCGGCCCGCACGGCCGACCCCAGCGCGAAGCTCTGCTACAACGACTACAACACCGACGGCATCAACGCGAAGAGCACCGGCATCTACAACATGGTGCGGGACTTCAAGAGCCGCGGCGTGCCGATCGACTGCGTCGGCTTCCAGAGCCACCTGAGCGCGAACTCGAACCTCGGCAGCTACCAGGCGAACCTGCAGCGCTTCGCCGACCTCGGCGTCGACGTGCAGATCACCGAGCTGGACGTCGGCGGGTCGGGCTCCGGGCAGGCGAACGTGTACCGGCAGGTCACCCAGGCGTGCCGGGCGGTGTCCCGCTGCACCGGCATCACCGTCTGGGGCGTGACGGACAAGTATTCGTGGCGATCGGGTGACACCCCGCTGCTGTTCGACGGCAACTACGGGAAGAAGCAGGCCTACACCGCCGTCCTCGACGCGCTCGGCGGCAGCGACCCCAGCCCCGGCGGCACCGGCCCGGTGCGCGCGGTGGCCGCGAACCGCTGCCTGGACGTGCCCGCCTCGTCGACCACCGCGGGTACCCAGGTCCAGATCTGGGACTGCAACAGCGGGGCGAACCAGCAGTGGACCCGCGGCAGCGCGGGCGAGCTGAGCGTCTACTCCGGCGGCACGAAGCGCTGCCTGGACACCGTGGGCGGCGGGACCGCGGCGGGCACGGCGACCGTCATCGCCAACTGCACCGGCGGGGCGGGGCAGAAGTGGACCTTCACCGGGAGCGGAACCGTCACGAACGGCCAGTCGGGACTGTGCCTGGACGTCAACGGCGCCGCGACCGCCAACGGCACCAAGGTGATCATCTGGAGCTGCAACGGCGGCTCGAACCAGCGGTGGACGTCGAGCTGAGGCCGGCCCGGCCGTCGTAGGCTGGCCGGGTGGACGAGCTGCCGGTGGTGACCGAACGCCTGATCGTGCGCCGGTTCGAGGACGGTGACGTGCCGGCGTTCGGCGCCTACCGCTCGGATCCCGAAGTGGCGCGCTACCAGTCGTGGGACGTGCCCGTGTCGCCGTCCGACGCCGGGCGCCTCGTGGCGGAGTTCGCAGCCGCCGACGAAGGGGCGCCCGGCTGGTTCCAGTACGCCGTGGAACTGCGCGACGGCGGCGGCCTGGCCGGGGACGTCGGGGTGTGCGTCGACCCCAACCGGATGCAGGCCGAGCTCGGGTTCACCATCGCGCGGGAGCACCAGCGGCGGGGCTACGCGACCGAGGCCGCGCAGGCGGTGCTGGACCGCCTGTTCGGCATGGGGATCCGCCGGGTCTCGGCGGAGTGCGACGCGCGGAACAAGGCCTCGGCGCGGCTGCTGGACCGGCTCGGGTTCCGCCCGGAGGGCCACCGCCGCCGGCACACGTGGCTCAAGGGCGAGTGGACCGACGACCTGCTCTTCGGACTGCTGCCCGAAGACCGCGGCCATTCAGCCGAGCTCTTCGCCTGCCGGCCCAACCTGCTGGTGCGTGATCTTGCGGAGAGCGTCGCGTTCTACGTGGACCTGCTCGGCTTCCGGGTGGGCTGGCGCTGGTCCGACCGGCAGGGCCGGTTCCTCGACGCGGACGAGCCGACCGAGGCGGGTACCGCGCTGGTGGCACGCGATCAGGTGCAGATCATGCTGACGCAGGTGGCCGGTTCGCACACGACCCGGTTGCACCTGGACGTCCCGGCCGCCGACCGGGTCGACCGGCTGTTCCTCGAGTGGAGCGGGCGGGGCGCCGAGATCGCGGAGCCGCCGTTCGTGCGCCCGTGGGGGATGTACGAGATGCGCCTGCTCGATCCGGACGGGAACGTGCTGAGGGTGAGTTCCCCGCCGGCTCACTAAGCACCGGTCACGATCGGGTCACGTTGCTCCGCCCACGGCATCCAGCGCCCGGCCGCCGCCCCTCCAGCAGCAGGTCACCGAACCAGGTGGCCGGCGAGGGGAGGTGAACGATGGGCGATCCCGTCAGTTCCATCGCCGAGATGATCCGCAGCGCCTTCGATTTCATGAGCCAGGCCACGGATCTCCGCAAGACGCGGCTCGTGATGGAAGCGGCTCAGGAGAACCGGCAGGAAGAGCGGGAATGGGCCCGGAGCCAGGTCGAAGCCGAGCACGCACACCGCGACCGGGCGGCGCAGCAACTGGTGGCCGACGCCCGGGAAGGGACCAGGCTCAAGGTCGAACTGAAGCACTATCCCATCCGGGGCGGCCACGGCGTCCTGCGGTCGAGCATGACCGCGTCCTATCCGGACAGCCGGTTGCGGCCACCGCTGGTCCTGTTGCTGCCGACGGGAAAACAGGTCGACGGCGTGTGGCGGAGCCTGCCGCGCTCGATCGAGACGTCGCTGATGCCGTTCGAACAGGACACCGTGCTCGCTCCCCGGCTCGTGGATCGCGCCGTGACCTGGCCGCACCCGGCGTTCATCGACCACGACCTCGGTGACCTGGCCACCGTCGTCGTCGCCGCCTCGGTTCTCGACGACGTTTTCGAGCTGCGTCTCGGTGGGTGCAACCTCGGTGGTGCCCGCGTCCAGCCGCTGCACCAGGTGGTCGCGGCGACGCTGCCGGATCCGGGCACCTGGTCGGAAACCCAGCTGGCGGTGCTCGAACGGACCTCCACCAACGGCTTTCGCCGTCCCGAGCCCTCCAACACGCCCGGTGCCCGGCACCGGCTGCAGAAGGAATGGGCGACCCGGCTCGCGGTCCTGGTCGTCATCGCCGCGGTGGACGCGTACCACCTCCGCCACCGGGTCGGCTACGACGAGCAGCTCGGCACCGCGGCGGCCCGGCTGTCGGCCGGATTCGCGTTGCCGGTGACCATTCCCGAACCGAGCGGCCCGCTGGCCGACCCGGTGTACCACCTCCTGCACACTGCCCGGCGCTGCCTGGCCGCCGGCGACCGGGCCGGCGCCGCGGCGATCGTCGGCCGGGCGCTGGCCGGCCGGCGGGTGGACGAGCTCCAGGCGTGGCACCGGCGGCTGCTCCTGGAGCTGGCCGCCACCGGCTCCGTCGTGCCCGGTGCCGTGGTCCGCGCCCTGAGCCGGCCTACCGCGTCCGTCGTGGGCCCGGAACCGGGGCGCCGCGAACTCAGGGAGAACCTGGACGTGGACCCGAACGACTGGTGGTCCTGATGGACATCGTGATGCTCGGCCACAGCCGAGCGGGAAAGACCTCGTTCATGACGGCGATGTACGAGTCGGTGACCCACGGCGTCGGGGGCTTCTCGGTGCGGGCCGAGCGCCCGGAAGACCACCGTGTCCTGCTCCGCAACGCCCGGCGGCTGAGGAACGGGCAGTACCCCTTGCTGGGGGACCGCCGCACCGTCTACCGGCTGAACCTGCTGTACGACCACGCGCCGGTGCTGGCCTTTTCCTGGCGGGACTACCGTGGCGGCGCCCTCACGGAGGATTCCCGCTCGCCCCAGGCGGCCGAACTGCGCGCCGACGTGGCCGCGGCCACGGGCCTGGTCCTGGTCGTCGACAGCACCGAGCTGACCGGTGGTCCCCGGGCCGTCGCGCGGATCCGGCCGCTCGTCGCCACCGCGCTCCGGTCGGCGAGTGAACGCTCGGACCCCTTGGCGCTCGTCATCGCGCTCACCAAGTGGGATCTCGTACAGCCGGCACAAGCGCGAAGCGCGGCGAACCGGGTGCTCGGGGACCTGATCTCCGCGGTCCGCGCCAGCCCGCACGTGCACGGTGCCCTGGTGCCGGTGGCTTGCGGCCGGACGCCGTTGAACGTCGTCCAGCCCGCCCTCTGGTGCCTGTACGTGGGACTCGCGGTTCGGGCGTGGTCGCTGCAACGAAGTGTCGAAGAGCTGCAGAACACCGCTCTGCTGGCGAGAAGCCGGGACACCTGGTGGGACCGGGTCAAAGCCGTCATCACCGGTGAACCGGCGTGGAACCGGATCGCCGCGAGTGCGCTGCGAAGCGCCGAAGCGGAAGCGGAGCTGCTGCGCCCGTTGATCGTTCCGGGGCAGCGGCTCGAAACCCTGCTCGACCCGGTCGAGAAGTTCTGAGGAGGCCGTATGGACGACCAGCCCCACATCACCGTCACCGCCCTCGGCAACAGCGGCTCGGGGAAGACCACGTTCCTGCTCGGCATGTACGCGATCATGTCGGCGGGCCTCAACGGGTACTTCCTCAACGCGCCGGACCAGGATGTCGATCTGCAGCTCGCCGCGAGGTGGGAACGCCTGCTCGACGACGGGGAACTGCCGCCGCCCAACCCGGGCGAGATGATCTCGTACTCGTTCGACTTCCTCGACGGTCTCCAGCGGCTTCTGGGTATCGACTGGCTGGACTACCGCGGTGGTGCCCTCTCCGACGCACGGGGCTCGGAATCCGAGGACGTCCCGGTCCTGCACGAGCGGCTCGCCGGGTCCGACTCGGTCTACCTCGTCCTCGACGGCAGCTACCTCGTGGACCCGGTGCGGCACGCCACGAGGGGCGCGATCCTCCGCGAGACCGGCTTGCGCCGGATGACATCGCTGCTGCAGGGGAGCGTTCAGCAGCGCATCGCCAATGGGGCACCCCCGCCGTCCCTCGTCGTGCTCGTCACCAAGTCCGACCTCGTCCCGCCCGCGCGGCGCCAGCGGATGGAGGACATCGTCGACGACATCCAGCGGTTGCTGCCGATCTGTTTCCAAGAGGGGTTCACGACCTTGATCTGCCCGGTTCAGCTGGGTGAGTTCGGGCAGAAACCACCGGATCGCGTGCCCGCGGGGCTCATCGGCCCACAGCGGTTGCACTATCCGATCGTCTTCTCCCTGGCCGAGTACATGCGGCTGCTGTCGCTCGCGGCGGCCGAGGCGGCGAACGAAGCCCGACTTCGGAAGCGGGAGGCGGAAGACGCCCTCCGGGACCTCCGCAGAACGCTCTTCGGGCGGGGCCGCATGAGGGACGCCGAGGCCGGATTGCTGGCCGCTCAGGACGAGGAGCATGACATGAACACGGTCCGGGAAATCGCCGAAGGCCGCGCGAAACGCCTGTATGAAGAACTGCCCAGCCGGTTGCCGATGTTCCGGGACGGGCACGAGGTGCTGTCATGGTGACCGGGCCGAGGTGGCAGGACGTGCTCTACGGGCGGACCGTCCGGGCCGATCGATGGTGGCGGGTCCGGCCACTGGCACCCGACACCGGTTGGCTCAACGCGATGGTCACCGCCACCGTCGCCGGAGGCGAGGGGCTCGCCACCGGGCCGCGCTTCTTGCTGGCCCGCCGCGAGGACGCCCTGCTGGTCGGCACCGCCACCCAGGCGGACCGGATCAGCGAGACGAAGAATTCCGACGGCACGCGCCCGCTCTACTGTTTCGTCGGCTGGCTCAGCCTGGACCGGGAAGCGAACGTGCCCGAGCTGGACGTCATCGAGCAGAACTGGACGGTGTGGGCCGGCGAGGTCTACGAGTCGTGGATGCCGCTGGACTGGAACCGGCATCCCACGGCGCTCGCCGACGCCCACGAACCGCCGCTGAAGTGTGCACCCTGGCAGGAGTTGCCCGGGAACAGCGGGCAGCCGGGTTCGGACCGGGCCCGCACCTGGCACGACCAGCTCGGCATACGCGAGGACTTCGCCCTGGAGGTGTCCTCGCTGGCGACCAGGTTCGTGGACTCCCCTGGAAGTGCGCAGCCGGTCGGCGAAGGGCGATCGACGCCGCACCCGGCCGTCCGCACGGTCGATCCGCAGGTCGGAGACGAGGTGGTGCGTGAGTCCTGGTCGTTGCCCGGACGGTTCTCCTTCGGCAAACGGAAGGCGCCGAAGGAACCTGGCCGTCCCTCGCCGGCCGGCGGGCCGGGCGCCGATCTGTCCTACTGGGCCGGGATCGAGCACTCGGGCGACCCGGGCCGCCGTCCGGAACGGCGAACAGACCGGTAGCCGGACCGGCGGTCAGCCGGCGCCGAAGCAGACCAGTGGCACGAATTGACGGCCGAGAGTGGCTTCGGCGAGGGCCTGGGCCGGTGCCCGGCCGGTGGCGCGGATCCGGTGGTAGTCGACCATGATCGGCACGACGACCTCATCCGGCACCCGGGCGACTCCGGCCACGACGCTCCTCGTGCCGCCGTACAGCAGTGCCGCGGTGAAGCCGAGTTGCTCGTCGCCGGCGCGGACGACCGAGCGGCCCACGTCGCAGGCCGACAGCACGACGTGTTCGGGTGGTGCCTGCAGCTGCTGGATGTCATAGGCCATGAGCGGGCCGTCGGCGAGGTCGAGCCGGGAAAACAGCACGTTGGCGTGTTCGTGGTGCCCGTGCGCGGCGAAATGCACGACGGCTCGTCCGGTCAGGCCCTCCAAAGTGGCCGCGACGGTCGCCGCCGGGCCGGACAGCGCCGTGCTCCCGGGCACGGTCCGGGCGATTTCGGCCACTTCACGTGCCGCGTGGGCCAGGTTCGGCCCGGCGACCAGCAACGGCCGCCGGCCCGGACGCGGCACCTCGCTGCGCCGGCGGCCGCGCAACCAGGCGGTCGCCGACGGCGTGACGGTCACGGGGCGGCCTCTGAGTTCCGGCAGCAGACCCCAGGGCACCGCGGAGAGCGGGCCGGTGGGGACCACGACGAGGTCTTGATCCCCGATGATCGCGCGCAGGGGTCTGATCAGTGCGTCCGACAGGGTGCCGACGTCGTGCCGCAACGACTGCCTGATGGCCTCCACCAGGCGCGCCGGGAGATTGCGGCAGCAGAGCGTGTCCAGGTCGCCGCGCAACCGGGCGATGGCCTCGGCGACGGTCGACAGGTCCGCGACGTCCGTGAGGCGGTACTGGTGGCCGGCGATCGTGAGGGCGGCCAGCCTGCCCTCGTCGATCAGGAAACTCACCAGCGCGCTGTGCGACTTCGCCAGCTCGTCGGAGACCTCTCGCGGGGACGCGGTCGTGCCGTGGTCCCCGGTTCCGCCCGCGGTCCAGCCGTGGGCACGGATCGCCCGCTCGAGTTCCACGCACCGTCGTTCGGCACCCGGGTCGCGGCGACCGGCCAGTTCGGCGGACCTGGCCAGTGCCGCGCGCTGCCGCAGTTCGGCGACCGCGTCCGCGATCGTCTCGTCGACCGGAGGGCGCACCGGACGCAGCCTGAAGGCCTGGGCCCGTGATCGCTCCAGCCAGCTGAACACGGAAGCGGGCCGGCCCGAACGCAGCGCGGCCGTCAGCCCCGACCTCGCCAGCTGGACGCCGAGGGCGGCGGTGCCGGTCTGGAGGTCCAGACTGCCGAACCGGCCACGATGCCGGTGCAACGCGGCCAACCCGGCCCGTGCGTGGGTGAACACCCCCGCCCGGTTCCCTTCCGCGGCGTGGAGTTCGGTCAAGGTCAGGCAGCGCGAAAGCGTGAGGTCCAGGGTCGGCCGGACGGCTCGGCCCCGCAACTGCGCACGGGCGTCGTCGAACCGGCCGGCGGCGACGTGGGCCCGTGCCGCGAGCAGCGCGGCGAGAGCGGCGTCGGTTCGCAGGCCCAGTGCGGCCAGCCGGTCGGCCACGGCCGCGGAGCGACCGGCGATGCCCGGGGCACGTCGCCCACTCTCGAAATCCGCGAGCAGCACGGTGAACGACGCGACCGCCGCCCAGGTCTCGTTGCCCCGGCGCCGGAAGCGCCGTTCGGCTTGCCTGGCCCACTGGCGTGCCAGGGACGGGTTTCCGTCCGCGATCGCGACCTGCGCACGGGTGAGTTCCGCTTCGGCGCGCTCGTGGGTGGTGCGGGACACCACCAGGGACGACAGCGCGGCGTCGAGTTCCGTGGCGGCTTCGGCGATCAGGCCGGCGCCGAGCAACGCGCGCGCCTTGTCGACCGCGAGCACCGGCAGCAGGCCGGGCGCGTGCTGGGCGAAGCCGGGCCGGGCCGCGTCGAAGTCCCGCAGAGCGGCCGGAATGTCGCCGGTGAGCGTCTTCAGGTAGCCGCGGTTGAGCCGGGCCTTGGCCAGCATCAGCGGAAGATCTTCGGAGACGGCGATCGGTTCGCACCGGTCGAGGTCGGCCACCGCCGCGCGGATCCGGCCGGCGAGCTCGTGCAGCATGGCCCGGTTCAGGTGACCGCGGGCGACCCGCACCCGGTCGGCGGGGTCGATCAGCGGTTCGGCCTCGTTCATGAACTTGAGGGCTTCCTCCAAGCGGCCGACGAGCATCAGCAGCAGTCCCCGTTGCTGCAGCAGCACGCCTGCCTCCTCCGGCGCGGCGACCTCCGCGGCGTGGTCTAGCAGGGCGAAGCCGGTCTCGCGCCGGCCGAGCTGGACCTCGGCCGACGCGAGACTGATCAGCACCCGCGCCAGTAGCGGGTGCGGTTCGCCGCCGTCCGACGGCTTTTCGAGCAACCGCAGCGCGGCCCGCAGCAACCGTGCGCCGTCCACCGGGCGGCCGCTGCCGATCGCGGCCTGTCCACGCCGGTGGAGTTCCTCGACCCGGTCGCTCACCGTCGCGCGCCCTCCTCCGTCAGACGACGATCGACGGGGTCACCATGGTGCCGCCGTCGTGGACGAGCAGTTGCACCATCCCGCGTTCGACCCGGTCGAAGACGAACCTCCCGCGCTCGTCGGCCCGGACGGTCAGCAGGCCACCGGGGGTCCGGAGCTCGACGGAGTGCGCGGCGGGCGGGGCGATCCACCCGTCCAGCCGCACCGCCCCGTCCGGCGCCGGGGTGAGCGTGACGACGACGGTCAGGCTGCGGCCGTCGAAGGTGATCGACCGCGTGCTTTCGTCGCCGCGCGCCGCCACGAGTTCCCGGCGGCCGCTCGCCTTGAGCAGTTCCACCTCCGAAAGGGCGGAGTCCATCGCGAACAGCACCCAGTCGCTGAGGTGTTCCGGCGGTGGATCGGCGGCATCCCACAGTGCCCGGACTTCCTGCAGGACGGCGAAGTCGCGTTCGTCGAAGGGCGGGTGTCCCTCGTCGGAGGTCATGGCGTTCCCCCTCCGTCGGCTTCCAGCAGACGCCGCAGCTTCGCCAGGCACCGCCCGCGCGTAGGGCCGATGGTGCCGCGGGGCATTCCGAACTGGTCGCTGATCTCCGTGTAGTCCGGTCTCGGCACGTAGGCGACGATGCGCAGGAGCCGCTGGCACCGTTCGGGGAGCTGCCGCAGCAGTGACCAGAGCCGGCGGTGCGCCTCGTTCTCGACGACCGACTGCTCGGGGCCCGGCGCGGTGTCGGCGATTTCGAGAACGTCGGCGGAATCGGCGGTGCGCTCCGCACGCCGAGCTCGCGCCGTCCGCCACGCTTCGCGTTTGGCCACCGTCACCAGCCACCCGGTGAGCGCCGCCGGGGTCTGGATGTCCGACAGCGAGCGGAGCAGAGTGAGCCAGGTGTTCTGGACGACATCGGAACTCGATTCGGCGTCCAGGCCCTGTGCGCGCGCGGTGTGCCAGAGCAACGGGGTGAGCGTGCGGACGATCTCGTCCAAGGCGGCGCGCTCGCCCGCCCTCGCGGCCTCCAGCAGGGCGCCGAGCCCCGTGTCGGCCGGGGAGGGGTGCACGGACGGGTTCGTCATTCGTCCGGCTCGCGGGTGTGGAGGCCGGCTTCCGGTCGCGCATTGGCTTCGGCTTCGGCCTGAGTGCGGGCGATTTGCTTCAACCGCCGGACAGCCTCGGAGGCCCGTTTCCCGGCGTCCGTGTTGCCCGCCTTGATTTCCGTTTCGATCTCCCTGGCGAGCGCGGCCGCGATGTGCGGTGCCGCGAACGAGGTGCCGTCCCAGACCGCGAAGCCCCCGCTGAAGTCGTCGGGGTCCAGTCCCTGGCGGTCGTTGTCGCTTCCGATGCGCCCGGGTGCACCGGCGCCCCTGATGTCGGGAGGAAAGGCACTGACGATGCGGGCGCCCGGGGCGTACCAGGTCGCGGACGGGCCACCGTTGCTGAACCAGGCGGTGGTGCCGTTCGGATTCAGCGCGCCGACGCCCAGCACCGGTTCGCCGTGGCCGGCGGATCCCGTCGGCAGCGTGGCGAACGCCGCGGGCAGGAAGGGCCGGGTGGTCGTGTCATTCCCGGCTGCGGCGACGACGAGGACGCCCTGGTCGGTGAGTTCGCCGATCACCTCGGCCAGCCGGACCACCTTCCCATCGGTGACGGTGATATTGGCGCCACCGGTGCTGTCCGCTCCGTCGCTTTCGTCGTAGAACCCCAGCGAGAGGGACACGATGTCGACCATGGGCCGGTCGTCGTGCTTCGCCTGTGCGTCGGTGACCAACGCCAAGATCAGGTGGAGGGCCAGCAGGACGTCGGATTCCCAGGATGTGCCGTCCGAGTGCATCACACGCATGCTGAGCACATCGGCATCGGGCGCGTTCTGGTGGATGATCCCGGCGATGAAAGAGCCGTGGCCGGACGCGTAATTCAGGTACTCGCCCAGTCCGGCCTGCCAGATCGGCGCATCGATGTATGTCTGCAGCGCATCGCCGTCGGGCAGCCCGGCCACGTGCTGGTGCTGGGCGTCGATGGCGTCTTGCGCAGGCTTGAACAGGCGTAGGAAGCCGCCGGTTCCGGGTTGCTCGAGGACTTCCACGTCGCCCCACCACGGGTGCGAGCGCACGCCGGTGTCGAGGACGGCGATGACCGGACGACGCGTCGCCCCGTCCGGCGATCGGTGGGGTGGCGCCCCGCTGAACGTCACTGGAGCCAAGCCGTAGCGCGAACCCGGACTGCCGTCGGCCGCATCGTGCCCGACACCATTGGGATCGTAGGTCGGCACACCGCCGTAACCCAGCACGGATCCGCACATGAGGTGGTCCAGCGAAACGTCGCCCGCCAGGTCTGGCCGCTGCTGGCGGATCAGCTGCAATGCCACCCAGGCATCGGCCGGGTCTTCGCCGCCACCTTCGACGAGCCTGACCGCCCGTGGAAGCCGTGAGTCACTCAGCCGCTCCCGCAGAACGGAGTTGGTGACGATGTCGTCCAGCTCAGGAGGTTCCTGGAGAGCCATGCCGGTGCCATCGAGCACCGCGCTGAAGTCCTGCCACTTTGTGTCGAGCGCATTTTGGCAGATGAGGAGAACATCGGCGCGGTACGCCGTGGAACGCAGATTGTCGACCGTTCCGCGCCGGGCCTCCGCGGGCCGGAGAATCCGGGCGCGATGCCGGTCGAGGATGTGCTGGGGCCATTCGGGTAACGGCGCGTCGACGTCCTGCGGTCCTGCCGGGCGGCCCGGCGGGTGGTACTTGACCTTCATGGGGTTGCCTCCTGCAGAGGGGGTTGTCGCCTACGCGGAGGAGAGGGCCGGCGGGCCGCGCAGATTCACCCGGGTGGTCACGAAAAAAAATACTCCCGGCCGGAGGTATCCGGGAGAGGCCGAAAGACCCCTCTGCAGTGCTCGGTGGTGCTTCGAGCTTCCCGGTCCCGGCCGTGGCGGAAAGGTTCGATCAACGTCGGGCCGCCGCCCTCGAAGTTGCTTACCTGAAGCAAATGGGTGGAATCGATTTTCCGGAAAAAGGAGTTTCCCGTTATGGTGTTCACCAAACCGCGCGATGTGATCGGTCGCGTCTTCACCGTCGTCGCCATTGCCGCTGCCGCGCTGGGCGCGACTTCGGCTGATGCCTCGGCCTCCGCGGACCCGCCCGCTTCCGGCGCCGTTTCGGACATTGCCGTCGCGAAGGAAGTCGCGCGGATCAAGGCGCGCGGCGGGCTTTCCGCGGCTGCGCCCCCGAATGTCTGGAGAGTCGACGGCAGCAGCGATACCTGGAACGGGGGCTGCTGGGCGTCCGCCCACGCGGACTACTACCCCGCGAACGACCAGGCCGAGATGAGCACGACCGTCCGGAGCCCGTACCTGTTCGCCGCGTGCCGGGTGAACGCCCAACTGTGGATCGAGACCGCGAGCGGTTCGTTCCCGAGTGCCGTGAACTACGGGATGGCGTGTGCGGTCTGGGACCCGACCTGTGCTTCCACTCAGACGTGGCCGGGCAATCACAACAACGCGACCCCGGACTTGACGGCCTTCGTCGCCGCCGTCAACGCCACCCTGCAGACGCTGGGACTTCCGCCGACCTACACGCGGGCAATGGCCATCACCGGCGTGCACCTCACCTTCAGCAACGCGAGTTGAGACATGTCCGGGGGCCGGGCCGGCGCCTGGCCCCCGGATGTCCAGCTTTTGACCCGAACGGGAATCCGTCGTGCCGTATCTTTTCCGGTGAAGCCTGTGTTGCATTTGATCGACCCGGGCGGAGGAGAACGGGGTGGGCGGCTTCTCGTTTCGGTCATGGCGTCCCCTGAAAGTGCGGTTCCGCGCCGCGCGTGGGTGGGGCCTGCTGGGCGGTGCCGCGCTCCTGGGAGTGGTCATCGGCTGTGTCGTCGCGCTGTGGGTTCCGGGCGTCGCGGCGGTGTCGGTCGGCTCCGCCGTTGCCGTGGCCGTGTTCACGGTGGCGAGCGCTCGCGGCAAGGATGTCCTCGAACGGCAGGCCGAGCGGCGGGACGCCCGGCCGCTGCGGATGCTCGCCGCGGGGGCCGGCGGGCGGCCGCTGCGGGTGCGGGATCTCGATGATCCGATCGTGCTGAGGGTGCACCCCGCGGAGGCGGTCGTCCGGGACGTCGCCGGGGAGCGGACGCTCGACCGGACGCCGCCGTACGTGCGCCGGGACCTGCACGACGAGCTGGGCGGCCTGATCCGCCGGGGCGGGTTCGTCCTCGTGGTCGGTGAATCGACGGCCGGCAAGACGCGGGCGGTCTACGAGGCCGTGCGGGCGGTGTGCCCGGACCACGTGCTGCTGGTGCCGGCCGGTCGCGAGGCGCTGACCGACGTGATCGTGACCGCCGCCGACACGCCCCGGTGCGTGCTGTGGCTGGACGACCTCGAGCGGTTCCTCGGGGCCGGGGGACTGACGCCGATCCTGCTGAACCGGCTCCTCGGCCGCGGGTGGGGCCACCTCGTCGTCGCCGCGACGATGCGCAGTCCCGAGTTCGACCGCTACGGCGCTCGCGAGGAAACCGGGGTGGCCGGGGCGGATCTGGACGCCTGGCGCGATGCCCGCGACATCCTGCGGCTGGCGAGTGTGGCCGGCCTTTCCCGGCGCTGGACGGACGGGGAGATCGAGCGGGCCCGCGAATGCGACGACGACCCGCGCATCCGGGCGGCGCTGGCGAGCATCGAGAAGTTCGGCCTGGCGGAAGTGCTCGCCGCGGGGCCGGAACTGGTCCGCAACTGGCGCAATGCCTGGTCACCGTCCGCGCACCCGCGGGGTGCCGCCCTGGTGGCGGCCGCGGTGGACTGCCGCCGGGCGGGGATGGACGAGCCGGTGCCGCTGGACCTCCTGGCCGACCTATCGCGCCACTACCTGCGCGAGCACGGCGGTGAAGTGCTGCGCCCGGAGTCGCCGGCGGACGCCCTCGCCTGGGCGACGAAGACCAGTCACGGAGCCAGCAGCCTGTTGCTGCCGTCGGAGGGTTCCGACTACTACATCGCCTTCGACTACCTCGTGGATCTTCCCGGGCTGGCGCTGGTCCCGTCGCTGACGTGGCAGACGCTCATCGGCCGTGCCGAACCGTGGCAGGTCTTCCGCATCGGGGAAACGGCGGCGCGAGTCATGCAGCACGACGTCGCCGCGCAGGCGTTCCGCGAAGCGGCCGCTCGTGGGGTTCCCGGTGCGGACACCGCGGCCGAGTTCTACGCCGCTTACGGTGACCAGCTCCACGTGAGAAGCGCTTTCGAAGGGTTGCTGGAGGACCGGAAGGAAAGATTCGGCGACAAACACCCCGAGACGCTGCACGTGAGGCTCATGTACGCGGAGAGCATCGCCGATTCGCCGCACTCCGCCAAGGCGCTGGAGGTGTTCCCGGAATTGATCCGGGATCTCGACGAGGTGCTGGGCCGTCACCATCGTGACACGTTGGACGCGCGGCGCTGGTACGCCTACTCGATCGGCGTGTGCGGCGATCTTCCAGCCGCGATCGGCTTGCTGAACGACATCCTTCCGGCGCACGAGGAGGTGTTCGGGAACGAACACATATCCACTCTCCTGGCACGGCATTATCTGGCTTTCTTCGTTTCGGAGGACGAGCCGCAGAGGGCGCTCGGCATGCTGGACGACATGCGGGCGAGGTACGTCCGGGTCTACGGTCCGGACAGTCCGCGCGTTCTGCAGATCCGGGACCTCACCGGCAGCACGATGTGGCGTTCGGGTGTGCCGCTCGACGAAGTCCTGCACCACCACCAGTGCCTGTTCCACGACCGGGTCCGGATCCTGGGCAGCGATCACGCGCACACGGTGGTCACGAAGTTCAGGGTCGCCGCTCTGCTGTTCGAGACGGGGCAGATCGAGCAGGCCGACGTGCTTCTGGCCGAACTCATCCGGGAGTCGCTCGGTGACGGCGCAAGCGAGGAAGATCTGCAGAAGATCGCGCTTCGCCTCACCGAACTGCGTCTGGCCGAGGACGGGCGGCAACTGCGGTCGGTTCGCCACAAGGCGATGACGGTGCTGCGCGTCTTCGTGGCGCTGCGCGGTGAGAACGACCCGATCACCCGGAAGATCGCCGAAGTCATGTCGGCCGCCGGTGTCGCGGCCGGACCGTGACGACGGCTCAGCGCTTGGTGCGGTCCCAGATCACCACCGGGGGTGCGTCCGGGTAGTTGACGTCGTGGGCCCAAACTTTATCCACCTTCGGGTTGTGGCGGAGGATCGGGAACTCGTCCATGTCGAACACGTTGTTCGGCCGGCGGGACGCGAGCTCGTCGCCCTGGTCGGCCCAGCCGCTCGATTTGCCCGGGGTGTTGGGCAGGGCGATGTGGACGTCGCCCTGGGCGTTGTGGGCCAGGGCCTTCGAGGCGTCCTTCCAGACCTTCTCGCCGTTCGGGTGGTTGTCGGAGAACTTGGGCATCTCGACGCCGTTGTCCTTCAGGATGCCTTCGAGGGTGTTGCCGCCGTTCTTCTTGGCCAGGTTGATCGCCGGGTCCTCGATCGAGCCGTGGTACTTCGAGTCCGAGATCTTGGTGCCGGTGACCGGGTCGACCTTCGCGTCCGTGATGTGGCCGCCCGACCAGAACCAGGACTTGTCCTTGCCCGGCGCCATCATCTCGTCCCACTTCTTCGAGAACTTGGCGTACTGCTCGTCGGTCATGTTGTGCGGGCGGATCTTGCCGTCCGGGTCGCGGAACTCGCCGAGGCCGTCCGGCTTCTTCGCGCCCGGCGGGAGCTTGCCCGCGTCGCCGCCGCCCGCCGGGTTGTCCGGGGACTTCGGGCCGCCCGTCTTGCCGCACGGGCTCTGCACCAGGCCGAGCGGGTCGCCCTGCAGGTGCGGCTGCTCGACGTAGCCCACCGGGTCGGGTGCCGCGGCCAGGCCGAGCGGGTCCTGGCTCAGGTAGCGGCCGTTCCGCGGGTCGTAGTAGCGGTAGACGTTGTAGTGCAGCCCGGTTTCGGCGTCGCGGTACTGGCCCGGGAAGGCCAGCGGCATCGGCGCGCTGCCGGACGTCGACGGCAGCAGCTCGCCCCAGAAGCTCCTCCGCGCCTGCCACTCGACGCCGCCGTCCGGGGCGAGGAGCTCGGTCGGCGTGCCGGCCGGGGACGTCACCACCGTGTGGAACCGCACCTCCGCACCGCGCTGCTCGACCTGCACCACCGGCCGGCCGTCGTCGGGATGACGCTCCCAGGTGAGCACGCGCGACGAGCCGTCGTCGGACACCTCGATCTCCTCGACGAGCTCACCGCCGCTCCAGACGAACCACGTCTCCGCCGTCTGCCGCGGCGCGCCGTCGTCGCCGAGGATCCAGCGGCGCTTGGCGAACCGGCGGCCGAGCGGGTCGTAGAGGTAGGTCCAGAACGACTCGTCCGGGCCGATCGCGGCGACCAGCCGGTCCAGCTCGTCCCAGACGAAGCGCCACCCCGCGGTCCCGATCACCCGGCCCTGCGGGTCGTGGCCGTACCGCGTCCCGGACGGCGGCACCAGCCGGCCCGCCGGGTCGTAGGCGAAGCGTTCGACGCCTTCGGGCGCGTGCACCTCCGCGACGCGGCCGGCGGCGTCGAACCCGAACCGGACCGGCCGCGTGTCGTCGATCGCGGCGAGCCGGCCGTCCGGCGTGTAGGTGTAGGCGCGCCGGCCCACGCCGGCGATCGTCTGCTCCCCGATCCGGTCGGAAGCGTCGAAGACCTGGCGCAGGACGACGGTGCCGTCGACCGACCGGGCGGTCTCGCGACCGGCTTCGTCGTACTCGAACGCGATCTCGTGGCCCCGGACGCGCAGCGACACCGGGCGGTCGCCGTCGTACCGCCACTCACTGTCCACACCGGACAGAGTGGTGCGGTGGACGCCCGCGGCGTCGTAGGTCCAGCGCACGCCGACGCCGTTGACGGTCTCCTCGCGCACCCGCCCGCGTTCGTCGCGCACGATCTGCAGGACCGATTCGTTGTTGATCGCGTACTCGAGCTGCCCGAGCGCGTCGTAGGCGTACCCGGTGACCCCGGTCGCCGTCCGCCGCTCGACGACGTTGCCGAGCACGTCGTAGGCGTACTCGGTGACTTCGCCGGCGCCGTTCGTCATCCGCCGCAGCTGCCCGGCCTCGTCGTAGGCGTAGGTCAGCCGGCGCCCGTCGAAGTCGGTCTCCTCGACCAGCCGGCCGGCCGGGTCGTAGGTGTAGCGCCAGGTCTGGCCGCGCGGGTTGGTCACGGCGGTCAGCCGCAGCTCGGCGTCGTAGCCGTACGCCGTGCGCGCGCCGGCCGCGTCGAACTCCTCGATCGGGAGGCCGAACGGGCCGTACGTGCGCCGGGTCGTCCGCCCGGCCGCGTCGCGGTGCTCGACGACGCGGCCTTCGCCGTCGTGGCGCCAGCTTTCGCGCTCGCCGCCGGGGCCGATCCGCCAGGCGCGCTGCCCTTCCGCCGTCCAGCCCAGCTTCGCCGCGCCGCCGGACGCGGTGTGCACCAGCCGCGGCCGCCCGAACGGGTCGCGGTCACCGGGCCGCACCGCCGCGGTGAGCACCGGCTCGTCGCCGAAGACGTCCGTGCCGTCGACGCGCAACCGGGTCGAGACGCCCGGGAGCGCGGCGTACGGATCGGCCGCCGGCGCCACCGCCCGCGCGTCACCGGCCCGCAGTTCCACCTCGCCTGCCCCGGCCGGGGTCAGCCGGACCTCGGACCCGTCCGGCCGCGTCACCGTCGTCAGGACGCCGTTTTCGTAGCCGTAGAAGGTGATCCGGCCCAGTTCGTCGGTCTGCGAGAGCAGGTCGTCGTAGCGGGTCCACGAGTACCGGCGTGTGTGCCCGAGCGGGTCGGTCCGCTCGACGAGCTGGCCGGCCTCGTTCATCCGGTAGACCCAGGTTTGGCCGAGCGCGTCGGTGTGCCGGGTGGTCCGGGTCCCGGTGTCGTAGGCGAACGCGCCGTTGAGGTAGCGCTCGGCGCCGACGCTGCGGACGCAGCGGCCTTCGGCGTCGTAGACGTAGCGGTACCAGGTGCCGGTGCGGTCCTGCCAGCCGACGATCCGGTCGTCGACGTCGTAGTCGAGGTTCACCGGGCGGCCGGTGAAGCCGGCGATCTGGGTCAGCTGGCCGAGCCGGTTGTAGCCGTACCGCACGACCGGCGCGCCGCCGGGCACGCCGAGCGCGATGATCCGGCCCGCGCCGGCGTTGATCCCGATCTCGGTGCCGTCGTCGCGGCGCAGCAGGCTGGGGGCGCCGCTCTCGTCGTGTTCGATCGTGGTGCGGGAGCCGCCCTGCTCGATGCCGGTCAGCGGCAGCACGCGGCCGCCGCCGTCCGCGAACACCAGGTCGCGCGGGCCGGCCGACAGCCGGTAGCCCCCGCCGGTCCGGCGCAGCGGGTGGCGCGGTCCTTCGATCGGCAGCACGGGCCGGTCGCCGTCCGGCCGCGGGTACACCAGGACCATGCCGTCCTCGGCGAAGAACCGCAGGTGGTCGCGATCGGCCTCCAGCCGCTGGTCCAAAGTGGACGCCCAGGAGCGGCCGAACCACCGGCCGCCGCGGTAGGCCGACAGGTGCGTGCGGGACAGCTCCAGGTCCCCCGCGTCACCCGGCAGCGTCAGGTCGACCTGCTTCAGCACGACCTCGCCGGTGGCGACGTCCACCGGGTCGGAGACGCACACCTTCTTGTCGTCGGGCACCGCGCGGTCACGCGGGCCGTCGCCCTTGGGGTCGCCCTTCGGCTTGCCGCCGCCGTCGGCCCCGCCCTTCGGGGTGGCCCCGGGCGGGCCGTCTTTCGGCGGCGGCGGGGTGCCGTCCGGCGGGTCGCTCTTCGGGGGCGGGTCCGTCTTGGGTGGGGCATCGGTCTTGGGTGGCGGGTCGCCTTTGGCGCCCGAAGGCGAGGTACCGTCGCCCTTCGCGCCCGAGGTCGTGGTGCCGTCGCCGTCACCCTTGCCCTTGGGCCCACCGATGTCCTTCGGCCCGCTCTTGATGTCGGCGTGCTTGGGCGGTGGCGCGGTCTTGCCCGGCTTGATCTTCCGCAGCGCTTTCGCCGCGTCTGAGAACAGGTCCCCGGCGCGTTTGAGCAGCGGAATCAGCGCCTTCAACGCCGTCACCAGCCGCTTCACCAGGTCGGCGATTTTGGAGGCGGTCTTGGCGACGGCGTTGATGACTTGTGGCACGACCCAGGTCATGCCGATGCCGAGGGTGAACACGACTTGCAGCGCCCAGCTGATGAGGTGCCCGACCAGCTCGGCGATGATGTCGCGCACCAGTGCCCGGACGGCGGCGACGACCTCGCCGGCGGTTTTGACGCCGCTGGAGGCGCCTTCGCAGCCTTTCTGCGCGGTTTCCAGCAGTGTGACGGTGTCTTGGGCGCGTTGGCGGTAGGTGTCGGCGGCGGCGCCGGTCCAGGAGGCGATGTCGGTGGTGACCATGCCGGTCAGGTCTTCGCCGACGCTGCCCAGTTCGGTCGCGATGTTCTTCCAGGTTTCCGACTGGGCGGCGATCTCGTCGGCGTTGCCGGTGAGGCCGTTGAGGGCTTCCTTGAGCGGTCCGACGTGTTCGATGAGCCAGCCGACTCCGGCGGCGAGGATCGCCCCGAAGGGGTCCATTGCCATCGACAGCGCGTCCAGCGCCGTCCCGACGGCTCCGAGGGCGACCGAGGCCCAGTCCCCGCTTTCGATGGCCGACTTCAGGTCGTTCGCCGTCTCCAGCAGCGAAATGCCCGAATACGCCTTCGTGGAGTCCTTGGTCTCAGCCACCAGCGGGTTTGCCACTTGTTGACCTTCTTTTCGTCGGGCCTTCAGCCAAAATTAGCAGCGCCGTCTCCTCGGGCGGCGGCCCCGCGACCCGCCTGCCCGAAAATCCGCCATCGCTGCCCGGGGTGGGCAACGGCCCGCCGGCGTGGAGGTGATCACCACCGGGGACCCCCGACGAGTGGGCGGTTCGCACCTCTGCCGCGGCCCGGAACGCTCTTAAAGTCACTCGCGACCAGGCCACCGGACCGGAAGAGGCGCCATGGACGGGCTGATGCAGCCACGGCCGCTCACCATCGCCCACATCCTGGAGCGAGCCGAGCGGCTCTTCGCGCACAAGGAAGTCGTCACGGCCGGGGGCGAGCGGCTCACCTACGCCGAGGTCGCCGTCGGGACCCGGCGCCTCGCCGCCGCGCTGGACGCCCTCGGTGTCCCGCCCGGCGCCCGGGTCGCGACCTTCGCGAGCAACCACCGCCGGCACCTCGAGCTCTACCTGGCCGTGCCGGTGACCAAGCGGGTGCTGCACCCGATCAACATCCGGCTCCCGGCGGAGCACCTCGAGTACATCGTCGAGCACGCCGAAGACGACGTCGTGTTCGTCGATCGCGCGCTGCTGCCGCGGATCTGGCCGAGCGCCGCCCGCCTGCCGCGGGTGCGCCACTGGATCGTGCTGCCGGACGACAGCGGCGAGCCGATTCCGGACGATCCCCGCATCCGGCACTACGACGACCTGGTCTCCGCGGCCGCGCCGGTCACCGGCTCGTTCGAGGACTCCTTCACCCTCGCCGACGAGCACCTCGCGTCCGGGCTCTGCTACACCTCCGGGACGACCGGGCGGCCCAAGGGCGTGCTCTACAGCCACCGCTCGACGGTCTTGCACGGCCTGGGGACGCTCGCCGCGGGCCTGATCGGCCTCGGCGAAAGCGACGTCGTGCTGCCGATCGTGCCCATGTTCCACGCCAACGCCTGGGGCCTGCCCTACGGCGCCATGCTGGCCGGCGCGGCCCTGGTCCTGCCCGGCCCGTCCGCGGACCCCGGCCACCTGCTGCGGCTGATGGCCACCGAGCGCGTCACCGTCGCCGGGGCCGTCCCCACGGTCTGGACGAGCATGGCACCCGGGCTGCGCGACCACGACCTGAGCGCCACGCGGTTCCTGCTCGGCGGCGGGTCGGCCGTCCCGCCGGCGCTGTCGGAGACCTTCCGCGCCGCGATCGGGGTGCCCATCACGCACTCCTGGGGGATGACGGAGATCAGCCCGGTCGGGGCCATCGGCGGCACGCGCACCCAGCACCGGGACGCGCCCGCGGCGGATCAGGTCGCGGTGCGGGCCGCCCAGGGACAGCCGTTGCCGCTGGTCAACGTCCGGATCGTCGACGTCGAAACCGGCCGGGAGCTGCCCCGGGACGGCGACGCCGTCGGCGAGCTGCAGGTCGCGGGCCCGTGGGTGGCGGGCGGCTACTACCGGGTCGGCGCCGACGGCAGCTTCACCGCGGACGGCTGGCTGCGCACCGGTGACCTGGCCACCATCGACGCCGAGGGCTACCTGCGGCTGGTGGACCGGATGAAGGACCTGATCAAGTCCGGTGGCGAGTGGATCTCCTCGGTCGAACTCGAGAGCGCCATCACCTCGCACCCGGACGTCGTCGAAGCGGCGGTGATCGCCCGCCCGGACCCGCGGTGGATGGAACGCCCGGTGGCGTACGTGGTGCTGCGCGACGGCGGCGAGACCACGGCCGACGAGCTCCTGGCGCACATCACGCCGATGGTCGCGAAGTGGTGGCTGCCCGACGAGGTCGTGTTCGTGCCCGCGTTGCCCAAGACCGGCACCGGCAAGATCTCGAAGACCGCCCTGCGCGATTCGGTGCGGGTCGGCTGACCGCTCAGGACGTGACCGTCCGGAGCTGGTGCAGCCGCAGGCCGAGCTGCAGTTCCAGGTCGTTCTCGTGGCGCCAGTCGGAGCCGAGCACCGCGGCGGCCCGGTCCAGGCGCTTGAGCAGGGTGTTGGCGTGCAGGTGCAGCGCGCGGGCGGTCGCCGCGACGTTGGCGCGGTGGACGTAGTACGCGCTGAGCGTGCCGACCAGATCGGTGCCCCGCCGCCGGTCGTACTCCAGGAGCGCGCCGATCGAGCCGGCCAGGAACCGGTCGAGCTCGCCGGCCCGCTCGGGGTCGAACACCATGGCGTACAAGGCGTACTGGCTCGTGGTGGCGCCGCCGTCGGTGTGCCCGAGCGCGCGCATCACGGCGCCGCAGCGACCGGCCAGGGACTGCGCCCGGGCCCAGTCGTGGCCGCTCGCGCGTTCCCCGACGACGATGACCGGACCGCCCAGCGTCCGCCGCAGTCTCGTGTGGACGTGGGCGACAGTGGCCTCGGCGTCGGCGCCGGGCAGGATCATCGTGGCCCGGCCGAAGTGCTCGCCGGCCAGCCCGGCGCGGTCCCGGGCGATGTCGTGCAGGTGCCGCGCGAGATCACCCTGCGGCACCGCGGGGGAGTCCGCGACCAGGACCAGGTCCAGGCGGTCGACGTCGATGGCGCGGGCCCGGGCGCGGGCTCGCTGGGCCGGGCCGATGCCGGGACTGCCGACCATGAGCTCGGTCAGCAGCTCCCCGCTCAGCCGCTCGCCGGCCTCGGCGACGGCCTGCTCCTTGAGGATGAGCAGCCCCAGGATGTGCGTGGCGCGCTCGAGGGTCCGCAGGTCCGTGTCGTCGCCGGTGCCCGACGGCCGGCTCCACACGAGCGCGCCGAGGTAGCTGTCGCCCGCCTGCACGGCCGCCACGCTGCGGTCGGTCCCGTCGGCGCCGGACGACGTCGTGCAGCGGCCGGTGCGGCGGGCGTCCTCGACGGCCCCGGCCAGGTCCGTCCTCAGTGGACTGCTGGTCCGGCCGAGCAGAGTGACACTGCCGCCGAGCTGGTCGGCGAGGTGCTGGGCGACGTCGGCCGGGGTCCCGCCGTCCAGCACGACGCCGGTCAGGGCTTCGTGGATCGCCTGCGCCCGTTCGATCTTCCCGTAGGCGACCCGCAGTTCCCGCAACGCGGTCCGGCTCTCCTCGTAGAGCCGGGCGTTGTCGAGGGCGACCGCGGCGTGGTCGGCGAACGCGTTCAGCAGCGCGATCTCCTCGGCCTGGAACGACCGTTCGGAGCGGTCCGCGGCGAACAGCGCGCCGACGGCTTCGCCGCGGATCACCAGCGGCACGCCGAGCAGCGCGACCAGGTCCTCGGTGACGACCAGGCGGTCGAAGTTCGCGTCGTGCTGGATGAGCGTCGAGGTGGCGTAGTCGCGCACCCAGTGCGGGCTCTTGGAAGCCAGCACCTTGCCGCCGAGCCCGACCGTGGCCGGGATGGTCGCCGCGAGGAACTCCGCGGAGATCGTGCCTTCCGACGCGCGGGCCGACAGCCGGCCGTCCGCGCCGACCAGCGAGAGGTAGGTGAAGTCGGTGCCGATCAGGTCGTGGGCGTGGTGCACGATCGACTGGAGCACCTCGTCGAGCTCGCCCAGCGCGGTGAGCGACTTGACGGTGGCGTACAACGACGCCAGTTCGCGCTGCCGGCGCGGTTCCGCCGCACTGGTCACGGGGTCGCCCTCCTCGGCATCGGGGTGGGCGAAAGACCCACCGCTGCGGCGGGAGGAGTGGGTGGTCCACACCTCAGCCGGCAGCGTAACCGCGCCCTACCATCACCGCCAGCACCTGCCTGACCTCCTCGACGAAGGCGGCACCCATGGCCATTCCGCTCACCCAACCCGAAGGGCAGTCCGGCACCGGGGTGCCCGCCGCCCCGCGCCGGGGCTTCCGCAAACTGCTCGCCGCCGGGCTCATCGGCAGCTCGATCGAGTGGTACGACTTCTTCCTCTACGGCACCGCCGCCGCGCTGGTGTTCCCGAAGGTGTTCTTCCCGCACGCCTCGGCGCTGACCGGGACCCTGCTGGCCTTCAGCACGTTCTGGGCCGGGTTCGTGGCCCGCCCGGTCGGCGGCGTGCTCGCCGGGCACCTCGGCGACAAGTACGGGCGCAAGCCGGTGGTCGTCGCCTGCCTCGCGCTGATGGGGGCCGCGACCTTCCTGATCGGCTGCCTGCCCAGCGCGGCCAGCGTCGGCGCGCTCGCCCCGACACTGCTGGTCATCCTGCGGTTCGTCCAGGGCCTCGCGGCCGGCGGGCAGTGGGGCGGCATCGTCCTGCTGCTCACCGAATCCGCCAGTCCCAAGCGGCGCGGCTTCGCCGGGACGTTCGGGCAGACGAGCGTGCCGGTGGCGGTCATCCTGTCCAACCTGATCTTCGTCGCGGCCAGCGGCCTGATGCCCGATGCGGCCTTCCTCAGCTGGGGCTGGCGGATCCCGTTCCTGCTCAGCGTCGTGATGTTCGGCGTGGTGCTCTACATCCAGGCCAAGGTGGAGGACACCCCGGAGTTCCGGCAGCTGCAGGAAGCGGTGGCGGACAAGGAAGGCCCGGTCGTCCGGGCGCCGCTGGCCCAGGTCCTGCGCAGCAAGTGGGGCACCATCCTGCTCGGCTGCGGGCTGCTGTCGGCCACCAACAGCCTGTTCTACGTCAGCATTTCCGGGCTGCTCAGCTACGGCACCGGCACGCTCAAGCTCCAGCGCGACTCGCTGCTCGCGGTGGTGCTGCTCAGTTCCGCGGCGATGCTCGCGACGATCCCGTGGTCGGGACACCTTTCGGACAAGGTGGGCCGCCGTCCGCTGATCCTGATCGGCGGGCTGGGCGTGGCCGTCTGGGCGTTCCCGTACTTCGGGCTCGTCGGCACCGCGTCGCTGCCGCTGATCTTCGTCGCGGTCGCGGTGGGCTTCGTGTTCCAGTGCCTCACCTACGGCCCGATCGCGAGCTTCCTCGGCGAGCTCTTCGCGCCGAACGTCCGTTACTCGGGCGCGTCGCTGGCCTACCAGCTGTCCGCGATCGTCGTCAGCGGGGGCACGCCGTTCCTGATGACGGCGCTGATCGCGGAGGCCGGGAGCACCTGGCCGGTCGCCGTCTACATCACGCTGATGGGACTGATCACCTTCGCCAGCGCGTGGTTCCTGCCCGAGACGAACCCGCCCGAGGTCCGAGCCGATCCGGACGCCGTCCCGGGCGCGCACCTGCACCAGGCGGCCGCGCGATGAGGAAGACGGTGGTGGCGGCCGTCGTGGCGCTGACGGCGAGCGTCCCCGGCCCCGCGCTGGCGTCTCCGGCCGCGCCGGAGTGCGCCGGGCTCGCCGGGCTGCGGATTCCGGCGTCGGTCATCAGCCTGCCCACGAGCGGCGGGCTGGTCACGGCCGCCGCCGTGACGGGTGCCACCTGCCGGGTCGACGCCGACCTGTACCCGGTCGATCCGGCCGCGCCGGCCATCAAGCTGCGGGTCGCCCTGCCCGGTGCGTGGAACCACAAGGCGCTGATGTTCGGCGGCGGCGGGTACAACGGCACCATCCCCGACGTGGCGGCCAACGTGCCGTTCGGCCCCGCCGACCGGCCCACGCCGCTGGCCCGGGGCTATGCGACCTTCGCGAGCGACTCCGGCCACCAGCAGGACCCGGCGCGCCCGCCGTCCCTGGACGGGTCGTTCGGCGCGAACGACGAGGCCCTGACCAACTTCGCCGCCGGCGACGCGCTCAAGAAGACGCGGGACGCGAGCCTGTTCCTCATCAAGCGCGCCTACGCGGCCGCGCCTGCCGAAGTCTTCTTCGCCGGCGGGTCGACCGGCGGCCGGGAGGCGCTGGTCGTCGCCCAGCGGTGGCCGGCCGCGTTCGACGGCGTCATCTCCGCCTACCCGGCCTGGAACAACCTCGCCGAGATCCTGGACCTGGGTTACCTCACGCAGGTCCTGGCGCGGCCCGGCGCTTTTCCCGACCCGGTGAAGCAGAAGCTTCTCTACGACAGCGTCATCAAGGCCTGTGACAGCCGGGACGGTGTCGCCGACGGCGTGGTCTCGAACCCGGGCTGCCGCTTCGATCCGCGCGTGCTGCGCTGCCCGGCCGGGGCCGACACCGGCCCGGCGTGCCTGTCGGACGCCCAGATCGGGGCGGTGACGGCGATGTCGTCGCCGTTCCGGTGGCCGTACCGGATCGCCAGCGGCGAAACGCAGTACCCCGGCTTCCCGTTCCTTGCGGGCGCGGACATGCGGACGCCGTTCCTCGGCTTCGGCACCACCGCGCCGGCCGACCCGATGCCGGTGACCAGCGGCTACGGCATGCAGTACTGGGACCAGTGGGTCAAGTACTTCCTCACCCGGGACCCGGGGCAGAACGCCTTGGACATCGATCCCCGGCACCCCGGCAAGTGGCTCGCCCGGATCAGCGCCCTGTCGAAGATCGAGGACCGCAACAACGCGGACCTGCGCCCGTTCGCCCGCGCGGGCGGCAAGCTGATCCTGCTGCACGGCGCCGCGGACGAGCTGGTCTCGCCGTACTCGACGAGCGACTACTACGAGCGCGTGCGCAGGGTGGTGGGTCCGCACACGACCGACGCGTTCCTGCGGTACTACGTCGTGCCCGGCGCCAACCACGCCAACTTCGGGACCCCGGCGTTCGCGGCCGGCTGGGATTCGCTCACGGCGCTCGAGCAGTGGGTGGGGACCGGCCGCGCGCCGGTGAACCAGGTCGTCACCGACCTGGCCCACCAGCGCACGCGGCCGCTGTGCGCCTACCCGGGCTGGCCCCGGTACCGCTCGGGTGATCCCGACAGCGCCGCGAGTTTCGTCTGCACCCGCTGAGGGGCGTCCCGCCGGCCTCGTCGCCGGCGGGACGCCGACCCCTCTCGGTCAGCCGATGGCGACGGAGAAGATGTGCATCGCCGCGGTGCCCATGTTCGCGCCGTCGCTGACGTCCGGCAGGGTCAGGTACTGCACCGTCTTCCCCGGCTGCAGCGGGATCGGGGCGTAGTACAGGCTCACCCGCTGGTCCAGCCGTCCGTTGCTGTTGTTGAGGTAGGGCAGCGTGGTGAGGATGTCGCCGCCGGTGGCCGCGTTGGACCACCAGTCCGCGAAACTCACCGAGTGGGACTCGGTCGTCCCGTCGGTGTAGGTCACCGTGGCCGTTCCGCTCGGGCTGCCGTAGTCGCCCGCGCCGATCAGGCCCAGCGTGGTCCCGGAGCCCGAGAGCGCGATCGTCTGCCCGCCGGCCGAGCTGCCCGCGACCACGTTGTCCGGGCTGCCCGGCTGGGCGTCCGGCCAGGTGAACGTCAGCCCGTTGTGGGTGAACGTCGCACCCGGCGTCAGGCTGGGCGTCGCCGCGGCCAGTGCCTGCGCGGAGAAGCTGGCGTTGCCGCCGTCGAAGTTGCCCGCGCCGGGCGTGGCGTCGTCGCTGATGCCCACGTTGTTGCGGGCCGCGGCCAGCGACGGGTACGGCGGGTGGGGCAGCAGCACGGTGGCCGCGTCCACCGCCGTGCCGCGGCCGTTGGCCGAAGTGAACGTGGCCTGCGCCGACACGTCGAACTTGCCGGGCTGCGCCGACTCCGGCACGCCGATCTCCCAGGCGGTGCTGACGGTCTGCCCGGCGGGCACGGTGGCGAAGGTGGACGGCGAGGTGGCCCTCACGGTCCAGCCGGCCGGCACGCTGAGCGTCAGGGCCACGTCACGCAGCGGCCGGGCCCCCGCCGGGTTGGGCAGGGTGGTCGTGGCGGTGTACGTCGTCCCCGCCGTCACCTGCGCCGGTGCGCTGAGCGTGAACGGCTGCTCGACCACCACCGGCGTGGTGCCGGTGACGCCGTCGACCGTGACGCTGATCGTCGCGACACCGGGCGCCACCATGGTCACCTGGCCGGTCCGGCTCACCTGGGCGACCCGCGGATCGCTGCTGCGGTAACCGATCCGGGCCCGGGACAGGTCGACGAACGACTGGTCGTCGTGCACCGCCTCGACGACATGGTCGGCCGGCGTGTGCTGGCCGGCCTGGGCGGTGACGTCGGCGATCCACGGGTTCTTCGCCGTCAGGTCGAGGCGCTGGCCCGGGGTGTACACGACCTGGCCGGGCTGCACGGTCACGTACTTCGTCTTCGGCGCCAGGGCGCCCTTGACGGCGACCGTGGCGGTACCGGCGAGGTGGCCGGAGTCGGTGCCGACGCCGAACCGGTAGGCACCGGGGTACACCACTTCGCGGCGCTTTCCCTCGTCCCAGAAGGAAAGATCGCTGATCCGCACCGGGAAGGCCACGTGCTGGGTCTGGCCCGGCGCCAGCACGTTCGTCTTCTTGAACCCGGCCAGGCGCTGGCGCGGCAGCTCCACGCCGGGGACGTCGAACGCCGTGGCCGCGTACAGCTGGGCGACGCTGGCGCCGGGCGTGGTGCCGGTGTTGGTGACGTCGACGTGCACGGTCACCTGCCCGTTGGCGTCGACGGACTTGGTGTCCGCGTGCACGCGGGAGTAGGCGAACTTCGTGTAGGAGAGGCCGTAGCCGAACGGGTAGGCCGGGGTGCCGGTGAAGTACTGGTACGTGCGGCCGAGGCCGCCGGTCTGCGACGGCGTCAGGCCGTAGTTCTTCATGGCCGGCAGCTGCGCGTCGTCGGTGTACCAGGTGAAGTTCAGGTGCCCGCTGGGGTTCTGCTTGCCGAACAGGACGTCGGCGAGCGCGGTGCCCTGGCTTTCGCCGTTGTACGAGCTGAACACGACGCCCGGGATCCCGGTGGCGTGGCCGAGCGACACGGCGCCGCCGGCCTGGACGGCCAGCGCGGTCCGCGGGTTGCCGGCCGCCTTGACCTGGTCGATCAGCGAGTCGTAGTTGCCGGGCATGGCGATGGTGGTGCGGTCCCGGCCCTCGGTGGCGACGTTCCCGTCGGTCCCGGCGAACACCACGACCAGATCGGCCGTCTTCATCGCGGCCAGGGTCGCCGCCGAGCAGCTCGCCGCCGTGGTCGTGCCGGTGGACGTGCCGCACGCGTCGAACGTGACCGTGGCGTCCGGGCGGGCGGCCTTGACCGCGGTCGTGATGCCCTGCACGGCGTTGACCTGCAGCGCGGGCTCGCCGGAGTAGCCGCCGAGGGTGACCTTGTTCGCGAGATCGCCGACGACGACCACGCTGCCGAGCTTGGCCGGGTCGGCGGGCAGCAGCGGCGCCGCGGTGCCGGCGACCGGGTCGTTCCTCAGCAGGACCAGCGAGTTCGCGGCGACCTTCGCGGCCAGCGCCTGGTGCTCGGCGCTCTGGATGACGTCCTTGGTGATCTTCGTGTAGGCCACCCGGTCCGGCGGGTCGAACTCACCGGTCTGCATGCGGATGGTGAACACGTGCACCAGCGCGGTGTCGAGCACGCCTTCGGACAGCACGCCGGCCTTGATGGCCTCCTGGATGTTGGCCACGGTGGCTTCCGAGCCGGTGCAGTTGAGCTGCGTCCCGGCGCGCAGGGCGTACGCCTGGCCGCCCGCGGCACCGGACACCTTCTGGCCGGTGGCGGTGTTCGTCCACTGCGTCGCCGCCCCGGCGGTGGTCGTGGTCCAGCCGGGCGGCGCCCAGTTGTGGCTGCCCGATGCGTAGACGTCGCCGACCGCGCCGCAGTCGGAGGTGATGTAGCCGTCGAAGCCGTAGGTGCGCTGGGCGATGGCGTTCGCCGTGTAGGTGTCGGCCGGCGCCGGCGTGCCGTTGATCGCGTTGTACGACGTCATCAGGCCGGCGACGTGCGCGTCCTGGATGAGGTGCCGGAACTGCCGGGTGTAGTAGTCGCGGATGTTGGTCTCGGTGGTGTCCGAGGAGTCCGCGTGCCGGTCGTTCTCGACGTCGTTGAGCGCGTAGTGCTTGGCGGTCGCGGCGACCTTGAGGTACGGCGTCGCCGGCTGCCCGGACGGCGTCTGGCCCTGGTAGCCGTTGACGAACGCGCCGGCCATCTTCGCGACCAGGTAGGGGTCCTCGCCGAAGCCTTCGTCGGTGCGGCCCCACCGCGGGTCGCGGTCGAGGTTGACCGTCGGTGCCCAGTAGGTCAGGGAGCCGTAGTTGTTCTTGTCCGGGCCGATGTTGTTCTGCGCGACGCCCCACAGCGACTTGTCCAGCATGCCGCGGGCCTCGTCGGAGATCGCCGTGGTCTCCTGGTGGATCAGGTCCGGGTCCCAGGACATCGTGCTGGCGAGGTTGGTCGGGAAGCTCGTGGCGTGCACCCCGCCGGTCGCCGGGCCGTCGTCGGTGTTCGCGCCGAGGGTGTTGAGGCCGTGCTGGCCTTCGCTCCAGTAGGTGTACTGCTGGACGCCGAGCCGCGGGATGGCGGGGGCGCTGTTGGTGCGCAGCTGCAGGACCTTCTCGGGCAGCGTCATGCGGGCGACCAGGTCGGCGGCCCGCTCGGCGAAGCCGTAGTGGGTGTCGCGGTAGACCGGCAGGGTGCCGGGCTGGGCGGGGGCCGCCTCCGCGATGGGGACGAGCGTGGCCGCGGCCAACGCGAGCAGGGGCACGGCGGTCAGTCTCCGCCGGCCGGGGAAGCGCAGGGACATCGGATCTCCGTCGCAGAAGTCGATGGGCGGGGTGCTCCGGTGCGTCGCCGGGCGGGGGAACCGCCGGTTCGCAGGCAGGTCCGTGACCATCGTTCGCAAGGAATCCGGTTCTGGCAAGCAATTCACCGTCGCTTCGGTGTCACCGCTGGCGGGAGCCGGGGAGCAGCTGAAAGTTTCACCCGCCGGCGGGTGCCGCGAATGACTCATTCGGGACGTCCGAGGTCCCGAATGAGTCATTCGCGGCGTTCCGGCGCGCGGATCAGGCCGGCTCGGCGTCGGCCATCAGGGCGCGCAGCCGGGCGCCGTGGTCGGGGACCTGGCCGAGCAGCAGCCGGCCCGCCTCTTCGCCCCACAGCTTGCCGACCAGGTCCCGGTACTCCGACAGCCGCGGCAGCTTGCTGTCCAGCCGGAACAGGATGGCCAGCGGGCGCCGCTGCCACCAGCGGCGGATCCAGTCCACCGGCTGCGTCACCAGCAGGGCGCCGTAGCTCGTCGGCAGCGCCGGGCCGGCCGCGGCCTTCACGGCCTTCTCCGTCAGGTTCAGCATCTCGGTCAGCGACACGGTTTCGCGGTCGGGACCGCTCGCTTCGGCCAGCAGGGCCTGGTACTTGGCCAGCAGCTTCCGGCGCTCCCGGATCGTGTCGGCGGTGCGCAGATCCGCCTTGAATTCGCCGAAATAGCGCCGATAGCGGCGGAATTCGTCGCGCACGCGCAGCAGCTGCTCCGGGACGTCGCCGAGCGAGGCCGCGCGCGAGAGCACCAGCGCGCTGATCGGCGGGATCGGGATGGTCGACATCGCCGCCCACTCGGCGACGACGTCGCCGCCGTTGAGCGGCTCGTCGAGCGATTCGCTGACCTTGTCGTACAGCCGGCGCGGCAGCGAGCGGTAGGTCTTCTGCAGCGTGCCCGCCACGAACGGCACCCGGTCGAAGTCCGGGAAGTAGTCCAGGCCGTGCGCGGCGGCCATGATGAGGTAGCCGTTCCCGCGGTACAGCCGCTCCTTGACCGAGCCGTCGCGGCTGCTGGCGTACCCGCCGAGCGCGTCGACCTGGGCGAGGAGGTTGTTCAGCCCGGTCGTGTAGTCCAAGCCGGTCAGCGCGCCGGACGCGTCGACGGTGTGCTCGTGGCCGACGGCGTCGAGGGTGATGCGTTTCGCGAGCTCGTCCGGCAGCCGCAGCATGACGCGCCGCAGCTCGTCGGGGGACAGCGCGGGCCGGAACGTGCGGTAGAGCCCTTCCTCGCCGAGCCGCCGGCCCAGGACGTTGACGTGGTCGTCCGCCGCGCCCAGCGCTTCCAGGCGGTCGAGGAGCACCGCCGCTTCACAGAGCGCGCAGAGGTCGAGGAACAGCGGCAGGGTCAGGGTTTCCGGACGGCTCAGGACGCTGCTGGCGTTGGCGACCAGGGTCTGGGTCACCAGCGCCACGTTTTCCCCGGTTTCGGCCACGCCGGCCATTCTATGCTGGGGCGGTGACGTTCCTGCTCGAACTCGGCGCGGCGTCCGTCGAGGCGACCGAGGTCACCGGCACCGACCTGCTGCCGGTGCGCGAACTGGTGGAGCGCGGCGAAATCGTGCTCCTGCGCGAGGAGATCCCGCGCGAGCGCACCCTCGACCAGTGGCCACGGGACGTCGTGGAGTCGATCGGGGAGTGCGCGGCGGTGCCGCTGTCGAGCCTGACCGGAGCGGGCGGCCCGCGCTACCCGCTCGTGGTGGGCCGGCGCGAGAGCATCCGTTTCCTCTGCTCGTACGTCGAGAGCGTGCCGGTGCCCTGCGAGGCCCAGCCGGTGGTGACGGACTACCGCGAGTTCCGGCACCTGTGGGTGACCGAAGCGCAGCCGCTCGAACCGGACGGCTTCGCGATCGGCACCACGCTCGCCAAGATGCACTCCCGCAACGTCCTGCACGGCGACGCCCACCGCGGGAACTGGCTGTTCGACCGCGACGGCACGGCGCTGGTGCACGACCCGCGGCCGGTGTTCCTGCACTGCCGGCCGAGCGCGGAGCAGTGCGCGACGGACATCCGCCCGCTGCTCCCGGCGCTGGAACCGGACGGGTGGCAGAGCTTCCGCCTCGGCTACCGGCGGGAGTGGCCGGAGGAGGGGCGCGTCATCGACCTGATCCAGCTGAGCGACCGCACCGGCTGGGCGGCCGCGTTCCGCACGAGGGAGTTCGCGGCGGCGGCCGAACTCATGGCCCGCCAGCTCGAAACCGAGGACACGCCGATCGTGCGGGTGATGCTGATGGCGAACCGGGCGATGGCGCTGAGCCGCACCGACCGCCACGACGAGGCCCTGGAGGACTGTATCGCGGCCTTGCAGCTGGCGAGACAGCGTTGCCCGCACGTGGCCAACGGCCTGGGGCTCGCCTTGGCGGTGGTGTGGTCGGGTTTGGGACAGCGGGCGAAAGCGGTGGAGGCGCTGCGTCCGGTGACCGACCGCCCCGAGCAGTTCCTCGCCCGGCTGGCGCGCCCGGACGCTCAGCTGCCGATCATGAACATGTGAGCGGGTGGGGCAGGAGGACAGCCCGGCCCCGGACCCGCTCGGCGCGCAGCCGGTCGAGTGCCTTGCGGGCGCCGATCTCGTGGCGTACCTGATCGCCCGCGGCCCTGCCACGGTGTCCGAAGTGGAGGGGCGTAGCGCGCTCGCGCCCTAGCGGATGACCGTCCAGTAAAGGACATCGGGAACGATGATCAGCAGGGCCACCGCGAGCCAATAGCGGGCCACCCCGAGGTCCGGGGCCCGGAAGGCGAACAAGGCGTTCAAACCGAACACCACCAGCCCGGCGAACAGGAACAGGACCAGGCCGATCACGATCTTGATCCCCGCCTCGCCGGAATCGGCCACGACCTCGGCCAAGCCGAGCTCACCCGCGAGGATCTGCAACCCGAACAGTCCCAGCGCGACCGGGTAGGCGCAGGGGATGGCCAGCAGCAGGTTGAGCGGAACGCCGATCAGCCAGACCTGGTCGGGGCGGAGCTCTCTTCGGGGCACCCGATCATCATGCCCGAGACGTCAGCGGGCGGTCCACGCCCTTCGCCGTCAGCCGGTCCGGCCGGTCGCCGGGCGGCTCACTGACGGCGGTGGATCGTGATCGAGTGCCCGACGTCGTCGAGCGGGGTGCTCGTGCGGAGCAGGAACCCCAGGCGGTCGTCCGCCTTGGCGATGGCCGAATCCGAGACCACCAGCAGGCCGTGCACCGCGTCCGGGGGCACGGCCAGGGGGTCGGCGGCGGCGATGCCGTAGGACGACGGCACGCCGCTGCCCTTGTAGACCAGCCACACCCGTTCACCTGGGTGACGCTGCTTCAGGCGCTCGGCCAGCCGGCCCAGGTCCTGGCCCCAGTCGACGTTCGAGTCGTGCAGCTGCCGGTGGGTCTGCGCCGGGCCGCCGAAGGCCTCGTTCGAGTACGGCAGGTAGTACGGGAACGTCCGCAGCGAGCTGATCGCGGTGAACGCGACCAGGGCGGCCACGGCGACCGGCGCCCACCGGCGGCGGACGGTGACCACCCCGGCCGCCGCGACGGCCAGGAACATCGGCACGAAGAGCGCGTACCGGACGCCGAGATCGCGGCTGCCCGTCATCGCCGCGGCCAGCAGCACGGCCGCCGGAACCAGGACGTACGGTGCCGCCGGACGCAGGCGGGGGACCGCCACCATCGCGACGGCGCCGGTCAGCCAGAGGGCCAGCGCGCCCAGCGGGGTCTTCACCAGCAGCGCGGCCGGGAGGTAGTACCACAGCGCACCGACGTGCACGCTGCCGAACAGGAACGTCGTCCACACCTGGTCTTCGAAGCCGAACTGGACGCGCATGCCGTCGAGGTACGGCCGCGGCAGCGGCAGCAGGTCGACGAGCGACCGCAGGCCTTCGACGGCGGGCAGGCCCGGCGGTGGTGTCCAGCGCAGCTGCGGATCGACGACCAGGTACGAAACCCACACGACGGCGACCGCGATCAGCCCGACGCCGGAAGCCGCCGCCACGCCGGCGCCGAGGCGCCTGGCTGTCCTTTGTGGACCATAGGCGTACCAGGCCGACAGCGCGGCCAGGATCAGCACCACCGGAACCGCGGCCAGGGCACTCATCTTCGTGGCCACCGCCGCGCCCAAGGCCAGCCCCGCCAACGGAAGACAGCGCCAGGGACGTTTCCGGGCGCGCCACAGCAGCCAGGCCGACGTCACCAGGAAACCGGCCACCGGCACGTCGAGGGTCGCCAGAGACCCGTGCGCGATCAGGTCGGGGGAAAGCGCATACAGCGCCAGCGCCACGACACCGCCGGCCGGGCCGGCCAGATCGCGGGCGAACAGGAACACGACCAGCCCGAACAGCAGCGTCAGCACGATGACCGGCAGCCGGGCCAACAGCAGCAACCGGCCCGCGTCGTGGCCCGGCTCGTACAGCACGTACCGGCCGAGCTGGGTCTGGTCGCCGGCGAAACCGGCGTCGACGTGCACGTCCGCGAAGGCGAGCCCGGTCGCGATGACGAGCTTGCCCAGCGGCGGGTGCTCGGGGTTGTACCGGAGGCTGTCGTGGTCCAGGGAGAAGACCGCCGCGCCGACGTAGACCGGCTCGTCGATGGTCGGGGTCTGCTCGACGGCCGTGGTGACCATCGCGATCGCCATCTCGGCCAGCAGCGCGAACACCGCGAGCGGGAGCAGCCACCGCCACCGGCGGCCGGGAGGACGCGCGCCGGCCCGCGGCGGCACGTCCTCCCGGATCGCTGCGATGATCACCCCCTACAAGACGTCCGGCGGCGACCGTGGTTGTGCGCCGGGACCAGGACCCGGCGACAGGGTTTCGCCAGCTCGAAACCGGCTTCGGGGGTGTTCGAAACTTTCGGCGTTCCGGCCAGGACGGGATGCGTGGCGTCGAAAGTCGATCGAAACTTTTTGCGTGGCCCTTCGGCGGCGTGCTCTGCTGCTGGCAACGGGGGAACTTCACCGAAGGAGACCACGGATGGCGGAAAGTTCGTCGGGCCTGCGCCGCAGGCGCTGGTGGCGGTCGACGACCACTCGAGTGCTGGCGGGAGTGGCGAGCGTCGCCGCGACCGCAACCGTTCTGGTGACCGCGCCCGGCGCGGACGCCGCGGCCAGCACGCTGGGCGCCGCGGCCGCGCAGTCCGGCCGGTACTTCGGCACGGCGATCGCCGGCAGCCGGCTCGGCAATTCGGCCTACACCACCATCGCGGCCCGCGAGTTCAACATGGTGACGGCCGAGAACGAGATGAAGCCGGACGCGACCGAGCCGAACCAGAACCAGTTCAACTTCTCGGCGGGCGACCAGATCTACAACTGGGCGGTCAGCCACGGCTCGAAGGTCCGCGGCCACACCCTCGCCTGGCACGCGCAGCAACCGGGCTGGATGCAGAACATGGGCGGCAGCAACCTCCGCAACGCGATGATCAACCACATCCAGAAGGTGATGGCCCACTACCAGGGCAAACTCGCCTACTGGGACGTCGTCAACGAGGCGTTCAACGAGGACGGCAGCCGCCGGTCGTCGAACCTGCAGAGCACCGGCAACGACTGGATCGAGGTCGCCTTCCGGACCGCGCGCGCGGCCGACCCGTCGACCAAGCTCTGCTACAACGACTACAACATCGACAACTGGAGCTACGGCAAGACCCAGGGCGTCTACCGGATGGTGCAGGACTTCAAGTCCCGCGGCGTCCCGATCGACTGCGTCGGCCTGCAGGCCCACTTCACCGGCGGCAGCTCGGTGCCGGGCAACTTCCAGCAGACGATCTCCAGCTTCGCGGCGCTCGGCGTCGACGTCGCGCTCACCGAGGTCGACGTCACGAACTCGAACACCGGGCAGTACTCGGCGCTGACCCAGGCGTGCATGAACGTCGCGCGTTGCGTCGGCATCACCGTGTGGGGCGTCCGGGACAGCGATTCGTGGCGGTCCAACGAAAGCCCGCTGCTGTTCGACGGCAACGGCAACAAGAAGGCGGCCTACACCTCGGTGCTGAACGCCCTCAACGCCGCGGGTCCCGGCCCGACCACGACCCCGACGACACCCACGACCACCCCGACGGACACCACGACGACGACCCCGACCACCACGACCACGACACCGGGCGGGGGCAACTGCACCGCCACGCTTTCGGCGGGGCAGCGGTGGGGTGACCGGTACAACCTCAACGTCTCGGTCAGCGGCTCCTCCTCGTGGACGGTCACGATGAACGTGCCCAGCCCCGAGCGGATCAGCGCCACCTGGAACATCAACGCCACGTGGCCGAGCAGCCAGGTGCTCGTCGCGAAGCCGAACGGCAACGGCGACAACTGGGGCGTCACCATCATGGCGAACGGCAATTGGAACTGGCCGAGCGTCAGCTGCAGCACCTCCTGACCGACCCGGGCCCAGGCCTCGTGAGTGGCAAGGCGGGTTCTGACCCGCCTTACCCCTCACGACCGGGCCGCGGGGGCCATCAGGGCGAGGCGGCAGCACAGCTGGTGGCGGTCGTCCTCCAGGGCAGCGCCGGTGAGCTGCTCGATCTTGCGCAGCCGGTTGAGCACCGTGTTCCGGTGGCAGTACAGCAGTTCGCCGGCGCGGCTGGGGGAGCGGTCCGCCCGGAACCACGCTTCCAGCGTCTGCAGGAGGACCCGGCGCTCCGCGTCCTCGAGGTCCAGGACGCGGCCGAGGGTCTTCGCCGCCAGCCGGTGGGCCAGCCGCGGGCTGGCGGCCACCAGCGCCTCGGGCAACCGGTCGTCGAGCACGGCCAGGCCCGGCACCCCCGGCGGCTGGGTGTCCAGCGCGATTTCCGCCAGCCGGTAGGCGATCCCGATCTCGGCGAGGCCGTCGACCTCGCCGGACAGGCCCGCGCGGTGGTGCAGGTGGGGTGTCAGCAGCCCGGCCAGCCGACCGGCGGTGCTCCCGCCCAGCTCGGCCAGCCACACCACCCGGTCCCGGTAGGGCGCCACGACCACGCGGACCCCCAGCGCCGCCAGCTCGGGGACCGGCGCCACGTCCTCGGCCGCCAGGTCGCCGACGACAAGGACCACCACGTACCGGCCGTGCCCGGGCAGGCCCAGCTCGGCCTCGGCGTCCGCGGCGACGGCGGGATCGGCGCCGCGGCCTTCGACGAGCACCCGGACCAGTCCCTCCCGGCGCCGGTTCGCCCGCGTCCGCAGCTGATTCTCCCGCGACCGGTACCCCTCGACCATCGCCGTCGAGACGCGGTCGGTCGCCTGCCACAGCACCATCACGCTGTCGACGAACTCGGTCAGCTCGGCCGGTGACCGGCGGCGGGCCACAGTCAGCAGCATCTCCCACAGCAGCTCGGTACCCAACCGGAACAGGTGCAGCACCGCCTCCAGGGGCACGCCCTGTTCGGCGCGGCGGCGGCCGGTGGCCAACGGGGCCGCGATCCAGTCGGCCCGCGTTTCGAACCCCTCGGTCATCAGGACCAGCGCGCTGCGGGCGTTGTCCATGAACGACTGCCGCATGTCCGCGGGCGCCACCCAGTCGCCGCGCGCGTAGAACGTCTTCTCCTCGACCGCACCCCGCTCGGTCAGCCGGTCGGCGAACGACGGCAGCTCGGTGAGGACGGCGGCGGCCACCTCGCGGATGACCCTCCTGGACGCGTGCGGATGCCCCGGCATCCGCCGACCATAGCGCCGCGGCTGGGCCGGTGCCGCGAACCGCTTGTGCACGGCGTACAGCCGGGCCGGATCCGGGGCCGGCCGTCAGCTGTCGGTCAGCGGCCGTTGCCAGCCTCTCGCCGTAGCCCCGAATCCACCGAGAGAGGTAAGCGATGAGCCCTTCCGACGACATCGAGCGCACCCTGGCCCAGCTGATCGCGAAGGTGTCCGGCACCGACCCGGTGACGCTGTCCGCCGAGCGCCCGCTGACCGGCCTGTCGCTGCGCGACGAGCTGGACATCGACTCGCTGGCCATGGTCGAGCTGACCGACGAGATCGAACTCGGCTACGGCCTGATCATCCCCGAGGAGAACCTCCCCGCGTTGCAGACCTTCGGCGACGTCGCCGCCTACCTGCGCGCGGCGGCGTGACCAGCCCGGACGTCGAGGTCGTGGTCACCGGCGTCGGCGCGACCACCCCGCTGGGCGGGGACGTGCCCGCCACCTGGCGCGGCCTGCTCGACGGCCGCACCGGAACGTCCACTCTGGACACCGCATGGGCGCGGGACTTCCCGGTGCGCATCGCCGCGCGGCTGGCCGCCGAACCCGACGGGGAACTGGCGTACGCCGAGCTCAAGCGGATGGACCGGGCCGAACAGCTGGCCGTGGTCGCGGCCCGGCAGGCGTGCCGGGACGCGGAGCTGGCCGGCGACACGGTGGACCCCCTGCGCTGCGGCGTCGTGATCGGCACCGGCATCGGTGGCGCGACGACGCTGGTCGCCCAGCACGACGCCCTGCGGGACCGGGGGCTGCGCGCGGTGTCACCGCAGCTGATCCCGATGGTCATGCCCAACGGCCCGGCCGCGCTGGTCGGGCTCGCGCTGAAGGCGCGGGCCGGGGTGCACGCCCCGATGTCGGCCTGCGCGTCCGGGGCCGAGGCGATCGCGTGGGCGTGGCGGATGATCGTGGCGGGGGAGGCCGACGTGGTGGTGGCGGGCGGCACGGACGCCTGCATCACGCCGGCGATCATGGCGGGGTTCACCCGGGCGCGTTCGATGAGCACCCGCAACGCCAGCCCGGGGACCGCGTCCCGCCCGTTCGACGCCGGCCGGGACGGCTTCGTGCTGGGGGAGGGCGCCGGCATCGTCGTGCTGGAGCGCGCGGACTTCGCCGCGGCGCGCGGCGCGAAGGCGTACGGCCGGCTCGCGGGTGCGGGCATGAGCAACGACGCCCACCACATCACCGCGCCGGACCCGGACGGCGCCGGGCAGTGCGCCGCCATGACCACCGCGCTGCGCCGGGCGGGCCTCGCGGCCGGGGACGTCGGCCACGTGAACGCGCACGCGACGTCGACGCCGCTGGGCGACCTGACCGAGAGCGTCACGATCCGGCGGGTCCTCGGCGACGGCCCGGTGGTCACCGCGCCGAAGGGCGCGCTGGGGCACCTGCTCGGCGGCTCCGGCGCGGTGGAGGCGATCGCGACCGTGCTGTCGGTCCGGGACGGCCTGGTCCCGCCGACGGCCAACCTCGAGACGCCCGACGACCGGATCGGCCTCGACATCGTGGCCGGCGCGCCCCGCCGCGTCACGCTCACCGCGGCGATCAGCAACTCGTTCGGCTTCGGCGGCCACAACGTGACGTTGGCGTTCGCCGGTGTCTAGAAAGGACAGTGCCATGCACGTGGCGATCGGCGGCGTCGCCGCCCAGCTGCCCCCGGCTCTGGTCGGCGACCGCGAGATCGAGGAGCGCATCGCCCGCGAGAGCAACGGTTTCACGCCCCGGCCGGGCGCGATCGGCAAGCTCAGCGGGATCAGGACCCGGCACCGGGCCGCGCCGGGTGAGCTCGCCTCCGATCTCGCCGTGGCGGCGGCCGCGAAACTGCTGTCCGGCGCCGGGCTCGGGGCGGACGAGGTGGATCTGCTCGTGTTCGCGTCCGCCTCCCAGGACCTCGTCGAACCGGCCACCGCGCACGTCGTGGCGGCCAAGCTCGGGGCGTCCTGCCCGGTGTTCGACGTCAAGAACGCCTGCAACAGCTTCCTCAACGGGATGCAGGTCGCGGAGGCGCTGATCCGGAGCGGGCAGTACCGCCGGATCCTGGTCTGCACCGGCGAGACCGGCTCGCGGGTGGTCCGGTGGCCGGTCGCGGACCGCGCTCAGTTCGTCGACTCCCTCGCCGGCTACACCCTGTCCGACGCCGGGGCCGCGATGCTGCTGGAGGCTTCGCCGGTGCCCGGCATCTTCCACCGCGAGTTCTCGGCGGACTCGTCGGCCTGGCACGTCGCCTCGATCCCGGGGCACGGCGGCGCGAACTCCCGCAACCTCGTCACCGACGGGTACCTGCGCGGCGACGGCCGCACCTTGATGGAGTCCGTCGTGCGGGGGATCCGGCCGCAGCTGGACTCGGCACTGGCCCGCACCGGCCTGAGCCGGGACGACTTCGCGCTCTTCTGCGTCCACCAGGTCGGCGTGCCACACCTGCGGGTGTTCCTCGAGTGCAGCGGGGTGCCGGAGGACAAGCTCGTCGTGACGATCACCGACCACGGCAACGTCGCTTCGTGCAGCCTGCCGCTGCAGCTGAGCCTGGCCCGGGAAGCGGGCCGCTGCGCTCCCGGCGACAAGGTCGCGTTCATCGGGCTGGCCGGCGGGGTCAGCGTCGGCACCGTGTTCGCGGAGCTGACGTCATGACGCGCCTCTGGGTGATCATTCCCGCGTACAACGAGGAAAAGTGGATCGAAGGGCCGCTGCGGTCGCTCGCCGGCCAGCGTTTCCGCGACTTCACCGTGCTCGTCGTGGACAACGCGAGCACCGACGCCACCGCCGACGTCGTCCGCGCCTTCGCCGCCGCCCACCCCGAGATGGACGTCCGGGTGATCGGCGAGCCGCAAAAGGGCACCGGCGCGGCTTGCGACACCGGCATGCGCCAGGCCATCGCGAACGGGGCCACGCACCTGGCCCGGACCGACGCGGACTGCCTCGTCGCTCCACAGTGGACCGAAGCCGTCCTGCGGGGCTTCGGGGCCGGGCTGGAGCTGATCGGGGGCCGGTTCAAGGCGCGCACCGACGACTTCGCCGTGCCCCGCGCCGAGCGGGCCGTATTGGCGTTCCTGGTGGCGTTCGGCGGGTATTGCGCCCGGTTCCGCCGGGCCAACCGCGGGCCGGCGTACCTCGGGCCGTACCTGCTCTGCGCGGGCGGGAACACGGCCATCACCGCGCGCCTGTACGAGCGGTGCGGCGGTTATCCCCGGACGTGCATCGAGGACGACCACGAAGATCGCACGCTGGTGAACCGCGTCCGGTGCGTCACCCGCTCCTACGGGCGGCGGCGGGACATGGTCGTGTACTGGTCGCAGCGGCGGACCAAGGCGTGGGGCATCCGCAACACCTTCGCCTGGTACACCAGCCACGGCTACCGCGGCGAAACGGTGGACGTCCGATGAGGGCGGGCGCGCACGAGCTGCGGGTGCAGCTGGCGGCGCACCCGCTGGTGTACCCGGTGGTCCGCGTCCTCGGCCGGCTCGGTCCCGCGGTCCGGGTGCCCGGCCTCGGGGTCGTCGTGAACGAGGCCTCGGCGGCCCGGGAGGTGCTGACCGACACCGGCACCTTCCGCAGCGGCGGCGGCACCGAGGCGGACCTGTGGACCCCGGTCTTCGGCCCGTCGATGCTGGTCAACATGGACGGCCCCGAGCACCGGGCCATGCGGCGCAAGCTCGCCGAGTTCTTCACCCCGGCCTACGTCCGCCGTCTGATCGACACGGCGTGCACCGAGCCGCTGGCCCGGACGGCCGAAGCCCTGCGCGGCGGCCGTCCGGTGGACGTCGTCCGGACGACGAAGATCGTCGCCGGGGCGGTGACCAGTGCGCTGGTCGGGTTCACCGTGACCGGCTCCCCGGCCGAGCGGGAGGCGGCGTACCTGCGGATGACCGGCCAGGCCACCGCGATCATCGGCCTGGTCAAGCTGGGCAAGCTCCGCCTGAACGACCGGCAGATCGCCCAGGCGCGCGTGATCGTGGCGGACGTCGGCGAGGCCACGTCGCTCGCGTGGGCCGCGGGGGACGAGACCACCGCGGTCGGCCGGATGCGCAGCTTCGGGTTGAGCGAGGCCGAGGCGCGGGGGCTCGCGTCGGCGTTCCTGATCGCGGGCACGGAGACGATCACCAGCCTGCTGCCCCGGATGGTGGCCCTGCTGCACGACCAGGGCGAGCTGGCCGCCGTCGCCGAGGCCTACCGCGGCGGTGACGCGGGGCCGGTGGAAGCCGCGATCCACGAGACGGCGCGGCTGATCACGCCCGCGCCGATCATCCTGCGCAACGCCGTGCGCCCCGGCCGGATCGGCGGGGTCGCCGTCCGCGCCGGCGACCGGGTCGTTTTGTCGACTCTGAACTGCGCCCGGGCCCACGGCCGGTTCGACCTGGCCCGCGCGCACCCGCCGGAGCTGCGACGGCTGTGGTTCGGGGCGGGGCCGCACTTCTGCCTCGGCTACCCGCTGGCCATGGCCGAGATCCACGCCGTCCTCGGCACCTTGGCCGGAGCCGGGCCGCTGCGGATCACCGCCCGCCGGGCCGCACCCGGGGTGTTGTTCCCCGCCTATCGGCGTCTGGAGGTCAGCTGCGCATGAACGATTTCGTGACCCGGTTCCTGGACGTCGCCGAGGAGCGGCCCGGCGAGGTGGCGGTCATCGACCCCGACGGCCGCACGACGACCTTCGGCGGACTGCGCCGCCTGGTCCTCGAAGTCAGCACCGGCTTGCGGGCCGAGGGCCTCGAGCCCGGCGACGGGGTGCTGTTCGCCGTCCGCAACTCGGCTCAGGCGATCGGCTGGTTCCTCGGCGCGCTGCACGCCGGTGCGGTGCTCATCTCGGCCGACACCGCCGTCGGCCCGGCGCTGGTGTCCGCACGGCTGCGGGCCTACCGTCCGCGCTGGCTGATCGCGGAGTCGCTGTTCTACACGACCAGCGTCGTGGGCCCGGCCCGCTCCTTCTGCCGCCGCCGCGGGTGGCCGGTGCCGGACCTGCGGCAGCCGATCGGCGACCCCGGCATCCGGCACGTCCACCTCGGACGCCGGCTGCCGGGTGTCCCGAAGTCCGCGTTGTCGCTGAAAAGCCTCCTCGGCCGCGCGCCGTCCGCGGCACCGGACCGCGACCCGGACGCGCCCGCCCTGGTCGTGTTCACCTCGGGCACCACCGAGCAGCCGAAGGGTGTCGTGCACTCGCTGCGGTCGCTCACCGCGGCCGTGACCATGCTGGGGGAGCACCTGCCGTTCGCGCCCGGGGACGTGATGCACGCCGACGGCATCGTGGCCGGCCTGCCCGCGTTGCTGGGCGGCGCCCGGCTCTCCCTGCCGAAGCCGTCCGCGCCGCCCGAGCGGTTCGCGCGGGACCTCGCCGACCGCCGGGTGACCCACGCCTACGGGGTGCCGGTCCACCTGGCCGAGGTGTTCGGCGTCCTCCCGCGGTGGCCCGCGCACGTCCGCCACCTGGTGCTGGGGTCCGCGCCCGCGGCACCCGCCGTGCTGCGGCAGGCGCTGACCGCGATCCCCGGCGGGCAGGTGCTCTCGATCTACGCGATGACCGAAGCGATCCCGATCGCGGCCGCCCGCGCGGAGGACAAGCTGGCCCACCTCGAGCAGGGCCTCCCGGGTGACCTGCTCGGCACGCCGTCGCCGGGGGTGACCGCCCGGATCGCCGCCGATGGCGAACTGCTCGTGTCCGCGCCCAACGCCTGCCTCGGCTACCTGGGGGCCCCGCCGCTGACCGTGCTGGCCACCGGCGACCTGGCCCGCCTCGACGACGCCGGCCGGATCGTCCTGACCGGCCGCAAGAAGGACATGCTCATCCGCGGTTCGTACAACATCTACCCCGGGCTGTACGAGCCGTCGATCGCGCTGCTGGCCGGCGTCCGGGAAGCGGCGATGGTCGGGACGCCCGATCCGGTGACCGAGGACGAGGCCGTGGTGCTCGCGGTCGTCGCCGACCCGGCGGTGGACCCGGCCCGGCTCGTCCGGCGGCTCCGCAGGCAGCTGCCGGACCTGATCGACGCCGAGGCCGTGCCCGACCGGATCGTCGTCCTGCCGGAGCTGCCCCGGTCGGGCCGGTCCCGCAAGCTCGACCGCGGCCGCCTGCGCGAGCTGATGACCGCGAGCCGGCCGTGAGGCTCGCGGTGACCGGCGCGACCGGGTTCGTCGGCGGCGCGGTGTGCCGGGCGGCCGTGGCGGCGGGCTGGCGGGTGACGGCCTTCGGCCGGCGCGCCGCGGCGGACACCGGCCGGCTCGGCGGGGCCGCGTACCGGTCGTGGGACATCGGGGCGGCCAAGCTCGCCGACCCGCCGGGCGTCGACGCGGTGGTGCACTGCGCGGCGTCGGCGACCGACACCGGCGTGGCCCACGAGGTGTGGCGGACGAACCTGCTCGGCACTCACCACGTGCTGGCGTCCTTCCCGGACTGCCGCATCGTCCACGTCAGCAGCGCAAGCGTGTACGACCCGTTCCGGCCGACCGTGCGCGCCAAGGAGCACGAAGCTCCGGTGGACCGGTACCTCAACGCCTACGCGGCGGCCAAGGCCGCGGCCGAACAGCTCGTGCTGGCCATCGCCCGCGACGCGGTCGTCCTGCGGCCCCACGCCGTCTACGGCCCCGGGGACACCACCCTGCTGCCGCGGCTGCTGGAGAACGTGCGGGGCGGCCGGTTGCTGGTGCCGGGCAACGGGAAAGTACTGGTGAGCATGACCAATGTGGACAGCCTGGCCCACGCCTGCCTGCTCGCCGCGACGGCCGAACCGGCGTGGCCGAGCGTGTTCAACATCGCCGACAGCGCGCCGGTGCCGATCGACTGGGCCCTGCGCGGCCTGCTGGCCTCGGCGGGCGTGCGGGTGCGGCCGGCGTACGTGCCGGCCGGCTTGCTCGCCCCGTTCGCCCGCCTGTTCCCGGGCGGGCGGTTGAACCGGTACGTGATCAGCCAGTTCGCGGTGGAGCGTTCCCTGGACATCTCCGCGGCGATCGACCGGCTCGGCTACGAGCCGTCACCGACGGTGTTCCCGTAGGCGTGGTGGGTGTGGCGCTGGGGTTCCGCCACACCCACCACGGACCTGTCACTGTGCCCCACGCCCGGCGCGCCGGCACCGGCATTTTTGCCGTGCTCAGCCCCGCAGCGCGACGGCCTCCGGGCGGACGGTCACGTCGAGGTAGACCCCTTCGAAGGTGTCCAATGTGGAATCCAGGTCGTGGGCGGCGATCAGCTCGAGGCCGGCCCGGCCCATCGCGGTCCGGGCCGGCGCGTCGGTCAGCACCGCGGTGAGCCGCCCGGCCAGCGCCGCGACGTCGCCGGGCGGGTAGAGCCAGCCGTTGCGGCCCGGCCGGACGAGGTGGGGCAGCGCCATCGCGTCCGCGGCCACCACCGGTTTGCCCGCGGCCATCGCCTCCATGGTGACGAGGCTCTGCAGTTCGGCGGTGCCCGGCATGCAGAAGACGGTGCACCGCCGGTAGGCCCGGACCAGGTCTTCGTCCGGGACGAAGCCGTGGAAGGTCACCCGGTCCGTGAGGCCCAGCCGCTTCGCGAGCGCCTCGAGCCGTCCGCGTTCGCTGCCGTCGCCGACGAGCTCGACCCGGACGTCCGGGGGCAGGAAGACGGCCGCCTCCAGGAGCTCGTGGACGTTCTTTTCCGCGTCCAGCCGGCCCACGAAGAGCACGTTCGGCGCCTCGGCGGGCTCGTCGGGCGGGCCGGCGTAGTGCGCGCGGTCGATCCCGCAGGAGATCGCCAGCACGGGCCGGTGCAGGCCGTTCTGTTCGAGCAGCTGGGCCGCGCGCGGGGTGGGGGTGGTGCAGACGGTGGCGCGGCCGAAGACCCGGGCGAGGTCGCGCCACGCCAGCCGGATGAGCGGGCGGTGCGTCCAGCGCGGCAGCGGGCCGTACCCGAGCAGGTTCTCCGGCATGAAGTGGTTGGTGGCGACCACCGGGACGCCGGCCGCGGTGGCGGCGCGGACCGCGCTGCGGCCGACCAGGAAGTGCGCCTGGGTGTGCACGACGTCGGGGTCGATCCCGGCGAGCAGGGCCGGCACGGCCTTCGCGGTCCGCCACGGCGGGCAGACGCGGAACGTCGGGTGGAACGGCGTGCGCACCGAACCGAGCCGGTGGACGGTGACCCCGGCCGCCGTTTCGGTGCAGTCTTCGCTGGTGGGCGACGGGCAGAGGACGTGGACGTCGTGCCCGCGGGCGGCCAGCCCGGACGCCAGGCGGGCGGCGAAGTTGGCGGCGCCGTTGACATCGGGCGGGTAGGTGTCCGCGGTGATCGCGATGCGCAGCGGCCCCTCGCGCCGCACCCGGCGTGCGGGCGCGGCGGGCGACGGCAGTTCGCGGGTCAGGAGCACGAGTCCGCCCACGGCGATCAAGCCGGGCACGGCCACGCCGGCGAGCTGGCCCGGAGTCAGTTCCCCGTACGCGAAAACGCCGATGAGGACCGCGCTGAGCGGGTCGACGATGGTGGTCACACCGGCCACGATCGGCGCGGGTCCGCTGGCGTAGGCCTGGTGCAGCAGCCACGCCCCGGCGAGCGTCGCCGCCACGGCTTCGGCGATGACGAGGAGGGAGAACGGGGCGACGGTCGCCGCCCGGATCAGCGCCGAGGTGAACCCGAAGAGCACCGCCGTGCCGAGCGCGGACAGCAGGGACCGCGTCCGGCCGCGGGTGTACCGGGCGGCCACGGCCAGCCCGGCCGCGACCGGCAGCGCCCACTGAGCGGTCGCGAGGTCGGGGGCCGGCAGGGCGGTGTTCGCGGCCGTGGCGGAGAGCGCGACGAACCCCGCGAGCCCGGCGACGCTCATCGCCAGCGCGGCGAGCACGGTCCGGGTGAGCGGGGTGCGCGCCAGCAGGACGGTAAGCACCAGGGTGAGCACGCCGATCGGCTGCACGACGGCGAGCGGGGCCAGGGTGAGCGCGAGGACGTGCAAGGCGGCACCGAGACCGGCGAGCCCGATCCCGGCGTACCAGCCGGGGGTGCGCAGGATGGCCCGGATCCCGGACAGCCGCAACGCCGGACCCGCGGTCGCCCCGCGGACGGCCCGGTGCTGGAGGTGGACGGTACCGGCGAAGCAGCACGCGCCGGCGGCGGCGAGAACGATGGCGAGGGTCAGCACGATTTCCTCCCGGAACGCAGGACGGCGAGGGCCGGCTCGCCGAGCAGGACGAGGTAGACGACGAAGACGAGCCGCTCGGCGAGCCCTTGGAACAGCGGGCCGTCGAACCCGCGCGGCGGCGCGAGCAGCACCGGGAGCTGGCTGAGCAGGAAGACCGTGAGGGCGGCCCACGCCCAGTCGGTGTGCCGCCGCAGCCGGACGGCGAGGGTGTGGTGTACCGGGTGGCCGGCGGCGTCCCGGGCGAGCAGCCCGGCCGCGGCGGGCAGGCTGAGGAACAGGACGAGGCCCGCGAAGCGGTGGATCTCGGCGGAGAGCGTCATCGGCGCGCCGGTCGGGATGGTGGGGAAGAAGGCGCAGAGCGTCAGCCCGCCACCCCAGCACCCGGCCAGCGCGACGACGGGCCGGGACACGGGCAGCCCGGCTTTCCCGAGCCCGACGAGCAGGAACCCGGTCCCGCCGGCCAGGGTGAGCACGCAGACCCCGAACCCGTCGGCGGCGGGGGAGAGGGCGTAGTCGCTGATCACCTGCCGGACGGGATCGACGGCTTGGGTGACGTGCAGCAGAAGGGCGGTGGCGACGCACAGCCCGAAGCACCCGATGGCGGCGGCGGCCCAGACCCGGGCCTGGCGCGGCCCCGCCGCCGTGGGCGGCGCGGGACGGATCGTTTCGACGGAGGACACGATTCGAAGTTCGGGTCCGCGGATGAAAGAACCTTAAGAGCCGCCGCTGGGCCGGTTAAGAAACGCGGTCGCTCTTCAGCCGGACGCGGAGTTCGGCGCCGCCGCCGGGAGCCGCGCCGGCGGCGACGGTGCCGGCGTGTGCTTGGACGATCTGGGCCACGATGGCCAGCCCGAGGCCCGAGCCCGGCATCGACCGGGCCGCGGTGGCGCGGTAGAAGCGCTCGAAGACCTTGGGCCGGTCCTGTTCGTCGATGCCCGGCCCTTCGTCGGTGACCGCCAGGTCGGCGTGACCGTCCGAGGTGGACAGGCTGACCCGGACGGTCCCGCCCGGGGGACTCCATTTGGCCGCGTTGTCGAGCAGGTTCAGCACCACACGGGACAGCCCGCCCGCCTGGCCCGTGAGACTCGCCGGGGCGGTCGAGACGGCGAAGACGACCTGCGGCCAGCGGGCCCGCGCCCGGATGACGGCACTGTGGACGACGTCGGCCAGGTCCAGCGGACCGAACGGCTCGGGGTCGGTGTTCTCCGCGGCCAGTTCCACCAGCTCGGTGGTGAGCGTGGTCAGCTCTTCGGCCTGCACCCCGAGGTCCCGCAGCAGCCGGGCGCGGTCGTCGGGGGCGAGGACCCGGCCGGAGGCGCGTTGCTCCTCGGCGTAGGTGAGCAGTTCGACGTTGGTGCGCAGGCTGGTCAGCGGGGTCCGCAGCTCGTGGCCGGCGTCCTGGACGAGCTGCTGCTGGGCGGCTTTCGACGCCGCGAGCGCGGTCAGCAGGTGGTTGACCGCGGTGGCGAGCCGGGCGATTTCGTCGTGGCCGGCCACCGGGATCGAGCTGTCCAGGTCCTGCGTCTCGGCCACCTTCTCGACGGCCCCGGTGAGCCGGTGGACCGGGCCCAGGCCCGCCCGCGCGACGCCCCAGCCGACCACGCCGGCGAGGGCGGTGCCGGCGAGGCCGATCCAGGTGAGCAGCACGCGGAGGTCGTCGAGCGTCCCTTCGATGCCGATGACCCGGCTGGCGACCTGCACCGCGCCGCCGCCGGGCCGGGGCACGGTGCTCACGCGGTAGACCGTCTCGTCGTCTTCGGGCCCGGCGTCGGCGAGGTCCTGGCCGCTCCCGCGCTCCGCGACGCGGGCGGCCGGCGACGTCACCGGTCCCAGCCACTCGGCTCCCGCGGTGGCCGCCACCGGCTGCCCCTGGCCGTCGAGGAACCGGACGACGAACGGCGGCGGCGTGCCGGCCACGACGAGCAGCTGCCGGATTTCGGACGGCAGGTCGTCGTCCGACCAGTCGCCCGGCAGCTCGTCGGCGCCGTGCAGGGCGCGCAGCGCGTCCTCCGGTGTCGCCGCCCGCACCGCTTCGGCCGTGTCGGCGCGCATCCGGAGGTCCAGGTTGTCGTACATCCGGCCGTGCATCAGCCACCAGCCCGCGAGCGACACGACGACCACGGCGAACGCGACGCCGAGCGTGGAGAGCATCGCGACCCGCGCGCGCAGGGTGAGCTTGCGCCGTCCCAGGCCGCGCAGCAGCCTCACACCGGGTCCTCGCGCAGGACGTAGCCGACGCCGCGGACGGTGTGCAGCAGCCGGGCGGCGCCCTCGGCTTCGAGTTTCTTGCGCAGGTAGCCGAGGTAGACGTCGAGGCTGTTGGAGCTGTTGCCGAAGTCGAAGCCCCAGACGTGCTCGAACAGGACGGTCCGGGTGAGCACCTGCCGCGGGTGGCGCAGGAAGAGTTCGAGGATGGCGAATTCGGTGCGCGTCAGCCGCACCGGACGGCCCGCGCGCACGACTTCCCGCGTGGCCGGGTTGAGCGCGAGATCCCCGAAGCGGAGATCGGCGGGGGCTTCGGGGACGGCTTCGTACCGCGCGCGCCGCAGCAGGGCCCGCACCCGGGCGAGCAGTTCCTGGAGGGAGAAGGGCTTGGCGAGGTAGTCATCGGCCCCGGCGTCGAGGCCGGCGACCCGCGCGGTGACGTCCCCGCGCGCGGTGAGCATGAGGACGGGCACGAGGTTCCCGGCCGCCCGCAGCCGCCGGCAGGTTTCCAGGCCGTCGAGCACAGGCATGGTGACGTCGAGGATGACCCCGTCGGGTTCGCGCTCCCGGATGACGTCGAGAGCGGCTTGCCCGTCCTTGGCGACTTCGACGGCATAGCCCTCGAAGCGCAGGGTGCGCGACAGGGAGTCGCACACGGCATCCTCGTCGTCGGCGATCACGATCAGCACCCTGCCGATTCTCCGAGGCGGCGGGAACGGTCGCCAGGCGGGGTTTTAAGAAACGGCTAAGAACCAGGGCCGCGGCGGCGAAGCCGGCGACGCACACGACGGTCACCCGTCACCGCTCGCCCGTTCAACGAGCCGGATTCCCGCCGAGTTCCCGCGTGCCTTCGGAGCGCGGCGGGGCGGGACCGAGGCCGGGTGGTCTCGGCGGCGGGCGCGTCCCCCGACGACGCACCCGCCGCCGGTGAGCGCGGGATCGGGCCTGCAGCGACCGGCTGTCCCGGCGGAGGGCGCGACCCCCAACGACGCGCCCGCCACCGGGTCGCCCCGGCATTCCCCCTCTTTCGCCGTGGCCCTAGGGTTTCCGACGCCGTCCTCGTTTCGTCCTCGCGCCGGCATTCGCCGCTTCGACCTGCGCGTTCGGCGAACCGGCCGGTCCGACGAGCAGGGGGTGGCGATGAGGTTCCGGATTCTCGGGACGCTCGAAGTGCAGGCGTACGGGAGCCGAATCACCCTGGCGAGCCCGCGGCAGCAGCGCGCGCTCGCCGTGCTGCTGCTCAACGCCGGCGCCGTCGTCCCGGTGGAGCGCATGATCGACGCGCTCTGGGAGGACGAGCCGCCGGCGACCGCCGTGAAGCAGGTGCGCAACTGCGTTTCCGCGCTGCGGGGCCGGCTCGGCGAGCTCGGCGGGGCGATCGTCACCGACGGGCCCGGCTACCGCCTGCAGATCGACGGCGACGACCTCGACGCCCTCCGCTTCCGCCGGCACGTCGCGGCCGCCCGGGGACTCGCCGGGCAGGCCAAACTCGTCGACGCCGTCGAGGAAATCCGCGCCGCGCTCGCCCTGTGGCGCGGCCCGGCGCTCGACGGGCTGCGGACCACCACGCTCGCCGGCCGGGCCGCGCTGCTCGACGAACAACGCGCCGAAGCCGTCGAACTCTGCGCCGAATGGCGGCTGCGGCTCGGTGAAACGGCCGAAGTCGTCCGCGAGCTGACCGAGTTCTGCGGCGAGCACCCGACGCGCGAGCTGTCCCACCTGCTTCTCATGCGCGCCCTCGCGAAGGAGGGCCGCTACGCCGAAGCTTCGACGCTGTTCCACGGCCTGCGCCGGCGGCTGGCCGACGAACTCGGCGTCGACCCGAACCCCGACCTGCGGCGGCTCCACGACCGGATCCTCGCCGAGTCGGCGCCCAGCGCCGAAGAGCCCGAGCCGGAAGTGCCGCCGCAGCACCGGTTCGACCGGGCCGTCACCGAGCTGGCCGAAGCCGTCACGTGGCAGTGGCGCGCCGAAGCCGAGCTGCGTTCGCTGCACCGGCCGCAGCCGATCATGCTGCGCTGGTCGTCGGCCGCGCCCGCCGGGAAGCCGCGGGGCGATCTCGACGACATCGCGGCGACGTTCACCGCGCTGCCCGTGCGGCAGCTGGTGGTGCTCGGCGATCCCGGCTCCGGCAAGTCCGTGCTGGCCCTGATGCTGACGCTGGAACTGCTGCGCACCCGCGCCCCGGACGCTCCCGTCCCCGTCCTGTTGTCGCTGGCCTCGTGGGACCCGCGGCGCGAGCACCTCGACCGGTGGCTGGCGGCCCGGCTCGCCGAGAACCACCCGGCGCTGCTCACCGCCCGCGAGTACGGGACCGACGCCCCGACCCGGCTCGTCCTCGGCGGCCACGTCGTCCCGGTCCTCGACGGCCTCGACGAGATGCCGGCCGACCTGCGCGTCGCGGCGCTCGACGCGCTCGACCAGACCATGGGCGCCGGACGCTCGCTGGTGCTGACCTGCCGCTCGGCCGAGTACGAGCAGGCGACCCGTGAGTCCGGCGCGGTGCTGAGCGCCGCGACCGTGGTGCGGCTCGAACCCGTCGCCCGCCAGGAGGCGATCACCTACCTGGCGGCGCGGCAGGGCGAAGACCGCTGGCGGCCGGTCGCCGACCGGCTGCGGCGCGAGCCGGATTCGGCACTGGCCCGGGTGTTGCGGACGCCGTTGATGGTCGACCTCGCGCGGATCGGCTACGGCCGCCCGCCCGCCGATCCCGCGGAGCTGCTCGCCGCCGAAGACGCCGGAGTCCTCGAAGGACAGCTCCTCGACTCGTTCGTGCCCAACGCCTACGCGCAGGTCCCGCAGCCGCCGGGCCGGAACCCGAAGACGAGCCCGTCCGGGCGCTACTCCGCCGAGCAGGCGACCCGCTGGCTCGGGTTCCTGGCCCGCCACCTCGAACGCGCGCGCAGCCGCGACCTCGCCTGGTGGCAGCTGTACCGCGCGGTGCCGGTCGGCACCCGCTCGGGCCTGATCGGCGTGCTGATCGCGTTGTTCTTCGTGGTCACCGGCTGGGTCGACGACGGCCCGGTGCTGGCGGCGATCTACGGCCTGTCCTTCGGGGGCGCCGCCTATCTGACGCACCGCTTCGGCCGCCCGCCGGAGCCGCTGCGCACGGAACTGCGCTTCGCCGGGGCGGCCGGGAAGTTCGCCGGCCGCTTCGCGATCGGGGCCGCGGTGGGTGTCCTGCTCGGCCTCGGCTGGTCGCTGGCGGCCGGCCTGGTCGTCTTCCTGGCGCTGGTGTTCGGCCTGGTGTTCGCGGTACACGTGTGGCTGGCGAAGCCGGTCGACGCCAGCCGCGTGGCGAGCCCGCGGACGATCCTGCGCAACGAACGGACGGGCGCGATCGCGTTGTCGGTGTCGTTCCTGGTGTCGCTCGGGCTGTTCGACGGGATGGCGTTCGCGTTCACCGCCCAGACGCGGTTCCTCCCGGTGCTGGGCGGCCGTTACGACCTGGCGCTGGCCGTGGCCGGCGGGATCGCGGGCGCGGCGTTCGGCTTCTTCATGGCCCGCGGCGTGGCGGCGGTCTGCTACGGCGTGGCGGGCGCGCTGGCGGGCGGCCAGGTGTTCCCGGCGGCGACGAACCCGGTGGCCCCGTTCGTGGTCGGCGTGTGCTTCGGCGTGGGCATCGGGCTGGCGGTGCTGGTGACCCGGGCCTGGGGCAACTACTTCGTCCACCACGTGTGGCTCGCGGCCACGGGCCGCCTCCCGTGGCGCCTGATGCACTTCCTCGACGACGCCCACCGGCGCGGAGTGCTGCGTCAGGCCGGCGGTGTCTACCAGTTCCGCCACGCGCGGGTCCAGGAACGCTTGGCGGCCGGCGACGGCTAGACCGGGCTGCGCGAGGCGTCGCGTTCGGCTTCGGCCACGGCGCTGGCGGTCACTTTCGTCGCGCCGAAGGCGGTCGACATGGCCAGCACGCTCATCACCGCGAACACCGTGGGCAGGCTGGAGAACTGGGCGAGCAGCCCGCCCGCCAGCGCGCCGAGGGGCTTCGTGCCGTACGCCACCAGGCGGTGGGAACTGTTGGTCCGCCCGAGCAGCCGGTCCGGGGTGATCCGCTGGCGCAGGGAGACCGTCGTGACGTTGGAGACGATGAGGGCGACACCGGAAACGAAGAAGGCCGCCCCGACGAGCACCGGATCGGCCGTCACCGCCGGCACCCCCAGGGACGCGGCCCCGGCGAAGAAGGTGATGCCGATCGCGCGTGCCGTGCCCAGCGCGCGCTCGATCCGCTCGGCGAAGAAGGAACCGGCGAGGGCGCCGGCGGCGACCAGGCTCACCAGCCAGCCGAAGCCTTCCTCCGACAGGCCCATCGCCGATCCCGGGCCGACGGCGTACAGGACGAGCACGGCCTGGATCGCGCTGCTGGCGAAGTTGAAGACACCGGTCATCACCGTGAACGTGCGCAGGATGCCGGTGCGCCACACGAACCGCAGTCCCTCGGCGATCTCGGTGCGCAGCACCGGGCGCCGATCGGTGCCCGCCACCCGGAACGAGCCGCGGACGGACACCAGGACGACGACCGCCACCGCCCAGAGGGCGATCGGCGTCCCGAGCGCCAGGGCGGCCGCGGTGGCGACGAGCAGCCCGGCCACCGGGGGCCCGGCGAGCTCCAGCGCCGTCGTCTCGGCCGCGTACAGCCGGCTGTTCGCTCTCGGCAGCTGCTCGCGCCCGACCAGCTGCGGCACGATCGCCTGGGACGCGGTGTCGTAGCAGGTTTCCGCGATGCCGGTGCCGAGTGCCGCGACGTACAGCAGCCAGATCGAACCGGCGTCGAGCAGCACGGCCACGAGGAGTCCGGCGAGCAAGGTCGCGCGGATGACGTTCGCCAGCAGCATCAGGGCGCGCCGGTCGTGGCGGTCGGCGATCGCGCCGGCCGGTAGCGCGCAGAGCAGCCACGGCAGGGTGAAGGCCAGCGTCAGCCCGGCGACCAGCGTCGGCGAGCGCGTGTAGCCGATCGCCAGCAGCGGCAGCGCGAACTTGAGGATTCCGTCCGCGAGGTTGGACAGGGCGGCCGACGTCCACAGCCGCCAGTACCTGCCGCCCAGCGATGTCCGCATTGGTGGAGGATTTCACATCGATGGAGAAAAGTCCATCGATGGGGATGCACTAGCCTGCGCCCATGGCTGATCACGACGGTGCGTCCTCGTCGATGCCGCGGCGCGAGGCCACGGTCGGCGAGGCCAAGGCCCTGGCCCACCCGCTGCGGCTGCGCATCCTGCGGCTGTGCTGGCAGGGCGAGCTGACCAACAAGCAGCTGGCCGACCGGCTGGACCGCGACCCCGGGACGGTCCTGTACCACGTCCGTCAGCTGCTCGAGGCGGGCCTGCTCGAGCCGGCCCCGGTCCGCACCGGCGACAGCGGCGCGCTGGAGAAGCCCTACCGCGCCAAGGCGCGCTCGTGGTGGCTGGACGACCCGCCGAACACCGAATTCGACGCCGCCTTGGCGCCGATCGAAGCGATCCAGGACGAGCTGCGCGCAGCGGGTCCCGACGCGGTGCGCACCTTCATGCGGTTCGCCGTCCACCTGTCCGCCGAGGACGCGGCGGAACTGGAGCGCGGCATCGTCGCGCTCGTCGAGCGGTACGTGTCCACGGACACCGAACGCTCCGGCGAGCCCGCGTACGGCGGCATGATCGTGCTGCACCGCCTGGCGGAGTAGCCGTCACGCGACGGCGAGGTCCTCCGGTGGTGCCCACAGCGGCACGCCGTCCGCCCGTTCGGGGTGCAGCCAGTGGTGCCGCGCGGCCGTCTCCCTCGCCACGTCCAGGAACGCCCGGACGCTCTCCGGCTGCTCGCCATCCCGCCACGCCAGCGACCACGGGTACACCGGCTCCAGCTCCTGCGGCCGGTACGCCGGGATCCCGAGCTCGGCGTACCGCCGGGCGTAGCTGTCGAACTCGAGCAGGTAAGCGCTGTCCCGTGCCCGGGTGAGGGCGGCGTGGCACGTGTCGAACGTGCCCGGGTTGCCCAGCCAGCGCAAGGTCAGGCCCGTGTGCTGCTCCAGGGAACTCAGGTACCGGCCGTGCACGTTGTACAGCGCCGTGCCGGGTGCGTCGGCGAAGACCTCGATCGGACGTTCGTGCACCGACACCCCCGGGCGGCGGGGGTCGCCCGGGCGGCCGACCAGGCGGAACGGCTCCAGCCGCAGCAGCTCGTGCCGCCAGCCCGCCGGGTTCGCCGCCTTCAGCGCGCTCGTCACGCGGATGATCGCGACGTCCAGCTGGTCCTCGAGCAACGCGGTGAGCTGGCGGGCGCTGTCCATCTGGCTCTGCACGAGCCGGATGCCGGGGTGGGCGGTGTGGAACGCGTCGGCGACCCGCCGGCTCGTGTCCAGCTCGAAGATGTGGGCGATCCGCACGTGGTGCGGGGCGGGTTCGCGCAGCATCAGGTCGGCGGTCGCCAGCAGCTGCCGGGCCAGGTGCAGGAACCGGTCGCCGCGCGGAGTGAGGGCCACGTGGCGGCTGTCGCGGACCAGCAGGGCGCCGCCGACGTCGGCTTCGAGCTTGCGGATCTGCTTCGACAGCGTCGGCTGGCTGATGAAGAGCTTCGCCGCCGCGCGGCCGAAGTGCAGTTCGTCGGCGACGGTGACGAAGTACCGCACCAGCCGGAGGTCGAGGTCCACGCCGACGATGCCACCACGGCTATCGATCCGGGCGCAACAGGTCTTGGACGTCGGCGCCACCGGTCGGGTTGGCTGGGGACAGTGCTTTCGAAGAACTGGAGGATCCGATGGCCGGCACCCCCGTCGTGTTCATCCACGGGCTGTGGCTGCACGCCACCTCGTGGACCCCGTGGATCGACCACTTCCGGGCGGCCGGGTACGCGCCGGTGGCGCCGGGCTGGCCGCACGAGCCCGAAACCGTCGAGCTGGCGCGGGCGAACCCCGAGGCCGTTGCGGACACCACCATCGACGAGGCCACCGAGCACTACGCGGCGATCATCGCCGGCCTCGACCGGCCGCCGGTCGTCATCGGGCACTCCTTCGGCGGCCTGATCACCGAGAAGCTGCTGGGCCAGGGGATCGGCCGGGCCGGCGTCGCCATCGATCCCGCGCAGATCAAGGGCGTCCTGCCGCTCCCGCTGGCGCAGCTGCGGGCGGGCCTGCCGGCGCTGGGGAACCCGGCGAACCTCCACCGCGCGGTGTCGCTGACCGAGAAGGAGTTCCGGTTCGGCTTCGGCAACGCCCTGAGCGACGCCGAATCGGCGGAACTGTACCGGCGCTGGACGATCCCGTCCCCGGCCCGGCCGCTGTTCCAGGCGGCGGCCGCGAACTTCGTGCTGCACTCCCAGGCCGCGGTCGACACCGGCCGGGCGGACCGCGGCCCGCTCCTGCTCATATCCGGGACGGCGGACCACACGGTCCCGGACGTCGTCACGCGCTCGACGTTCAAGCAGTACCGGGATTCCACCGCCGTCACCGAGCTGAAGCAGTTCGAGGGCCGCGGCCACTCGCTGACCATCGACAGCGGCTGGCGCGAAGTCGCCGACGCCGTCCTGGCCTGGCTGCGCGAGCAGGGGGTCTAGCCGGTGGACCTCGGACTGGACGGCGCGGTCGCGGTCGTCACCGGAGCCAGCCGCGGCATCGGCCTGGCCGTCACCGAAGTCCTGGTCGCGGAAGGCGCGCACGTCGTGGCGGGCGCGCGCGTCCCGGGGCCGGGTCTGGAGGCCCTCGTCGAGGCGGGGAAGGCGCACGCGCTCGCGGTCGACCTCGGCACCACGGACGGCCCGGGCCGGCTGGCCGAGCTGGCGGTGGCCGAGTTCGGCCGCATCGACGTCCTGGTCAACAACGTCGGCGCGGTCACGCCCCGGCCGAACGGCTTCCTGCTGGTGACCGACGAAGACTGGACGCGCTCGGTGACGCTGAACCTGCTGAGCGCGGTCCGGGCCACCCGGGCGGTGCTGCCGACGATGGTGACGGCGGGCCGGGGGAGCATCGTCACGGTCGCCTCGGTCAACGCGGTCCTGCCCGACCCGGGCGTGATCGACTACAGCGCGGCGAAAGCGGCGCTGGTCAACTTCACGAAGTCGCTGTCGAAGGAGTTCGGCCCCCGCGGCATCCGCGCGAACGCGATCAACCCGGGCCCGGTCGCGACGGACCTGTGGCTCGGCACGGGCGGCGTGGCGGAAACCCTGGCCGCGACGACGGGCGCGAGCCCGGACGCGGTCGCGGACGAAGCAGCGGCCCACGCGGTCACCGGCCGCTTCACCCGGCCCGCGGAGGTGGCCAACCTGGTCGCCTTCCTGGCCGGTGACCGGGTGGCGGGCAACATCACCGGCGCGACATTCGCCATCGACGGGGGCTACACGACGGAAATTCACTGAATCCGGATTCGAATTGAGTAGGGTCCCGATCGAGTTGAGTAATGCCGATCCCTCAAGTGATCTCCGTGGTGTGCCGACAATGGGGCGTACGGACGAGAGGGGTCGAGGGAACCGTGCTGAAAAAATCACAGGTGGGGGAAGTCGCACGCCTGTTCATCGAGGGCGTGGAATCGATGGACGTGCTCACGGACACCCAGCAGCGGCTGGTGGATCTGGTGAAAGAGCACCTCGGCGGTGTCGCCGAAACCGCCGCGAAAGATCCGGACGGCGAAGAAACGCTCGCCGCGGAACTGGCGGCCCGGGCCGGCGCGGACGCCGGATTCGCGCGGAGCCTCGCCGAGGTGCTGCGCGAATACCGGCCGCAGGATGTCGACCAGAAGGCGGAGGCCCGTTACGGGGACGCCGTCGTGCTGAACGGCAACGGCACCGTGGTGACGCGGTCCTGGTTCACCCGGATCAAGAAGGTCGTCTCCCGGAACAAGAAACTGTCGCTGGTGTTCCTGAGCATCACCCTCAGCTGCGGGGGAACGGTGTTCCTGCTGGCCCCGCACGACGACGGCGGCACCGTGGCCACGCAGCCGAAATCGGACGGCGTCACGTCGATCACGTCGACCGTCCCGCCGGCACCGAGTTCCGTCCCGGTCCTGCCCACCCAAGACCTGCCCGTCCTTCCGGCACCCGGCACCGGTGACGACGGAGGAAACCCGGCACCGGGCGGCGGCACGCGTCCTCCGCTGACCGGTGGCCAGGTGCCGACCGGGCAGGTTCCGGGCACCACCACGCCGAAAACCGGTGCCACGACGGCGCAACCGCGGCTCGCGACGACCACGGACCTGGCGAAGGGCCTGCCGGGGACGTCGGTCAACTTCTCCGGCACCGGCTACACCGCCTGCCCGGCCGAGGGCACCCGCAAGGTCGACGTGCTCTGGGACGGGTACGGCACCGGGAACACCGTCACCGCCGGGCCGGACGGCCGGTTCGCCGTGCGGTTCACCGTTCCGGAGTCCGCCGGCCCCGGCGCGCACTACCTCTACGGCCGGTGCGTCGACGGCGGCGAGTGGTCCCGGAGCACGTTCACCGTCACCCCGCCGCTGCAGGTGACGACCACGCCGGCCCGCGGCCGCGCGGGCAGTTCCGTGCAGGTGCACGGCACGCAGTACGGCGGTTGCCCCGATTACGGCGACCGGAGCGTCAACGTGCTCTGGGACGGCGCGGCGATCGGAGCCGCGGTGCCGATCCGGGCGGACGGCACGTTCACCGCGACCGTCACCGTTCCCGCGGGCACGGGCGACCATTACGTCACCGGGCAATGCCGGGACGGCGGCCAATGGGCCAGGACGATATTCACGGTCACCCCGTAGCCGATTGACCGCGAACGCGATTCCCGGATTCGCTATGCTGGCGGGTCGTGAGCAGCCCGTGGCCGTTCGTCGGCAGAAGTGCCGAGCTCCGGCAGATCGAAACCGCGATGCGGGAACGGGACGGCGTCGTTCTCGTCGGCGACGCGGGAGTGGGAAAAACGCGGCTGGCCTACGAAGCGGTCGGCGCCGTCGACCCCCGCCGGACGCTGGGACTGTGGTTTCCGGCGACGGCGGCCATGACGTCGATCCCGTTCGGAGCGCTCGCCCAGGGCCTGCCGTCCGTGCCGGAGAGCGTCAGCCCGGCGGAACTGCTCCGCCGGATCGCGGACGCGCTGACCAGCCGGGCGGGCGCCCGCCGGCTGGTGCTCGGGATCGACGACGCGCACCTGCTCGACGAGCTCTCCGCCGCACTGGTCCACCAGCTCGCCCAGGCGGGGCGGGCGTTCGTGCTGGTGACCGTCCGGGCCGGGGAAAGCGTCCCGCCGGCGATCACCGCGCTGTGGAAGGAGGACCGGGCCGCCCGGCTGGAAATCCGGGCCATGACGCACGAAGACGTCCGCGAGGTGCTGGCCGCGGTGCTGGGCGGCCCGGTCGACGGCGTGACCAGCCGGCGGATGTTCGAGCACACCCGCGGCAACATGCTGCTGCTGCGCGAACTGGTGAACGCCGGCCGCGAAAGCGGCGCGCTCACCGAGATCGCCGGCGTGTGGCAGTGGACAGGTCCGTGGGTGGTGGCGCCCCGGCTCGCCGAGGTCATCGCCGAGCGGATCGGCAGGCTGGAACCGGACGAGCAGGAAGTCCTCGAGTTCGTCGCCTACGGCGAACCCGTCGGTGCCGACATCCTCGTCGGGCTGACCAGCCAGCGGGCCGTGCTGGCGGCGGAGTCGAAGAACCTGCTGTGGACCCGGCAGGACGGGCGGCGCGTCGACGTGCGGGCCGGGCACCCGCTCTACAGCGAAGTGATCCGCGCGCGGCTGCCGCCGCTGCGGGCCCGGATCGTCCGGCAGAAGCTCGCCGACGCGGTCGCCGCCACCGGAGCCCGGCGGCGCGACGACTGGATCCGGATCGCGATCTGGCGGCTGGACGCGTCCCTGCCGATCGAGCCGGACGTGCTCACCGCCGCGGCCCGCCAGGCGTTCGCCGCGCTCGAACTCCCCCTCGCGGAACGGCTGTCCCGCGCGGCCCTCGACGCGGGAGCGGACGTCGCCGGAGGCGAGGTGCTGTGGCGGATCCTCTTTCTCACCGGGCGGCCCGCCGAGGCCGAGGAGGTCATGGCGCAGGCGGCCGGGGCGCCGATGTCCGACGGTCAGCGCGGCGACTGGGCGATCGGCCGGGCGTACAACCTCTTCTGGGGCCTGCACCGGATCGACGCCGCGCACGAGGTGCTGCGGGAAACCCGGGCGGTGCTCGGCGACCGGGCGTGGCAGGACGAGATCGACTTCCTGCACTGCGTGTTCGACCTGCTCTCGGGGCAGCCGCGGAAGTCGCTGGAGGCGACCACGCGCCTCGCCGCCCGGCCGGACCTCAGCCCGCGGGTCGGCGCGCAGCGGCTGCTGTCCGAGGGCATGGCCCTGGTCCAGCTCGGTCGCTCGGCCGAGGCCGCGCAGCGGCTCGACGACCTCGAGGACGAGCTGGCGCTGTGCGCGCAGATCCCCTGGGTCCAGGAGTCGCGCGCGTTGTACCGGTGCTACGCCGACCTGTTCGCCGGACGGCTGGACGAGGCAGGGGCGCGCGCGGAGCAGTTCTACGCGCACGCGGTCGACACCCAGTGGGACTTCCCGCTCATCCTCTCGTGCGGCGCCCTGGCGCAGGTCGCGCGCCTGCGCGGCCGGGTCCGCACCGCGGCGAGCTGGGCCCGGGAGGGCCGTGCCCTCGCCGCCAAGCAGGTGTCGGCGATGTTCCGGGCCCACGTGATCGGGGAGGCGGCCCACGCCGAGGCCCTCGCGGGGAACCCGGCGGCCGCCGCCGAAGCGCTGGCGCAGGCGGACGAGCTCCGGTCACCCGCCGAAGGACTCCTGCAGCCGTGGACCGAGCTGGCGCGGCCGTGGGTGGCGGCCGCGGCCGGCGACACCGGGCGCGCGGGCGAGCTGGCCCTGGCCGCCGCCGGGTTCTGCCGCGCCCAAGGGGCGCCGGTGTTCGAAGCGTTCGCCCTGCACGACGCCGCCCGCGTCGGCCGCCCCGGCGACGTCGCGGAGCGCCTGCACGAGCTGGCCGCGGACACCGAAAGCGAGTTCCCGCGCGTCTTCGCCGACCACGTCGCCGCGATGCTCGGGCCGGATCCCGCGGCACTCGCCGAGGTCGGGCAGCGGTTCGCCGACCTGGGCACCGACCTGCTCGCCGCCGAGGCCTGCGCCCAGGCGGCGCGGGCGTTCCGCGCGGCCGGCGACCCCGCGACCGGCCGGCGGCTCCACACCCAGGCGATGCTGACGCTGAGCGGCTGCGAGACGGCGACGACCCCGCTGGTCGCGGAGATCACCCGGCTGCAGCTGACCACCCGCGAACGCGAAGTCGCGCGGCTCGCCGCCGCCGGATTGTCCAATCAGGACATCGCGGACCGGCTGGTGCTCTCCGTGCGGACGGTCGGCAACCACCTCTACCGGCTGTACCCGAAGCTCGGGGTCACCGACCGGACCGGGCTCGCCGGGTTGTCGTTCCCGCAGCAACCGGATTGCTGAGGTCGCCGGACGTGAGCCCGACCGTGGGGACTTCCCACAATTGTGCCGGCCCGCGGCCGCCCCTATGCTCGCCGCCATGTCCGCTTCGCCGTCCGGGCGGCCCCGGGGCCTGCTGCGCTGGCCCACCTATGTGATGGGGCAGCTGCACCGCAGCGGGACCGGCCGGATCGACACCGCGCTGGCCGGGCACGGGGTCGCCCTGCGGGACTACTACGTCCTCGTCTGCATCGGCGAGGCCGGGCCGCTCTCGCAGCAGCGGGTGGCCGACCGGCTCGGCTTCGACCGCAGTGACCTGGTCAAGGTGCTCGACCGGCTGGAGGCCGCCGGCTGGGTGTCCCGCGAGCGCGACACCGAGGACCGGCGCCGGCACGTGCTGACCCTCACCGAGCCCGGTCAGGCCACCGTCGGCAAGGTCGACGAGGTCTCCACCGCGGTCACCGGCGAGCTGCTCGCCCGGCTGAGTCCCGGTGAGCGGGAGACCCTGCACCGGCTCCTGCTGAAGGCCTTCGGGGAGCCGTCCGCCTGATTCGCCGGAAGAGGGTGGTCTTGCCGGACGATCTTGGCTAGCGTGGCCCCAGCCGGACTACCGCGCGCGAGGGGGACGCAGGAGTGCTGGGAGTTCGACCTGCCGTGGGGTCCGCCGCCCTGGACGGCCGGGCGCGGCCGCCACCGCCGCCGCGCGCCGCCGTCGTCCTCATTTCCGCATCACCACCAGGGGGAACCCCATGCGAAGATCCCGTGTTCCGTTCGTCGCCGCCGTCGTCTGTGCCGGGGCGGTGCTCGTCCCGTCGCCGGCCGGCGCCCTCGCCGGCGGCCAGCCGGTCGCCGACGGGGCCGACCGGTTCGCCGTCAAGATCACGACGGACACCGCGGCCTGCTCCGGCGCCCTGATCGCTCCACAGTGGATCGTCACGGCGGCGGCCTGCTTCCCCGGCGCCACCGCGCAGCCGGCCGCGCCCGCGAAGCCGACCACCGTGTACGCCGGGCAGCCCGACCTGCGCGCCGCCGTCCCCTACCGGGTGTCCACAGTGGTCGCCCGCGCCGACCGGGACGTCGCACTGGCGAAGCTGACCCACCCGGTTGCCGACGTCACCCCGCTGCGGGTCGGCAACCGGCCGCCCGCCGCCGAGACCGTCCGGATCACCGGGTACGGCCGCACGGCGACCGAGTGGGTGCCCAACCGGGCGACGACCGCGTCGTTCACCCTCGGCACCACCACGCCGACGACGGTCGCGGTGACCAGCCCGGCCGGCCAGGACCCGTGCCTCGGCGACGCCGGCGGCCCGCTGCTGCGCCCGGGCACCGACGGCGGGCTCGAGCTCGCGGGCGTCCTGAGCCGGTCGTGGCAGCACGGCTGCCTCGCGGTGACCGAGACCCGGCAGGGCGCGGTCGCGGCCCGCACCGACGACCTCGCGGGCTGGATCTCCGACCAGGTCACGCCGAAGTCGGTCCGGTTCGTCAACCACTACTCCCAGCGCTGCCTGGCCGTCCAGGGCGCGAACAACGTCGACGACGCGCCGGCGTTCCAGTTCGACTGCCCGGCCGCCTACGCCGATCAGGCGTGGGACATCGAACCGCAGCCGGCGGGCGGGGTGCTGCTGCGCAACCACTTCACCAAGCGGTGCCTGATCGTCCACGCGACCGGCAGTGGCAACGGGACGCCGCTGCAGCAGTACGAGTGCCTGCCGCAGTACTCCGACCAGCTGTGGGACATCGTCCCGGTCGACGGCGGTGTCCAGCTCAAGAACCGGGCGACCGGTGGCTGCGCGGTCGTGTTCGGCGCCAACAACGTCAACGGGGCTCCCGCCGCCCAGTACGAGTGCTTCCCGCAGTACTCCGACCAGGTCTGGGAGATCGCCCCGGTGCCGGACCCGGTGCAGGTCGTCAACCGCGCCTCGGGCCGCTGCCTGATCGTCCGTGGCGCGGACAACGTCAACGACGCGCCCGCGGTCCAGTACGACTGCCTGCCCCAGTTCCAGGACCAGGCGTGGGAAATCGAACCGCAGCCGGCGGGCGGGGTGCTGGTGCGCAACCACTACACGAAGAAGTGCCTGATCGTGCACGGCGCCGGCAACGTGAACGGGCAGCCGCTGCTGCAGTACGAGTGCCTGCCGCAGTTCACCGACCAGCTGTGGGACGTCGTCGCGGCGGACGGGCACGTCCAGCTGAAGAACCGGGCGACCGGCCGCTGCGCCGGGGTGGCGAGCCCCGGCAACGACGTCACCGCCGCGCAGTACGACTGCACGCCGCAGTCCGGTGACCGGGTGTGGGACATCCTCCCGTTCCCGAAGACGCCGTAAGCACCCGCGCGTCGTGAGTGGTGAGGCGGGTTCTAACCCGCCTCACCACTCACGACCGGCCGGGCGCAGGTCAGCACGCCGTCAGTGGGCCGTCAGCGTTCCTCGCGATCCTTGGGGGGTCCGAGAACCGGTGGCGAACCCCGATGGGAGTTGACCGCGCGATGACTTCGCTGGTTGCGGTGTCCACCTACGTGCCGACGACCGTGCCGATCGAATCGCTGCAGGACGAACTGGGCCTCGACGCCGGGCAGGTGCGCCGCTTCCGGCGGATGTACGGCCTCGACCGGGTCTGCCGGTCCGACGAGTCCGAAGCGGACATGGTGCTCGGCGCGGTCAGCAAGCTCGATTCCCTCCGCGGCCGGGAAGAACGCGTGCGGTACGTCGTGCGCGCGAAGACGATGCCGGCCGCGAACCCGTACCCCGTCGACCCCATGGTCGACGTGCGGGAGGCGCTCGGGCTCACCCACGCGGCCCTCTTCACCCTCACCGACCACGCCTGCGCCTCCGGACTGCTCGCCGTCGACCTCTGCGGCACGCTGCTGGCCGCCGACGGCGATCCCGACGCGCTCGCCCTCGTCCTCACCGGGGAAAAGGCGTTCACCCACTCCGCGCAGGTCATCCCCGACACCGCGATCATGGGCGAGGCCACCGCCGCGGTCCTCGTCGGCCCCGGCGAGGACCAGGACACGCTGCTCGGCTACGCCACCACCACGCTCGGCGGCCCGGGCGGCGAAGTCATCCTCGACGACGAGCAGGCCGCCGAATTCCGGCAGATCTACCCCGGCGCGGTCGCCGACGTCGCGCTCGAAGCCGTCGCGGCGGCCGGGCTGGGCGTCGACGACATCGATCTCGTCCTGCCGCACAACGTCAACAAGATCTCCTGGGTGCGGGCGAGCGCGGCGCTCGGCATCCCGCGCTCGAAGATCTTCCTGCGCAACGTCGGGCTCACCGGGCACTGCTTCTGCGCCGACCCCTTTCTCAATCACCACATCGCGAACGGCCTCGGACTCATCGCGCCGGGCGCCTGCTACCTGATGATTTCCGTCGGCCTGGGGTCGACGTTCTCCGCCATGGTCTTCCGGAAATGAGGAGCGCTGCAATGAGTGTCGAATTCGAGATCTCCGGCGTCGGCATCGGGGAGCTCGCGGAGCGTTACGGCACCCCGCTCTTCGTCTACGACGGCGACGAACTGGGCGGCCGGCTCCTCGGCCTGCGGGAGCGACTGCACCCGCGCCTGGAGATCTTCTACTCGCTCAAGTCCAATCCGAACATCTCGGTGTGCGCGCTGCTGCACGCCCACGGCGCGCGGGCCGAAGTGTCGTCGATGGCCGAGCTGATCACCGCCCGGCGGGCCGGGGTCGCCGGCGAGGACATCATCTTCCTGGGCCCCGGCAAGAGCTCGTCGGAACTGGCTGCTTGCCTGGACGAAGGCGTCTACACCGTCGTCTGCGAATCGTTCGGCGAGCTGCAGCTGCTCGACGACCTCGCGCGGGAACGCGGCATCGAGGCACGCGTCGCCCTGCGGGTGAACCCGAGCTTCGCGGTCAAGGGCTCGGGGCTCACCATGGGCGGCAAACCGCGCCAGTTCGGCATCGACGAGGAGCAGCTGCTCGCCGCGACCGACCTCGCCGACCGGCACCCGCACCTGCGGCTGATGGGCGTGCAGGTCTACATGGGCACCCGGATCCTCGACGAGGAACCGATCGTCGAGAACACGCGGCGCATCTTCGAGCTCGCCGAACGCGTTTCGCGGCAGCTGGGTTTCCCGCTGGAGATGGTCGACGTCGGCGGCGGCCTCGGTGTCGCGTACTTCGACGGCGAAAAGGACCTCGACCGCGATCTGCTCGCCTCGATGCTGAACCCGGTGATCGACGAGTTCGCGCAGCGGCACCCGGCGACGCGGCTGGTCATGGAGCTCGGCCGGTACCTGGCCGCGACGGCCGGCACCTACGTCGTGCGCGTCCGCTACACCAAGACGTCGCTGGGGCAGAACTTCGCCGTCGCCGACGGTGGCACGAACCACCACATGGCCGCCGTCGGCATCGGCTCCTACGTCAAGCGCGACTTCCCGATCCGGCTGCTCAACCGGATCGACGAGCCGGCCACCGAAACCTGGCAGATCACCGGGCCGCTGTGCACGCCCAACGACGTGCTGGCCAAGAAGGCCGCGCTGCCGCCGGTCCGGGCCGGTGACCTGATCGGCGTCACGCGGTCCGGTGCCTACGGTCCGACGGCGTCCCCGGTGCTGTTCCTCAGTCACGGCTACCCGGCCGAGGTCATCGTCCACAACGGACAGCACTACCTGGTCAGCGAGCGGGACGAGCCCGCGGACCTGTTGCGGCGCCAGCACCTGCACGAGTTCGCCGCGCCGGTCGCGGTGGGTGCGGAGCGCTAGGCAGATGTACCGCGCGTCCGCGACCACCCTGTCCTCCGCGCCTGCGCCGGGGCTGCAGCCGTTGCCGCTGCGGCTGGCGCTGGCCGTCCGGCGCGAGTTCGGCCCGGGGGAGCGCGCCATCGACGTCCCCGCGCTGCACCGGTACTTCGCCGACCTCAGCCGCGGGCACGACATCGGCTTCCGGCCGGACCGGGTGACGCGGGCGCGCGGCAACCCCTTCCTCGAGATGGCCCGCGAACTGCTCGCCGGGCAGCTGTCCGGCGAGCGGATCGACCTCGCGATCGTCGCCCACGCGGCGCCGGAGTTCGACCCGCGGCTGTCGGCGCCGGTGAACCTGACGGCCGTGCTGCCCGGCCACCCGCTGGTGTTTTCCGTTTCGGGGCAGGGAAGCCTGGCCCCGTTCACCGCGCTGCGGATCGCCGGCTCGTACGTCCGGCGCCACGGCTACCGGCGCGTGCTGGTCCTGATCATGGACCAGGGTGCCACGCCGTACGACACGCCGGACCGGATCGGCGACGCCGCCATGGCCTTGCTGTTCGAGGCGGGCGGCGGCCGGACGGTCCGCGTCGGCTACGAACCCGAAGCGACGCTGGACGCCGTTCCGGAACTCGAGCCGGCGGAGACGGTCGTCATCGGCCCCGGGCTCGCCGGGCTGGGCTCCTGGCCGGACGCGATCGTCGCCCCGCCGGAATTCCCGTGCACCGGCCTCTGGGCACCGCTCGCCGACGGCCCGGCCACCGGTCCGGTGGTGCTGGCCGACCACGACCCGCGCCGCGGTGCGCTGGGGATCTGCGTGGTGGCCGAGTCCGATTGACGCGGCCCTAAGATGGGCGTTGGTCGTGGTCGGGCTCGGAAGCGGGGGACGGACAAGTGCGCGTGGTCATCGGAGAAGACCAGTTCCTGCTCCGGGACGGCCTGGTGCGGCTGCTGGAAGCGCACGAATTCGAGGTCAGCGCGGCGGTCGACAACGGGCCGGACCTGCTGGAGGCCATGCTGCGCGAACGGCCCGACATCGCGATCGTCGACATCCGGCTCCCGCCGTCGTTCACCGACGAAGGCCTGCGCGCCGCCATCGAAGCGCGCCGCCGCATCCAGGGTTTCCCGGTGCTCGTCCTTTCGCAGTACGTGGAACGGCTGTACGCCGACGAGCTCCTCGCGGACGGCGAGGGTTCGGTCGGCTACCTGCTCAAGGACCGCGTGTTCCACGGCGACCAGTTCGTGGACGCCGTCCGCCAGGTCGCCCTCGGAGGCACGGTGATGGACCCGGACGTGGTGACCCGCCTGCTGACCCACAACACCCGCGACGACCGCCTGGAACGGCTCACCCCCCGGGAGCGCGAGGTGCTGAAGCTGATGGCCGAAGGCCGGTCCAACAGCAACATCGCGGGTGAGCTGGTCGTCTCCGAGAAGGCCGTTTCCAAGCACATCAACAACATCCTCGCGAAGCTGAACCTTCCCCAGTCGGAGGACGCCAACCGGCGGGTGCTCGCGGTGCTGGCGTACCTGAAGCACTGATCAGGGTTCGAGGCCGCAGGGGATTTCGATGGTCACCATGGTCGGGCCGCCGAGCGGGCTGAGGATGGTGATGAAGCCGTCGATCGGGGCGAGCCGCTTTTCGATGCCCCGCAACCCCGAGCCGCCCTCGGTGTTCGCGCCGCCGCAGCCGTTGTCGCTGACGTTGATCACCAGGCGGCCGAACTCGTAGTGGACGTTGATCGCGCCGCTGTCCGCGCCCGAGTGCTTCATCGCGTTGTTCAGCAGTTCGGACACCGAAAAGTACGCCGCCGTCTCGACCGCCAGTGACGGCCGGCCGGGCAGGTCGATCGTCGTCTCGATGCGCAGCGGGTTTTCGATCGCCAGGGTGCGGATCGCGTCCGCGATGCCGCGGTCGACCAGCACCGGGGGCTGGATGCCGCGGACGAGGTCGCGCAGTTGCTGCAACGCCTTGGCCGAGCTGTTCTTCGCCTCGTCCATCAAGGACCGGGCGGCTTCCGGGTGGGAATCGAGCACGCGCATGGCGGCGTCGAGCGTCATGCCCATCGCGACGAGGTGGGTCTGGGCGCCGTCGTGCAGGTCGCGCTCGATGCGGCGCAGCTCGGTCGCCTGCGAACCCACCGCGTCGTCGCGGCTTTCCGCCAGGTGCTGCACGCGGTTGGTCAGCCGGGTCACCTCGGTCGGGGACAGCAGCGTGGCCGCGAGCCGCGCGTGCAGCTTCAGCAGGTGCGGTGCGCTCCACAGCGCGAGCGGGAAGTGCGCCAGGCCGAGGATGGCGGCGAACCAGGCCGTCGGCTGGTCGTCCACCGGGAGCACGACGTACCAGCTGCCGAGCCACTCGGCCGCCTCCGTGCCGACCAGGAACGGCATCGTGAGCCCGCGGATCCCGTGCAGGATCAGCAGAAGCGGGGTGAGGGTGAGCAGGATGCCGAGGGAGCTGTCGACCAGCAGCCACAGCGCGTCCCGCCAGTTCGCGCGGTCGCCGAGCAGGTGGTGGCAGCGGCGCAGCGGCGTGCTCCCGGCCGGCTCCGGCAGGTACGGCGAGGCGATCCGCACGTCCGACCACGCCGCGGCCGACGCGCGCACCCGGTCGGTCAGCGACCGCATCAGCAGCACCGCCGGGGGCAGCATGAACAGTCCCACGCCCACGCCGATCAGCGAGGCGGCGGTGACCACGACGACGAACATCACGAGTTCGGTCACCGCCACCACGGCCAGCGCGCTGCCGCGCACCGTCGCCAGCCCGCCGTCGCGCAGCAGCGACCGCGTCATCGTGGCGACCGGGCTTCCGCTAGTCATGGCGCCATTATGCGCAGGCCGGGCCGCGTTCCGCGGTAGTGCTAACCCCCGCAAACTTCCGCTCCCTAGCACCCTCGGAAACCGGCCCGCGGCTTCGTAACGTGGTCGCGGTAAAGATCGAAGGACGCGCAGGGGAGCCGCAGATGTACCAGCAAGGCGACACGGCCGAAGTCGTGCGGCTGCTGTCCGTACGCAAGGCGTACGGCAAGGACCGGGCGCAGGTACTGGCACTGGACAACGTGACGGCGGGGTTCGCCGGCGGCACGTTCACCGCGGTGATGGGGCCGTCGGGGTCGGGCAAGAGCACGCTGCTGCACTGCGCGGCCGGCCTGGACAAGCCGACGTCCGGCTCGGTCGTGCTGGGCGGCACGGACCTCAGCGTGATGCGCGAGGTCGAGCTGACCCGGTTGCGGCGCGACCGGATCGGCTTCGTCTTCCAGGCCTTCAACCTGCTGCCCGCGCTCGACGTCGAGCAGAACGTGACGCTGCCGCTGCGGCTGGCGGGCCGGCGCGCCGACCCGGCGTGGGTGCGCCGGGTCATCGAGCAGGTCGGCCTCGGCAAGCGGCGCGACCACCGGCCCAGCGAGCTCTCCGGCGGCCAGCAGCAGCGGGTGGCGATCGCCCGCGCCCTCGTCACCCACCCCGAGGTGATCTTCGCCGACGAGCCGACCGGCGCGCTCGACACGCGCTCGGCCCAGGAAGTGCTGAACCTGCTGCGGGAGGCGACGAGCGTGGCCCGGCAGACGATCGTGATGGTCACACACGACCCGGTGGCCGCCTCCTACGCCGACCGCGTGCTCTTCCTCGCCGACGGCCGCGTCGTCGACGAGCTGCGGCAGCCGAACCCCGAAGAGGTGGCCCGCCGGATGACCGGCCTGGTCGCCCGCGCCGAGCAGCGGCCGAGCGAGCTGACGCGCTGATGCTGACCCTCGTCTGGCGCACCCTGCGCTACCGGACCGGTGGCTTCATCGCCACCCTCGTCTCGGTCTTCGTCGGCACCGCCGTCATGCTCGCCTGCGGCGGCCTGATGGAGACCGGCATCCGGACCGTGATCCCGCCGCAGCGCCTGGCCGCCGCGCCGATCGTGGTGGCCGGCAACCAGTCCTACGACCTGCCCACGGTCGGCCACGGGGAGGACGCCTACCACGAGACGGCGACGCTGTCCGAGCGCGTCCGGCTCGACGAAGGCCTCGCCGGCACGATCAGCGGCGTACCCGGGGTCGCCCACGTGGTCCCGGACGTCTCCTTCCACGCCGAGGTGCTCGGCGACTCCGGCGGCCCGTCGGTGCCCGGCACCCAGGCCGGCCACAGCTGGGTTTCCGCCGAGCTGGCGCCCTACCGGCTGACCGAGGGCCAGGCCCCGATCCGCGAGGGCGAGGTCGTGCTCGATTCGGCCACGGCCGGGCGGATCGGCGCGCACGCCGGCGGCGAGGTCGACATCGCCGTCCGCGGGGGCGTGCACTCCTACCGGGTCACCGGCATCGCCGACGCCGGCCGCCGGATGGCCTCCGACGCGGTGTTCTTCTCGCCCGCCGAGGCCGCCGGGCTGCGGTCCGCGGCCGGGCAGGTCGACGCGTTCGGCGTCCAGCTCGCGCCCGGTGCCGACGTCGACGCCGTCACCGCGCAGATCGCCACCGCGGTGCGCGACCAGCGCGCGGTGACGCTGACCGGCGACGCCCGTGGTTCCGCGGAGTTCGCCAAGGCCGCCGGCGACGGCGAACTGCTGATCATCCTCGCGGCCGTGTTCGGCGGTCTCGCGGCGCAGGTCGCCATGTTCGTCGTCGCGAGCACCCTGACGCTTTCGGTGCAGCAGCGCCGCCGCGAAGTGGCCATGCTGCGGGCGATCGGCGCGACCCCGCGCCAGCTGAGCCGGATGATCACCGGCGAGGCGATGATCATCGGGGCGCTGGGGACCGCGCTGGCGATCTTCCCCGGCGTGCTGCTCGGCGACTGGCTCTTCGGACGGCTGACCGGGTTCGGCGTGATCCAGCCCGTCCTCAAGTTCGAGCAGGGCTTCTACCCGGTCGTCGCCGCGGCCGTCGTGGGCCTGAGCTCGGCGTGGGGCGCCGCGTTCGTCGCCGCCCGGTACGCGGGCCGCACCCGGCCCGTGGAAGCCATGCGGGAAACGGCGATCCCCACGCGCTGGCTGACCCCGACCCGGCTGTGGCTCGGCGTGTCGAGCCTGATCGGCGCGGTCGCCTTGGCCTACCTGACGATCACCGTCGTCGACGGCCCGCTCGCGGCGAGCACGGCCGGCCCGGCCGTCACGCTGGTGGCAACCGCCGTCGCACTGTTCGCGCCCGGCCTGACCAAGCTGCTGGTCGGGGTGCTGCGCCGGCCGATCCGCGCGTTCGGCGGCCTGCCCGGCTACCTGGCTTCGCTGAACGCCCGGGCCCGCTGGATGCCGATGGCCGGCGCGGTCACGCCGATCATGCTCGCCACCGGGCTCGCGATCTTCATGCTGTACTTCCAGACCACGGAGGTCGCGGTCGCGGAGAAGCAGTACACCGACTCGCTGCTCGCCGACGCCGTCGTGACGTCGGCGACCGGTGACCTGCCGCCCGATCTGGTCGCCGAGGTGCGGCAAGCACCCGGCGTCGCCGGGGCCACGGCGTTCGTGACCAGCAAGGGCTACAACGAAAAGCCCTCGGACGCGACGCAGGACGAAGACGGCGTGGACCTCACCGGCATCACCGCGGACGGCGTGGCGCGGGCGTGGGGGAGCCTCGTCGAGACCGGCAAGCTCGACGCCCTGCGCGGCACCACGATCGCCCTGCCCGCGGATCTCGCGCAACGGCTGGGGGTCGGCGTGGGCGCCAAGATCGTCATGCGGCTGGGCGACGGCTCCCGGGCCACCCTGGACGTCGTCGCGACGCTGCGGACCACCGCGGCCTCGGCGTCGGCGCTGATGCCGGCCGACACCCTGGCGCCGCACACGGCCGCGGGTTCGGCCGACCGGATCCTCGTGATGGCACAACCCGGGACGGCGGAAGGCGATCTGCTCGCCTCGCTGCGCGGCCGGGTCGGGGACGTCGACGGCGTCGAGGTGGCCGGCCGGGAGGCGCTCACCAAGGCGTTCCTGGCCGAGGTCCAGGCCAATGCCTGGGTCAACTACCTGATCGTCGGGCTGCTGCTCGTGTACGCCGCCATTTCCATGGTGAACACGCTGGTGATGGCGACGGCGGACCGGCGCCGGGAGTTCGGGCTGCAGCGGCTCATCGGGTCGACGCGGGGCCAGGTGCTGCGGATGATGGCCGTGGAAGCGGGGATCGTGGCCGCCATCGGCGTCTTCCTCGGCACGCTGGTCGCGGCGTCGATGCTGGTGCCGTTCAGCGCGGCGGTGTCGGACAGCCTCTTCCCGTCCGGTCCTTTGTGGATATACCTGGTGATACTCGGGCTGGCCGTCGTGCTGACGGTGGTGGCCACCTGTGCGCCGACGTGGTTCACGTTGCGCACCAGGCCGTCGCCTTCGACGCTCGCCCCTGAATAGGTGGCCTCGGGCGGGCCGGAACCCCCAGAGAGGCGCTGACGAACTCTCCCCCGGATTGTCAGCGCGCGGTCAGCCCGAGGTCACCGCCCCGGCATAGCGTCGGGGCGTGAACACCGAAGAGAACGCCGCCGGGCGCTGGGACGCCATCGTGGTCGGCTCCGGGATCGGCGGGCTCGTCTGCGCCGGGTACCTGGTGGCGAGCGGGATGCGCGTCCTCGTGCTCGAACAGCACGACGTCGCCGGCGGCAACAGCCACGTGTTCCGCCGCCGCCGCGCCTACCAGTTCGACGTGGGGGTGCACTACCTCGGCGACTGCGGACCGGACGGCCTGCTGCCGCGGGTCCTCTCGGGTCTCGGCCTGGGGGACCGGGTGCGCTTCCACCCGATGGACCCGGACGGGTTCGACCGGATCGTCCTGCCCAGCGTCACCGTGGACGTGCCGGTCGGCTGGGACCGCTACGCCGAGCGGCTGCGGGCCGCGCTCCCCGCGGAGGCCGAGGGCATCACCCGCTACATCGACGTCTGCGCGGCCGTCGCGCGGGCCTGCCGCCAGTCCGCCTTCGCGGCGGCCCCGGCGAAGGTGCCGGCCGTGATGCTGCGCTGGAGCCGCCGGACGCTGGCGCAGCTGTTCGACCACTGCGGGCTGTCGGCCCGGGCGCGCACGGTTCTGGCCGCCCAGTCCGGCAACTACGGGTCCGCGCCGTCCGGCACGCTCGTCGTCGCGCACACGATGATGCTCGACGACTACCTGCGCGGCGCCTACTACCCGGAGGGCGGCGGGCAGGTGATCGCCGCGTCGTTCGTCGAGCTGCTGGAGTCGCACGGCGGCACGCTGCTCACCCGCACCCGGGTCGAGGAGATCCTGGTCGAAGGCGGGAAGGCGGCCGGTGTCCGGCTGACCGACGGCACCGAACACCGCGCCCCGGTGGTCGTGTCCAATGCGGACTACCGGCGCACCGTCCTGGAACTGTGCGGTGGCCGGGAAAACCTGCCCGAGCCGGTGGTGGCCCGCGCGGAGACCGCGACCATGCGCCTGCCGCTGGCCGTCTGCTACGTGGCGCTCGACCGGGAACTCCCGCTCCCCAGCGCGAACATCTGGTACTGGCCGGACGAAGACGTCGACGCGGCCTACGCCCGGGTGGAAGCCGGCCGGCTCGACGAGCTGCCGTTCGCGTTCCTGTCCTTCGCCTCCCTCAAGGACCCGGTGCCGGGCTCGGCGTGCCCGCCGGGGCACATGAACTTCCAGATCATGACCGCCTGCCCGCCCGGGTACGCGCACTGGGGACTCACGGACGGGCCCGCGCACGGGGCGCGGTACCGGCGCGAACCCGGCTACCTCGGCGCGAAGAACCGGCTGACCGAACAGATGCTGGACCTGGCCGAGGCCGCGATCGGGCCGTTCCGCGAGCACCTCGTGCACGCCGAAACGTCGACGCCGCTGACCCAGGAGCGCTACACGCTTTCGACCGGGGGCAGCGCGTACGGCCTGCACACCTGGGGCCGGGTCGGGCAACGGCCGGATATCGATTCGGGTGTCGAGGGTCTCTACCTGACGGGCCAGAGCATCTTGCACGGTGGCGGAATCGTCGGGGTCGCGACCGGGGGCGCGCTGTGCGCCTCGACGATCCTCGGCCGGCCGGTGCTCACCGATGGCGCCGGCGGGGTGCTGGGGAATCCCGAGCTGCTCCCGGACCGCGAGCCCGGCTGGGACCCGCTGCGCACGTCCCGGGGGCTGCGGCGGCGCGAGGCCCGCGGCCTCGCCCTGCTCGACCGGGTCGTGGCGGGATAAGGACTCCTCCGGAAAAGGAAAGAACTCGGGGCCCGGTTCCGGGCCCGTGGGCAAAAGCTGCTGTCTTGACGAAGGGAATGGTGAGCGAAAGTGACGGAAACCGTGGCTGGATCGACGGAGGTCCTGGACGACCGCGTGGTCGCGGGGATCTGCGCCGCACTCGAGTCCGTGCTGGAGACGGAGGTCGCCGACCTCGGCCCGGAGACCCGGCTCGCGGACGCCGGCCTCGACTCCACCGGCGTGCTGGAACTGCTGATGCAGCTGGAAGAGGCGCTGGGCATCGAATTCGACGCCGAGAACCTGGAAATGAGCCACTTCGAGTCGGTCGGTTCGCTGGCCCGGTTCGTTTCGGCAGAAATGGCCGCCTGAGCGATGACCACGATCTCGCCGCCGATCACGGCGACCTGGCTGCGGTGCCACGACGCCGCCCGCGAGGTGGGGATGGCCCCGGCGCTGGCGGTGCTGCACGCGGCCCTGCCTGCCGGGGAACCGGTGTTCGGCGCCGGCGGTACCGCGGTCCTGCCGGCCGGGCCGGTGGACGGCGACGTGCTCGTGGTCCGGACGGCGGAGCTGCCCGGCGGCCCCGTCGTCCTGGTGCGGACGCACCGGCCCGCGGGCCACCCCGGCCAGGTCCTGGCGACCGGGTCGGTGTGGCTGCGGCTGGGCCTGTCCGGCGCCCTGCTCGACACCGGGCTCGCCTATCTGGGCGGGCGGCGCAGCGGCGACACCACCCTGCTGCGCCGTCAGCTGGTCCAGGGCGCCGTCGCCGAGGCACTGACCGGGCAGCTCGAGGTGCGGGCGTTCCTCACCGCACACCCGGCGGGCCCGCCGCCGGAGGCCCTGGCCTACCTGCACCGGCGGCTCACCGGCACCGACCGCGTCCTGCTGCGCCTGCTGGGCGCCGCGGGGTTCGTCCGCGGCGGCGCGGGCGAGGTCGCCGACGTTTCGGAGCTGCTCGCGGGGGCCTACACCCCGGAGGTCGCGGCGTGACGGCGACCGTGCTCGACGAACGGCTCGAAGCACTGCGGGACGCGGCCCGCGAGTGGGGGACCGAGTTCCGCACCGCGGGCGCCGGCCTCGACACCGACCCCGACGGGGTCGGCGAGCTCCTGGACCTCGGCGGCGTCCGCTGCCTCGCCACCATGCTCGTCCCCGAGGAGTTCGGGGGCGCGGGCCTGCGCCTCGGGCCGCACCGGTTCCACGGCATGACGGCGATCGAGCGGACGGTGGTGCTCGAAGAGCTCGCCCGCGGCGACGCCGGCCTGATGCTGGCCAGCCCGGGCGCGTCGATGTCCGGCGTGCTCGTCGACGTCCTGGCCGACCGGGAGCAGAAGGAGTGGTTCTACGGCCGGCTCCTCAAGCGGCCGACCTGGACGTTCTTCGCGCTCACCGAGCCGGACCGGGGCTCGGACGCCACCGCGCTGGAGACGGCGCTCACGACGTCCCCCGACGGCGGCCCGCACCGCCTCGACGGCCGCAAGAAGTACGTCGGCAACGCCGCGCGGGCCGCCCTGGGGGTCGTGTTCGCCCGTACCGGGCCCGGCCCGCTGGGCGTGACGGCGGTCCTGGTGGACACCACGGACCCGGGCTTCCACGCCGAGCCGCTCGAATCGCTGGGCCTGCGGGCCGCGCGGATCTGCGAGCTGACCCTGGACGGCGTCGCGGTACCCGCCGAGCGCGTGCTCGGCCGGGACCGCTCGCCGGCCCGCCGCGGCATGTGGGCGTGTGTGCAGACCTTCAACCGGCTGCGGCCGGGCGTCGCCGCGATCGCGCTCGGCATCGCCGCGGCCGCCCACGACTACGTGCGCGCCGAAGGCGGGCGGCTCGACGAGCTGGGCCGCCGCATCGACGGCGTCCGCCACCTCGTGCACCTGTCCGCGATCGAGGTCGACGCCGACGGCTCCCGCGGCCACCTCGCCTCGGCGGCGAAAGCCGAAGCGTGCCGGCTGGCCGAGGACGCCACGCTCGAAGCGTGCGGCTTCTTCGGGCCGCGGGCCCGCTGGGACCACCCGGCGCTGGACAAGCTGGCCCGGGACGCGCGCGGCGTCGAGTTCATGGAAGGCGCCGGCAACATCCAGAAGCTCACCGTCTTCCAGGGGCTGCTCGCCGGCAAGGTCGGCCGGGGCGAGCCCTTTCCCGCGCACGCCGGGAAGTCGTCGACCGGAGGTTCGTCGTGCGGGTGATCACCAGGCCGGAGGAGTTCGACGTCACGGACCTGTACGTCGACCTCAGCCACCTCGTGGACCGGCGGGTCCTGATGAAGTGCGAGGGCTTCAACTTCGCGCGCTCCAGCAAGCTCAAGCCCGCCCTCGAAATGGTGACGCTGGCCGAGCGCGCGGGCGTGCTGCGCCCGGGCTCGACCATCGTCGAGACGTCGTCGGGCAACCTCGGCGTGGCGCTGAGCCTGGTCGCGGCCAGCCGCGGCTACCGGTTCGTCTGCGTCACCGACCCGCGCAGCACGCTGCTCACCCGGCAGCTGATGCAGAACCTCGGCACCGAGGTCCTGGTCGCCCCGGACCCGGCCGCGGGCCTGCGGCTCGTGCGTCGGCTGTGCGCGGAGAACGCCGGCTACACCTGGCTCGACCAGTACGTCAACGCGGGCAACTGGATGGCCCACTTCCGCTCCACCGGCCCGGACATCCTGCGCACGGTGCCGGACCTCGACGTGCTCTTCGTCGGGGTCGGCTCGGCCGGCACCCTCACCGGCTGCGCGCGCTACCTGCGCCAGGTCCGGCCGCAGGTGCGGATCGTCGCCGTCGAGTGCGTCGGCCCCGGCCCGCGGGCCGCCCGGCGCAGCACGGCGGTGCGCACCAGCGTCCGGTTCCCGGTCATCGACATGTCCCTCGTGGACGATCTGGTCCGGGTCGACGAGGCGGCCGCGATCCGCGCGTGCCGGCAGCTCGCGCTGAGCGGCTTCCTGCTCGGGGGCGGCTCCGGCATGGTGCTGGCGGGCGCATTGGGCTGGTTGGCGGAGAACGACGCGGCCACGGCGGTGGTGATCTCGCCCGACCTCGGTGACCGCTACCTGGACACGATCTACCAGGACCAGTGGGTCAAGGACAACTACGGCCCCGAAGCGCTGCTCGACGGCGCCGAACCCGAAACCCCGTACGCCAAAACACTCTTCGAGGTGCCCTGATGACCGCGGTCGACGCGTTCCTGCCCCTGTCCACCGCACAGACCGACGTCTGGTACGACGAACAGCTGTCCGGTGGCGGCCTCGCCTATGCGATGGCGGACTACCTGGACATCACCGGCCCGCTGGACGTCGGCGTGTTCCGGACGGCCCTGCGCGCGCTGGCCGACGAAGCCGAGTGCTTCCGCGCCCGGTTCGTCGAGGTCGAGGGCGAACCGCGGCAGCTCATCGAGCCGCTCGGCGAGCTGCCGATCCGCTACCCGGACGTCACCGGGGAAGCCGACCCGGAGGCCGCCGCCCTCGACTGGATGCACGAGGACATGCGGCACCCGTTCTCCCTGGAGGACTTCCCGCTCTTCCGCGGCGCGCTGATCAAGGTCGGGGAGCGGCGGCACTTCTGGTACCTCACCACCCACCACCTCATCGGCGACGGCTTCAGCGCGGCGATCTGCCACCGCCGCCTGGGCGAGCTCTACAACGCGCTGCTGGCGGGGGAGGACCCCGGACCCACCGCGCTGCCGCCGTTCCGCCTGCTGCTGGACGCCGACCTCGCCTACCAGGAATCGCCGCACCGGCTGCGGGACAAGGAGTTCTGGGGACGGCACTTCGACACCACGCCCGACCTGGTCAGCCTGTCCGGCAAGGAACCGGCGCCGGCCCGCGGCTTCCTGCGGCGCACGATGGTGCTGCCGCCGGAGACGGCGAAGGCGGTGCGCGAGGCGGCCGCGGCGGCGAAGGTGACGTTGCCGACGTTCTTCATCGCCGCGATGGCGGCCTACACGCAACGGCTTTCGGGCATCAAGGACCTGCTGCTGACCGTCCCGGTCGCGGCGCGCGCGGGCGTGCGCTCGCGGGCGACCCCGGGCATGGTCGCGAACTACCTGCCGCTGCGGATGGTGGTCGAGCCGCAGACGACGATCGCCGAGCTGCTGGCCCAGGCGTCCCGTGAGCTGGCCGCGACCCTGAAGCACCAGCGCTACCACGTCAACCAGATCCGCCGGGACATCGGCGTGCGCAGCGACGAGCGGCGCCCGTTCGGCGGCCCGTTCGTCAACGTGCTCCCGCCCGAGCCCGGCCTGCGGCTCGGCGAGTGCCGCACGCGCGTGATGAACCTGTCGACCGGGATCACCAACGACCTTTCGCTGACGGTCCTCGACGTCACCGAGGACGTCATCGAGATCCACCTCAACGGCAACCCCGACCTCTACGACGCCGACGGCGTCACCGCGCACCTGGATCGGCTCGCCGGGTTCGTCGGCCGGCTCGCCGAGGCCGATTCCTCGGCGGTGCTCGGCGCGGTCGACGTCGTGTCGGCGGACGAGCTGGGCGGGCTGCTGGCGGCCGGGGTCGGGGCGGCCGGGCCGGTCGGGGCCGACGTCGTGGCGCGGGTGTGCGAGTTCGCGCTGGCCTCGCCGGACGCGCCCGCGGTGGCCGACGGTGGCGAGTGGGTTTCCTACGGCTCCCTGGCGGGCCGGGCGAGTGCCCTGTCCCGCCGCCTGGCCGCCCGGGGTGTGGTGGGCGTGCTGGCCGACCCCGGTGTCGGGTTCGTGTCGGCCGTCCTGGGAGTGCTGTGGTCGGGCTCGGCGTTCGTGCCGCTGGACGCCGGGATGCCGGTGGCCCGCTTGGCCGGGCTGCTCGCCGACGCGGGCGCGAACGCCGTGGCGGTGGGCCCCGGGTACGAGGAGCTGGCCACGGAGGTCGTGGCCGCGGCCGGCGGCGGGGCCGAGGTCGTCGTGCTGGACGACGCCGAAGACGCCGAGTGGGCGCCGGTGTCCCGCGATGACGCAGGTCTGGACCTGGCGTACGTGATCTTCACGTCGGGCTCGACGGGCCGTCCCAAGGGCGCGATGGTGCACCGCCGCGGCATGGTGAACCACCTGCTGGCCAAGGTGGAAGACCTCGACCTGGAGCCCGCGGACGTGGTCGTCCAGAACGCCCCGGTGACCTTCGACGTCTCGGTGTGGCAGATGCTGGCCCCCTTGCTGGTCGGTGCCCGGGTCCGGGTGGTGTCCCGGGCGATCGCGGCCGACCCGGACGCCTTGTTCGGCCTGATCCGGGCCGAGGGTGTTTCGGTGCTGGAGGTCGTGCCGTCGCTGCTGCGCGCGGCCCTCGATTCCTGGGACCTGGCCGGGCAGGCCGCCGATGTTTCGGGGCTGCGGTGGCTGGTGGTGACCGGTGAGGCGTTGCCGCCGGATCTGTGCGCGCGGTGGTTCGCGCGGTTCCCCGAGGTGCCGCTGGTGAATGCGTACGGTCCGACGGAGTGTTCCGACGACGTGACGCACGCGGTGATCCGGTCCGGCGTCGAGGTGGTGCCGATCGGCCATGCGGTGCGAAATTCGCGGCTTTACGTGCTGGGTGACGAGCTGCGTCCGGTGCCCGCGGGTGCCATCGGCGAGCTGTTCGTCGGCGGCCTGGTCGTGGGCCGGGGTTACGTGGGCGACCCGGCGCGGACGGCGGCGGTGTTCGTCGCGGATCCGTTCGGGGAGGCCGGAAAGCGGATGTACCGCACCGGTGACCGCGTCCGGATGCGGCCCGACGGTCAGCTGGAGTTCGTGGAGCGCCGCGACTTCCAGGTCAAGATCCGCGGCCACCGCATCGAGCTCGGCGAGATCGAAAGCGTCCTGCGGTCCGTGCCCGGGGTGCTGGACGCCGTCGTGCGCGTGCTCACCGACGCCGACGGCGGCAAACGCCTCGCCGGCTACCTCGTCGGCGTCGACGCCGAAGACCCGGTCGACGCCGGCCACGTGCGCAGCACCGCCCAGCAGCTGCTCCCGGACTACATGGTGCCCTCGGCACTGGTCGTCCTCGACGAACTGCCGCTCACCGAACACGGCAAGGTCGACCGCGAAGCGCTGCCCGCCCCGGACTTCCGGGCCGAGGTCGTCGGGCGGCGGCCCCGCAACACCGTCGAGACGGTCGTCTGCGACATCCTCGCCGAAGTCCTGTCCGTGCCGCGGGTCTACATCGACGACAACTTCTTCGCCCTCGGCGGCGACAGCATCAGCGCGATCCAGGTGGCCGGCCGCGCCCGCACCGCGGGCATCGAGCTGACCCCGCGCGACATCCTCGAACGCCGCACCCCGGCCGCGATCGCCGAGCAGGTCGCCGTCCGCGAGCCGGGCGCGGGTGTCTTCACCGTGGCGGACGGCCCGCTGGTCGAGCTGACCGGCGACGAACTGCGGGACCTGGCCCCCGACGGCGGCCGCATCGAGGACGCCTGGCCGCTTTCCGCTCTGCAGCAGGGGTTGCTGTTCCACTCGGAGTTCGACCCCGACGGCGTCGACGTCTACACCGTGCAGGCCACCGCGGACCTCGCCGGCCCGCTCGACGTCGAAGCCCTGCGCGACGCGTGTGCCGCCCTGCTGCGCCGGTACGCGACCCTGCGCGCGTACTTCCGGCACCGCCGCGGCGGCGACGCCGTGCAGCTGATCGCCGCCGAGGTCGGCCTGCCCTGGACCGAAATCGACCTGACCACGCTGCCCGAAGCCGAACGCGAGGAGCGGCTGGGGCGGCTGGCGGCCGAGGACCGGGAGCGCCGGTTCGACCTCGCCCACCCGCCGCTGGTCCGGTTCACCCTGATCAAGGTCGCGGCCGGGCGATACCGGTTCCTCTGGACCGCCCACCACATCGCCACCGACGGCTGGTCGGTGCCGATCCTCATCCGCGAGCTCGCCACGCTGTACACGCACGGCCCGGCGGCCGCGCTGCCGGAAGTGGTGCCGTTCTGGAACTACCTCGCCTGGCTGGGCCGCCAGGACGAGCAGGAAGCCCGGCAGGCGTGGCGCGAGGTCCTCGACGGCCTCGCCGAGCCCACGAAGGTGGCCCCGGAGGTCGACGGCCACCTCAAGGCGGTGCCGGAATCGGCCGAAGTCGTGCTGTCGCGGGAGGAGACCGCCGAGCTGGTGGCGTGGGCGCGCCGCCACGAGCTCACCCTGAACACGGTCGTGCAGGCCTCCTGGGCGATCCTGATCGGCCGGCTCACCGGCCGCCGGGACGTCGTGTTCGGCTCGGTCACCTCCGGGCGCCCGGCCGAGCTGCCGGGCGTGGAAACCATGGTCGGGATGTTCATCAACACGGTCCCGGTCCGGGCCGATCTCGACCCGGCCGGCACCCTCGACGAGCTCCTGGTCGTCCTGCGCGACCAGCAGGCCCGGATGTCGGCCTACCAGCACGTCGGCCTGGCCGAGGTGCAGAACGACGTGCCCGGCCTCGCCGGCACCGGCGAGCTGTTCGACACCGCGATCGTCTTCGAGAACGTGCCCGCCGACGGCGAGCAGACCGAGGTCGTGCTCGGTGCCGACGTCCGCGTGCTCGACGCCGTGACCGAGGACTCCCGCCACTACCCGCTCAGCCTGGTCGTCAACCCCGGCCCCGAACTGGCCTTCCGGTTCGACTACGCGCCCGAGGCGTTCGACGCCGAGCGCGCCGGCCGGCTCACCGGCATGTTCCGGCACCTGCTCGACACCGCCATCGCCGATCCTTCGGTGGCGCTGGGCGCGATCGACGTCGTCCCCGCGGCGGAGCTGGAGCGGGGCGCCGGTGTCACCGGGCCGGTGGGCGCCGACGTGGTGTCGCGGGTGTGCGAGTTCGCTTCGGCCTCGCCGGACGCGCCCGCGGTGGCCGACGGAGGCGCGTGGGTTTCGTACGCGTCGCTGGCCGGGCGCGCGAGTGCGCTGTCCCGCCGGCTGCCGTCCCGTGGCGTGGTCGGCGTCCTGGCCGACCCCGGGGTGGGTTTCGTGACGTCCGTGCTGGGCGTGCTGTGGTCCGGGGCGGCCTACCTGCCGTTGGACCCGACGCTGCCGGTGGCCCGGCTGGCCGGGCTGCTGGCGGACTCGGGCGCCACGGCCGTCGTGGTGGGCCCGGGCTTCGAGGACCTGGCGGCCGAGATCGCCGGCGGCGACACCCGGATCGTGGTCCTGGACGACGCCGAAGACACCGAGTGGGCGCCGGTTTCCGACGGCGACGCCGGTCTGGACCTGGCGTACGTGATCTTCACGTCGGGCTCGACCGGTCGTCCCAAGGGCGCGATGGTGCACCGCCGCGGCATGGTGAACCACCTGCTCGCCAAGGTGGAAGACCTGGGCCTGGCGTCCTCGGATCTGGTGGTGCAGAACGCTCCGGTCACGTTCGACGTCTCGGTGTGGCAGATGCTGGCGCCGCTGCTGGTCGGCGGCCGGGTCCGCGTGGTGTCGCGGGTCGTGGCGGCCGACCCGGACGCCTTGTTCGGCCTGATCCGGGCCGAGGGTGTTTCGGTGCTGGAAGTCGTGCCCTCGCTGCTGCGCGCAGCCCTCGATTCCTGGGACTTGGCCGGGCAGGCCGCCGACGTTTCGGGGCTGCGCTGGCTGGTGGTGACCGGTGAGGCGCTACCGCCGGACCTGTGCACGCGCTGGTTCGCGCGGTTCCCCGACGTGCCGCTGGTGAACGCCTATGGCCCGACGGAGTGCTCGGACGATGTGACGCACGCGGTGATCCGGTCCGGCGTCGACGTGGTGCCGATCGGCCACGCGGTGCGGAATTCCCGGCTTTACGTGCTGGGTGACGAGCTGCGCCCGGTGCCCGCGGGTGCCATCGGCGAGCTGTTCGTCGGCGGCCTGGTCGTCGGCCGGGGCTATGTGGGTGATCCGGCGCGGACGGCGGCGGTGTTCGTGGCCGATCCCTTCGGCGAGCCGGGCACGCGGATGTACCGCACCGGCGACCGGGTCCGGATGCGCCCGGACGGGCAGCTGGAGTTCGTGGAGCGCCGCGACTTCCAGGTCAAGATCCGCGGCCACCGCATCGAACTCGGCGAGATCGAAGCCGCCCTCGCCGCGCACGCGGGTGTCGGGGAAGCGGTCGTCACCGTGCACGGCACCGGCAACGACCGGCGGCTCGTCGCCTACGTCACCGGCACCGCCACCGCCGGGGAACTGCGCTCGCGGCTGAGCGAGCAGTTGCCGGCGTACATGGTCCCCGGCGCGTACGTCGTCCTCGACCGCTTCCCGCTGACCGCGCACGGCAAGATCGACCGCAAGGCGCTGCCCGCACCGGAACAGCACACCGGCACCGCCGCCCGCGGCCCGCGCACCCCGGTCGAGGCGACGCTGTGCGAGATCTGGGCCGACGTCCTCGGCCTCCCGGAAGTCGGGATCGACGACGACTTCTTCGCCATCGGCGGGCATTCCCTGCTGGCCAACTCGGTCGTGAGCCGGGTCCGGTCCGCTTTGGACGCCCACCTGTCCATCCGCGACCTGTTCGAAGCGCGGACGGTCAGCCGGCTCGCCGGCCGGCTCGTCTCCGCGGGCCAGGCGGGCGCCGGGTTCCGGAAGCTCGCGCGGCCGCAGCGGATTCCGCTGTCCCACGCGCAGACCCGGATGTGGTTCCTGAACCGCCTCGAAAGCGCGGGCTACACCATCCCGCTGGCCGTCCGGCTCGGCGGCGCCCTGGACCCGGCGGCGCTGGCGGCCGCGCTCGACGACGTCGTCGAGCGGCACGAGATCCTGCGGACGATCTTCCCGGACGTCGACGGCGTCCCGTACCAGCGGATCCTGCCGCCCGCCCCGGTGCTGGCCACGGCGACGATCGCCGAAGACGAGCTCACCGCGGTCCTGGCGGCCGAGGCGGGCCGTGCGTTCGACCTGGCCACGGACCGCCCGCTGCGGGCGACGCTGTACCGCGTCGGGGCCGAGCACGTCCTGCTGCTCGTCCTGCACCACATCGCGGGCGACGCCTGGTCGGTGGACGTCCTGGCCCGCGACCTGGCGACCGCGTACGACGCCCGGGTGCGGGGCGCCCGGCCCGGGTGGGCGGAACTGCCGGCGCAGTACGCCGATTACGCGGTCTGGCAACGCGAACTGCTCGACGACCGCCAGGCGGCGGACCAGCAGTGGGAGTACTGGCGCGACGCGCTCGCCGGCCTGCCCGACGAGCTGCGGCTGCCCGCGGACCTCCCGCGCCGGGGCACGACCGCTTTCCGGGGCGGTTCGGTCGGGTTCGAGGTGCCCCCGACCGTCCACAAAGCACTGACCGCGCTGGCCCGCCGGTCGGGTGCGAGCGTCTTCATGGTGGTCCAGGCGGCGGTGGCCGCGCTGCTCACCAAGCACGGCGCGGGCACGGACATCCCGCTCGGCAGCCTGGTCGCGGGCCGGTCGGAGGAGGTGACGAACGGCCTGGTGGGGTTCTTCGTGAACACGCTGGTCCTGCGCACCGACACCGGCCGCAACCCGACGTTCGCCGAGCTGGTCGCCCGGGTGCGCGACACCGACCTCGAGGCGTACGCGCACCAGGACCTGCCGTTCGAGCTCCTGCTCGAGCTGGCCCGCCCGGCGCGCTCGCTGTCGCGGCAGCCGTTGTTCCAGGTGATGCTGTCCTACTACGAGGTCCCGGACCCCCGCTTCACGATCGGCGAGTTGTCGGTGCGGCCGGAGATCCTCCCGCCGACGGGCGCGAAGTTCAAGTTCGACCTGACGTTCCAGCTCGGCGAGCGCCCGGGAGAGGGGGGCCTGGAGGGAAGCATCGAGTACTGCGCGGACCTGTTCACCCCGGAGACGGCGGAGTTGCTGTCCACCCGCCTGGGCCGGCTGTTGTCGGCGGTGGCGGAGGATCCGTCGCTGCCGCTGAGCGCGATCGAGCTGGGCGAGCAGGATCCGGTTGTCGTGGCGGCGGAACCGGCCGAACTGCCGGCACTGCGGAGCGGCCGCGGACCAGCGCTGATCGGGGAGGGCGGCCGGGTGAGCCACGCCCAGCTGCGCCGCCGCGTGACCGAAGCGGCCCGGAAGCTGACGGCTCGCGGGGCGGGTCCGGAGCAGACGGTGACGATCGCCGCGGAGTCGGCGCTGGACCGGGTGGTCCACGTCCTGGCCGCACTGCAGGCCGGCGCCGCGTACCGCTTGGTCGAGCCGGCCGGGGAACCCGGAGTGACGATCGAGGTCGGCCGCGCGGTGGTCGGCCCCGCCGGCCAAGGCCCGGCGGCGCATGCCGAGGCGGGCCGCCCGGTGGGTGGCCCGGCGACCGAAATCGGCTCGCCGGTTTCCGGTGGGGCCGGTCGCCCCGCCGGTTCCTCCTCCGCCGCGCCGATCACTCCCGCCCACGCGGCCGCGCACCTGCCGGACGGCACCGTCCTCACCCGCCGCGCGCTGGCCGAGTCCGTCGCCGCCCTGCAAGCCTCCATTCCCGCCGGCCGCCGGGTCGTCGTCCCGGACCTGCCCGACGCCATTCCCGCGATCCTCGCCGCGCTGGCCGCCGGCGGGTCCGTCCACCTCGCCGAGGCCGAAACCGGTGATCCCGCCGCGCTCGCGCAGCTCCTCGAAGGCGAACTGCCCGCCGTCCTCTTCGCCACCCCGCACCAGGTCCGGGCGCTCGCGGCCCGCCACGAACCGGCGCTCGCCGGCGTCCGGCTGATCGTCACCGGCGAACCCCTCGCCGCTCCGCTCACCGAACGGCTCTACCGGGCGGGCGCCGAAGTCCACACCCACTACCGGACCCTCACCGGCCCGGCCGAACCCGGCACCCTGCCGCCCTCGTCCCGGGCCTGCGTCCTCGACGACACCCTCCGGCCCGTCCCACCCGGCGCCCACGGCGACCTCTGGCTCGCGACCCCCGCCCGCGGCTTCGCGGGAGAACCCGGCCGCACCGCCACGCACTTCGTCGCCGACCCCGTCACCCCCGGCGCCCGGATGTTCCGCACCGGCGACGTCGTCCGCCGCCGCCTCGACGGCAGCCTCGAACCGGTCGGCGGCACCGTGCGGGCCCGCGGGTTCGCCGTCCGGCCGAGAGAGGTCGAGGCCGCGCTCCTGCGGCACCCGGGGGTCGCCGCGGCCGAAGTCGTGGTCCGGGACGACCAGCTCGTCGCCTACGTCGTCGGCCATGGCGACGACCTGCGCGACCACCTCGCGCGGGAACTGCCGGACTTCGCGGTCCCGTCGGCGATCGTCGCCCTCGAGGCCATCCCGCTCACCCCGGCCGGCGACCTCGACCACGCGAACCTGCCCGCGCCCGAACGGAAGGCCGGCACCGCCGCCGCGGAGGTCCTCCGGCTGGCGTTCGCCGAAACCCTCGGCCTGCCCGAGGTCGACGCCGACGCCGACTTCTTCACCCTGGGCGGCAACAGCCTGCTCTCCGTCCGGCTCGTCGCGCTGGCCCGCAACGCCGGTCTGCACTTCACCGTCGCGGACGTCCTGACGCACGGGACCGTCGAGCGCCTCGCCGCGCTGGCCGGCACCGGCGGCGGGGCGGGTGACGTGCTCGACCCGTTCGCCCCGGTGCTGCCGATCCGGCCGGACGGCGACCGCGCGCCGCTGTTCTGCGTCCACGCGGGACTCGGGCTGAGCCTGCCCTACCTCGGGCTCGTCCAGCACCTCGCCCCCGGCCGCCCGATGTACGGGCTGCAGTCGCCCAACATCGGCGGGGACCGCGAACTGCCGGTCAGCGTCGAAGACGTCGCCGAGGAGTACGCCGCCCGGATCCGCGCGATCCAGCCGTCGGGCCCGTACCACCTGCTCGGCTGGTCCTTCGGCGGGTTACTGGCGCACGAAATCGCCGTGCAGCTGCAGGAAGCCGGGGAGCAGGTCGAGACGCTGTGCGTGCTGGACAGCTTCCCGGTCGAGGCCGACGGCCAGGCCCCGCCGACCCGCCACGAGCTGCTGGTCAGCTTCCTCGAGCACCTCGGCTACGACGCCGACGAGGACGCCGAGCTGTCCCCGGCGGCCGTCATCGACGTCCTGCGCCGCGGCGGGTCGCGGCTGGCCGGGATCGGCGAGGAGCGGATGGCCCGCGTGCTGGACGTGATGAGCAACAACGGCGAGCTCGCGCTCCGCTACGAGCCCGCCCGCTTCTCGGGCCGCCTGCTGCTGTTCCTGGCGGCCGACGGTCTTTCCGAAGCCGACCTCGCCGAGCGGCCCGGCCGCTGGGCACCGTACGTCGACGGCGCGATCGAGACGCACCGCATCGGCTGCGGGCACGAATTCATGATGCACCCGCAAGCCCAGGCCGCCATCGGCCGGATCGTCGCCGCCGCTCTGGACGGCTCTTCCGAGGAGGACGAATGACTGTGATTGCCCCGGTGCGGACCGGGCGAGTTTCCGACGCCGTGGTGGAGGTGCTGGCGCTCGCCGGGCGCCGGCTCACCCACCTGCGCAACGTTCCCGGCCGCCTGCTGGCGGTCACGCTGAACCCGCTGATCACCATGCTGGCCATCGGGTACGTGTTCAAGGACGCGGTGATCGTGCCGGGCAGCGGCAGCTACCCGGAGTTCCTGTTCCCGGCGGCGCTGATGCAGGTCGGCCTGGCCGGCATCGCGCCCACCGCCATCGCCGTCGCCACCGACCTCAACGGCGGCCTGACCGACCGGTTCCGCTCGCTGCCGATCGTGCGGCCCGCCGTGCTGATCGGGCACTCCCTCGGCGACCTCGTGGTCGGCCTGATCGCGCTCGCCATCACCGTCGCCTCCGGGTTGCTCGTCGGTGGCCGCGTGCACACCGGGTTCCTGCCGCTCGCCGGCGGTCTCGCCCTGCTCGTCGTGTTCCTCTACGCGATGATCTGGGTCGGCATCCTGCTCGGCCTGTCGCTGCGCAACCCCGAGGCGATCGACGGCATCGGCGCGGTGGCCACGCTCGGGCTTTCCTTCCTCTCCAACGCGTTCATGTCGACCGACCGCCTGCCCGGGTGGCTGCGGCCGGTCGCGGAGTGGAACCCGGTCAGCTCGGTGACCACCGCCGTCCGCCGCATGTGGGGCACGCCGGTCGACGAGACCGGGTTCCCCGCCCAGCACCCCGGCGTGGTCGTGGCCGTCACCCTCGTCGTCACGCTGGTGCTGGCCTGCGCCTTGAGCTTCCGGAAGTACCGCACCATCGCCTAGCGGGTCAGGTGGCGGTCAGCACGCCGTCAGCCGGTCCGAACACCATGACAGCAAGCCGCCCGAAACAGACGGAGATGTGAAGTGACGAGTCCATTCGACGACGAGAACGGCCGGTTCCTCGTCCTGGTCAACGCCGAGGAAGAACGCAGCATCTGGCCGGTGTTCGCGGCGGTGCCACCGGGGTGGGACGTCGTGCTGGGGGACAGTTCCCGCGCGGAGGCGGTCGCCCACGTCGAGGCCACCTGGACGGACCTGCGCCCGAAGAGCCTGCAGGACGCCGGCTGATGGCGAGCGACGCGCTCGACCGCGAAGCGGCCATCGAAGTCACGGGCCTGCGCAAGGGCTTCGGCGACCACCAGGCCCTGGCCGGCATCGACCTGCGGGTGCCCGCCGGCTCGGTGCTGGGCCTGCTCGGCCCCAACGGCGCCGGCAAGACCACGACCGTCCGGGTCCTCGCGACGCTGCTGAGCCCGGACGGCGGCACCGCCCGCGTGGCCGGCTTCGACGTGGCCACGCAGGCGAAGGAGGTCCAGCGCCGGATCGGGCTGGTCGGCCAGTACGCAGCGGTCGACGAGCTGCTCACCGGCCGGCAGAACCTCCAGTTGCTCGGCACCCTGCTGCACCTCGGCCGGCGCGGGGCCCGCGAGCGGGCCACCGAGCTGCTCGAGCGGTTCGACCTGACCGCGGCGGCCGACCGCGCGGTCGGGACGTACTCGGGCGGCATGCGGCGGCGGCTCGACCTGGCGACCTGCCTGATCGGCCGCCCGTCGGTGCTGTTCCTCGACGAGCCGACCACCGGCCTCGACCCGGCGAGCCGCAGCACGCTGTGGGGGATCGTGCGGGGCCTGGTCGACGAGGGTGTCACGGTCCTGCTCACCACGCAGTACCTCGAGGAGGCGGACTACCTCGCCGACCACATCGTGGTGATCGACCACGGCCGCGTGATCGCCGAGGGCACCGCCGACGAGCTCAAGCGCAAGATCGGCGCGGAGCGGCTCGAAGTCGCGGTCGCCGACGCGAAGTGGCTCCAGCCCGCGGTGTCGGCGCTGTCGGCCGTGTCGGCCTCGGCGGTCACGGTGGACGAACGCAAGCGCAGTATCGCGGTGGAGCTGCCGGAGACGGCCGGGGGCATCGCGGCCGCGGCCGCCGCCCTGCGTGACGCGGGTGTCGAGTACACGGACTTCGCGCTGAGGCGCCCGACGCTCGACGAAGTGTTCTTGGACCTCACCGGGCGTCCTTCGAGCCCCTGACCCACCCCCGGCCGCGACGGCCCGTGTCGTCCGGCCGGGTACGCGTGTCGTCCAGCTGGGTACGCGTGTCGTCCAGCTGGGTACGCGTGTCGTCCGGCTGTGGCCGGACGTGGCGTGAGGCCGCGACCGCCCGCCCCCGGCGTCAGCGGGCGTCTTTCGGGCCCCGCACCCGCCACCAGTTCGTCCGGCCTCCGAGCACCGCCAGGCGCGGCAGCAGGAGGAACCGGACGATCAGGGTGTCGGCGACCAGGACCACCGTGGTCGCCAGGGCGAACTCGCGGACGTCGCCGCTCTCCGTCATGCCCCAGACCAGCCACATCACCACCGCCACCAGCAGTGCGCCGCCGGAAGCCGACCAGGCTCGGCGGCAGGCGTGCGCCACCGTGTTGCGGCGGGACATCCCCGCCAGGGTTTCGCTCCGGAGCCGGTGCAGGAGGTACACCTGCAGGTGGTTCCCCGGCACCAGCAGGACGACCACCAGGACCATCGGGGCCCAGCCGGGCAGCGGATCGACCAGCAGGGCCAGGATGCCCAGCCCGGCGAGCACGGCGACGCCGTTCAGCACGAACGTCGCCAGCGCCACCACCGGCCGCCGGTAGGCGACGAGGGTGGCCAGGCCCAGCACCACCAGCAACGTCACCACCCCGCGCGCGTCCAGGTCGTCGACCAAGGGGCGGCAGCCCGGGCAGCCGGGGGAGAACACGCGCAGCGACCCGTACACCGCGGCGGCGCCGAGGGAAAGCAGGCCGAGCGCGATCGCCGTCGGCCGCACGAAGCGGGGCAGGTCGCCGACGGACAACCTCGGGGGCGGCAGCTCGCGCGGCGAGGTGAGCACGCGGTCGTTCAAGGCGGGCAGCAGGCTCAGCGCGGCGACCGTCGACACCAGCACCGCCACCAGGACCGCGGTGGCCAGCGGCACCAGGTCCGCCGATCCGGCGAGCGCCACCGCGGCCAGCGCCGCGGCCACCCCGCTGCCGGAGACGAGGGCGGCGTTGCCCGCCGTGCTCGCGACGATCCGCGCGGCCTGGGACGTGTCGTTCCCGCCGGCCAGTGCTTCGCGCCGCCGGCAGAAGGTGAACAGCATGTGCTGCACCGAAACCGTGATGACGACCAGCAGTGCCGCGTTGCCGGTGAGCGGGGACATCGCGACGGATTCCGAGACCGTGTCGAGCATCGCCGCCGACGCCGCCGTGACCACGCTGGTGAACAGCGCGGACACGAGCAGCAGCAGCCGGGAGAACGGGACGCTCAGCAGCACCGCGACGGGCGCGGCGACCACCGGCCACCAGTTCGCCGCCACGTCGGGGTCGGAGAGCGAGCCGTCGCCCAGCCGGTGCCCGCCGGTGAGGCCCGGCAGCTGGGCCAGGCCCACGAAGACCAGCCAGAGGGCGATGACCGCGCCGGCGTGGCCGGCGGACCAGCAGGAAGCGCGGACGGCCAATGAAGGCTTCACGATCGTCCCCTTCGACCCGACGGGCATGGCGCGTTCGCGGTTTCGGCTGTCCGCGCATGTGTTCGAGTCTAGTGAACCGTGATCATTCGTTCACGGGGGGTGACTCCCGGATCCGCGGTGGTGCTAGGCCGTGTGTGGTGGATCACAGAGCGTGCACCCGCTCTTCGAGCAGGTCCTCCCCGTAGAGGTCGGCCACCCACTGGTCGTGGTAGACGGTGTCGAGGTAGCGGTCGCCGAGATCGGGCGCGATCGCCACGGCCGTGCCGACGTCCTCGTGCTCGGAAAGCCAGCGCAGGGCGCCGCTGACGACGGTTCCGGTGGAGCCGCCGAAGCAGAACCCCTCCCGGGTGAGGGCCCGGCAGGTGCGCACGGTGTCCGCTTCTTCGACGTGCAGGACGTCGTCGACGTACGACGGGTCGAGCAGCGGCGGCCGGATCCCGGTGCCCAGCCCGGGAATCATCCGCCGGGCCGGTGGCGTGCCGAAGGTGACCGAGCCGACCGTGTCGATCGCGACCACCCGGGTGCCGGGCCGGTGCTCGCGCAGGTACCGCGCGCACCCCATCAACGTCCCGGTGGTGCCCGCCCCGATGAAGACGACGCCTGCGTCGGGGAAGGCGGCGGCGATCTGCGGTCCGGTCGTTTCGTAGTGGGCGCGCCAGTTCCCGGCGTTCTCGTACTGGTTGAGCCACACGTGGCCGTGCTCGGCGCACAGCCGCCGCACGAGTTCGATGCGCGCGCCCAGCAGGCCGTGCTCGGGGTGCGGCTCGGTGACGATGCGGACCTCGGCGCCGAGGGTCTCCATCAGCTGCCGGGCCCCGAGCGTGCACCGCGAGTCGGTGACGCACACGAACCGGTAGCCGGAGCTGGCGGCGACGAGGCTCAGCGCCACGCCGAGGTTGCCGGACGAGCTCTCCACGAGCGTCGAGCCGGGCCGCAGGTCGCCGCGGCGCTCGGCCGCGGCGACCATCGAACGGGCCGCCTTGATCTTGATCGACCCGGCGAAGTTGAAGCCTTCGCACTTGAGGTACAGCGGGTGGCCGGCGAACCGGCGGAGGTCGACGAACAGGTCGTCGGTGTTGAAGTCCTGCGGGGCGGTGATGATCGGCACGCGGGGGCTCCCGTCACTTCTTCCCGTACCGGTCGAGTTCGAAGAAGAACTCCGGCACGGTCCGCAGGTCGCCGGCGGTGTGCAGCTGGTCGTAGACGTGCTTGCCGACGGCGAGGTCGAGCACCCCGAGCCCGAACGGCGAGAAGACCAGCGGCCGGTCCTTCGGCAGCGCCACCGTGCCGGTCATGACGTCGTTCAGCGTCCCGGACAGGAACTCCCGGTCCCCGGTCCGCTGCTCGGCCAGGTGCACCGAGGTGTTCGCCTTCAGGCAGTGCTCGACGTCGTCGACGACGTTGGCCGAGGCGAGGATCACCTCCGGCGAGAGGTCGCGCAGCGAGACGTGCAGGACCAGCGGGTTGTGGTCGAACCACGCCGGGTCGTGGACGTGCGGCTCCCCGGCGACCGTGGCGAACACGACCAGGTCGCTGCCGCGGATCAGGTCTTCGGCGGACTCGTGCACGGTCACCGAGGCCTGCCCGGCCGCGGTCAGGTAGCCGCGGAACCCCTCGGCGTGCGCGGTGCTCAGGTCGAAGACGCCGACGTCGTCGAAGGTCCAGCCCCCGGCGGCCAGGTAGGTGTGGATGTACCGGGCGATCAGGCCGGTGCCGACGATGCCGAGCCGGGCGGGCCGGGCCCGGTCCCGGGTCAGCCAGTCGGCGGCGAGCGCGGCCGACGCGGCGGTGCGGGTGGCGCTGATGATGGAGCTTTCCAGGCAGGCCAGCGGATAGCCGGTCCGCCGGTCGTTGAGGACGAGGATCGCCGAGGCCCGCGGCAGTCCGCTCGCGACGTTCTCCGGGAAGCTCGAAATCCACTTGAGCCCGTCGACCGCGATGTCCCCGCCGACCGACGCCGGCAGCGCGATGATCCGCGACGACGGCCGGTCCGGGAAGCGCAGGAAGTAGGACGGCGGGTTGACCGTGTCGCCGGCGCCGTGCAGGCGGTAGGCGGACTCGATCAGGTCGATGACGAGTTTTTCCTGTCCGTCGAGGACTTCGTGGACCTGCGCCCCGGAGATCACGGCGAACTCCGGGACGGACGTGCTGGTGCTCATGCTGGCAGCCTCCTGAGGCGGTCGGTGATGCGGCGGTCCAGTTCGTCGAGCGTCTCCACGGACGGGCCGATGAGCACGCCGTACAGGCGCCCGGCGAACGCTTCGCCCGCGGCGGCGACCCCGGCTCCGGCGTTGACCGTGGCGAAGTTGTTGACCAGCAGCCCGCTCCCGGACCCGGCGAACAGCAGGTCGCCGAGCGTCTCGCGCAGCCGCGCGAAGGGCAGGGGAGCGGCCAGGCGCACCGGGTAGTGCCGCGCCATCGCGACGGCGCCCTCGGGCACGAACCGCTCCTGCAGCGGCACCTGGTAGGTCGACATGTTGTTGCGGGCGTTGATCTCCAGCACCGGGAAGATCCCGCCGTCCGGCTCGACCAGCGCGTCGACGCCGACGACACCGTAGTAGCCGTCCCGGGCCAGCCGGGCCCCGAGAACGTCCGCCGCGTGCCGGATCACCGCGTGCTGGGCCCCGTCGAGGCGCGGCGGCATCCGGTGTCCCTTGTGGACGCCGTTCTCGGTGATCGCCTCCTTGACGAAGTCGAACCGCACCGAGCCGTCCCGGCCCACGGTGAACTGGTAGTTCAGGTCGGCGCGCTTGTCGACCCAGGTCTCGGTGACCAGCGCGATCCGGTCGCGGCCCGCCTTCCGCGCGGACCGCTCGATCATCCGCTGCAGGCGCAGCAGCCGCTGCTCGCTGGTGACGACGGCGATGCCCTTCCCCGACACGCCGAACGCCTCCTTCACCACGACCGTGCCGCCCTCGACGAGCACCTTGGCGGCCTCCGGCACGGCGTCGGCCAGCTGCTCGGGCGTGTCGCAGATCCAGCCCGGCGGTTGCCGCAGCCCGAGCTCGTCGGCCAGCTGCCGGCTGTAGACCTTGCTGTTGACGGCCTTGCAGAGCGCGGCCGGAGGCGTGGCCAGCGGAACCCCGGTGCGGGCCGCCAGTTCCTCTTCGACGGCCGACGCGCCGTGCGGCAGCAGGTGCGCGCCGTCGGTGGCCAGCTCGGTGAGCGCCGCGACGAGCGCGGGGTCGGCGAGCGCGTCCTGGCTGACGTTGCGCGCCGGGTCCGGTGCCGCCACGACGTGCACTTCGGGCAGCTCGAAGCCGAGGTCGAGCAGGTAGCGGTGGTAGTCCGGGTCGGGCGCGTGCTTCAGCACGACGTGGTCGCCCTTGCCGCCGAGCAGCAGCGCGAACTCGTCCATGCTGTTGACCACCGCGGTGCTGCCCGCGGCGGACACCCGCGGGAGGCCGAGCTCGTCGGCCGCCCACAGCTCCTCGACCTCGAAGTTGCCGAGGAAGACCAGCGGGTGCTCGGCCGAGCCGAGCGCGGCGGTCTTCAGCCGCGCGATGAAGTTCGGGCTATCGGAGTCCACTGTGGACCTTCCCCCTTCAGACGACCAGGCCGCCGTCGATCTCGAATACGCTTCCGGTGATGTAGGCGGCGCGGTCCGACGCCAGGTAGGCGATCAGGTCGGCGACCTCGCCCGCGGTGCCGAACCGGCCCAGCGGGATGGCCGCGCGCAGCTTCTCGCGCGCCTTGTCCGTCATCTGCGCGGTCATGTCGGTCTCGATCAGGCCCGGCGCGACCGCGTTGACCCGGATGCCGAACCGGCCGACCTCCTTGGCCAGCGCCTTGGCGAAGCCGATCACGCCGCTCTTCGACGCCGAGTAGTTGACCTGCGTCGGGTTGCCGTACACCCCGGACACCGAGGACAGCGTGATCACGCTGCCCCGGCGCTGCTTGAGCATGAGGAACACGGCCGGCTGGCAGACGTTGTAGACGCCGTCGAGGTTGGTCCGCAGCACGTCGGTCCAGCGGTCCTCGGTCATCGTCACGAACGCGCCGTCGCGGGTGATGCCCGCCGACGTCACCACGGTGTCCGGGACGCCGAGGTCGGCGGCCGTGGCGGCCACCCACTCACCGGCCGCCTCCCGGTCGGTGACGTCGACCCGCGTGGCGACCGCCCGCCGCCCGAGGTCGTGCACCTCCTTGGCGAGCACGTCGGCGGACTGCTCGTCCGAGCGGTAGCAGAACGCGATGTCGTGGCCGCTTCCGGCCAGGCTCAGCACGACCGCGCGGCCGATGCCCCGCGACCCGCCGCTGACCAGCGCGACCTTGCCCGCGCTCATCGGACCGGCTCGCCGAGCCGCAGCAGCGTGCACGCCACCGCACCGTCGTCGTCGCAGGTGGTGACGACCGTGTGGTCGGTGCCCGCCCGCTCGGCGGATTCCGCGACGCTGAGGACCGCGGCGAGCTGGAACATCGCGCTCGCCGACGCCGTGTCGCCCAGGAGGTCCGCCGACGGCACCCGGTCGACGGCCGCGTCCCCGAACAGGGCCCGCAGCGCCGTGGTCTCGACCGGTTCGCCGCGCTGGTCGGTGAAGCCGCTGCCGGTCGCGGCCCACACCTGCTCGGGTGCGACCCCGGCCGAGGCCAGCAGCGCGCGCACGGCGACGGTGACCGTCCCGGCGAGATCGCCGTCCAGGCACACCCGGGACTCGAACCCCTCCAGGGTGCCCAGCACCCGGCGGCCGGGCGGCCGCAGGTCCGCGGGCTCGAGGAGGAACATCGCGCAGCCCTCGCCGATGACCACCGGGTCGTCCCCGCCGCGGCGGTGGTGCTCGACCCAGGCGCGGGCGGGGGAGTACTCCTCGGCGGCGCCGCAGAGCACCCGGGTCGCCCGGCCGGTCCGCAGCAGCCGCCGCGCGTAGTTCAGCGCGTGCGGGCCGGTGGTCCGGCCCGCGGCGATCGTCGCGTTCGGGCCCTTGAGCCCGTGCCAGATCGCGGCCTGCCCGGCGGCGCAGTTCATCACGCAGCCGGGGACCGCGGCCGGTTCGACGTGGTCGGGCTTGTCGCCGGTGAGCGACGCGCGGGTCAGGTCCATCATGCTCTGCACGCTGCCGGTCGTGGTGCCCAGCACGAACCCGATGTCGTCGCGCTCGTCGCCCGGCTCGACGCCGATGTCGGCGAGCAGGTGCTTCGCCGCGGCGACGGCCAGGCCGCTGACCCGGTTCATCGCCCGGGTGCCCTTCGTGCCGAGGTACTCCCGCGGCTCGAAGCCCGGGACGGTGGCCGCCGTTCCCGCCGGTCCCCGCGCCCAGCGTTGTTCATCTATTGTGGACACCGGGGACGTCCGGGTGCGGACGCCGTCGGCGAAGGCCGCGCGGTCGTGGCCGAACGGCGAGATCGCCGTCCAAGCCGAGATGACCGGGGCGGCCGGAGAGCTCGTGCTCATGCGACCGCCTCCCGCGGGCCGTCGTAGCGGCCGATCAGCACGACCGAGTTGTTGCCGCCGAAGGCCCAGCCGTTGTTCTGCACGATCCGCAGGTCCGCCTCGACCGCCACGTTGGGCACGCAGTCGACGGCGCACTCGGGGTCGGTCTCGACGTGGTTGATGGTCGGCGGGATGAAGCCCTCGGTGATGGCGACCGAGCAGCCGATCGCGGCCAGCGCGCTCGCCGCGCCCATCGAGTGGCCGAGCATCGACTTCATCGAGACCACGCGCGGGGTGTCGTCGCCGAACAGCTCGCGGATCGCCGCGGCCTCGGTCTTGTCGTTGGCGTGGGTACCCGTGCCGTGCGCGGAGATCAGGTCGACCTCCGCGGGCTTGACGCCGGCGTTCGCCAGGGCCAGTTCCATGCAGCGGGCGATGCCGCCCTGGTGCGGGGCCACCGGGTGGTGGGCGTCGCAGGACAGGCCGTACCCGAGCACTTCGCCGTAGATGCGGGCGCCGCGCGCGGTCGCCGACTCCAGGCTTTCCAGCATCAGGATGCCGGCGCCCTCGCCGGTCAGGATGCCCAGCCGGTTCTTGTCGAACGGGCGGCAGTAGTCCGGGGCGATGCTGCGCAGCCGGTAGAAGGAGGTGAACGTCTTGCGGCAGACGGCGTCCGCGCCACCGCACAACGCGAAGTCGGCTTCCCCGAGCCGGATCGCGTCGAACGAGTGGCCGATCGCGTAGTTGCCGGCCGAGCAGGCGGTCGCGATGCTGCCGACCTCCACATTGGACAGCCGCAGCTCGTGCGCGATCGAGGTGGCGAGCCGGCCGGCCGACGTGCGCCGGGCCAGCCGCGGGCTCATCGCCTCCGGACCGGCCGCGATCTCCAACGAGACCATGCTGTCGAGCTCGTGCGACTCGCCGTCGGTCGTGCCGATCGACAGCAGGCAGCGCGCCTCGCGCAGCACGTCGAGGTCGATGCCGGAGTCCGCCACGGCCAGCCGGGCCGCGGCGGTGGAGAACCGGCTGGCGCGGCCGAGTGACTCGATGTCGACGTTTTCGATCCAGCGTTCGGGTTCGAAGCCGATGACCTCGCAGCCGTTGTTGTGCTCGAAGCCGGTCGTGTCGAAGACGCTGATCGGCCGGACGTTGCTGCGCCCGGCGCGCAGGGCCGCCGTGAACTCGGCGATGCCCGTGCCCAGGCTGGAAACCACCCCGCAGCCGGTGATCACCACCCGCCTGCCGGGTGCGGTGGAGTGCTCGCTCATCGGATTTCCCCTACCAGCCGGCGGATTCCGCGACGACCTCGTAGGCGCTGTCCAGGTCGACCATCCGGCGGAACTGCGCCTGGTCGATCGTGACGCCGAACTGCTTCTCCAGCGCGGCGAGGACGTCCATCAGCGTGAGCGAGTCGGCTTCGTGGTCCTCGATGAAGTTGCTCGTCTCGGAAAGTTCGCCGTCCTCGAGCTCGAGGTGCTCGCGGACGATCGCGCGGATCTGTTCCCTGCGCTCGGACACTGCCGCTGTCATGACCACTCCTGTACCGGTTTTTCGGACGAACTTCGGCCTGGCCGGAAACTAGCCAGCGCAGATGACGGCCCTCTGACCGACCGCTGACGAAGGACGGCGTCGGCAAACCGTCAGCCGTCCGTCATCCGGGTGCGCCACGATCATGGCCGTCGATCACGGAAGGAGAGTGGATGAGCCCGGACCGTGTGCGTGACAGCGAAACGACAGCAGGGACGGCGAAGATCGCCGTCCCTGCTGCGAAAGGGGAACCGGTGTTCAGTCGAGCATGCAGTCCTGGACCAGGATGGCCTGGTACAGCTGCCGCAACGCGCGGCCCGGCGAGAGGCCGAGCTCGCTGCCGAGCCACTTGCTGGTGTGGTGGAACACCGACAGCGCCTCGCTTTGCTGGCCGGTGCGGTAGAGGGCGAGCATCAGCAGTTCGCTGAGCCGTTCCCGGCCCGGGTTCTCGGTGGCCAGCTGCCGCAGTTCGTGCACGATGTCGTGCTGCTGCCCCACCGCCAGGCGGGCGGCGATGAGGTCTTCCTGCACGGCCAGCCGCCGCTCGTTGAGGTGCGTGGCCGCGGCCCGGCAGCGCACCCCCTCCTGCACGTCCATCAGGGCCGGCCCGCGCCACTGCACCAAGGCCTCCCGCAGGATGCCGACGGCTTCCTGCGGTGCGGTGGAGACCAGGGAAGTGCCGCGGCGCGCGAGTTCGAGGAACCGGTGCGAGTCGATCGCCTCGGCGGGCACCTCCAGCTGGTAGCCGCTGTAGGTGGTCCGGACGACCTCCTCCCCGCTCGCGTCGGTGATCGGCTTGAACAGCCGGCGCAGCCGTGCGATGTTCGCTTGCAGTGCGTTGCGGGAGTTGGCGAGTGACCGCGGGCCCCACAGCTCGTCCGCCAGTTGCTCGTAGGACACCGGACGTCCCGGCGACAGCGCCAGCATCGCCAGCAAGGTCCGGACTTTCTTCGCGCGTATCGAGTAAATTCTCCCATTCGATCTTATTTCCATGGCGCCTAGTAGTTCGATTTCCACTTTGATCGACCCCCAGATTCGGGCAGCCCGCCGCTCATCGCGGACCATCCGAAGATGTATTTTGCGCAAGATAGTGGCAGAGGGCCGGTGGCTTAGGTACCTCCGTTCGGACCAGTGAAACGCCTAACTCGCCAGTAGTATCAGTTCGTGGACAGTTTGACTCGGGATGTATTCGGACATACCCGGGGATGGTGGTGTTAGCACCACCATTAATGGTGGTGACAGCACACCGGGAGACCGAGCTGATCTTCGCTGGTAGGGTCCCCGCGGGTGGTGCTGGCGCCCCGTCCGGTTGCACGAACGGCGAAGGGGTCATTACGCCGCGAAACCCGCGCTGACCGTGGGGTGCGCGGGTGGCGGCCGGGTGCTCCGGACCGCCTCGGACGCCGGGTGCGGAGGGGGCCCGGGGAGCCCGGCCGACGGGCCGGGCGGAGGCTCTCGGCAATGAGAGCGCAAACATGAATCCTATTTCTATCCGGCTAATAAATTAGGCGGGCGTGGGGCCGGGTTCGGCGTCCGCCGGGGTTTGTCCGGAGGCTTTCCGGCTTTGGTTAACGGTGTACACCGAGTTTCGAAACAAGCCGGGGTCCGCGGGGCCTTCTCGACCGCGCCGGGTGAACGGCGAACGATTCGGACAAAGCCTTCTGGCGAGGCGGGCGAACTTGCGCTCGCTCGATCACTCTCCGTGTCCGACGCAGTGGGCGGCCCTCGGGGGCGGCCGGCGTATCGGCCGGGCCGACTCACGCGTGGCCGGTGCGCTCGACCGGCCACAATGGACGTTTCGGGTGGCTACCGCCCGATTGTCCGGCGGCGCCGTCCGATTTCCCGTGATATCCTGTCGGTGTTCGGACCACTCGTTTACCGACAATCCCGCCCGGCCGGCGAGATCTGCCTCGATCCGACGTCCCTTCTGCGATTTCCGCCGCCTTCGCTCGACCCTGAACCATGCCCGGTGTGACGCACGAGCCCGCTGTTCCACGCGAGCGTGCGCGTGGACCGATGTGAAGGGGAATGTCCATGAGTGACACAGTTCTGGCCCAGGCCGCCAACATCAACCCCGGCCTCGCCGCCATCGGGTACGGACTCGGGGCGATCGGCCCCGGAATCGGCGTCGGCCTGATCTTCGCCGCCGTCATCAATGGTACCGCGCGGCAGCCGGAAGCGCGCGGGAAACTGCAGACGATGGGCTACTCGACGTTCGTTCTGAGCGAAGTCCTCGCGTTGATCGGGGTCGTCGTGTATTTCATCGCGTCCAACCGGTGAATCCCCCCGCTCCGCGCCCGGGCCCGAGCGTCCGGGCGCGGAGCAGGCACCGCCGGCCGCCACGGCGAACGGACCTGTGGACGCGGCTGCGGCACAAGCCCGAGGAAAGCAGCTGAACCTTCGGGCACGCCGTGCGAGCATGCGGTGGTGAGGAATCTGGCCGGGCCGACCGAAACAGCCGTGATCGTGCCGGTTCCCGCCGCCGACGCGGTGGTGGGGCCGTACCGGCAGGAGCTGGACCACTCCGCGGCCTGGGGCGTCCCGGCCCACGTCACGGTCCTCTACCCGTTCCTCCCGCCGGCCCGGATCACCTCGGCGGTCCTCGGCGACCTGAAGGCCGCGGTCGCCGAGCACGACGCTTTCGAGTGCGTGTTCTCCCGGGTCGCCTGGTTCGGGGAGGACGTGCTCTGGCTGGCTCCCGACCCGGCCGAACCGTTCCGGGCGCTGACCCACCGGGTGTGGCGCGCGTTCCCCGAGTGCCCGCCGTACGGCGGTGAACACCCCGACGTGGTCCCGCACCTGACGATCGGCAGCACCCGCCGCGCCGACGTCGCCGCGTTGCGGAAGGCAGCCGCCGAGGTGGAAGGGGCACTCCCCATCCGGGCCGGCGTCGACCGGGTGCGCCTGATCGCCGGAAACGCGCGCCCGGATTCCTGGCGCACGGTGGCCGAATTCGTGCTTTAGCTCGACCGCATCAGGATGAAGTCGCCGTGGCCGCCGTAGCCGAGGACGTCCTCCGCGTACTGGGTTCCGTCGAACGTCGGGAGCCACCAGCGGTTGCCGATCTTCACCAGCATCGGGTGCGGGATGTTCGTCCCGTACGGCGCGTTCAGCGTCCCCAGCTTCCGCAGGCTCAAGTCGTACACCGGGTATTCGCGCGCGTCGCCGTCGCTGGTGAACAGGTACCAGCGGCCGCCCACGCGCTGCAGGATCGTGCCCTCCGTCTGCTTCACCGACACGTCGGCGCCCAGCAGCGTCAGCCCCTCGTCGTAGTCCGCGCCGCGCGGGGCCGCCGCCAGGGCCGGGTGGAACACGAACGCCGGTTGCTGGGCCGGGCTTTCGACGAACGCGATGTGCCAGCGGCCGTCGATCTTCGTCAGGGCCGGGTCCCAGGAACTCACCGTCGTGGGCAGCGGGAGCGGCGAGGTCGGCAGCACGTGCACGCCCGACAGCACGTCCTTGCGGGTGACCGTGTGGCGCACGTGGACGCCGTTGAACGAGAAGTCGCCCCAGGAGCTCATCAGCAGGATGAACCGGTCGCCGTCGAGGACGATCTGGCCCGCGTGGTCGCCGAGCACCACGCCGTCGCGCGCGAAGAACAGCGTCGCCACCTGCTCGAGCTTGGTGGGATCCGCCAGGTCGAGCGTCCAGACCGCCCAGTGCGCCTGCTGGAAGAACCCGAGACCGGCGTTGGTCATGGTCAGGTAGAGCTTGCCGTGGCGGATGACGGGGCGGCCGTCGGCGTACTGGACGACGTGCGGGTCGCGGACGCCGGCCTGGCCGTAGTACCCGGCCCGGACCCGGCCCAGCCGCGCCGGCCCGCGGCTGCCGTAGGCGTAGCCCAGCCGGCCCAGGACCGCCGGGTCGCGCAGGTCGATCCGGGCCCGGACCTGGTCGCGCTCGGTCAGCAGCGGCCGCCAGCCGGTGCCCTGGTCGGCCAGGACGGTGACCGCGTTTTCGTTGACCACCACGGCGAAGCCGAACGGCGCCCGCAGCTGCGCCGGCGCGGTCTTGACCACGGCGGTGCCCGCGGCCGTGGTGATCTCGATGGCCGCCTGGCCGGCGTGGTAGGTGCCGAGCACTGAAACCCCGGCCCCGGCCAGCCCGGCGACGACGGGCGCGCGGTCGTCGAGCACCTGCACGGTCACGGTCCCGTAGGCCGCCTTCGGCCGGATGCCGGTCGTGACGAGCGCGCCGGGCCGGGCCGGGGTGTCGAACTGGACGAAGTTGCGCGCGATCAGGTCGAACGGCCGGAACTGCTCGGCGACGGAGAACTCCAGGTCCAGCGGGCCCGTGCCGGCGGCTTCGGCGGTGCCGCCGAACAGGCTCGCGGTCACGCCGGTCACGCCCAGCGCGGTCAGGGCACGCAGCACGTCACGTCGATCGAAGTCGGTCACCGGTGACCTCCGGGGTGGGGAGCGGGAACCCCAGTTTGCAACGTGGCATGCAACGTGGCAACCGCCGTCGGTTTCATTCCTTGACGAGGAACTCCAGCAGTCCGCCCGCCAGCTCCCCGGCCGGCTCCGCCCACTGCTGCCGCAGGGAGCGGAACAAGGCCGCCGCCCGGGTGCCCGGCCAGTCCGCCGGCAGGAGCGCCGGTGGCAGCACCGGATCCCGGCGGATCAGCAGGAGCCATTCCGCCCCGAGCCGGATCCGGAGGGACAGCTCGTCGGACGAACCGGGCTCCCGGCCGCTCCAGCGGCGGAGGAACTGCTCGTAGCCGGCCGCGATCCGCGGCAAGTCCCACGCTTCCCGGGCGATCCGGGCCGGGTCGGTCCACATGAACGGCTCCGCGCGGAACACCTCCGCGTGGTCCAGGAGGTCGAGTTCGGCCAGCGCCGGCGCGATGTCGGCCGCCGACGCCGAGACCCACAGGCCGCTGCGCAGCGGCCCGAACCCGAACCAGCCCAGGCGGGTGCGCAGCGCGTACCGGTCCGCGCGGCGGGTTTCCGGCACCGAGAACGTCAGCAGCGTCCACCGGCCGTCCCAGTGCCGGTCGACGATGTCGCCGTCGAGCTTGCGCTGGCCGTCGCGCAGCACCGCCGTGCCGTGCGCCGTCAGGCCCAGGAACGCCTGCCGCCCGCGGCGGACCGTGTGGAGCAGGTCGCGGCGGCTCATCCGGCTCAGCGTCGCCCGCGTCGCGTGTTCGCCGACGCCCAGGCGCTCGAGCGTGGCGATCACGCCGCCGGTCGACACGGCGATCCCGCGGTCCAGGACGTGGTCGCCGAACAGCGTCAGCAGCAGGGCCTCGGGCCGCACGCCCGGCGCGCCCTCGTCCTCCGCCCAATCGGCCGCTTCGAGCATGCGTTCCTCGCTGTTTTCCCGACGATCATCAATCGTTTGTCCGGCAATTCGAGGATATCACCGAGTTCGAAAGTTTCGGTATCCCAGAATACTTGATGAATTGTTGACGGTCGTTCTGAATCTGCCTAACCTCAAGGCCCGAGGGGGATCGCCGACCGGAGGTCACCGATGAGTGGATTCAGAACGGCGTTCGTGACCATGGCCAGTGCCTTGCTGCTGGCCGTCACCTCGGCCGTGGTCCCGGCCCCGGCGTCGGCCGCTTCGCTGGTGGAAGTGACCGGCTTCGGGAACAACCCGGGCGGGATGCGGATGCACGTCTACGTGCCGGACACGCGGCCGGCCAATCCCGCGATCGTGGTCGCCATGCACGGGTGCGGCGGCTCGGGGCCCGGGTTCTACTCCGGCAGCGAATTCGCTGCGCTGGCCAACCGCTACGGGTTCCTCGTGATCTACCCCAGCGCCCAGCAGCAGGCCGGGTTCGGGAACTGCTTCGACACCTGGTCGGACGCGGCGAAGCGCCGGGGCGGCGGCAGCGACCCGGTGTCGATCGTGTCGATGGTGACCTACGCCGAGCAGCGCTACGGCGGCGACCCGAACCGCGTCTTCGCCACCGGCTCGTCCTCCGGCGGCATGATGACCAACGAGATGCTCGCGCTCTACCCGGACGTCTTCAAGGCGGGCGCGGCGTTCATGGGCGTGCCGTTCACCTGCTTCGCGAACGCCGCGGACTTCCCGCCGTGGTCGAGCAAGTGCACCGGCAACGGCGGCGCGAACCGCACGCCCCAGCAGTGGGGTGACGCGGTCCGCCAGGCCTACCCCGGCTACACCGGCGCCCGCCCGCGCGTCCAGCTGTGGCACGGCACCGCCGACACGCTCGTGCCGTATGCGTTGCTGCAGGAGGAAATCGAGCAGTGGACCAACGTCTTCGGCCTGAGCCAGACGCCGACGTCGGCCGACACCCCGCAGGCCGGCTGGAACCGCCGCCGCTTCGCCGACAAGGTCGAGGCCTACAGCATCCAGGGTGCCGGGCACAGCCTGCCCTCGGCCGGGATGGCCGCCTCCGCGATCGCCTTCTTCGGCTTGGGCGGGTGAGTGCCGCGAATGACTCATTCGGGACCTCCGACGTCCCGAATGAGTCATTCGCGACCTCCGGGCGGGGCGCTCAGGCGCTGAGGACCTTCAGCGCGGCGGCGTGCACGCCGGGCGCGGCGGCGAGGTAGCCGGCGCTCGTCAGGTCCCACGGGCCGCCGTCGAGGTCCGTGACCACGCCGCCGGCTTCCCGGACCAGCAGGACGCCGGCGGCGTGGGACCGGACGTTTTCGAACTGCCAGTGCAGGTCCATCCGGCCCGCGGCGACCTGGGCGAGCTGGTGGGTCACCGGCACTGAGATCCGCACGTACAGCGCCGCTTCCGACATCGCGGTGAACGACCGGCCCATCCGCTCGAGGAAGCGGTGGCCGTGCTGGGCCTGGCCGGTGCCCGCGAGGGCGCCGTCCAGCGCCGTCTTGGCGGAGACCCGCAGCCGCTCGCCGCCGAGGTGCGCGCCGCCGCCTTCGGTAGCGGTGAACAGCTCGCCGAGCACCGGGAAGTACAGCACGGCCAGCACCGGACGGCCGTCGCGGACGAGGCTCACGCCGATGTTCCAGTCGGGCATGCCGTGCACGGCGTTGACGTTGCCGCCCATCGGGTCGATGAGCCACCACTCGCCGGCGGGCAGCGGCCCGGAGCCGTGCTCGTCGTCGAGCCAGCGCGCCTCCGGCCGGATGGCGGCGAGCGCCGGCCGGAGCACCTCGGCGACGGCGGAGTCGTTGTCGTGCAGGCTTTCCAGCAGCTCGGGCAAGCCGGGCTGGCGGGCCGCGGGGGAGTAGCGCGCCAGCATCCGGGCGCCGGCGGCACGGACGGCGGCGGTGGTGGCGGCGAGCAGGTCCTGGCTCATCGGGACTCCTGTGGTTGTCTTGCGTTCGTGCAACTCGACTTGAACTTGCTCACGGTGCTCGACGCGCTGCTCGAAGAGGGCAGCGTGATGGGCGCGGCCGAGCGGCTGCACCTGTCGTCGCCGGCGGTCAGCCGCACCCTCGGCCGGCTCCGCGCGGTGACCGGCGACGACATCCTGGTCCGCACCGGTCACACGATGGTGCCCACGCCGTACGCGGTGGCCGTCCGCGAGGACGTGCACCGGCTGGTCCGGCAGGCGCAGGCGGTCCTGCAGCCGGCCCGCGAGCTGGACCTCGCCGGTCTGGACCGCACGTTCACGATCCAGTGCCACGACGCGCTCGCGGCGTCGGTGATCCCCGTCCTGGCCGGCCGGCTCCGGGACCGGGCGCCCGGGGTGCGGCTGCGGGTGCTGGCCGAGCACTCCGCCGACACGGACGACCTCCGGCACGGCCGCGTCGACGTCGAACTCGGTGGCGCCCGGCCGGACCTGCCCGAGTTCCGCTCCGAGGTGCTCGGGCACGACGCCCTGGTGGTGGCGATGCGGCCGGGTCACCCGGCGGCCGGCGGCCTGGACCTGCGGGCGTTCGCGGCTCATCCGCACGTCCTGGTCTCCCGCCGCGGCCGGCTCACGGCGCCGATCGACGACGTCCTGGCCGCGGAAGGCTTGCGCCGCCAGGTGATCGCTTCGGTGGCGACGCTGGCGACGGCGTTGCAGCTGGCGGTGCGCAGTGACGCGCTGGTCAGCTGCACGGCGGTGCTCGGCCGCCCGCTGATCGACGCCTTCGGGCTGATCACCCGCCCGCTCCCGGCGGAGTCGCCGGCCGCGGAGATCTGCTGCACCTGGCACCAGCGCTACGACTCCGACCCCGCGCACGCCTGGCTCCGCGGCCAGGTGCGGGCAGCCCTGGAAGAGATCACCGCCTAGCGGTCAATCCGGCAGCGGCAGCGCGATCGTGCCCGCGAAGCGGGGTGTCTCGGCCTCGTCGAGCATTGCCGCCGCGACGGTCGCCCGGCTGATCACCGCCTCGAAGTCCAGCGGTGGCCCGGCCTCGAGCCCGACCGTGCGCCGGTGGGGGCTTTCCGGGCCGTCGGTGAGGAGGCCCGCGTGGAACACCGTGCCGCCGGCCGCGAGGATCGTCTCGTCGGCCTCGACCTTGTCGCCGAGCCGGTCGCCCAGCAGCTTCGTGAGCGCCCCCGCGGCGGCCCCGGCCACCGATGCCGACTGCCCCGTGCCGTACGCGCCGAGCCAGATGATCCGCGACGGCCCGGCGGCGACCACCGCCTTCGCGCCGGCCAGCAGGACCCCCGCCCGGTCCGTGCCGAGTCCGGAAAGGACGGTCGAGCCGGCGGCGATGGCCATGCTCGCCGGGTCTTCGACGTCGCCCGCCACCTTGTGCAGACGAGCCGACGCGGGAAGGTCGATGCGGCCGGGATCCCGGGCGATGGCGGTGACGGTGTGCCCGCGCCGCAACGCTTCCCGGGTGAGTGCGAGTCCGGTCCGGCCGGACGCCGCGAGGACGGTGAGGTTCATGCCGTCCACGCTAGGGACCCTCGCACTTAACATCAAATGCAAGTTCGGAAAGAATTGATTTACCGTGACGCAAGGGGCGGCCGCCGAGGAGTGCGGCCGCCCCCGGCCTCAGCGGCGGTCCGCGCCGGTCAGCGGGGCCGGCGTGTAGCGGAGGTAGCGGCCCGGGGCCCCGAGCTCGGCCGCGGCCGCGTTGAGGCGCTCCGGCCGGAGGTCGGGCCAGTGCCCGGTCTCGATGCGGGATTCCAGGGCGTGCAACGCCGCCAGGGTCTCCGACGGCCGGAACGCGCAGTGCCCGGCCGCTTCGACGTACGCCTGCCGCAGCAGCGCTTCGCGGCCCGCCGCGCGGACCCGGTGGGCGTACCAGTTCTCATGCTCGACCGGGACCAGGTGGTCCGCGGTCGTGTGGATGGCCAGCGACGGGACGCGCAGGTGCCCGGTCGCCGTGGACGTCCGGGCGAGCGTGCCGACGGCCTGCCGATCCGGCGTGACGTCCGCGTGGCGGGTCAGGTCGGCCAGGTCCGCGTCGAGGTCGAGGCCCGCGGTGCGGTACAGCGCCCGGACCTGCCGCGCCAGCGGGCTGCCGGACAGCAGCGCCCGGTAGTCGACCCCGCGGTTGGCCGCGCTGTTCCCGCCGGCCGCCAGTTCGATCTGGTAGCGGCCGGGCACCACGAACCCGAGCACGAACTGCGCGAGGGCTTGCTGCTGTTGCTGTTCCTGGCCCGCGTGGTCGGCGGGCCCGGGCGGGGCGTCACCGGTCAGCCACGGCGGCGTGTTCATCAGCGCCGCCCCGAGGGCGATCCGGGCCCGGCCGGCCGCGGTGCCCTGCGCGTCGGTGACGAGCTTCGTCAGCGCCGCGCCCGCCGCTCCCGCTTCGTCGGCGCTCGCGTACCGGACCAGCTTCACCGGCTGCGCCGGGGCGAGCAGGCGCGAGAGCGCGTATTCGCCGTCGAGCTGGTAGTTGTTCAGGTTCAGCGCGCCCGCGACCAGGCCGCACGTGGTCAGGGCGCCGTCGAGCCGCCGGTTCCCGGACTCGGCTTCCAGGGCGCTGACCAGTCCGCCCATCGACGTGCCCCACGCGATCGTGCGGCGGGGCTCGCCGATCTTCCGGACGAGCGCGTCGAGCGAGGCGAACTGGTCCCGCGGGGCGGAGGCGAGCGCCCACCACGACGGTCCGCTGTAGGACGAGCCGATCAGCGCGTACCCCGCCGAGAGCAGGGCCTGCCCGGTCGGCTCGTCGGGGGCGTTGCGTGCTTCCAGGGGGCCGAAGCCGTGGCTGTAGAGGATGACGGTGCCGTTCCAGGCGGCCGGCACGTCCGCCACCCAGCTCGCACCGTCGGGCAGCTGCCCGGTGTAGTGCGCGGTGGTCGCGGCCAGGGCCGGAGTCGCCGTGGTGAGGCCGAACGCGATCAGCGCCGTCGCGACGAGGGCGCCGGCCCGGCGGAGCCAGCGCCTCATCCTCGGTGTCCTTCCGGCTGGACGGCCGCCGGCACACTCGGCTCGGGCGTCAGGTCGCGGCGGTGGGTCTCCCGCAGCGCCAGCACGCAGACGGCCGACAGGAGGCAGAAGGCGGCGATGGTCCACGACACCGGCGTGGTCGAACCGCCGCCGTTGGCGCGCTGGAGCTCGGCGAAGATCAGCGGGGCGAACCCGGCGCCGAGCCCGGCGAGCTGGTAGCCCAGCGACGCGCCGGTGTACCGGCTTTCGGTGTCGAACAGCTCGGAGTACAGCGCGGCCAGCGGCCCGTACATCATCGGGTGGAGCACGCCCTGGCCGATCACCAGCGCGAGGACGAGCAGCAACCCGTTGCCGTCGCGGACCATCGGGAAGAGCAGGAACCCGAACACCGCCATCGCGGCCGCCCCGGCCAGCACGACCGGGCGGCGGCCGATCCGGTCCGAAAGCGCCGACCACAGCAGGATCCCGGCCACCGCGCACGCCGAGGACAGGGTGAGCGCGTTGAGCACTTCCTGCCGCGGGTGCCCGTGCTGGACGCCGTAGGCGAGCACGAAGGTGGTCAGCGTGGCCTGGACGACGAACGCGGCGAGCCCGACACCGACGCTCAGCGCCAGCACGCGCGGGTGGTCGCGCAGCACGGCCACGAGCGGCAGCCGCCGGCGTTCTTCCTTGCGGGCGGCCAGGAACGCGGGTGTCTCGTCGACGCGGGAACGCACGAACAGGCCGATCGCGAGCAGGACGATGCTGAGCAGGAACGGGATCCGCCAGCCCCAGGCGAGGAAGTCGGCTTCGGAGGTCAGCCCGGCGGTGGCGGACATGACGAGCGTCGAGACCACCATGCCGCTCGGCGCGCCCGCGTTGGTGAACCCGGCCCACAGGCCACGGCGCGTCCGCGCGTGCTCGGCGGACATCAGCACCGCGCCGCCCCACTCGCCGCCGACCGCGATGCCCTGGACGACGCGGAGCAGGACCAGGCCGATCGGGGCGATCGGGCCGATCTGGTCGTAGCCGGGCAGGAGGCCGATGAGGAAGCTCGCGACGCCCATCAGGGTCATGGTCAGCACGAGCATCCGCTTGCGGCCCAGGCGATCCCCGAAGTGGCCGAAGATCAGGCCGCCGAGCGGGCGGGCGAGGTAGCCGGTGGTGAACGTGCCGAAGCTGGCGACCGTGGCCAGTGCCGGATCGAGGTCGGCGAAGAAGACCTTCCCGAAGACCACCGCGCTCGCCGTGGCGTAGAGGAGGAAGTCGTAGTACTCGATGAGACTGCCGAGGAAGCTGGACGCGACCGCTCTGCGGAGCTGAGTGCTCATGGGGTTCACCCTCGTCTTCGGGGGCGGGGCACTGCGGAGGGCAGGTTCGTCCGGGGCGGACGACGGGGGAGCGGAGCTCAACGTTAGTCAGGGCCATGACGGCCGTCAATATTCTGCACAACATCAAGTGGTCGCCGGGCCGGGTTACGCTGGCGCTCGTGACGTCATCCGCCGAGACCGGCTCCGGGCCCCGCCCGAAGTCCGTCATGCTCACGTTCCTGGGCATCCACCTGCTCGGCCGGGCGAGCGCGATCTACTCGGGCAGCGTGATCGACGTGTTCGGCCGCGTCGGCGTCTCGGAGGAGGCGGTCCGCTCGACGCTGACCCGGATGGCGGGCACCGGCTTGCTGACCCGGCACCGGCACGGGCGGAAGGTCTACTTCGGTCTCAGCGAGCGCCTCGCGGCGGTCCTCGAGGACGGCAGGCGGCGGATCTGGGAGACGGGCGCGGTCAACCGGGCCGAGGACGGCGCTTGGACCCTGGTCGGCTTTTCGCTGCCCGACACCCGCCGCGGCGACCGCCACGACCTGCGCCGCCAGCTGACCTGGGCGGGATTCGGCCTGCTGCAGAACGGGTTGTGGGTCGCTCCCGGCGTCCGCGACGTGACGGCCATCGTCGAGCAGCTCGGCGTCGACGGGCACGTCACGGTCTTCACGGCGCAGCCCGCCAAGCCGACGGAGGCGGCCGAGCTCGTCCGCAAGGCGTTCGACACCGCGACGATCGCCTCGCGCTACCACGACTTCCTGGAGAAGTGGGACGGCGGGAAGCCGTCGTTCCCGGACGACCTGACGCGCCGGCTGGTGCTGCACTCGGATTGGCTGCACGTCGTCCGCCGGGACCCGCACCTGCCGGCCGGGCACCTGCCCCGGGACTGGCCCGCGATCGAGGCCGAGACGTTGTTCCGCAAGCTGGACGCGGATTTCCGCGAAGGTGCGGACCGGCTGGCGGCCGAAACGTTCGAACTGCTGCCGACCGCGGCTCACCCCGCCGGATAGCCGTCCATTGTGGTCCGTTTCCGGAGCACGAAGGCGGTGACGCGGTTCATGGTCCGGAAATTGTCGAGATCGAGGTCTTCGGTCGCGACTTCGATGCCGAAGCGGCGTTCGACGTGCGTGACCAGTTTCAGGGCCAGCAGCGAATTCACCAGGCCGAGCGCGAAGTAGTCTTCGTCGGGGCCGGGAGTGGTGCCGGCGGTGGCGGTGGCGAAGAACCGGGTCAGTTCGGCCAGGATGTCGTCGGCGTTCACCGGCTGACCGCTTGTCACGCGCCCTCCCTCGAGCGATGCCCCTCATCCGAAGCTAACACGGTCTCGGGTGCGCGGACGGCGCCGAACGGCGTAATTGCTCTCTGTCCTCATTGGACGATCAATTTCCGTGGTAATCGACGGCAATTATGGACAGTGACGGCCGATCCCTCGATCGGCGGCTTGCCGACGGCGGGAAGCCGCTGGAAGTATCCGGAGTTCGTCACCGCCGGGATTTCCGGCATCGTGCACGGGGAATTCTGGGGATGACTGGACCATCGAACAGCGTGGGCGATCTGCTGACCCACCAGGCGGCGCGCACGCCGGCGGAAACCGCGCTGGTGAGCGGCCGGACCCGGCTGAGTTACGCGGAACTGGCGGCCCGCAGCGACGAAGTGGCTTGGCGTTTGGCGTCGTGCGGCGCGGGGCCGGAGACCCGCGTCGGGCTCCTGCTGGAGCGCGGGGCCGAGATGGTGGTGGCGCTGTTCGGAGCGCTGAAGGCGGGGGCGGCGTATGTGCCGCTGGACCCGGCGCACCCGCCGCGGCACCGGGCGGAGCTGGTCGCGGACGCGGGGATCACGCTGGTGCTGACCCAGCCGGAACTGGCCGCGTCGCTGCCGAGCCGGTGCGTGCCGGTGTTCCTGGAGGGCGACTTCCCGGCTGGTTCCCCGCCGCGGATCCGGCCGGAGAATCTCGCTTACGTCCTCTACACGTCCGGCTCCACCGGCCGCCCGAGAGGCGTCCTCGGCACCCACGGCGGCCTCCTCGCCCTGTTCGCCGCGCACCGCGAAGGCCTTTTCGCGAGCGTCGGCGAGCGGCTCCGGGTGGCGCACACCGCGGCGTTGTCGTTCGATGCCTCGTGGGTTCCGCTGCTGTGGATGCTGGCCGGGCACGAACTGCACGTCCTGGCCCGGCTCGACCCGCGGGAGACGGTCGCCGCGCTGGAGGCCGCGCGGATCGACGTGCTCGACGTGACCCCCTCCCACCTCCGGATGCTCATCCTCGCCGGCCTGCTGGACGGCCCCGCGCGGCCGCGCCTCGTCATCGCCGGGGGTGAGCCCGTCGATCCGGACCTCGGGGCCGAGCTGCGCGCCGCCGGGGTCGTGGTCTGGAACGCCTACGGAACCACGGAGACCACAGTGGACAGTCTGCTGTGCGACACCGTGCCGGAAGGCCGGGCGGTGCTGGGGCACCCGATCGCGGGAACCCGCGCCGAGGTACGGGACGCCGCACTGCGCCCGGCCCGGGCGGGCGAGCTCTGCCTGGCCGGAGCCGGCCTGGCCCGCGGTTACCTCGGCCGCCCGGGCGCCACGGCGGCGGCGTTCGTCGCGGACCCGGCCGGACCGCCGGGATCGCGGATGTACCGCACCGGCGACCAGGTCCGCCACCGCGACGACGGGTTGCTGGACTACCTCGGCCGCACCGACGACCAGGTCAAGATCCGCGGCATCCGAGTGGACCCGGCGCACACCGAGGCGACCCTGCTGACCCACCCGGGCCTGGCGGCAGCGGCAGTGGTGGCTCGCCGCAACGGCCGCGATGACCAGTTGGTCGCCTACGTCGTGCGGAGGACGGCGCCGGAGACCGGCGGGGAGGGCGCGCTGGTGGCCGGGGCAGGGCCGAAGTCCGGCGCGGGGATCGGGGCGGAGGTTGGGCCAGAGTCCGGTGCGGAGGTTGGGCCCCGGAGCGGGCCGGCGCTCGGGGTGAGGGTCGGTGCAGGAGCTGGGCCGCGGTCCGGCGCGGGGACCGGGGCGGAGGTTGAGCCGAAGTCCGGCGCGGAGGCCGAGTCGGAAATCCAGCCGAATCTCGGCACCGACCTGCGCTCCTACCTCCGCAGCCGCCTGCCGGAGCACCTGATCCCCGCCCGGTTCGTCGAACTCGCCGCCCTCCCCCTGACCGCCAACGGCAAGCTCGACCGCCGCGCCCTGCCCGACCCCGGCCACCCCGACGGCACCTCCCCGGGCAACCCCGCCGAAGCGCTGGTCGCCGAAGTCTGGCGGGACTCGCTCGGCCTGGACCACATCGGCACCGATGACGACTTCGTCGAGCTCGGCGGCGATTCCATCCTCGCCATGCGCGTCGCCGGCACGCTCAACCGGCGCCTCGGCACCGCCCTGCCCGCCCAAGCCGTCTTCGAACACCGGACCGTTGCCGGGCTCGCCGCGGCCCTCCCCGCCGCGCACCCCGGGCACGCGCCCGCCCGCACCGCACCCGGCGCCGCTCTTCCCCTCTCCTCCGGGCAGCAACGGCTCTGGTTCCTCGACCAGCTCGCCCCGGGCAGCGCCGAATACCACACCAGCGCCGGGTTCCGCCTGCGCGGCCCCCTCTCCGTCGACGCCCTGGCCAGCGCCCTCACCGCGCTGGCCGAGCGGCACGAGTCGCTGCGGACGACCTTCCCCACCGTCGGCGGGCGGGGGGTCCAAGTCGTCGGGCCGCCGCCGGACATCCGGCCGGACGTCCGCGCCGCCGACGGCGTCGAACGCGAGGTGCACCGGCCCTTCGACCTCGCCCGCGGCCCGCTCTTCCGTGCCACCGTCTTCCGCCTCGGAGAGGACGACCACCTGCTCGTCCTGGTCCTGCACCACATCATCACCGACGGCTGGTCGATGGGCGTGCTCGCCCACGAGCTCGGCCTGCTCTACTCGGACCCCGGCGCCGAGCTGCCCCCGCTGCCGTTGCGCTACACCGACTTCGCCGCCTGGCAACGCGAGCGGCTCGCCGGTCCGGAGCTCGACGACCGGATCGCCTACTGGGAACGGCAGCTCGCCGGCGTCTCGGCACTCGAGCTGCCCACCGACCGCCCGCGGCCCGCCGTGCGCGGGACGGCGGGCGCGACGCACCGCTTCACCGTTCCCCCGGCCGTGACCACCCGGCTCGCCGAACTCGGCCGGCAGCGCGGCGCCACGCTGTTCGTGACCCTCATCGCCGCCGCACAGGTCCTCTTCGCGCGCTACACCGGCCAGCGCGACATCGCGCTCGGCACCGTCACGGCCGGGCGGTCCTGGGACGAGCTCGCCGGGCTCGTCGGCTTCTTCGTCAACACCGTCGTGATCCGCTCCCGGCTCGACGACGACCCGTCCTTCGCCGACTTCCTCACCGGCGTCCGCTCGACCGTGCTCGACGCGATGGCCCACGACGACGTCCCCTTCGGCCGCCTGGTCGAGCTGCTCGCCCCGGACCGCGACGCGAGCCGGTCGCCGCTGGTCAGCGTCATGGTCGTGCTGCAGAACGCGCCCTCGGCGCTGCCGGAGCTCGACGGGCTGGCCGTCGAGGAATTCGACCTGCCCCGGCACTCGGCCCAGTTCGACCTCACCCTCGAGTTCGAGCCGCGGGACGGCGGCCTGCGCACCACCGTCGAATACAGCACCGACCTCTTCGACGCCGACACCATCCGGCGGCTGGCCGAAAACCTGCGCACACTCCTCACCGGCATCGCCGACGACCCCGGCCGGCGGCTGTCCCGGCTGCCGTTCCCGGCGCCCGCACAACGACACGAACTCCTGGCCGTCGGCCGCAATCCGGTGGAGGGGCCCGGCCGGACCGTCCTCGACGTCTTCGCCGAGCGCGTCCGCGAACGCCCGGACGCCCTCGCCGTGACCTGCGCCGGCACCGCGTTGAGCTACCGGGACTTGGACCGCCGGGCGAACCGGCTCGCCCACGCCCTGATCGCCCGCGGCGCCGGCCCGGACGTCCGGATCGGCCTGTGCGTGCCGCGCGGGATCGACGCGGTCGTCGGCATGCTCGCGATCCTGAAGGCCGGCGGCGCCTACGTCCCGCTCGACCCGCGCTACCCGGACGAGCGATTGGCGTTGCTGCTGAACGACTCCGGCGCCGCGACGGTCGTCACGACCCGTGCGGCCCGCGACCGGGTCCCCCGCGGGGCCCAGGTGCTGCTCTCGGACGACGGAAGCGGGCCCGGCGACGCCCCGCCGCGCCGGGCCCGGCCGGAGAACCTCGCCTGCGTGCTCTACACCTCCGGGTCGTCGGGCCGGCCCAAGGGCGTACTGATCGAGCACCGCTCGGTGACCCGGTTGTGCGCCGACGAATCCGCCCGGCTGGGGCCTGACGACGTCTCGACGCAGTACGCGCCGCTGTCCTTCGACGCCTCGACCCTGGAAATCTGGGGCGCGCTGCTGTCCGGGGCGCGGCTGGCGATCGACCCGGAAGACGTGCCGTCGGTCGAGGCCCTCGGCGCCTTCGTCCGCGCCGAGGGCGTCACCGCGCTGTGGCTGACCGCGGGGATGTTCCACGAGGTGGCGGCGGCCGACCCCGGGGTGTTCGCGGGCCTGCGCCGGCTGGTCTCCGGCGGTGACGTCCTGTCGCCGCGGCAGTGCGCGGCGGTCCTGCGCCGGTGCCCGGACCTGGAGCTGGTCAACGGCTACGGGCCGACCGAGGGCACCACGTTCACCGCCTGCCACCGCGTCCGCGACGGCGACGGCGGGCGGCCGGTGCCGATCGGGCGGCCGATCACCGGGACGCGCTGCCTGGTGCTGGACAGCCACCTCGCGCCGGTGCCGGCCGGCGTGCCCGGCGAGCTGTACGTCGGCGGGAGCGGCCTGGCCCGCGGCTACCTGGACCGGCCCGGCCTGACCGCCGACCGGTTCGTGGCCGACCCCTTCGGCGACGGCACCCGGCTGTACCGCACCGGTGACGTCGTGCGCTGGCGCGCCGGCGAGGAGTGGGTCCTCGACTTCCTCGGCCGGTCCGACGACCAGGTCAAGATCCGCGGTTTCCGAATCGAGGTGGGCGAGGTCGAGGCGGCGCTGCGACGGCACCCGGACGTCGCCGAGGCCGTCGTGGTGGCGCGCGAGGACACCCCCGGCCACAAGCGGCTGGCCGGGTACGTCGTGCCCCGCCGTCCGGTCGAGCCCGGCGCCGTGCGGGAGTTCCTGGGGAAGAGCCTGCCGGGCCACCTGGTCCCCGGCGCGCTGGTGCTGCTCGACCGGTTCCCGTTGACGCCGCAGGGCAAAGTCGACCGCCGGGCGCTGCCGGCGCCGCGGCCGCGAGCCGCCGGCGTCCGCACGGCGCCCCGCAGCCCGGCCGAGGAGCTGCTGACGCGCGTGTGGGCCGAGGTGCTCGGCGTCGAGCACGTCGGCACGCGGGACAACTTCTTCGAACTGGGCGGGGATTCGATCCTCGGCATCCAGGTCGTGGCGCGCGCCCGGCAGCTGGGGCTGCGGCTGAGCGCCAAGGACGTCTTCCTCCGGCAGACCCCGGCCGAGCTGGCCGCGGCGGGGGCGTGGGAGGAACCGGCGGCGCGCGAGGCGCCCCGGCCGGCCGGCCCGGTGCCGCTGTCGCCGATCCAGCACTGGTTCTTCGAGACGATCACCGAGCACCCCGGGCACTTCACCCAATGGGTGTCGGCCGACCTCGCCGCGGATGTCGACCAGGCGGCGCTGCGGACCGCGGTCGCGGCGCTCGTCGACCACCACGACGCGCTCCGGCTGCGCTTCCGCCGGGCCGGCCGCGAGTGGCGGCAGGAGTACACGGAACCGTTCACGGCCTTCCGCGTCGGTCCGGTGTCCACCATGGACTTCTTCGAGCTGGACGGCGGCCCGTTGTTCACCGCGGTCCTGGACGGCTCGCGGCTGCTGCTGGCCGCCCACCACCTGGTCGTCGACGGCGTCTCGTGGCGGATCCTCCTGGCGGACCTGCGCGCGGCGTACGCGGCGGCGCGCGCCGGGCGGCCGGTGGAGCTGCCGCCCCGGACCACGTCGTTCGGCGACTGGTCCCGCCGGCTGGCCGGGCACGTGGCGGCGGGCGGGTTCACCGCCGGGTTCTGGCGCCGGACGGCGCCGGGCGCCGGGCCGGACGGCGACCCGCGACCCCCTCGCGCGGTGACGGTCCGGCTCGCCGCGGACGAGACGGCGGCGTTGCTGCGCGACACGTTCGCCGCCTACCGCACGCGCATCGACGACGTGCTGGTGAGCGCGCTCGGCCGGGTCCTGGGCGGCTGGCTGGGGCGGGAGCGGGTGCTGCTGGAGCTGGAGGGGCACGGCCGCGAGGACGTCTTCGAGGACGTCGACCTGTCCCGGACGGTGGGCTGGTTCACGGCGCTGTACCCGTGCCCGGTGGCGGTGCCCCGGGACGGTGGGTGGGGTGCGGTGCTGAAGGCGGTGAAGGAGTGTTTGCGCGCGGTCCCGGACCGGGGGCTGGGGTACGGGGCGTTGCGGTACCTGGGGGAGGCGGAACTGCCGGAATCCCGCCCGGTGGCGGCGTTCAACTACCTGGGCCGCTTCGACGCCGAGCCGGAGTCCGGCGCGCTGTTCCGTGGAGCTCCCTCCGCCATCGGGCTGAGCCGTGCGCCGCACGTCACCGGCACCTCGCGCCTCGATGTCACCGCGGCCGTCACCGCGGCCGGCGAACTCGAATTCGAGTGGACCTACTCCCCGGGCGCGCACGACTCCGGTACCGTCACCCGGCTGGCCGGCGAGACGCTGACCGCGCTGCGGGAGATCGCCGCCCACTGCGCCGAGCCGGGCGCCGGCGGCCGCACGCCGTCCGACTTCCCGCTCACCGCGGCGAGCCAGGCCGAACTCGACCGGGTCCTCGGCGACGGCCGGCACGTCGAGGACGTCTACCCGCTCACCCCGATGCAGGCCGGGATGCTGTTCCACAGCCTGTCGGAACCCGGCACCTACCTCGAGCAGGTCTGCTTCACCCTGACCGGCGTCGACGACCTCACGGCCCTGGAACGCGCCTGGCGGCGAGCGGTCGACGAGACCCCCGCCCTGCGGACGGCGATCCACTGGACCGGCGTCCGCGAGCCGGTGCAGGTGGTGCACCGGGCTGTGACCCTGCCGGTGACCGTGCACGACGGGCGATCGTACGACGAGGCCGAGCTGCTCACCGCCGACCGGGAAGCCGGGCTGGACCCCACCGCGGCGCCCCTGATGCGGGTCACCCTGGTCCGGCTGGACGACATCCGGGTCCGGACACTGTGGACGTTCCACCACGTCATTCTCGACGGCTGGAGCGTCTTCGAGGTCCTCACCGACGTCCTCGCGCACCTCTCCGGCCTGGCCCCCGAACGCCGCCGCCCGTTCGCCGACCACCTCGCCTGGCTCGCCCGCCAGGACCCGGCGGCCGCCGAAACCCATTGGCGCAAAGTTCTTTCCGGGCTTGTTCCCACCCGGCTGCCGTACGACCGCCCGCCGGGCCGCGCCCATCGCGCCCGCTCGACGTCCACAGTGGAACGTTCACTGTCCGCAGTGGACTCGGGACGGGTGGCCGCCTTCGCGCGACGGCACCGGCTGACGGTCAACGCCGTCGTCCAGGGCTCGTGGGCGCGGCTGCTGGCCCGGCACGGCGGTGATCCGGACGTCTGCTTCGGCGCGGTGGTGTCCGGCCGCCCGCCCGAACTGCCCGGCGTGGACCGGATGGTGGGGATGTTCGTCAACACGGTCCCGGTCCGGGTGACGGTCGCGGAAGACGGGCCGGGCTGGTTCCGGCGGTTGCAGGCGGACCAGGCCGAGGCCCGCCGCTTCGGGCACGTGTCACTGGCGGCGCTGCGCCGCTGGAGCGGGCTGCCGGCCCGGGCGGGGCTGTTCGACAGCATCGTGGTCTTCGAGAACTACCCGTTCGACCGCGACGCCCTGGCCGAGCGCGGCCTGCACGTGGCGGAGGTGACGGCGGTCGAGATCACGAATTATCCGCTGGTGCTGATCGCCCACGGCAGCGCGCGCGACGACGAGCCGCTGAGCTTGCGGCTGGGATATGACCCGGCGCTGTTCGACCGGGGGACGGTCGAGGTTCTGGCGGGAGAGCTCGTGGACCTGCTGCGCGAGCCGGCGGGGCCGGCCGGGCTGCCGGAAGAGCGCCCGCCGGGTCTGGCGAGCGGCTTGGCCGCCGAGCCAGTCGGCTCGCTTGGCCAGCCGCTTGCAGCCGGGCCGGGTGATCCGGGTGCTGAGCCAGCCACGCCGCCGGGCGACCGCCCTCCGGCCGGCCAACACGAGCCGGCCGGCGCCGCCGCATCGCCGCGCGAACACGCGGCCGCCACACCCGCCGAGAGCGAGCCGCCCTACCTCGCCCCACGTACCGCCACCGAACGGGCCCTCAGCCGGATCTGGGCCGAGGTCCTCTCCGTCGACCACGTCGGCGTCGACGACGACTTCTTCGCCCTCGGCGGCGACTCGCTGCTCTGCCTGCGGGTCACCGCGCGGCTGCGGGCCGACTTCGGTGCCGCCCTGCCGCCGCGGGCGCTGTTCGACAACCCCACCGTCGGCGCTCTCGCCCTGATGCTGGAGCACCCCACGCTCGAAGCACTGGGCCGGGCCGTGGATCGCGGCCTGAACCCGCCGCAGGACTACGAACTCTAGGAGGCCGGAACCGGTGCGCACCGACGACGTGGCGATCATCGGGGTGTCCGCCCTGCTCCCGGGCGCCCACGGGCTGGCTGCCGTCCACGACCTGCTCGCCGCGGGGCGCGACGTCACCGGGCAGCCGGCCGGGGAACGGTTGCGGGAGAACGGCTTCGCGCCCGGCCCCGGCTACCTGCCGATGGGCTACCTCGACCGGATCGACCGCTTCGACCACCGCTTCTTCGGCGTGCCACCGGCCGAAGCCGCGTGGATGGACCCGCACCAGCGGCTGATCCTGCAACTCGCCCACGAAGCCCTCGAAAACGCCTGCTACGCGCCCCATGCCCTGCGCGGCTCACGCACCGCCGTCGTGCTCGGCAGTTCGCGCAGCGACTACGAAGACCTCTTCGACGAGGAAGACCCGCAGCAGATCCTCGGCATCCTGGCGGCTTCGCTCGCCGCGCGGATCAGCTACCGCCACGACTTCACCGGGCCCGCGCTCGTCCTCGACACCGCCTGCAGCGGCAGCCTGGTCGCCGTCGCCCACGCCGTCGCCCTGCTGCGCAGCGGGGCCGCCGACCTCGCACTGGCCGGCGGCATCAGCGTGCGGCCGGTGCCGATCCGCGAGGCCGGGCACGTCCCGGTCCGCGGGGTCGAGTCGCCCGAGGGCCGGTGCCGCCCGTTCGACGAGAAGGCCACCGGCGCGGTCGGCGGCGAAGGCGGCGGGATCGTCGTGCTCAAGCCGCTGGCCGCCGCGCTCGCCGACGGCGATCACGTGCACGCCGTGCTGAAGGGCATCGCCGTCAACCACAACGGCTACCGGATGGCCAGCATGAGCGCGCCGAGCCGGGCGGCCCAGACCGAGGTGATCACCGCGGCCTGGCGGGACGCCGGCGTCGACCCGGCCACCGTCGGGTACGTCGAGTGCCACGGCTCGGCCACCCCGCTCGGCGACGTCGTCGAGGTCGAGGCCCTCCGCCAGGCGTTCCTCGACGCCGGGGTGACCACCCCGTCCTGTGCGATCGGCTCGATCAAGGGCAACATCGGGCACCTCGACAACGCCGCCGGGGTCGCCGGGCTGGTCAAGGTGCTGCTGAGCGTGCGGCGCGGCGTCCGGTACCCGACCGCGCACTTCGAAACCCCCAACCCGCTGATCGACTTCGGCGGCCCGGTGCGGGTCAACCCCGCGTTCGGTCCCTGGGAGGACGCCACACCGCGGCGGGCGGGCCTGAGCTCGTTCGGGCTCACCGGGACCAACGTGCACGCCGTCGTCGAGCAGCCCCCGGAGGCTCCGGAGCCCGCGGAACCGGACGGGACCGAACACCTGGTGACCGTCTCGGCGAAGACGGCGTCCGCGCTCGCCCGCTACCGCGACGAACTCGCGGACTTCGCCGAATCGAGCGGGCACGACGTCCTGGCCATCGGCCACGCGATGAACCGCGGCCGCGATGACCACCCCGTCCGGATCGCCGTGGTCGCCGCCGAGCCCGCCGCGCTCGCCACGGCCCTGAGGTCGGCCGCCGTCCCGGACACGCCCGCCCCGGACGACCCACCCGTGGTGCTGCTGTTCTCCGGGGACGGCGGGGTCGAACCCGAGCTCTGGGCGGACCTGTGCGCGGCGTGGCCGGTCCTCGGCGACGACCCGCTGCCCGGCGAGCCGGGCCCCCGGCTGGTCGCCGTCCACCACGCGCTGCACCGGCTGGCCCGGTCGCTGGGCCTGCCCGACACCCACCTCGTCGGGTCCGGCGCGGGCAACCTGTCCGTGCGGATCGCGCGCGGCGAACTGTCCATCGAGGACGGCTTGGCGGTCGCGGCGGGCCGGGCCGTCGGGCCGGCGCTCGACTCGGGCCGGCTGGCCGAAGCGGTGCGCGGGTTCGTCCGGGACGGCGCGGTGCTGGTCGAGCTCGGCACCGGCGGCGTGCTCTCGCGGACGATGCGCCGGCTGGCGCCCGAGCTCGGCTGCGTCGAGCTGATCGCCGGGGCCGGACGGCCAGCGGTGCTGCGGCAGGTGGCCACGCTCTACCGGCTCGGTGTCCGGCTCGACTGGGACCGCCACTACGCCGGGACGCCGGTGCCGCGGATCGAAGCGCCGGCCTACCCGCTGGAAGGCGTCCGCTGCTGGTGCCGGCCGCCGGGCTCGCCGTCCGTCGAGACCCGGGCCCCGGAACCGGTCGCCGTGGTGTCCGATGTGGACACCGAGCGCCGGGTCGCCGAAGCCTGGGCGCGGGCACTGGGGGAAGACGAACTCGACCCCGGGTCGGACTACTTCGCCCTCGGCGGGACGTCGATCGCGGCGATCACCGCATTGCGCACCATGGAACGCGACTTCGGCGTCGAGCTGACCTTCGCCGACCTGTACGGCCACCCGACCGTGCGGGCCTTCGCCGCCCGCATCGAGGCCGTGCGGGCCGAGCGGGGCCCGTCCGGCGACGTCCCCGCCATCGCGGTGCTGCCGCGCGGCGGCCCCTTGCCGCTGTCGTTCGGCCAAGAGCAACTGTGGTTCCTCGACCGGCTCAACCCCGGCAGCGCGCTCTACAACATCCCGCACGACCTCCGGCTGTCCGGCCCCCTGGACGAAGCCGCGCTCGCCGGGGCCGTGCAGGACCTCCTCGACCGCCACGAAATCCTGCGCACCTGCATCCCCGACGACGACGGCGTGCCGTTCACCCGGCTCGCCGAACCCGGACCCCGGCTCGTCGTGCACGACCTGAGCACGCTGCCCGAAGCGGAGCGAGCCGCGGCGGCGCACCGGCTGGCCGGCGAGGAGGCCGTCCGCCCGTTCGACCTGGCCACCGGCCCGCTGGTCCGGATCACCCTGGTGCGCCTGGCCGAAGCCGACCACGTCCTGCTCTGGACCTACCACCACATCGTCTTCGACGGCTGGTCGCCGACGATCTTCTTCCGCGACTTCACCGAGCTCTACCGGGCCCGGCTGGCCGGGCGGGCACCCGAGCTGCCGGACCTGCCCTTCCAGTTCGCCGATTTCGCGGCCTGGCAACGCCGGCGCCTGTCGGGGGAGACCCTCGAGCGCGGCCTGCGGTTCTGGCGCGCCGAGCTGGCCGGCCTGCCCGCCGCGCAGCTGCCGCTGGACCGGCCCCGCCCGGCCGCCCAGTCCTTCGACGGCGACCTCGTCGAGTTCACCATCGCCGAACCGGCCGCCGAGGCCGCCCGCCGGTTCAGCCGCGAACACGGCGTGACGACGTTCGTCACCATGCTCGCGCTGGTCGACGCGCTGCTGCACCGCTGGGCCGGCTTCACCGACGTCGTCGTCGGCGTGGCCACCTCCGGCCGGACGCACCCGGCGACGCACGACCTCATGGGGTACTTCAACAATCTGCCGCCGTTCCGCACCCGGGTCGAGGGCGAGCTGTCGTTCACCGACCTGGTCCGCCGCTGCGCGGACACCGTCGCCCACGTCCTCGACCACGAGGAAATCCCCCTGGAGAAAATCGTCTCGGCGGTGTGCGGGCCACGCGAACCCGGCCGCCAGCCGCTGTTCGACGTCGCCTACACCTACCAGAACGTCCCGCAGGACACCGCCGAACTGGGCGGGCTGGAGTGCTCGCGCTTCTCCGACGCCGGCACCGTCGCCGGGATCGCGCCGGGTACCGCGAAGTTCGACCTCACCGTCGGCGTCATCGACCAGCAGGACGGGCCGATGGACGGCTACTTCGAGTACGCGACCGCCCTCTTCGACCGCGGGACGGCCGACGCGCTCGCCCGCCTCCTGCCCGGCCTGCTCGACGCCGTGCTGCGCGAACCCGGCCGCCCCCTGGCCGCCCTCCCGGCCGTCGACGGCGAGCCGGTCCCCGCCCCCACCCACCGGGAGCCCGCCATGACCAAACCATCCCTTGTGGACAGTGACACCGCCGGCCACGCCGAACGGGTCCTCGCGGCGATCTGCGCGGAGCTGCTGACCGGCGGCGGCCCGGTCGGCCCGAAGGACAACTTCTTCGACCTCGGCGGCGATTCGGTCCTCGGCGTCCGGGTGGCCGCGCGGGCGGCCAAGGACGGCGTCCACTTCACCCCGCAGCAGCTGCTGCAGTGCCGCACGCTCGGCGAACTGGCCCGGGCCGCGGTCGTCGACGGCCCGGCACCGGTGGTCGCGCCGTCCTCGGCGCCGGCCCCCGAGCCGCCGCGCGCGATCCCGCCGACCCCGATCATGCTCAGCTTCCTGGACCGGATGCCGGACGACGTCGGCGACTTCGTCGACGTCCACACCGTGGAGACCACCCCCGAGATCGGCGGCGCGGTGATCCGGACGGCGATCGGGCACCTCCTCGCCCTGCACGAACCGCTGCGCTACCGGCTGCGGCGCAACGCACTGGGCGCCCGGCTCGAAGTCGCGGACCTCACCGCGGCGGACGTGTTCGACACCAAGGTGCTCCCGCCGCTGACCACCGACGAGGAACTCGGGATCGTCGCGGACGACTGCCTGGCCATGAAGGCGGAGATGGATCCGGCGCGCGGGCCGCTGTTCCGCGTCCGCCACTACGACCGCGGCCGCGCCCGCGGCGGCCTGCTCGTCCTGCTGGTCAACCACTTCGTCTTCGACAACATGTCCACTGTGGTCGTCCTCGACGACCTCGACGTGCTGCTCGCGGACCTCGCGGCGGGCCGTCTCCCGGCACCGGCGCCCCGGCCGCCGCGGTGGCGGGAATGGGCCGAGCACCTGCGGGCGATGGCAGCCTCGGACGAGCTGTCCGGCGAACTGACCTACTGGACGGCGACCCTGCGGGCGGGTGCGGCGGCCGGCGCGATCGGCGGCGCGCCCGGCGACGGCATCACCGCCCGGACCCTGGACGACTCGGGCGTCGCCACGCTGCTGGCCGCCGGGGGCGCGCAGGGCCGGGAGGCGGCGCTGTGCGCGGTGTCCTGCGGCCTGGCCCGGTGGCAGGGCGCGCCGAGCGCGTTCGTGATGACCGAGGGGGAGGCCACGCCGAACCCGTTCCGGCTGGCCGGGCGCGGCCCGTCGGTGGGCTGGTTCACCACGCTGCACCCGCTGGTGCTGCCGGTCGGGCCGGGCACCACGGCCCGGGACTGCCTGCCGGAGATCGCCGACCGCGCGCGCTCGGTGCCGAACGACGGCGTCGGCTACGGGATGCTGCGCCACCTCTCGCCGGACTCACCCGGGACCGCCAGGTTGCGGGCCCTGCCCGAGCCGGAAGTCCTGGTGCTGCACGGGCCGAGCGACACCTCCGCGTTCGACTCCGGCGTCCGCCTGCTGCGGACCCGCTGGGACCTGTCGGTGAACCTCAAACGCGCGGTCGCGTCCTGGTTCCCGCTGGTGGTCACCAGCGCGGTGCGGGACGGGGCGCTGCGGCTGGCCGTGGCGGGCGGCGTCGGCCAGGAGCGCCTCGACGCGCTCGCCGACGAAATCCTGGGCGCCTTCACCGAACTGCCGTGATCGCGCTCGCCGCCTCGGCCTGGTACCTGCCGGAGACCTTCCTGCCGGTCGCCGAGCTGCCCTCGCTCTCCGACGCCGAACGCGCGACCTGCGCCGCGCTCGGCATCGACCGGGTGCCCGCCGACGACACGCTGACCGCGGCCGACCTGGCCGCCCGGGCGGGGGAGCGGGCGCTGGCCACCGCGGGCCTCGACGCGAACGACGTCGACGTGGTCCTGACGGTCGAGCCGCGGGCCCCGCAGACGCTGGTCAGCTCGGAAGCGACCCGGCTGCAGGCGATGCTGGGCGCGGAGCGGGCGATGGCGTTTTCGGTCGGTGGCCTCGGGTGTGCGTCACTCACCCCGGCGTTGCTCGCCGCGGGCGGGCTGCTGCGCGCCGATCCGGAGCTGGGGAACGTGCTCGTCCTGCACGGGAGCAAGCCCGCGACGCCCGGGCGCTACCGCCACCCCGTCACGGTGAACGGCGACAGCGGTGGCGCGCTTCTGTTGCGGCGTCAGGGAGAACTCCGGATCCGGGACGTCCTGCTGGAGACGAACGGGGCTTACGCGGACCTGTTCCGCGTCGACTACCGGGACGAGGAGTTCGCGCGCTGGCGGGAGGAGTGCACCGACCCGGCGGTCTACTCGTTCCGGCTGGCCGTGGAGACCCGCAACCGGCTGCGGGCCCTGGTCACCCGCCTCCTCGGCCGCAACGGCCTGAGTCCCGCCGACGTCCCGTGCTACCTCGCGCAGAACCTGTCCACGGCGGCGTTCCGGAACTGGTCGGAGGCGATCGGCGTCCCGATCGCGAAAGCGTGCTTCGACAACCTGGCCCGCTTCGGCCACCTCGGGCCCAACGACGTCTTCTTCAACCTCTCCAGCGCCCGGGAAACCGGGGAGTTCGGCGGGCGCGCAGTGCTGCTCAACATCAGCCCGGCTGCGGCGTGGAGCGCGCTCTTGGTGACGACCGACGAGACGACGTCCCACGAGCTGTGAGGCCCGGGGCGGGCGGCAGCCGCCCGCCCCGGGTGGTTCACCGGATCAACGCTTGCAGGGGTTGCCCGCCGGGTGCGCGGCGGTGCCGTGCACGTCGGCCTGGGACTCCGCGAGCACGATCTTCGCCAGCGGGGTCTCCAGCGCGACGGCCTGCTGCTTCACGACGCCGTTCGCGATGGTCTGGCCGTTCAGCTTCAGCGAGCCGATGACCAGCGCGATGGTCAGCGGCGCCGAGCCCACCGTGACCGACACGCCGTTGATCTTCAGCGACGCGACGTTCGAGCTGCCGGTCAGCACCGGGGCGAGCCCGCCCGGGGCCGGCTGGCAGGTCGCCGCCGCCTGGGACTGGATCACGCCCAGCTCGATGGTCAGCCCGACCGTGCTGATCACCGTCTTGTCGATCTTGGCCGACGCCTGCGCGTGGTCACCGGCCGCCGGAGCCGCCGACTGGTTGTCGGGGGCCAGGTCGGTCGACGAGGTCAGCGCGTGCGTCTGCACCTTGATCAGGCCGGCGTTGAGGGTCGCGTCGAGGACGGTCTTGCTGTCGTCGGCGCAGGGCAGGTTCGCCGGGTTCGCCACGGCCGCGGTGATGCCGATGACGTTCGCGGCGGTGCCGGTGCAGGAGAAGACGCCGTCGCGGTCGTCGTCGACGATCGTGCCGACGCCGGTCGGGTCGACCAGCCCGGCGCCCGAAGGCGCGGACAGGGTGACGGTGAACGTCTCGTCCGGCTCGTCGACGGTGTCCGGGTTGACCAGGACGGTCACCGGCTTGGTCGTCTCGCCGGGCGCGAAGGTCACGTCACCGCTCGCCGCCTGGTAGTCCGCCGGAGCGGTCGCCGTGCCGTTCGCGGTGGCGTAGTGCACCGACACCGGGTTCGGGCTGGCGCCCCCGAGCAGCGACACGGTGAAGGTGGCCGGCACCGGCGCGCCGCCGGAGCCCTCGTTCACCGTGACGTCGTTGATGCTCAGGCCGAGCACCCGCACGGTCGTCGTCTCGACGTACCCGCGGGACACGCCGTCGACCTGGTAGTCGACCGTGCAGTGGTAGGTGCCGGGCACGGCGTCGGCCTTGGCGGCGACGGTCTCGGTGAACGTCGCGACGTCCCCGCTGGGCACCTTGACGCTCGCCGGGGCGTTGGTGAGCGTCAGCTGCGGGTCGCAGCTGGTGACCTTCGGGGTGACCGTGACCTCGATGGACTTGATGCCGTCGAGGATGGCCTGCGACACCTGGTTCGACGGCACGTTGTTCAGCAGCACGCCGCCGGTGGCCGTGGCGATGGCGCTCGCCTGGCCGTCGGCGTCCAGCGCGCCGACGTTGACCGCGACGACCCGGATCTTCGCCGCCTTGAGCGCGTCGATGGTCTGGGCGAGGGTGGGCCCGCCGCTGGGATCGTGCGACGGCGCGTCGCCGAACCAGGCGATGATGCGGGTGCCGTCCGGGCGGAAGGTGACCGCGCCGCTGGCCAGTTCGAAGAGCGCGTTGAGGTCGGCTTCGGGCAGGTCGCCACCGCCACTGGCCGACCACTGGTCGATGCCGGCCTGCACGGCGGCGGTGTTGGCGGTGATGCCCTGGTTGACCTTGAAGGGCACGGAGTCGGTGAAGTCCTTGTACTCGGCGACGCCGAACTGGGCGGTGGGCTGCGCGGCGAGCACGTCCCCGGTGATGGCACCGGCGTTCGTGCGGACGTTGTCGATGGCGCCGGCCATGCTGCCGGTCGTGTCGGCGAGCAGCACGAGGTCGGGGTTCGGGGGGACGGCGGAGGTGGTGACGTGCTTGGTGACGGTGGTGCTCTGCCCGGCGGAGAGCGTGAGATCGACGGTGGCCGGATCCACACCCGGCGGCGCCGCGGCCGCGACGGCGGCCGGGGTGAGCAAGGCACTGACCGTGGTCAATGCGACGAACAAGGATCTCCGCGACATGACTTCCCTTCCGAAGGCCGGATTGCTGCGGGTTGCCTCGGGAAGACGGAAAGCGCGGGATTTCGTTAGCAGGCCGGGAAAGCGTCACTCGGAGCGCCGCATGTCAAGGCGCTCAACGGGGTACGGGTGCGGTTCCGGGCTACGGAAACCATGGTTCGGATGAGCCGGGGCACCGAATGCCGTGGTGCGGGGTTCACTCGATTCAGCGACGCTCTGGCACGGCCGGTACCGGGTGATCTTGGGCCTCGCGGCGGTTTTCGCAGCGCGGGGAGCGAATTTCCGCCCGAATGTCGTAACGCGCAGCGCTGCTTCTGGCGCCCGGCCGGGGGATCCCCGGGGTCGCGAATGACTCATTCGCGACGCCTGAGGTCCGCAATGGGTCATTCGCGACCTCCGGCCCGGGGTGCTCCGGACGGCCTTACGCCGGACCGGCCGACCGGTAGCGCTCGTGCGGCGGGTTCAGCGGCCTGGATGCGCCGGCCGGCCGAGGTTGGCGAGCGCCGCGTGCGCCGGTTGGCCGGTGTCGGCGAGCACCCGCGCGCGCCGGTTGGCCGGTGTCGGCCAGCACCGCGCGCTGCCCGGGTGCCGGAGGGCAGGGCTGGCGCGGGGCGGGTTTCGTGTCCCGGGATCACCGCCCCGGACCCGGCGCGGTTCGGGCAGTAATCTCGCGCCAGCGGCCGTGCGAGGCGCGGCTCAGCGGCCCGGACGCGCCGCCTGGCCGAGGTCGGCGAGCACCGCCCGCGCCGCCCGGGTGCCGGATGCCAGCGCCCCCTGCAGCGAGCTCGTGTCCCGATGATCCCCACACACGTACATCCCGTCGCCCAGCCGGACATCGCGCCGGAGGGCGTGTGGCGGGGGCATCGACGGCAGGCCGTGGGCGATCTCGTAGCGGGCCACCAGTGGCCAGCGCGTCGCGTCCGTGCGGTACATCCGGCCCAGTGCCCGCCGGACCTCGCCCTCCGGCAGGGTCGTCAACGCCGACGCGCTCACCAGGGCCGTCCCCGGCGGTGCGTACGTCGGGCACACCTCGCTGACCACGCTCGTGTTGACCACCGGCCCGCCGCGCGCGTCGATCACGATCACCGGCTCGCGCAACGGGGACCGCGGGGGTGCGAAGTACCACGTCGTCCCGCTGTTCCAGCGCGGCTCCGCCACTCCGGCGAGCCGTGCGGCCGTGGAGCCGTCCGTCGCGACGACGACCGCACGGGCCGGCCAGCGCGTGCCGTCGGCCGTGCGGACCTCGCCCGGACCGATCTCCTCGACCGGTGTCTCCAGGTGGACGGCCGATGTCGGCAGGCCGCGGGCCAGCTGTCTCGGGAGCTCGCCCATGCCCAGCGCCGGCAGCGACGGGGCCGAGCGCAGGAAACTGCGCCACACCAGCTGGAAGAACCGGGCCGACGTGGCCAGCTCGCCCTCCAGGAACACGCCCGAGAGGAACGGCCGGAACACCGTCTCCACCGCTCGCGCGGACACCCCCGCGTGCCGCAGCTCGGCGAGCGTCGTGCGGTCGTCGCGGTCGATGATCGCCTGGGCCGGTCCCGCGGCGACGCGGGCCGACAGCGCGCCGAGCGCCGCCAGGTCCTTGGCCGACAGATAACGCCGGGCCGCGATGTCGCGCAACGCCTTCGGCGTGTCGAGAGGGTGGCCGAGCAGGGAGAGGCGGTCGTCGTCGGACACCCGGACCGCGCGCCAGAACCGGCCGAGCTGCAGGGCGTCGACGTCGACCAGGCGCCGGATCGCGGGATAGGCCGGGTTGAGGATCTGGAAGCCGCGGTCCAGCCGGAAGCCGTCGACGACGTCGGTACGGACCCGGCCGCCGACGTCGTCCGAGGCCTCCAGGACCGTGCACGGCACGCCGGCCCGGTGCAGGGTGACGGCGGCGGCCAGCCCGGCGAGCCCTGCGCCGACGATGACGGCGGTCATCGGCTGAAGAACTTCGTCGCGGCGAGCCGGTTGAGCACGCCGATCCGGCCGCGGTTGGGCACCGACCGCAGCGGGTGCCCGGCGAGCCCCCAGCCCTGCAGCAGCGTGGTGGCCGCGGCCCAGCCGGTCGTCGCCGCGCGTTCCATCAGCGCCACCGGCAGGTCGATCCGCACGCCGTCGCCGGCCAGGACCAGCGCCGGGTCCGGGGTCGAGACCGTCGGGCGGTGCGCGAAGTCGCCCAGGCCGAACAGCGGGCAATCCTCGCGCCACAGCGAGATCGACGCCGTCACCCCCGCACCCAGCGTCTCGGGGTAGATCGCGTGCAGCCGGTCGTCCACGGCCTTCACCAGCGTCTCGCGGTCGTCGGTCGCGGCCGCGTACGCGTGCAGCTCCACGACCGAGCCACCGGTGCGCGCCGCCCAGCGGCGGGCTTCGCCCTCGTACCGGTCCAGCAGGCTGATGTTGTCCAGCGGCGGCACGCTCCCGGTGCCCAGGAAGGGCGGCCGGGCCGCGTCGACGGGCCGGTCGAGCCAGAGCCGGCGGACGAGGAACGGCGGTGCCGTGCGCAACCCGGCCACGGCCGCCCGCCACTCCGGTGTCCCCACCGTGGGCGACGAGCCGACGATCGCCTGCAGCCCGCGCACCGAAGACGCGAGCACGACGCTGTCGAACTGCGCGGTGTCCTCGGCCGTCGTGACGGCGAAGCCGTCGGACGTGCGTTCGAGGGACGCCACCGGTGTGCCGGTCCGGATCGTCACCCCGCGGTCGGCCAGGTAGCCGGCCAGGGGATCCCACAGCGCCTGCGGGAACGGCTCGGTCGGCACGTCGAACACCAGACCTTCGCTGGAGCCCAGGAAGTACAGGTGGAACATGGTCGCCAGCTCCGCCGCGGACAGCTCGCGCGGATCGGCGAAGAAGCTGCGCGAGAACACCTCGAACGCCAGGTGCTTGGCCGCTTCGGGGAAGTTGATCGCGTCGAGGAAGCTCGCGGCGTCGATGTCGTCGAGCCGGTGGTAGGTCTCCGGGACGCTCACCGTGGCCAGCGGCAGGGCGTTGCGGCCGTTGAGACGCACGAGGTCGCGCGGGGTGAACGTCGGGCTGCGCCAGGCGAACGCCAGCGCGTTCCACGGCGGCGTCCGGGGGAGCCCCGCGAAGGTGTCCGTGCGGCCTTGGGCGTCCAGCAGCGGGTAGTCGGCCAGCGGGGCCAGCCGGTCGAGCCCGGGATCGGTGCGCATGAGCAGCGCCCGCAGGTTGTAGTACTGGCGGAAGAAGGCGTGGAAGCCCCGGCTCATGGTGACGCCGGTGCCGTCCGGCAGCCGGTCCGCCCAGCCGCCGACGCGCCCGCCGAGGTGGGTGTCACGCTCGAAGAGCGTCACCGCGACGCCCCGCTCGGCCAGCCCGGTGGCCGCGGTGAGGCCCGCGATGCCGCCGCCGACGACCGCCGCGGTCGGGCGCCGGCCGAGCCGCCCGGCGTCGGGCAGGCCGGGCGGCGCCGGCCGGGTCTCGATGCGGCGGTCGGTGCCGGGGATCACGGGTGCTCCTGCGGGTTGGTGCCGAGGACGGTGTGCACGATGCCGTGCTGCCAGCCCGGCATCGTGCCGGTGCGGACATCGGTGAAGCCGGCGTCGGTGAGCCGGCCGGCCAGCGCGGCGATCCCGTCGAACTCGAGGACGCTGCGGCGCAGGTGGCGGTAGAGGGTCGCGTCCCCGGTGGTGGCCTTCCCGAGCGGGATGATCACGCCCGCGCAGACCGCGTTCCACACCCACCGGGCGCGCCGGGAGTCGCGAACCGAGTACTCGTGGATCGCGATGCGGCCGCCGGGACGCAGCAACCCGCGCAGCCGCCGCAGCTGGGCGGTCGGATCGCTGAGGTTGCGCAGCAGGTACGCCGCCAGGATCGCGTCGAACGGGCCGGAGATCCCGGCGAGTTCCTCGACCGACGTGTGCACGAAGGTGACGTTGCCGGGCCAGGGCTTGGCTTCGGCGCGCGCGAGCATTTCCCCGGAGGCGTCGAACGCGGTGATCTCCGCTCCGGGTGCGATCGACCGCAGCGCGGCCGTCGACGCGCCGGTGCCGCAGCCGGCGTCCAGCAGCCGCAGGCCGGCCCCGGCCCGGGGCAGCTCCAGCCGCCGCGCCGAGAGCCGGAGGTGTTCGTGGTAGCCGGGATTGGCGCCGACCAGCCGGTCGTACCACCGCGCTTCGGTGTCGAAGGCCGACGGCACCGCGCCGCGGGGGAGGCCGTCCTTGGCCATCTGGTTCATGCGCGCTCCTCGCGGGGGCCGGTTCGTTCCCACACCAGCAGCACCGCGGTCACCAGCGCGAAGCCGAAGAGGAAGTCCTCGACCGGGATGTCCCAGGGGAAGCGCCAGCCGGTGATGTGCTCGGGGGAATAGCGGACGATCGGGTCGGACAGCTTGGTCAGCCAGCCGTCCACCGGGATCTGGAAGGCGGTCACGATGGCCATCGCGATCCAGTAGGCCGGACGGCGGAACAGGCCCGTGCGCAGCACGAAGACCTCGAGCAGCACGACGACGGCCACCGCGGCGACCGCGGGCACGGTGTAGCCCCAGGGGATCACCGGCGTGCCTCCTTCTTCGCGAGCCGCCGCACGAACACGGTGGTGAGCTGGACGGCCTCGTAGGTCAGCAGCCCGCAGATCGGGATCACCACGAAGAACAGGACCTCCTCCAGCGGCACGGCGAACGGCGCGCGGATCCCGGTGACGCGGCCCGGCGCGTAGTCCCAGACGCGGCCCGCGATCGCCAGCGCGTCCCAGACGAGGAACACCAGCGCCACCGGCAGCACCGTGCGGACCAGCCGGCGCGGCTGCCGGTACACGCGCGCTCCGGCGAGCTCCAGCGGCAGCGTCACCAGGACGCACGCCGCCAGCACGACGAGGTATTCGAGCTGGCCCACCTCAGCCCACCGCCACCGGGAGCGCCGGCGCCGGGTGCCGGACCCGCGCCCACTGCGTCCGCGCGACCGCCCCGCACGCGACCAGCAGCCGCTGCCCCCGGGACACCGCCGCGCGCCCGGCGAAGACGTCGTGGCCGGCGGCCTCGATGCGGTCGAGGATCCGGCCGTACAGGGTCGCGGCCGTGGCCACGCACGGGCGGGAAACCGGGTGCAGCATGGCGATCCCGGGCCGCGCCTGGGCGTACACCTCGCGCGTGACGGCGATCTGGTTCCGGATCGCGGTCCGGACCGGCCGGTCGGCCCGCCCCTGCCGGGCGCACCACGTCAGCCGGTCGCGGTCGACGCCGTCCGCGGCCAGTTCGTCGGCCGGCAGGTAGACGCGGCCGCGCTCCAGGTCCTCGGCGACGTCGCGCAGGAAGTTGGTGAGCTGGAAGGCTTTCCCGAGCGCGGCGGCCCGCGGCTCGGCTTCTTCGCGCGGGGCGACGGTGCCGAGCACCGGCAGCACCTGCAGCCCGATCACCTCGGCCGAGCCGTGCACGTAGGTGTCGAGCTGGGCGCGGGTGGCGTAGCCGGCGACGGTGAGGTCCATCCGCATCGAGGTGAAGAACGCCTCGAAGTACGCCTTGGCGAGGGTGTACCGGGCCGCCGTGTCGATCACCGCGGTGAGCAGCGGGTCGTCGCTCGCGCCGGCGTCGAGGTCGGCGAGGAAGCGCTTTTCGACCTCCCGCAGGCGGGTGTCGAGCGAGGCGGGGGTGGCGTCCGCGGCCGGCTCGTCGACGATGTCGTCGAGCCAGCGGGCGAAGCCGTAGAGCGCGTGGATCGCCGGCCGCTGGGCCGGGGTCAGCAGCCGCGTCGCGAGGAAGTACGTGCGGCCGTGCCGGGCGTTGAGTTCGCGGCACCACGTGTAGGCCGAGCGCAGGCCCGGTGCGCGGATGCCGGCGGCGTCGAGTTCACGTCGGGTCATCGGGTCCCTCCGGTGATCCGGTCGGCGGCCAGTCTGCCGGAGATGAGCACGGTCGGCACCCCGACGCCGGGCACGGTGGCGCCGCCGGCCAGCACGGCGTTGTCCGTCCCGCGCGGGAGGTTCCGCGGCCGGAACGGGCCGGTCTGGGCGAAGGAGTGCGCGTAGCTGAACGGCGTCCCGGCGACCAGCCCGCGGTCCGCCCACTCGGCCGGGCCGAGCACGTACGTGAACTCCGGTTCGAAGCCGGGCAGCAACCGGGCCCGGGCGACGTCGAGGACCTCCTCGGCGTAGGCGCCGCTCCCGGCCGCCCAGTCCGCCTGGCCGCGGTCGAGGTTGGGCACCGGCGCGAGCACGGAGTAGAGCTGACGTCCGGGTGGCGCGAGCCCCGGATCGGACGCGGTCGGCCGGGTGATCAGCAGCGACGGATCGCTCATCCGCCGTCCCTGCGTGATCAGCTCGTCGAACGTCGACCGCCACCCGTGCCCGAAGGAGATCGTGTGGTGGGCGACGTCCGGGTGCGCCGAGGGGCCGCCGGCGTGCACCACGAGCGCCGACGGCGCGGCCCGCAGCGGCACCGGCCGCCGCGGGTGCCGTCCGAGCAGCCGGTAGCTCTCGGGCAGCTCGGTGGTGAGGATGACGGCGTCGCAGGGGTACCGGGTCCCGGAGGCGGTCCGGACGGCGGTGACGCGGCGGCCCCGGCGTTCGAGCTCGGCCACGGCGTCGCCGTACTCGAACTTGACCCCGGCGTCGGCCGCGACCCGGGCCAGCGCCCGCGGGAGGGCGGCGATCCCGCCGGTGGGGAAGTACACCCCGCCGACGGTGTCCATGTACGAGATCACCGCGTACAGCGCCAAGGCCCGCATCGGGGACTCGCCCGCGTAGAGCGCCTGGAAAGTGAACACGCGCTTGAGCCGTTCGTCGGAGAGGAACTGCCCGACCCGGCCGTCCAGCCGCCCGAACCCGCCCAGGGCCACCAGCCGGGCCAGTTCCGGGCGGAGCATGCCGAGCGGGGAGTCGATGTTCGCGTCGACGAACCGGCCGAACTCCGCGCGGTACAGCTTCGTCAGCCAGGCGCGCAGGCGGGTGTAGCCCGCGGCTTCGGCCGGGCCGGCGAACTCGCGGACGGCCTCGGTCATCGCGTCCGCGTCGGAGTGCACGGGCAGCGTGCTGCCGTCGGCGAACTGCGCCACGTACGCCGGGTCGAGGCGGGTCAGCGGCAGTTCCTCGGTGAGCTGGGCGCCGACCGCGGCGAAGGTGTCCCGCAGGATCGACGGCATGGTCAGCACGGTCGGGCCGGTGTCGAGCAGGTAGCCGTCGCGCTCGACGCGGCCCGCGCGGCCGCCCGGGCCCGGGTCGCGCTCGAGGACGGTGACCTCGCGGCCGCGTCCGGCCAGGTGCAGGGCCGCGGCCAGGCCGGCCAGCCCGGCCCCCACGACGACGACGCGGTCCGCCGGTCCGGGCACGGTCTTCATCGGACGCGGTCCGTGCAGCGGATCGCGAGCGCGGCGAGCAGGTCGGCGGCCGGCTCCGGAACCACCGCGGGGTCGATCGCGACCAGGGCCTTGTCGGCTCGTTCCCGGATCAGCTCGCCCAGGCGGTCCCGGGCGCCGGTGGCCACGATCAGGTCCCGCCAGCGCTCGACCGCTTCGTCGTCGATCACCGGGAGGTCGAGCAGCTCGGCGAGTTCGGCCTGGCGGCGCCGTCCGGCCATCGCCGCGGCGAGCACGACGACGCTGGAGGCCTTGCGGTCGCGCAGGTCCTGCCCGGCGGGCTTGCCGGTGACGGCCGGCTCGCCGAACACGCCCAGCAGGTCGTCACGCAGCTGGAACGCCTCGCCGACCAGGCCGCCGAACTCCGACAGCCCGGCGGTCAGCTCCGGGCCGCAGCCGGCCAGCGCCGCGCCGAACTCCAGCGGCCGCTGCACGGTGTAGTTGCCGGACTTGCGGCGCAGGACGTCGAGCAGGGTGTCCCAGCTGGGCAGCGCCCGGGCGTCGTTGACCAGGTCGGCGAGCTGGCCGACGGCCAGTTCGGCCCGCATCGCGTCGTAGTGCGGCCAGGCCCGGGCCAGCCGCGCGGGGTCCAGCCCGCTTTCGCGCAGCAGCTGCTCCGACCAGACCAGGAAGAGGTCGCCGAACAGCGTCGCGGCCGATTCGCCGAACCGGGTGGCCGAGCCGGCCCAGCCCTGCTCCTGGTGCCACCGGGCGAACCGGACGTGCAGGGCGGGCCGGCCCCGGCGCAGTTCGGAACCGTCCATCACGTCGTCCTGGACCAGGGCGAAGCAGTGCAGCAGCTCGAGTGCCGCGGCCGCCCGGATGGCGGCGTCGGAGTCCGGCTGCCCGCACCGCCAGCCGACGTAGGCGAACAGCGGCCGGAGGCACTTCCCGCCCGCGACGAACTCGGGCACCGCCGTTTCCGCGAGCGCCCCCTCGCTGCGCCCGGCGAAGTGCTCGGCCGCCCGTTCGGTCACGAACCCGTGCGCCTCGGCCAGGCAACGCCGGCCCCAGGCGTCCAGCCGGTCGGCCGGCGTCATCGTCGCGGTCATCCGCCGCCCTCCCACGTTCAGGCTATTCGATTCGCAACCGTTGCATATGGGGTGTAGCTTGTCCACTTGAACGGATGAAAACGCGGCGGTGACCCGAACCGATCGCTGCCGCATCGAAGCGACTTTCCTGTGGACGGGGTGGTGTTGCCACGCGCCGCCCCGCCGGGCCCGCCGCCTCCCCTCGGCGCGGGTCCGGCATCCGGCGGCGCCCGGGTCTCCACCCCGGGTGTCGCCGGATGCGCGCCGGATAAACTTCGATCCGGGGGGTTCGGCTGGCAGGACGTGGTGTCGATGGACGTCGAGGCGGTGGGTGGCCGGGGTTCGTGGACGCCCGGCAAGGTCGCCGAACTGCTCGGCGTCTCGCCGGTGACGCTGCGCACCTGGGCGGCGCGCTACGGGGTGGGTCCCTCGCTTCGCGACGACGGGCGCCACCGGCGCTACTCCGACGCCGACGTCCGCCGCCTGCAGCACATGCAGCGGCTCATCGACCGGGGCCTGCGCGCCCGCGAGGCCGCCGCGGCGGTCTTTTCGGGTCTGCCCGACGCGCTGCCGGACGTCCCGGCCGGCCGCCGCATCGAGGAGCTGGAGGGCGCCGCGGAGGGGCTTGATTTCGCGGCGCTGGCGGCGTTGCTGGACGAGCTGCTCGACGCGCTGGGCCCCTCGCGAGCCTGGACGGACGTGCTCGTGCCGGTGCTGACGCACCTGGGCGGCCGCTGGCTGCGCGGCGACGTCTGCTTCGAGTCCGAATGGGCGCTGACCGGCGAGATCTCGCTGGCGCTCCAGCGCTACAGCGCCCGGTTCGCGAACATCCCGCCCGGCCGGGCGGTGGTCCTCGCGTGCTGCCCGGACGAGCGGCACAGCCTGCCGATGGAGGTCCTGCGGGCGGCTTTGGTGGAGATCGGCATCCCGGCGGTGTACCTCGGCCAGCTGGTCCCGGCCGAGACGACGGCGGCCATCACGGCCAAACTCGACCCGGCGGCGGTGTTCCTGTGGTCGATGTCGGCGGGCACGATCGACGACGCCCTGGTCCGCCGGCTGCGCGGCCGCGGGGTCGGCGTGGTGCTGGCGGGGCCGGGGTGGGAGAACCTCGCCGGCCGGGACGTCGTGTGGGTGAACGATCTGGCCGGGGCGATCGAGGTGGCGGCGGAGCGGCTGAAGGCTTAGCGCCGGCTCGGCGTGGTGGCCGGGTGCGCGAGTTCCGGCGCTCCTCGGAGGTCGCGAATGACTCATTCGGGACCTCCGACGCCCCGAATGAGTCATTCGCGACCTCGCGGGTACACGTGAGCTGCGCGGCCTTGTCCCGCTTGCGCGTGAAGCGTCGCGCCGGGACGCCAGCCCCGGCCCGGAAGCGTTGCGCAATCGCTTCACATGGCTGAGGATGGCTCGCGAGCCGGTCTTCTCGGCCGGTCGTGTTCGGGTGGGAGTGTGTCAGGTGGACTTCAAGCGGCAGGTGATCGAGCGCTGGCCGGCGCGGTGGCCGGTGCGGCCGTTCCGGGAACCGGCCTGGGCGCGGCAGGAACCCACCTACCGGGAGTGCAGTCCCGCGCTGATCGAAGCCGCCGTCAAGCGGGCCGGCACGCGGCCGTCCGGCAACTGGTTCGTCTTCGCGGCCGCCCGCGAGGTACGCGCCGACCGGCCGTTCGGGGTGCGGGTGGCCGGCCGCGAACTGGTCGCCTGGCGCGGGCCCGACGGCGGCCTGCTCGTCGGCCCCGGCGCCTGCCCCCACCTCGGCGCCCCGCTGGAGCAGGCGCGGGTGCACTGCGGTGAGCTGGTCTGCCGCTGGCACGGCCTGCGCGTCGGCGCGGACCGTCCCGGGTGGACGGCCCTCCCCGCCTTCGACGACGGCGTGCTCGCGTGGGTCCGGCTCGACCGGATCGGCGGCGAGGAGCCCACCGAGCGCCCGCCGGTGCCGGTCCGTCCGGACGGGACGACGGTGGACGCCGTCGCCACGCTCACCGGCGTCTGCGAGCCCGAAGACGTCGTGGCCAACCGCCTCGACCCGTGGCACGGCGCGTGGTTCCACCCGTACTCGTTCGCGCGGCTGCGCGTGCTGTCCGCCCCGCAGGGTGTCGACGTCGCCGAGGAGGACGACCGGTTCGTCGTCGAGGTGACGTTCCGCCTGGCCGGCAAGATCGGTGTCCCGGTGGTCGCCGAGTTCACCTGCCCGGGCCCGCGCACCGTGCTGATGACCATTGTGGACGGTGAGGGGGTCGGCAGCGTCGTGGAAACGCACGCCACCCCGCTCGGTCCCGGCCCGGACGGCCGCCCGGAAACGGCCGTGATCGAGGCGACGATCGCGGCGTCCGAACGGCCGGGTTTCGCCCACGCTGCACGGTTTGCGCCGGTTTTGCGTCCCCTCATGCGCCGGGCCGCCGCCCGCCTGTGGCGCGACGACCTGGCCTATGCGGAACGCCGGTACGCCCTGCGCGCGCCCTGATCCGCCCCTGCGCCGACTGCGTCGAGTTTCCGGAGCCGACCCGGGTTTTCCCTTGGCCGCGCGGGAGGTGAGCGCGGTGGTCGGGCGCATCCGTGATCGAGGACGTCCGCACCACGGTGGGGACGGCGGAACATCCGGCCAAGGCCGTGGTCGGCGAGGCCGTGCGGGTGTCGGCCACCGTGTGGGCGGACGGCTCCACCCGGCGGACCCGGCTGGAGCCCGACGGCGGCGACGGCTTCGCGGCGATCGTCGTCCCCGACGAACCCGGGGTCCGGACCTTCCGGATCGGCGCCTGGAGCGAGCCGTGGACCGCTGGCCAACGACTTCGAGATCGGCGCGCGGTTGCTCGAACGCGTCGCCTACCGGCCCGACCGCCGCGCCGAGCGGGAGGCGCTGCTCGACGCCGCCACCGCGTTGCGCAACCGGGACCTCCTGGTGCGCCTTCGTCGCGCGGGCCCGGGAACTCGGTCTGGAGGTCGCCCTCGACCTGGCCCTCCAGTGCGCGCCGCGGTCACCGCCGCGGGGCTGGCCGCGGCGGTCCGCCCGGAGGCGGGCGGACGCGCAGGCGGCCGGCCGGGCGATCAGCGCCCTGGTCGCGCCTCCGCGGCCGCCTGTTCCGACCTCGCGGCCACGGCGAACTGCGGCTGGTGACCCGCCAGGAGGGTCCCTGCGCGGTCGTCGAGGTCCGCGACCGCGGCCCGGGCATCCCGGCAGACCTGCTGCCGAGGCCGTTCCAGCCGTTCTTCACGACGAAGGACATCGGCCACGGCACCGGCCTGGGCCTGCACCTGGCTGCCGGTGTCCGCCCGGCGCGGGGCGGTCAGTCCTTGACCGCCCCGGCCGCCAGCCCGGTCCGCCAGAAGCGTTGCAGCGCCAGGAAAGCCAGGATCAGCGGGATGATCGACAGCAGCGAGCCGGTGACCACGATCGCCTTCAGGTCCGGATCCCGGGTGATCTGGGTGTTCAGCGTGTACAGCCCGAGCGTCACCGGGTAGAGCCGGTCGCTGGTCAGCATCACCAGGGGGAGCAGGAAGTTGTTCCAGATCGCGACGAACTGGAACAGGAAGATGGTGATCAGCGCCGGGGCCATCAGGCGCAGGCTCACGGTGTAGAACATGCGCACGTCGCCCGCGCCGTCGATGCGACCGGCTTCGAGGATCTCGTCCGGGACCGACGCCGCCGCGTAGACACGGGCCAGGTAGACCCCGAACGGGCTGATCATGCTCGGCAGCAGCACCGACCACACCGTGTTCGTCATCCCGGCGCCGGCCAGCATCAGGAACAGCGGCACCGCGAGCGCGGTCGGCGGGACCAGCACGCCGGCCAGGATGGTGGAAAACGTCAGCGAGCGCCCGCGGAAGGTGAACTTGGCGAGGGCGTAGCCGGCCATCGCCGACAGCAGCGTGGCCGCCGCCGCCCCCACCACGGAGTACAGCGCGCTGTTGGCGAGCCACCGCAGGTAGAGGCCATCGCCGAAGGTCACGGTGTCGCGCAGGTTCTCCCCGAGGTGGTTGCCGGAGAACCAGAGGCCGAACGTCGTCGACAGATCGGACGCGGACTTCGTCGCGGAGATCGCCAGCCAGACCACCGGCAGCAGGAAGTAGACCGCGGCGACGAACATCGCCGTGGTCACCACGGCGGAGGAACGGGTGGTCACAGGGCGGCCCTCGCGCGGGTGATCCGGAAGAACAGCCACGACAGGACCGCGATCAGCAGCGTGACGAGCACGCTCATCGCGGCGCCGAGGCCGTGATTCTGGGCGGAGATCTGGGCGTAGGCGGCCATCGACGGCGTGTAGGACGACGAGACCGCGCTGGAAACCCCGGCCATCACCTGGGGTTCGGTGAACAGCTGGAACGTGCCGATGATGGAGAACACCCCGGTCAGCACCAGCGACGGCGCGATGATCGGCACCTTGATCCGCCAGGCGATCGTCCAGCCGGACGCGCCGTCGAGCCGGGCCGCTTCGTAGAGCTGGGGCGGGATCGCCTGCAGCGACGAGTAGAGGATCAGCATGTTGTACCCGGTGAACGTCCAGGTGACGATGTTCGCGATCGAGTACAGGATCACGTTGCCGGACAACAGGTCCGGGTGGATCCCGAGCGGGTCGAGCAGCTGGTTGACCGGCGAGAGGTTGGGGGCGTAGAAGAAGCCCCACATGACCGCGGCGATCACGCCGGGCACCGCGTACGGCAGGAAGAACGCGAGCCGGAAGAACCGCCGCAGCCGCACCACCGCCGAGTCCAGGGCGAGCGCCAGGACCAGCGCGAGGCCGAGCATGACCGGGATCTGGATCACCCCGAACAGCAGGACCCGCCCGACCGAGCCGGTGAACCCGGTGTCGCCGAGGGCCGCGGTGTAGTTGCCCAGGCCGGCGAACACCTCGACGGGACGGCCGTAGGTCGACGTCCGGGTGACGGCGGTGAAGCTCTTCACCAGGGCCACCACGATCGGGGCCACGTAGAACACCGCGAAGCCGATCAGGAACGGGGCGAGCAGCAGCCACGCGGCGCGGGCGCTGCCGTTCGCCCGTCGCCGGCGCGCCACCCTGGGGCGGGGCGCCACGCCGGCGACGGTCTGGGACGCTGCGACAACCATCGTCGTCCTTACTTCGCCACGGGGATGGACTGGCGTTGCAGGTCGGTGATCGTCGCGGCGCCGGCCTCGGTGAGCGCCTTGCCGAGCGTGCCGTTGCCGGCGAGCGCGGCGCCGAACCCGTCACGGACGTGGGCGTAGGTCTGCTCCATCGACGGTCCCCAGGTGAAGTCCTGGCTGACGCCCTTGCCCGCCTCGCGGAAGACCGCGTCGACGTCCTGGCCGCCGAAGAACTGCGTGTTCTCGGGCGAGGCTTTCGCACCGGCCTGGGCTTCGGTGGTCGCCGGGTAGATCCCGCCCTGGGCGGTCAGGATGGCCAGGGCCTGCGGGTCGCTGTTGAGCCACAGGGCGAACTGCGCGGCTTCGGCCGGGTGCTTGGTGCCGGCGAAGACCGCGGTGGTCGAGCCACCCCAGTTGCCGGAGCGCTGCGCACCCTTGGTCCACTGCGGCAGCGGCGCCACGGCCCACTTCCCGGCGGTGGAGGGCGCGGCCTTCGCGATCGTGCCGACGCCCCAGACGGCCCCGGTCCAGGTGGCGATCTGCCCGGAGTCGAGCGCCTTGTTCCAGGATTCGGAGAAGCCCTGGTAGTTCGAGACGAGGCCTTGGGAGAGCAGGTTCTGCCAGTAGTCGGCGACCTTGGTGGACGCGGGGTCGGTCAGGTTCACCTTCCACTGCCGGCCGTCCTGGGTGAACCAGTGCCCGCCGGCCTGCCAGACGAGCCCGGCGAACCAGTTGACGTCCTTCTGCGGGAAGTGCGTGATCGTGAGGTTCGGGTCGGCGGCGTGCAGGGTCTTCGCGGCCTGGGCGTACTCGTCCCAGGTCGTCGGCACCGGCACGTTGTACTTTTCGAAGAGGTCCTTGCGGTAGAACAGGCCCATCGGCCCGGTGTCCTGCGGGATGGCGAAGACGCCGTCACCGCCGACCGAGGCCTGCGCCCAGGTCCAGTCGACGAACTTCGACTTGGCGTCCGCGACGCCGGGGCAGGCGGAGATGTCCCGAAGGCCCTGCTGGACGCGGAAGCCGGGCAGCGAGTCGAACTCGACCTGCCCGAGGTCCGGCGCCTGGTTCGCCTTGAGGGCGGTGAACATCTTGTTGTAGGTGCCCTGGTTGCCCTGGGGCGTCTGCTCGACGGTGACGTGGATGTCGGGATGCCCCTGGTTCCACAAGGCGACGGCCTGGTCGATGCCGGGCAGCCAGGACCAGAACGAGAGTTCGACCTTGCCCCCGGAGACAGCACAAGCGGCACCGGCGGCCGGGGCGGCGGAGTCGGCATTCCCGCAGCCGGCGGTGACGAGCGCGAGCACGGCAGCGGCCGCGGCGGCGCCCAGCCGGCGAAGCCGTTTCGTCGGGGGAGAAGTACGCACCATTGCGTTCGGTCCTTTCGGGGTGGCGGCGGCTTCGGCCGAGGCTCGGCGCAGTGGGGCCGGGCCTCGGGAACGGTTGGGGCAGGGGGGTCGCGGTTGCGGGTCAGGGGTCCACTGTGGATCGGGGCGCGGGGGTGCGCGGCGGTTCGGGCGGGCTTTCGGGTGGCTGCTCGCCGCCGGCGCGCGGGTTGCGTTGCGGCGGGGCGGGGAGGGCTTCGGGCAGCCGCTCGCCGGGCGGGTCGAGGTGTGCTCGGGCGGGGAGGGCTTGGGGCAGCGGCTCGCCGGGCGGGTCGAGGTGCTGCCGGGCGAAGCGAGCTTCGCGCGGCAGTTCGCCGCCGCGGTGCCGGTCGAGGTGCGCCCAGGCAGGCAGGACCTCAGGCAACCGCCCACCGCACCAAGCGACCCGCGCCCGGCGCGGGCAACCCCTCACCCACCAGCCCACCACGGAACCGTCGGAGCGGCGCATGAACCGGCGTGACCTGCGAAGCCAGCCCGACCCGGCCGTTCTCGGCGAGCCTGCGTCCATGCCGCCACCTCCTTCCGCCACTCGCTCGGGAACGTTCCCGGGAATGTTCCCGGCCGTGGCACCCGGGGAGTATGCGCACCTCGGAGCTACCCCGTCAAGGGCGTCTTCCGGAGGATTCGATTCAGGCGGTCGCGCGGGTGATCAACGAAACCGGCAGCGAGATCCGGTCGGCGGTGTCCGCCAGCAGCGCCCGGACCAGGGCCTGGCCGTGGTCGTACTTGTCGATCCGGACCGTGCTCAGCGGCGGGTTGAGGTACGCCGACATCTCCAGGTCGTCGAAGCCGACCACCGCGCAGTCCCGCGGCACCGCCCCGCCGCGCGCGAGCACCGCCTGGACCGCCCCGATGCCCATCAGGTCGTTGAACGCGAAGATCCCGTTGACCTCGGGCCACGCCGAGAGCAGCTCGCGGGCCGCTTCCGTGCCGCCGGGGATGGTCGGCGGTCCCTGGACGATCCGGGCCGAGACGTCGCCGAAGCCCAGCGCCGCGCACGCCGTCACGAAGGCCAGCCGCCGCTCGTCGACCGCGACGCCGACCGAACTGTCCAGCATGCCCAGGCACGCGTCCGGCCTGCGGGCGAGCAGCTCCACGGCCGCCGCGGTGCCGGTCGCGAAGTCGTTGCTCACCGATGCCGCCACCTCCGACGGCAGCTCGCGGTCGGCGACCACCAGCGGGACCGAGCGCGCGTAGTCGGCGAGGACGTCGTCGGGCATGCCGTAGAAGAACCCGACGACTCCGCGCGCGGACCGGGCCAGCGCGTCCTCGATGGCGTCGCGTTCCCGGCCCGGGTCGGCGTCGGTGTTGTACAGCACGACGCTGCACCCGGCCGCCTCCGCCGCGTCGTACACCCCGCGCGCCACCGCCGGGTAGAACGGGTTCGCGATGTCGGAGACGATCAGCGCGATGACGTCCGACCGCTGGGTGCGCATGCCCTTCGCCAGCGCGCTCGGCCGGTAGCCCAGCCGGGTCGCCGCCGCCAGCACGCGCTCGCGGGTGTCCGGGGCGATCTCCGGCAGGTCGCGCAGCGCCCGCGAAACCGTCTGCCGCCCGACGCCGGCCTCCCGGGCCACGTCCTCGATCGTCACGCGCTTGACGCGTGGCAGCCGCCCGCGTTCGGTCACGCCGTCACCTCCCTCCGCGTAAGACGCCGAGCCTAAGGGGTCAGGGCGCGGCGCCACTGGCCGGTGACGCTCCGGCGCAGCGCCTCGGTGTCGACGCTGCCCGGATCGAGCAGCCGCTGCAACGCGATCCCGCGCAGCTGCCCGACGACGGCGGTCGCGACCTCGTCGGCCCCGGCGCCCGCGTCGATGCTGCCGTCCGCGAGGCCGGCTTCGACGTCTTCGCGCAGGTCGGCGCGGAAGGCGGCGTCCCGCTCGCGGAAGATCGGGGCCAGCTCCGGCTGGGTGGCGGCTTCCGCCCACAGCAGCAGGAAAGCCTGGTGGAACACGCCGATCCGGCTGAGCTCGCCGAGGTAGCCGTCGATCAGCCGCAGCAGGCGGTCGAGGCCGGGCGGGACGTCCTCGAGCCCCGGGACGAACCCGGCCTGCGTGGCCCGCGCCAGCCGCTCGACCAGTGCCTGCTTCCCGCCGAAGTGGTGGGTGACGATGCCGCGGCTGTACCCGGCCCGCTCCCCGACGCGGGCGAGCGTCAGTGACCGCACGCCCTGCTCGACGACGAGTTCGGCGGCGGCGGTCAGCAACGCGGCTTCGGCCTGGTCACGGCGTTCCTGCTGGGTGCGGCGCATGATCGGAGTCTAGCAAAGTAACTTGCGTGTTGACCAACAAGTATGTGTAGAGTGCCGGTCCAGGAGGTCCTGATGATCGAAATCGAAGAACGTGCCCTCGACGCCCTGCTCGCCGACGACCCCGGCGGCCCGGTCGTGATGCTGAACCTGCTGCGGTTCCGCCCGGACGGCGGCCGCGAAAGCTACCAGCGCTACGCCGAAGCCCTCCGCCGCGAACTCAACGCCCGCTACGGCCTGAAGGTGGAGTACCTGGGTACCGGCGGGCCGGCGCTGGTCGCCGAGGACGGGCAGGCGTGGGACATGGTGGTGCTCGTCCGCTACCCGGACCGGCAGACCTTCGCGGCCATGGTCCGCGACCCCGAGTACCAGGCGATCACCCACCTGCGCACCGAGGCGCTGGTGGAATCGGTCCTGCAGCCGACGACGCCGGTGGTGGCCTGATGCCCGCGGTGTTCGTCCACGGCAACCCCGAGACGGCGGCGGTCTGGGACCCGCTGCTGGCGGAGCTCGCCCGCCCGGACGTGGTCTGCCTGTCGCCGCCCGGCTTCGGCGCGCCCCTGCCCGCCGGGTTCGAAGCCACCCCGGCCGGCTACCGGGACTGGCTGGCCGTCGAACTGGCGGCTTTCGGCGAGCCGGTGGACCTGGTGGGCCACGACTTCGGGGGCACTCACGTCCTCAACGTCGTGCTGAGCCACCCGCACCTGGTCCGCAGCTGGGTCAGTGACACCCTCGGAAGCTTCGACCCGGACTACGAATGGCACGAACTCGCCCGCCGCTGGCAGACCCCGGGCGTCGGCGAGGCCGATGTCGCGGCGCGGTTCGGTGCCGCGCCCGAAGAGCGCGCCGCGGTGCTGGTGGCACGCGGGATGGGCCGGGCGGTCGCGGCCCGCGTCGCGGCGGGGCAGAACGAGGCGATGGGCCGCGCGGTGCTCACCCTGTACCGGTCCGCCGCCGCGGCCGGTGCGCCCGGCCTCGGCTTGCCGCTGGAACGCGCGGCGGCCCGGCCGGGTCTCGCCATCCTGGCCACGGCCGACCACGTCGTCGGCACCGAGGAGCAACGCCGCCGGGCCGCCGCCCGCGCCGGGGCCCGGGTCGCCGTCCTCGACGGCCTGGGGCACTGGTGGATGACTCACGAACCGGCCCGCGCCGCCGCGGTGCTGACCGGATTCTGGGCGAGCGCCGGCTGAGGATCAGCGGGCGGTGCAGGCCAGCCCGGCCAGCGGCTGGGACGTGCCGGTCACGACTGCACCCCACGTCGTCGTCGCGCCGGGAGCCAGCGTCCCGTTGTAGGTCTGGTTGGCCGCCCGCACCTCCTGGCCGGTCTGCGTCGGCACAGCGTTCCACGAGTTGGTCACCTGCTGACTGCCCGCGAAGGAGAACGCCGTCGTCCACCCGGCCAGCGCGGCCGAGCCGGTGTTCTTCACGGTGAACTCCAGCTGGTGCCCGCCGTTCCACGAGGAGGTGACCGCCGAGGTCGCGGTGCACGACGCCCCGGCCGGGGTGGTGGACGTCGTCGGAGTGGTCGGGGTGGTCGGCGTCGTGGTCGGGGTGCTGGTCCCGGTCGTGTAGCTGATGCCGGTGTAGGCCGCCGCGCAGCCGGAAAGGCACTGGTCCGGCAGCGTGAAACGGTAGACGCGGCCGTCGTTGACGAGCGCGTCGCTCGCGTCCCGGACGCGGATCGCGTACGCGGTGCCGGCCGTGGCGGTCGGGCCGATGAGGAAGGCCTGCCCGAGGTCGCTGTCCGGCTGCGCCTGCTGCCAGGTGCCGTCCGCGCCGAGGAACTCCACGCCGTGGACGCCGTTGGGCAGGTGCGACACCGCGATGGCCGTCCAATACCGTTGCGCCCCTTGGAGGAAACCGAGCTTCAGGTCGCCGGTGTAGTTCGGGGCGGGCACGTAGGACCAGGAAACCCGGCGGTTGTTCCAGTGCCCCGGGTTCATGTCGCCGACCGGCACGCCGTTCTTCACGAACCGGTTGAGCGACGCGGTCGACAGGTCGAGGTGCCCGGGATCGTCGCGGCACCAGGCGTTCGAGTCGCCGCAGCTGTCGGCCACGACCATGGTCAGCTGGGCGCCGGCGTACCCGTCGGTCACCCAGGACCCGTTGCGGCAGAACGGCTGTCCCGGCGCGCCGTCGTTGACGCCGGTGCAGTATTCGCCGATGGTGACCTGCACGAACCGCCCGCAGTTGCGACCGTTGTCCCACAGCCCGATCTTCGCGGCCTGCGCCGGCGGGATCGGCCGGGGGTAGAAGCTGTAGTCGCCGGGGGTGTTGTAGACGTTGAGAGCGACGAAATCCGGCGAATCGAGCATGTCCTGCGGAAGGCCGCAACCGCCGTAGGGGGCGCCGAGCGCGTCGAAGTGGGTCGCGTTGCCCGTTGTGGGCGCGACCGGCGCGGCGCCCGAATTCCACGGCCACAACACGGAAACACCTACGACGAGCATGGCGATCACGGCCAGCACGCCCGGCCGGCGGGAGACGGACCCCATGGATTCTCCTTCCGCCTGTCGGTACCGCGGCAGGCGGAAGCGGCCCCGGCGGCGTCGTCTGGAAGCGCTCCCAGAGTCCCCCGCGCACCGATCGTTTGTCAATCGCCCCTCACGCCGAGCCGCGCGCCACGACGGTCAGGCGCTCGAGGGCCAGCCGGCCCGAGGTCAGCCGGAGCCCGATCGCGGGCGACCAGCCGGGAGCGACGACCGGACCCGCCGGGATCGTCCTCAGCAGCTGCCACCGGCCCTGGTGGCCCAGCCAGCTCGTCAGCCCGCCGCGGTGGTCGGACACGACCGCGAACCGGTCGCCCGGCGACCACTCGACCGCGGCGCAGCACCCGCCGGTCACGTCGTCGCCGTAGTCGCGCCCGTCGGCCCGCACGTCCGCGCCGGACGTGCCGAAGTGGTGGTTGTACCAGGCCAAGGCCAGCTCGTCCGGCCCGGCGGCGCGGCCGAGGAGCACGCTGTCCTCCGGAGCGCTCCCGGCGAAAGAACGCGGTTCCAGGAGCACCGCGAAGTCGCCGGCCGGGGCGGCCACCGGCGCCACGAGCACGGCGGCCGACTGCCGGCTCGCCGTTGCGATCAGGGCGCCGTCCGCCTGGCTCAGCGAGGGCGGCGGCTCCCCGAACCGCGCGCCGATCCGGTAGTCGTTCAACCGGTCTCCGGTGAAGTCGTCGTCCCACACCGGTGTGGCGAAATCGGCCGGGTCGAACACGACCTCCGCCCGCACGAGGTCCGCGGTGCTGCGGGCCGGGACGCCGTGGTCGAGCGGGGCGACCAGCAGCCGCACCGGCGCCCGGGTGCCGACCGGCGCGTCGGCGGGGGCGGTCACCCGCCACCGCAGCGGGACGGCTCGGCCCGGCGTGAGCCGGAGGTCGCCGGCCGGCCCGAGCGGCTGGGCCGTCCAGCCGCGCGGCACCGTGAGCGCGGGCCGCACGGTCATCGGCTGCGCGCTGCGGACCGAACCGGTGATTTCGGCCGTCTGCCCGGGCCGCAGCCGCGGCGGTTCGTCCGGCAGCCGGACGGCGAGCCGCTCGTCTTCGGCGCGCCACGACTGCACCGCCGTGATGCCGACCGCGCCTCCGTCCACTCTGGACGCCACGACCCGGAGCCCGTCGGTGCGGACCGGCGGCTGGACGACGACGCGGTTCGGCCGGCCTCGCACCGGCGTCGCGGGATCCCGGTGCTGCGCGGGGAGGTCGGCCCACGACCCGTCGGCGGTGCGGTACTGGAGCGCGAACGTGTCCGGCGTGCGGACGCCGCCGCCGTCGTCGTAGAAGGAGATCCGGACGTCGGAGACGTCGGTGGCCGCGCCGAGGTCGACGGCCAGCCAGTCCTGGCGGTTCGGGCTGCCGTAGCTCGTCCAGCGCGTCGACGGGACGTCGAGGTCGAAGTCCTGGCCGTCGATCGCGTTCGCCGGGCTGTCGGCCGGCCAGGTGTAGGACGCCGACGCCGCCGGGTAGCCGGTGCGGTCGATGTTCGCCAGGTCGTCGACGAGGTGACCGGCCACGGCCGCCTTCCCGGGGCGCACCGGCACGTCGACCGCGGTCAGCCCGGCCTGGCGGTGCACGAGCTTGCCGTCCAGCCAGACGCTCAACCCGGCGCCCTGCCGGTAGACGTGACCGTCGCGGTCCCAGGCCACGGTCAGGTTGCGGCCGTGGTAGGGCACGTTCTCCACCGCGAAGTGGTCCCAAGTGGACGGAACGAGCGGGGCGAGCCGTACGTGGTCACCCTGCTGGGGCCGGATGCCGAGCAGCCCGGACAGCACGAGGTCGTCGAACGTCGAGTGGTTGTAGTCCTCGCTGTGCCCGCGGGAGTCGTAAAGCCAGCGGTCCTCGTCGGGGTGGTGCGCTTCGGCGACGTAGGGCACGCCGTTCTTGCGCTGGGTCAGGGCGTACTCGCGCAGCAGGGCGTAGTAGTCCTGAGTGGACACGTACGGCTGCGGGGGATAGTCGGTGAGCAGGTTCGCCAGCCCGGTCAGCGTCTGGCTGGTGGCGTAGGGCCAGCTCGGCCCCGACCAGCGGCAGCACCCGGCGAGGGCGTCGTGCATGAACCACGGGCTGCGCCGCTCGACCGTGGTGGGCCCGAAGGGGGCGGCGAACCCGGCCGGATCGGTCAGCTGCGCCCACGCGGCGGCGGCGCCGGCCGGTGCCATGTGGAAGTACCAGGGCACGAACCCGATCTCTTCCCGGTCGGCGAGCTTGGTGCGGGCGGGGTTGCCGTCCCGCATCACGTGCTTGTAGAACTGCGCGCCACCGTCCCACAGGACGCGGTCCTGGTTCGCCTGCAGGGACCGGGCGTCCCGGTCGTAGCGGGCGGCGAGCTGCCGGTCGCCGGGTGCGCCGCGCCGGCGCAGCAGATCGGCGATGGCGCGCGCGTCGCCGTACTGGTAGGCGTTGAGCGTCGGGCGGAAGCCGGCTCCGCCGTGGTAGGGATCCGGGCTCTGATAGGAACTCGCGGTGTACTCCATGGCGTCCCACACCGGAACCTGCCAGTAGAGGCCGAGCTGCGGGTCGAACTGCGGCGCCCAGGCGGCCCACTGCCGTTGCAGTTCGGGGAGCCGGTCGACGGCGAAGTCCCACCGGCCGTCGACGGACGCCCGCGCGAGCACGGCGTCGGCCGCCCAGAAGGAGTATTCGTGGGCCCAATCGGTGGTGTTCTCGTTGAGGCCGTCGGTCGCCGGCTTGGGGCCCGCGCCGCTGCCGCGCAGCCAGTAGTCGACGTAGTCGTCGAGGTAGCGGGGGTCCCGCAGCCACCGTCCCTCGTAGAGGTGGTGCCCGGCGGCGGCGTCGATCCCGCCGCCGGGGGCGGAGTAGCCGACCGGGCCGAGGAACTCGGAGACGATCCAGCCGTCGTCGGGCCCGGTGTACTTGAGGGCCTCCTTGAACGTCCGCCACCGGTAGTAGTACGTGTCCTCGATCGCCTTGTCGGGCAGGTCGACGAACGGGATGTTGGCCTCGTACCACGCGGGGTCGCCCAGACCGGCAAGCTTCGCCGCGTGGTCGAGGAGATGCGTCCCGGGGCCGACGACCGGGTACGCCGGCGGCGGGCCGGCGGGGACGGCGGGGACGGCCGCCGCGGGGAGCACGGCGGCCGACAAGGTGACGAGCGTGGTGGTCAAGACCGTGAACAGACGGCGAACCGAGCGCATGCCGACGCTCCTCGTGCTCCTCGGGGACCGGGCAGAGGAACGGTAGCCGGTCGGATACAACGTTGTAAATACATATTTACAACGTTGTATCCGAGGGGTCGTCCGCTGCTGCGCCGCGTCGGACGCGCAACCGGTGTCCCGCCGGCCGGAGCGGCTCAGGCGTGCCAGGCGGGGTCGCGCCCGAGGAAGCCCATCAGCTTGTCCTGTGCCGAAGCGCTGTCGTCCACGGGCACCGCCGGGCCGAACTGGCCGCTGTCGCGCAGCACCTGCTCCATCGGCCGCATCGCCGTCAGCGCCTCCGCGCAGCGCTGTTCACCGAGGTCGGGCTCGCGGCCGAGAGCCTTGGCGAGATCCCAGGAATGCATCCAGACGTCGCCGGTGTAGAACTGGTCGATCGCCTCGTCCACCGGCCGGTCGCCGGTGTGCGGGTTGCTGAGCACCCGTCCGGCGGGATCGTCGAGGATGGCCTGGATGTCGGCGACGTGCTGCTTCCACGCCCCGGCCGGGTCGGTGTCGACCGACAGCGCGGGCAATTCGATGCCCGCGCCGCGGAGGAAGTCGCGCGGCCACTCGACCAGGTGCCGGACGACGTCGAGCGCGGTCCACCCCGCCACCGGTGCCGGGCGGGCCCAGTCGCCGGCCGAAGCCGACTCGACCAGCTCGGTGAACCGGGCGGCTTCGGAGGCGTGCTGCCGGGCCGGGGTCATCGCGCGAGCAATGCGTCGAGCTTGGCGTAGCCCTCGGTGACCCCGACGTCCATGCCGCTGGCCAGCATGCCGTCGCGGGTGGCGAAGTCCGGCACCACGCTGAGCACCCGCAGCCGGGTGCGGCCGCCGTCGATCTCCTCCAGGGTCAGCGTTTCCAGCGCGACGCCGTCGGGCTCGCCGTCGTAGGTGAACGTCCACACGATCCGCTCGTTCGGCCGCACTTCGTGGAAGCTGCCGTGGAACGCGGCGATCTCCTCGCCGTCGCGGTCGTTGGCGAAGGCCCACTCGCCGCCCGTTCGTGCCTCCCACCGCGTGATCCGCGTGGTGACCGAGTGCGGCCCGACCCACTGCGCGTACAGCTCGGGGTCGACGTGGGCGCGGAACACCTGCTCGGGTGCGGCGTCGAAGTCCCGGACGAGCTGGATCGTCGGGACCTTCTCGTCGGCCAGGATCTCGGTTTCGTGCTTCGTCATGGTCATGACGCGTCCTTACGGGGTCGGGTTTCACTGCCGCTCATGCGGCCCAGCAGCGTTTCGAGGCGCCGGTAGCGCTCCTCGGCCTGCCGCCGGTACCGCTCGATCCACTTGGTCATCAGGTCGAACACCTCGGCGTCCAGGTGGACCGGACGGCGCTGGGCGTCCTTGCTGCGCGTGACCAGCCCGGCTTCCTCCAGCACCTTCACGTGCTTGGAGACCGCCTGGAGGCTCATCTCGTACGGCTCGGCCAGCTCGCCCACGGTCGCGTCCGCGGCGGCCAGCCGGGCCACCAGGTCGCGCCGCGTCGGGTCGGCCAGGGCCGCGAACACGCGGTTGAGCCGCTCGCTGTCTTCGTCCACCGGTTCTTCCTCAACTATTCGGTTGAATATGAACATAGAGCGCGGCTGGGGGTGTTGTCAACCTGGAGGTTGAGAAGGGGCGGGGTCCCGGCTTCGGGACCCCGCCCGGGTGATCAGAAGTGGTCGGGTGTGTCGATCCGGCTCCGCACCAGGGCGCCGGACGCGGTCAACCGGCCGCTGCCGTAGTCGCTGCCGGCGCAGGTGCCCGGGCTCAGCGCGGCGCTGCTTTCGTTCGCGTCGGAGTACGTCCAGTTCGCGTAGCTGATCTGCAGCTGGTCGAGCAGGTCCAGCCAGGCGGTGGTGCTGGCCTGGTCGAGCGTGCCACCGCCGGTGGCGGTCACCGTGCCGAACTCCGTGACGAACAGCGGCAGCCTCGAGGCGGCCCGGCTCACCGTGGAGCGGTAGTTGTCCTTGTGGCTGGCGGCGTAGAAGTGGAACGTGTACATGATGTTCGTGGCGTTGACGGGGTTGTTGATGATCTCGGATTCGCTGGAGCCGTCGGAGACGCCGAGGGACGACCACCCGCGGGTCCCGACGATCACGACGGCGTCCGGGTCGGCGGCGCGGATCACCGGGATGACCTGCTCGGCGTAGTTCTTGATGCCGGCCCAGCTCACGCCGTTGGGTTCGTTGGCGATCTCGTAGATCACGTTCTTCCGGCTCGCGTTCCGGGCGGCGACCGCGGCGAAGAAGGTCTTGGCGCGGTCGAGGTTGTAGTTCGGGTCACCCGGGGTGAGGGTGTGGAAGTCGACGATCGCGTACATGCCGCGTTCTTCGGCCTCGCCGACGAGGCTGTTGACCCGGTCGGTGAACCAGGCCGGGTTGGTCTCGTACCCCTTTTCCTGCACGTACATGGCGATGCGGAGCAGGTCGGCGTGCCAGTCGTTCGCGAGGGCGTTCAGGGACGCGTCGTTGTAGCAGGAGTCGAACCACTGGAGGCCGTGCGTGCTCATGCCGCGCAGCTGGATCGCCCGGTTCGCTTCGTTGCACAGGTGGACGCCGCAGACGTGCAGCTGCCCGTTCGCGGCGAGCGGCGTGCCGCCGGGGGAGGGGGTGGTGGTGGTCGTCGGTGTCGTGGTGGTCGTGGTCGATCCGGTGCAGGTGACGCCGTTGAGGGTGAAGGACGCCGGAATCGGGTTGGCCCCGGTCGTGGTGCCGGTGAAGCCGAGGTCGGCGACGGCGCCCGTCGCGAGGGTCCGGTTCCAGTCGGGGCCGGCGGCGGTCGCGATCGAGCCGGACTGCGACCAGGTGGCGTTCCACCCCTGGGCGACCTTCTGGCCGGCGTCGGGGAAGGTGAAGCTGAGCGACCAGCCGGTGAGCGTGTCACCCAGGTTGGTGACCTTGACGCCGGCCTGGAACCCGCCCTGCCACTGGTTGGTGACGGTGTAGTCGACCCGGCACCCTTGAGCGGCGGCCGAGGCCTGCGGGATGGCCAGCACGGCGGTGCAGCCGAGAACCGTCGCGCCGGCGGCCGCCAGCGCAGCGATGGAGCGCTTCATTGAACTCCCTTTGGTCCGTGTTCGAGTGTTTCGACAGGCTGGGAGCGCTCCCAGAGATGAGAACATCCGGCGAGGGGCGGCGTCAAGGGTTTCGGCTCTTGCGGGGGTTCCCGGCGGCGGATCACGATCGCGGCGCTGGTGCGGCTGAGTCGAGGCGCTCATCCGAAGCGGCCGGCCGTCGCGGCGGCCGTTCGTGGTGGCCTCGGCGTCGCCGGGAAGGGTGTCGGCCGTGATCCATCTGGCCGGATCTGCACCGGACGCGGGCGTCGATGGGGGCGATCGCGGACGCGTTCGCTCAGCCCTCGGTTTCCCCTTGAAGGGCCCGGTTGAGCCGGCGGGCTTCGTGCAGTTCGTCTTCCAGGATGACGATCCGGCAGGCGGCGTCGACGGCGGTGCCCTGGTCGACGAGCTCGCGGGCCCGCGCGGCGAGCCGGAGCTGGTGCCGGGAGTAGCGCCGGTGCCCGCCGGCGGATCGCTGCGGCGTGATCAAGCCGGCGTCGCCGAGGCTGCGCAGGAAGTTCTGGGTGGTGCCGAGCATGTCGGCGGCTCGGCCCATGGTATAGCCGGGGTAGTGCTCGTCGTCGAGATTTCCGGGTCTTTCCCCGTCGGGGACCATGTCACCTCCGCATCAGAAGGACCCCGGACGCCATCGTGGGCGTCCGGGGTCCTCGAAAGGTTGGGTTTCACCATTACCGGCCGACGGCGTGACCGCCGGCTTCCCGCGCGGGGCGCGGGGATCGCTCATCCGTGACCGAGCACCACCTCCGAACTCGATGGGCTTGCGGAACCCGCGCGGCGTTACCGGGCCGCTGCGGGCGATCCCATGATGGTCCCGTTCCCTTCCTTTCGTTGTCTCTTCCGGTACGTGGAGAACTTTACCGGTGGGTGACGGTGAATGTCTACTGTCATGGAGGTAGATTTTCGGTGGCGGGTGGTGGGGATTGTGTCTCGGACGCGGGGTTCCGGGTGGTGCGCGCCGGGCTGATGCTTTGTCGGGGCTCGGTGAGAGTGCGGCTCGGGCCGATGCTGGCGGCGCCTTTCACCTGCGGGACCGGCTCGCGGTGTGTGGGCCCTGGCTGGCGTGGGGCAGGTGCGGGTCGGCTGTCGTCTGTTTCTCGGCCGGCTGGCTCGCCGCCTGCCCCGGCCAAGTCGGTCCGGCTGGCTTGCCCGGCCCTTTGGGCCTGCTCGGCCCGACAGGACCGGCCCGCCACGAGCGGCCGGGAGCCGCCCGGACGGAGGTGCCCGGCTGATGGGGTCGGTCCGGATTGAACGGCCCGTCGGGCGAGGTCGGCCCGACCACCGCGGCACGGTTCGCCTGATCGGCCCACCTGAACCAGCCGACCACGAACGGCCGGGACTCGGTCGGATCCAGCTGCCGGGACCGGCCGACCCGCCTGGGCCCGCCCGCGGGGCTCGGCCTGGCCGCCCGGCCCGGCCCGGCGGCCTGCCGGACCGGCCCAAACGGGCCCGGCGGCCTGGACTGCCTGGCCCGGCTGGACAGGCCCGCCTCGCTCGGCTCTGGGACCGGCCTGCCCGGACCGGACAGGATGGGCCCGGCGGCGTGGACAGCCCGGCCCGGCTGGACAGGCCCGCCTCGCTCGGCTCTCGGACCGGCCTGCCCGGACCGGACAGGATGGGCCCGGCGGCGTGGACAGCCCGGACCGCCTTGCTCGGCCCCTGGACCGGACCGGGTGGCCTGCCCGGATCAGGCCTGGGTGGCCGGGCGTGGGCGGATGCGTTACACCGCAACTCCTTTCAGGCGTCGGTCGGGTTGAGGGGCTTGAGGGCGGTCAGCGGGTCAGGTCGGTCAGTTCGGCGAGGACTTCCGAGGCCGTCACCGGGTCGAGTTCGCCGAATACTCGGGTTCCCTGGGGGCTCCAGGCTCCCTCTCCCTTCTCGTCCAGCCAGATGTCCGTGAGCTTCTGCTCGGGTTCCTCCGCCGGCAGGCCGACCAAAATGCCCGGGTCGAGGTTCAGGACCACTGCTCCTCCGTCGGGGGTGGGGCGGAGGAGCCAGCCCTCCAGGCCGTTGTCCAAGGCTGGGCCTCGGTGCCAGCCCTTCTTCGTCAGGCCCAGGAGCTTGCCCGTCGGGACCGTGTGGTTCTCGAACCTCTTCAAGGTGGTGGCCGACCTCTCCGCTTCCTCCAGGCGCGCCGCCGGGCGGCCGAGCTGGGGGAACGGCTGGAGGATCTCGTAGTCCGCGAACAACGCCGACCAGGCCGCCAGCTCGTCGGCGAACTGCAGGGGGTGGGCCACGCCCACCTCGGCCGTCTCGGGGAGGGCGTACTCCTCGTCGTGGATGTCGGCGTACGTTCCGTCCTCTGCGCAGCGGAACGTCTGGCCCGCCGTGGTGCGCCAGACCAAGCGGCGGACCAGGTGGACCAGCAACGGGTGGCCGGCCAGGAGGTCGGTGAACTCCGCCGCCGGCCAGTGGCGGCCCTGGACCATGGCCGACTCCAGACGGGGGATCTGCTCCGCCGCCACCGTGCGGACGTCCTTCTTCAACGCCGTGAACCGCTTGTATTCCACCGCCGCGAGCTCGGCGTCGTCCTTCGCGCCCGGCTTCGGCAAGGCCTTGCGGGGCTTGCCGTCCGGGTCCGTGACGTACGGTTTGAGCTGTTCGTCGAAGCCGACGACGAACTTGCGGGGGCCGTAGTCGATCACTGCCGTGGCTGCCTCGTCGAGGCCGAGTGTCGGGACCAGGCGGTCGGCCAGCTGCTCGGCCGACAAGCCGAGCCCCTCGGCGACGGCGGCGATCTTCTCCTGGGCCCGGAGCTTCAGTGCCTTGAACTTCACCTTCTGCGCGATGGAATTCAGATGCAGCAGCGCAAAGTCCGTACCGATGCCGGCCAGGACGTCGAGGGCCGCGGCCGCGCGGGCGTGGCCGCCTTCGCCCGGCCAGGCCCGGATCTGCGGGCTCAGCTTGCGCACCACGTCGTCGTCGCCGAACAGACCCAGTGCGGTGAGCACCCAGCTGTCCTTGGCCGGGTAGTCCGCGGCCCGCCAGCGACCGAACAGCGCCCACGCGAACTCCGCCAGCGAAGCCGTGTCCGCGAAGTCGCGCAGGTGCGCCACCCCCGGGTAGACCTCGTCAGGCGTCGACAGCGCGAACAACATGAGCACGTGCGGGATCACCCGGTCGGGCAGGGCCTGCTCGCCGCCGCGGACGCGGATCTGGGGCAGCACCGCCGGATCCGCCCACGCGCCGGGGACCGGCAGGCGCACCGGCAGGACCTCCAAGGGGTCGGTGACGAGCAGTTCGGCGACGGCCTCGGCCGCCTCCGCGCCGTGGTGAGCGGCCGCCGCGGACACCGCCTCTTCGTGCCCGCTCTTCGCCAGGACGCGCAGTGCGGCCTCGGCGGTGCGGCGGTTCGTTCCGGCCGGGCCGAGCGCCACCGGGACCAGGAACCTCGTGGCGTCGGTGAGGTGCCGGCCGAGCCACGCCAGCGCGACCTCCCGGGCCTTCTTCAGCCGGACCAGCCAGTCCGCCATCAGCAGCGCGATCTCCGGGCTCACGAACGGGAGCAGCACTTCGCCGCGGTGGCCCGGGTGCGCCGCCGCCATCGCCAGCAGCGGCCGGTAGGCGAGCAGCCCGTGGCGGCTCGCCAGGACGCGGCCCCAGATCTCCCCGTCCCACGCCTCGGCCGGGCGCCACCCGGCCAGCCGCTCGCGCACCCAGTCGTCCGGGGCTTTGACGAACAAGGTGGGCCCGTCCGGCGCGTACAGCTTCCCGGCGTCGTACTCCTCGGCCGCGCGCTGCCAGCCGCCGTACAGGCCGCGGTGCAGCCGCGTGTGCCACTCCGCCCACTCGGCCTGTTCCCCGGGGGCCCACACCAGTTTCGGCTCGGCCGGGACCGAAAGTCCACTGAGGACGGTGGGTGTGCGCCGGGCGTGGCTCGCGGCCCACGGCGGGTCCACGAGCACCCGCGGCAGCGCCTCGTCGGCCACGGACGGCAGCCGCTCTTCGGCCGCCAGCGCGCGTTCGACCAGTGCCCGCTCTGCAGCGTCAAGATCGGGCAGGACGCCGGTCGCGACGTCCGGATGGGCCGCGACGTGGCTGCGCAGCAGGAAGTTCGCCTCTTCGGCGTACGCTGCTTGCGTGGTGGCGGCCCGCGCCAGCAGCCGGACCGCGCGCTCCGGCGTGCCGGCCATCCCGGCGGCGACGACCGGCTGCACGTGTTTCTGCCCCAGCCGCGTCACCAGCAGCTCGAACGCTTCGTCGCCGGGCAGGCCGGCCAGCACGGACAGCAAGAACCTGCGGGAGTCGCCTCCGCTCGGATCAGCGTCGAGGGCGCGGGCGAACAGGGGAGCCGACGCGGCCCCCATCGCGTCGAACAGGGTGTAGCGGACCTCCTCGGCCTGGAGGCGCCAGCGGAGCACCACGGCCGGCACCGCTTCCAGCTGGTCCCGAGTGGACAGTGCCTGCAGGACCGACGTCCAGTCGACGCCGAACTCCCCGAGCGGCCGGACGGCCGCCAGCATCTCGCGGGCCCAGTCTTCGCGCGTGGGCACCAGGTAGGAGGCCACCACCTGACCGGCCGGTTCGGTCCGGAACGCGGCCAGCGCCGCCGTCGCCGCCTCGTACTCGGCATCGCCGGCGGCGGCGAGGAGTGCGCGCAGCCGGCGGAACAGCGGATATTCCCCGGGAAAGAGGCCCCGGCACCGCTCCGTCCGCCGTTCCAGCAGTGCGGTGCCGTCGGGGTAGTGGTCGGAGTGGACGACCTGGGTCATGGTGGCCGCCGCCCGGACCGCGAACCCGGGCCCCCGCGCCCACCACGCGTCGGCGATCCGCCACGCCTCCTCCTGCCCGCCGGACTTCCGGCGCAGGCCGCTGTGCAGCAGCGTGGCCAGCACGGCCGCACTCAGCACGTCCTCGCCGCCCGCGCGGGCGGCGCCGACGAGGTCCGGATCGCTCGCCGGATTCCGCAGCGCCGCCCTCGCCACGTCTTCGCCGGCCACCGCGGCCCGCCACCACCCGGCCGCGTCCGCCGCCGGCTCGGTGTCCGGCGGGAACCAGCCGCCGCGCCGGACGTGGACGTGCGTTCTCCACGCCGGGTCCGGGACGAACGTCTCGGTCATTGCTGCCCCCCAAAGTCGGTCGATGCTGGGCCGAAGGCTACGGGAGGGGTCCGACAATTTCCGGCGATCCGCAGCTCCGGCCCCGGTTTCTGGCACAGTGGGTCGCATGGGGGAGGACCTTGCCACCGCCGTGGCCGCCGTCGTGCCGGCCGTCCGCGCCGCGATCCCGCCCGCGCCCGCCGCGGCGCTGGGCCGGCTGCGGCTGGAACCGGAACGCCGCCGGTTCCCGGACCTCCCCGAGCCCGAGGTGCTGAAGTCGCTCAGAACCCTGCCGTCGTGGCTCGTCGAACGCGTCCACGGCGCTGTGGAGCTGCCTCTGACGAGCTTGGCCATCCCGGCGCCCCCGGTCGCCGCCGGGCTGAAGCCGCCGCCGGACGGCGCGTACGGCTTCCTCACCTCGGACAGCGAAGCCGACGCCCTGCGGGAGACGCGGTCACTGCACCTGCTCCGGCCCGGCTTCCTGGACCTGGTCGCGGAGTTGACCACCGGCTTGGCCGCACGAATCCCGCACCCGGTCGAAGGCGACGAAGCCGCCATCGCGGCCGCGCACGGCGCCCACCACCTCGCGATCGCCCTGGTGACCGCGACGATCGTCGCCCGCGAAGCAGACAGCCCGGAGATCGCCGCCATCGTCGGGACGGCGCTGGGAGTGGCCGCGAGCCTGCTGCGCGAGACGCCGATGCCCGACGGCTACGCGGAAGCGTTGCGGGACAAGGAACGAGCCGAATACCGGCTGCCGCAGTCCGGCAGCACGTCCGTGGCCGTCCGCGACCACGTCTTCGCCCTGGCCGAAAGCGAAACCCCGGCCGTGCCGCCCGACTTCGCCGGCAACGGCCTGGCCGAGGTCGTCGACGGTGGCGTGGCCGTCCGCACCGGCACGGAGAACGGCCCGGTCCAGGTCGGCATCCGGGTGCTGGCCGAGCCGCCCGCCACGGCGGAAACCCTGGGCTGGGACGAAGTCGTCGACCTCAGCTGGCACGCGGAGCACGGCTCGGCCGGCGTGGGCCGGGGCGTGACGACGCCGCACTGGCCCCACGTCAAGACCGTCACGACCCCGCCGTGGCCCGGTGACTACCGCGTCCGCGTGCACGCCTACGGCCGCGACGACCCCGAGACCGAGAGCTACGACCTCTGGATCTGGGCGGCGCCGCCCGAGCCCCCGGTCGTGCACGCCCGGGCCGACCGGCTCGGCCACCGCCTGCGCGGCGAGCCGGAGCCGCCGGTACCGGACCGGCCCGAGGTGCGCTACCGCTGGATCGGGCGGTCCCGGCTGACCGTCGCGGCGACGGTCACCGTGGTCACCGGCCTCCCGGCGGAGGAGGTCATCCGCGCGTTCGGCGCCGACCCCGCCCGGCCCGAACCCCTGCCCGAGCTGCGCGAGGCGTACGCGGACCCGTGGCTGGCCGTCCTGGACCTCGACGGCGTCGTCGTGGCGATCGAGGAGAACGGCTACTACGGCTCCCACGCCGACGTGCTCACCGCGGCCTCCCGCGCCGGCCGGGCGGCGAGCATGTTCTGGAACGTCAACGCGGTGACGCGCCTGTCCTTCGCCAAGGCCGGCACTCTCCTCTCGTCCTTCGAACCCGGCTTGCAGGAGCCGTCCGCGGATGAGGAGGTCACCGCGGCGCTGGCCGGTCTCGACCTGGAGAACTACCGCGACGGCAACGAAAAGGGCCTGGTCGCGGTCGAGCGGTTCACCGGCCGGGGCCTGTACCCCGAAGACCTGGAGGACATCGAGCGGATCGGCGTGGCGTACCGGATCAGCGACCCCGGTTGACCGCGCTGATGTCGTCCTGAAGCCGGTCCCGGACGTCCGAGCGGGCATCCCGGGGCACCGGCGCCGACGCCTGGGACGGCTCGCCCGCCGGGCCCGGCACCGGGTACACCTTGTTCTCCCCGGGCAGCGGGACGCCCGGGCAGATGGTGGCCGCCGGCCGCGCGCCGCCGAGGTAGAAGCCGTTCACCAGATCGTCCACACAGGAGTTGCCGCTGACCGCGTACTGGCCGTGGAACGGCGAATCCGCCACCGAGACCATCGGGATCCCGGCCGCCCGCGCCGCCGCCTCCGCCTGCTCGTAGCCGGTCTGCGGGTCGAACTCGCCCTGGACGACGAGGATGTTCTTCGCGGCGGCCGCCGAGAGCTTCGGCAGCGACTGCCGGGGCGGGTCGGACCAGAAGCCGCACGCCTCGCTGAGGCCGTACGCCCAGCCGAACAGCGGGTACGCCGGCCCCTGCAGGTCGCTGAGCAGCTTGTACCAGCTCGCCGTCCGCGTCGGCTGGTCGCCGCACGCCACGGCCAGCCGTGTCCCGGGGACGTCGGCGTAGTCGGGCTCCGGCGGGTCGGCCGCCACGTCGGCCGCGGTCAGCCGGTCCGCCGGACGGCCGAAGACCGCCCGTGACGCCCGGTCGAGGTCGCTGCGCAACGCCGCCGGCGGCGGGGTGGTCTTGCCGTCGAGCGCGGCCGCGCCCTTCGTGAGGACCAGGGCACCCGTCATCCACTGCCGGCTGCTGCCGTTGCCGACGAAGACCGAGTCGAAGACGTCGGGCGGCACGCCCTGGGTCTTGAAGTAGGCCCGCAGCTTCTCCCACGTGGCCCGGACCTCGCCGGCGGTCTTGCCGAGCTGCTCCGGGAACCGGCGGGCCAGCCACGGCGCGTAGACCCGGTCGAACTGGCGCTGGTCGATCTTCGGGAACGCCTCGAACGCGGCCTGGAGGCGGCCTTCGAAGTTGACGCTGGAGTCGAGCACCAGCTTCCCGGCCCGCTCCGGGAACAGCGACGCGTACTTCGCGCCGAGCCAGGTGCCGTAGGAGAAGCCGAGGTAGTTCAGCTTCTCGTCGCCCAGCAGGGCGCGGATCAGGTCCATGTCGTGCGCGGTCTGCCAGGTGGTGATGAACGGCGCGAGCGCGTCGCTCTGGCACGCCTCGGCCAGCACGCGCGGCGTCCGCTGGTGCAGCGCGATGCTCGCCGCCGAGCGGTCACGGGCGTCGAGGTCGTCCTCCTGCGGCAGCCGTCCCAGCGGCACCCGGCAGACGTACCCGTCGTCCGTGCCGCCTTCCTGACCGGTGCCGCGGGGGTCCATCCCGACGATGTCGTAGTGCTCGTTCAGCGACGGTTCCAGCCCGGCCAGCGCGCCCGCGAGCGACGTGCCCCGGCCGCCGGGTCCGCCCGGGTTCACCAGGATCGCGCCCTGCCTGCTGCCGGTGGCCGGCACCCGGCTGATCGCCACCTGCAGGTCGATCCCGGCCGCGGGGGCCGCCCAGTCCCGCGGGACGGTGATCCGCGCGCACTCCGCCGTGGGTGGCTTGGTGCGCTGCTTGAACGGGCAGGCGCCCCAGGAGACCTCCTGCCCGCGGTAGGGCGCGAGCGGGTCGGCCGGGGTCGCCGCGGCGGGCGCCGTGGCCGCCACCAGGACCGAGACCGCCACCACCAGTCCTGCTCGGGACGTTCGCACCGCAGTTTCCTTCCTCACGCACCGGCCGTGAAGATCCAAGCACGGCCGGTGCAGGACGGGCAGCGCAGAGCCGCGGCTCGCCGGGCGGATTCCATCGATCCGGTGAACGTCGCGGTGCAGGTCAGGTGCGGTACGGGCCGTGGTTGCCGAGATCGGGAGCCACCTGCGGGCGAGGGCCGTCCTGGCCGGGCACCGGGGTGGTGGTGGCGCGCCACGCCGGGTCCGTCGCCGCCGGCTCGACGACCACCTCGGTGGCGGGCCGGACGTAGGTCTCGGTGCCGCCCTCCCGCTCCTGGAAGTGCTCCTCGACGATCCGGTCCTGACGGCGGCGGGCGAGCACGGCCAGCGTCAGCACGTGGGCCACGGCCATCAGCAGCAGGAAGACGCCGAGCCGCCCGACCAGCGCGGCCGTCGACCCCGACCACTGCGGGCCGACCACCGAGAGCAGCGCGAGCACGCCGAAGGAGACCAGGTGGAAGACGGTCACCACCATCCACGCCAGCGAGCCCGACCCCTCACCGCCGTCCGGCCCGCTGAGGTAGCGCCGGCCGCCGCGGTAGAGCACCTGGCCGTCGGCCACCACGAACACCAGGCCGATGATCAGGAATCCGGTGAGGTCGTTGTCGGGCATGCGTCTCCTCCTCTTTCCGGCGGAGTACCCGGCCTGGCCGGGCCCGGACGGCGGTTCACCGGAACGAGCGAACGACGGCGATCACACCCGGGAATCATTTCCGGCCGCCGGACGTCTGAGGGGGCGTGAAGAGAATTGGCTTCCTGTCGTTCGGCCACTGGTCGGACAGCGCACACTCCGAGACCCGGTCGGCCGCCGACTTCCTGCACCAGTCGATCGACCTGGCGGTGGCCGCCGAGGAGCTCGGCGTCGACGGCGCCTACTTCCGCGTGCACCACTTCGCGCGGCAGGCGGCCAGCCCGTTCCCGCTGCTCGCGGCGATCGGCGCGCGGACGTCGAGGATCGAAATCGGCACCGGCGTGATCGACATGCGCTACGAGAACCCGCTCTACATGATCGAGGACGCGGGCGCCGCCGACCTCATCTCCGGCGGCCGGCTCCAGCTCGGCATCAGCCGGGGATCCCCCGAGCAGGTGATCGACGGCTGGCGGTACTTCGGGTACGCCCCCGGCGAGGGCGAGACGGACGCCGACATGGCCCGCCAGCACACCGAGGTCTTCCTGAAGCTCCTGGAGGGCGAAGGCTTCGCCCAGCCGAACCCGCGGCCGATGTTCGCCAACCCGCCGGGTCTGTTGCGGCTCGAGCCGCACTCCGAGGGGTTGCGCGAGCGCATCTGGTGGGGGTCGGGTTCGAACGCGACGAGCGTGTGGGCCGCGAAGCTGGGCATGAACCTGCAGAGCTCGACGCTCAAGGACGACGAGACGGGCGAGCCGCTGCACGTCCAGCAGCGCAAGCAGATCGAGGCCTACCGTGAGGCGTGGACCGAAGCCGGCCACGAGCGGGAGCCGCGGGTTTCGGTCAGCCGCAGCATCTTCGCGCTGACGAACGACCAGGACCGCGCCTACTTCGGCCGCGACCGCCACTCGCGCGACCAGGTCGGGATGATCGACGAGAACACCCGCGCGATCTTCGGCCGGTCCTACGCCGGCGAGCCCGACGAGCTCGTGCGGCAGCTGAAGGAGGACGAGGCCGTCCAGGCCGCGGACACCCTGCTGCTCACCATCCCGAACCAGCTCGGGGTGGACTACAACGCGCACGTGCTGGAGAACATCCTGAAGCACGTGGCCCCGGAGCTGGGCTGGCGCTGACCGCAGGCGGCCCGGTGGCGGCCGGGCCGCTCTTCGTCAGCCGTGGGTGACCTTCAGGCCGTAGAACGCGACCCGGGCCCCCTTCGTCGTGCTGTCCGAAGAGGACTGGTTGTACGAACCCGCCTTGAAGTACTGCTTGTAGGCCTTGAACGACGACGGGATGCTGTAGTGCGTGGTGCTCCCGTTGACCGTCAGGTCGATGGTGTTGCCACCGGAAATGCCGATCGTGTAGGTCCACGTCTTGCCGATCGAGACGTGGCCGACGGTGTGCGGTGTCTGCCCGCCGTCGGGGGAGTTCTCCGTGCCCAGCACGATGTCCCCGCTCGCCCGGTAGTACAGCTCCAGCAGCGGTTTCGTCGACGAGCCGCCGGTGCCCAGGTGCACCTGGCCGACGCACACGTTCGACGTCACCGAGACCACGCGCAGGGTCGCGCTCAGCTTGTGCGAGCCACTCAGCGACCAGTTGGCCGCGGAGCCGTCGCGGTTCATCTCGCGCAGCTCCGAGCGCGCGTAGTTCGAATTCGGCGTGGTGACGCCCTTTTCCGGCGCCCAGAAGGTCATCGCGCCGTCGCGGGTGTCGGTGTAGAAGTAGCTGTCCTGGAAGCCGTTCGGCCCCTGGAGCCGGGACGACGAGATGGTCGTCGGCTTGCCGGGGGAGCCGACCGGCTCCTGCAGCTGCCAGATCGAGAGGTCGAAGTTGCCGCCCGGGGCCACGGACGGGTCCGCCGCCAGCGCGGGGGAGGCGGTCGCCACGGCCAGGGCCGGGACCGCCAGGAGGGCGAGCAAGGCGCGCACACGCATCGTTGGGTGTCCTTTCACGGTAAATGGTCTGGACAACCCGGCGGCGTGGGACTCACGGTAGGTCGGCGTTCACCCGATGTCAAGATCGCCGCCCACGCGAACGGGCCCGGCCGGAAGACCGGCCGGGCCCGTCGGTGCCACGATCAGGCGAGGTCGAAGCGGTCCAGCTCCATGACCTTCGTCCAGGCGGCGACGAAGTCCGCCACGAACTTCTCGCGGGCGTCGTCGCCGGCGTAGACCTCGGCCAGCGCGCGAAGCTGCGAGTTCGACCCGAAGATCAGGTCGACCGCGGTGGCGGTCCACTTGACCTCGTCGGTCGTCACGTCGCGGATCTCGTAGACGTTCTCCGCCGACTCCGACGCCTTCCACTTGGTGCCCGGCGCGAGCAGGTTGGCGAAGAAGTCGTTGGTCAGCACACCCGGCTGGTCGGTGAGGACACCGTGCGCGGCGCCGCCGTGGTTCGTGCCGAGGGCGCGGAGGCCGCCGACCAGGACCGTCATCTCCGGCGCGGTCAGGTCGAGCATGTACGCGCGGTCGACCAGCAGCACCTCGGGCTGGCGCTTCTCGCCGGCCCGCAGGTAGTTGCGGAAGCCGTCGGCGCGCGGCTCGAGGACCTTGAACGAGTCGACGTCGGTCTGCTCGGCCGTGGCGTCGGTGCGGCCCGGGTGGAACGGCACGGTCGTCTCGACGCCGGCGTCGCGCGCCGCCTTCTCGACGGCCGCCGAGCCGGCCAGCACGATGAGGTCGGCCAGCGAGATCTGCGCGCCACCGGCCTCGTTGAACTCGCGCTGGACGCCCTCGAGGACCTCCAGGACCTTGCCGAGCTGCTCGGGCTGGTTGACCTCCCAGCTGCGCTGCGGCTCCAGGCGGATCCGGGCGCCGTTCGCGCCACCGCGCTTGTCGGTGGAGCGGAAGCTCGCGGCCGACGCCCACGCGGTCGAAACCAGTTCCGAGACGGAGAGCCCCGAGTCGAGGACCTTCGCCTTGAGGGCGGTGATGTCGGCGTCGCCCACGAGGTCGCCCTCGACGGCCGGCACCGGGTCCTGCCACAGCTGCGGCTCGGCGACCCACGGGCCGAGGAAGCGGCTGACCGGGCCCATGTCGCGGTGCAGCAGCTTGTACCAGGCCTTGGCGAAGGCCAGCGCGAACTCGTCCGGGTTGTCCTTGAACCGCTGCGAGATCGGGCCGTAGACCGGGTCGAAGCGCAGCGACAGGTCCGTCGTGAGCATGGTCGGCTTGTGCTTCTTGTTCGGGTCGAACGGGTCCGGGATGATTTCCGGCGCGTCCTTGGCGACGTACTGCTTGCCGCCACCGGGGCTGGTGGTGAGCTCCCACTCGTAGCCGAAGAGGATCTCGAAGAAGCGGTTGCTCCACTCGGTCGGCTTGTCGGTCCAGGTCACCTCGAGACCACTGGTGATCTGGTCCGGGCCCTTGCCGCTGCCGAGGGTGTTCAGCCAGCCGAGGCCCTGGGCCTCCAGCGGGGCGCCCTCCGGCTCCGGGCCCACGTGGTCGTCGGCCACGCCGGCGCCGTGGGTCTTGCCGAAGGTGTGCCCACCGGCGATGAGGGCGACGGTCTCCTCGTCGTTCATCGCCATCCGGGCGAAGGTCTCGCGGATGAAGTGCGCCGCGGCCTCGAAGTCCGCGCTGCCGCGGGGACCCTCGGGGTTGACGTAGATGAGACCCATCTCGGTCGCGCCGAGCTCCGGCACCATCTCGGTGTCGGTGGCGTAGCGCTCGTCGCCCAGCCAGTCGTCCTCCGGGCCCCAGAAGATCTCTTCCGGCTCCCAGGTGTCGACGCGGCCGAAGCCGAAGCCGAAGGTCTTGAAGCCCATCGACTCCAGGGCCACGTTGCCGGCCAGGACGAGCAGGTCGGCCCAGGAGATCTTCTGGCCATACTTCTGCTTGACCGGCCACAGCAGGCGGCGGGCCTTGTCCAGGTTGGCGTTGTCCGGCCAGCTGTTCAGCGGGGCGAAGCGCTGGGCGCCGTCACCGGCGCCGCCGCGGCCGTCGTGGATCCGGTACGTGCCCGCCGCGTGCCAGCTCATCCGGATCATCAGGCCGCCGTAGTGGCCGAAGTCCGCCGGCCACCAGTCCTGCGAGGTGGTGAGGACGTCGGTGATGTCCCGCTTGAGGGCCTCGACGTCGAGCTTCGCGAACTCCTTGGCGTACTCGAACTTCTCGCCGAGCGGGTTGCTCTTCGACGAGTGCGCCCGCAGCGGGCTGAGGTCGAGCTGGTTCGGCCACCAGTCCTGGAGGGTGCGCGGCCGGCCGCCCGTCTTGGGGGTCGGCGAGTCGATCGCCGGGTTCTCGCTCTCGCTGCCCTGCGAAGTCACCGAGTCGTGCGCGACCGGGCAACCGGCCGCCGCCTTCTTGTCCACGCCCTGCGCGGAGGACGGGTTGTCCTGGGTGGAGCTCATTTACTTCCTTCCGGGAGCGGCGAATCATTTCGGGGACGTTCGGCCGCGCAGTCGGGGCAGGTGCCCCAGTAGACGACCTCCGCCTGGTCGATCACGAAACCGTGGTCGTCCGAGGCGGTGAGACAGGGGGTGTGGCCGACGGCGCAGTCGACGTCGGCTATCGCCCCGCACGAACGGCACACGACGTGGTGGTGGTTGTCACCCACCCGGGCCTCGTAGCGGGCGTTCGCGCCGGCCGGCTGGATGCGCCGGATCAGCCCGGTGTCGGTGAGCGCCCGCAGCACGTCGTAGATCGTCTGGTGCGAGACCGTCGGTTGCTCGGCGCGCACCAGTTCGATCACCGTTTCGGTGTCGACGTGGGGATGCTCGCGCAGTGCGGCCAGCACGGCCAGCCGGGGTCGCGTGACCCGCAGCGAGACCGCCCGCAGCTGTGCTTCGAAGTCCGACATCGCCGCCGACCCTAGGGCCTTTTCTGGAATGGGTCAAGTTTGCGCCCCCATCCGTGTGGCTCAACCGGGGTTCACGCTGAGTCAGCGGGACGAGTTAGGCTCCCGGGCATGCCGGACACGCAGTACGAAGACCTCCTCCGCCACGTCCTCGACACGGGCACCCGCAAGGGCGACCGTACCGGCACGGGCACGAGGTCGATCTTCGGGCACCAGCTGCGCTACCGCCTGTCCGAGGGTTTTCCCCTGATCACCACGAAAAAAGTCCACTTCCGCTCGATCGCCTACGAGCTGCTCTGGTTCCTGCGCGGCGACGCGAACGTCTCGTGGCTGCAGGAGCACGGCGTGACGATCTGGGACGAATGGGCGGCGGCCGACGGCGATCTGGGCCCGGTCTACGGCGTCCAGTGGCGTTCGTGGCCGACCCCGGACGGCGGACACGTCGACCAGATCGCCGAGGTGCTGCGCACGCTGCGTGAGAACCCGGACTCGCGGCGGATCATCGTCTCGGCGTGGAACGTCGCCGACATCCCGCGGATGGCGCTGCCGCCGTGCCACGCGTTCTTCCAGTTCCACGTCGCCGACGGGAAGCTGTCCTGCCAGCTGTACCAGCGCAGCGCGGACCTGTTCCTCGGCGTGCCGTTCAACATCGCCAGCTACGCGCTGCTGACGCACATGATCGCCGAGCAGGTGGGCCTCGGCGTCGGCGACTTCATCTGGACGGGCGGGGACTGCCACATCTACGACAACCACGTCGACCAGGTCCGCACGCAGCTCGCCCGGGACGCGCGGCCGTTCCCGACGCTGAGCCTGAAGCCGGCGGAGAGCCTGTTCGACTACACGTACGAGCACTTCTCGGTCGAGGGCTACGACCCGCACCCGGGCATCAAGGCGCCGGTGGCGGTGTGATCGGGCTGATCTGGGCCCAGTCCGCGAACGGCGTCATCGGGCGCGACGGCGAGCTGCCGTGGCACCTGCCGGAGGACCTCAAGCACTTCCGCGAGGTGACCGCGGGCGCGACGGTGCTGATGGGGCGCCGGACGTGGGAGTCGCTGCCCCCGCGGTTCCGGCCGCTGCCGGGCCGGCGGAACCTCGTGTTGTCCGGTTCGCCGCAGGAGGGCATCGAGACGTTCTCCGACCTGCCCTCGGCGCTGGCCGCGGTGTCCGGTGACCTGTGGGTGATCGGCGGCGCGGCGGTGTATCGGGCGGCGCTGCCGTTCGCGGATCGCGTGGTGGTCACCGAGCTGCGGAAGTCCTTCGAGGGGGACACCCACGCGCCGGAGGTCGGGCGTCCGGCGGACTCGGTGGGGGAGTGGCTGGAGTCCGCCACCGGCCTGCACTACCGCTTCCTGACCTGGGGCTGAGGCTCGCTCCGGGGCGCCCGCCGACGTCGCGAATGACTCATTCGGGACCTCCGGCGTCCCGAATGAGTCATTCGCGGCATCCGGCCGGCCGCCGCGGACCGTTGCGCACGCCTGGGCGGACGCTATACGGTTGGCTCGAACTAGAACACGTTACAGTTCTAGTGGCCGGTCGTAGCGAGGAGCGGACATGGCGAAAAGGGCGGCGCGCGGCGACGAGGCCGACTACGTCGTCGTCGGGTCGGGGAGCTCGGGTGCGGCGATCGCGGGGCGGCTGGCGGAGGCCGGGGCCAGCGTGATCGTCCTCGAAGCCGGCAAGAGCGACGAGCAGCTGCTCGTCCGGAAACCCGGGCTCGTCGGACCGATGCACGCCGTCCCGCAGCTCAAGAAACCGCTCGACTGGGGCTTCTACGGGGTGCCGCAGAAACACGTTCTCGATCGGCGGATGCCGGTGCCGCGCGGGCGGGTCGTCGGCGGCTCCAGCTCCATTAACGGCATGGTCTACGTCCGCGGCAACCGCGCCAACTTCGACTCCTGGGCCGCCGAGGGCAACGAAGGCTGGGACGCCGACAGCGTCAACGCCGCCTACAAACGCATGGAGGACTTCGAAGACGGCGAGAACGCCTTCCGCGGCGCCGGCGGCCCGATCCGGGTCACCCGCGCGAAGAACCCCCAAGAAGGCTCGCTCCAGTTCGTCGACGCCACCGCCGACGCGCTCGGCTGCAAGATCCTCGACGACTACAACGCCGAGTCCCAAGAGGGCGTCAGCCGGATGCAGCAGAACGCCGCCGACGGCCTGCGCTACAGCGCTTCGCGCGGGTACATCCACCACCTCGCGCCCTCGACGCTGCAGTTGCAGGACCGGGTGCTGGTCGAGAAGGTGCTGATCGAGAACGGCCGCGCGGTCGGCGTCGAGGTCCTCGACCGCGGCCGCCGGCGCACCGTCCGGGCCGGCCAGGAGGTCATCCTCTCCGCCGGCGTCATCGGGTCCGCGCAGCTGCTCATGCTGTCCGGCATCGGCCACGCCGAGCACCTCAGGGAACAGGGCATCGCCGTCGTCGCCGACCTGCCCGTCGGCGACAACATGCACGACCACATGTTCCACGCCCTGACGTTCCACGTCTCGACCAGCAAGAACAAGGGCACGGCACCGTACTTCGCCCGCGGGCTGGCCCGGGAGCTGCTCCGCCCCGGCACGACGTTCCTGGCGAACTCGGTCTTCGAGGCGGTCGCCTTCCTGCGCACCTCGCAGGCCGGCGCCGTCCCGGACCTGCAGCTGCACCTGCTGCCGTGGGCGTACGTGTCGCCCAACCAGGACGCGCCGATCCGGCACGACGTCGACAAGCGCCCCGCGCTCACCGTGCTGACCACGCTCATCTACCCGAAGAGCCGCGGCACGCTGCGGCTCGCCTCGGCCGACCCCGCCGCGGCGCCGCTCATCGACTTCCAGTACCTGTCCGACCCGGCCGACCTCGAGCTGCTCGGCGAAGGCTCGGAAATGGTGCGCGAGATCTTCGCGTCCAAGGCGTTCAAGGGCGCGGTCAAGGAGGAGATCCACCCGGGTGCGCAGCTGAAGGGCCAGGAACTGCGCGACGCGATCCTCAACCGCGCGACGTCGGTCTACCACGGCGTCGGCACCTGCCGGATGGGCGTCGACGAGCTCGCCGTCGTCGGCCCCGACCTGCGCGTGCGCGGCGTCGAGGGCCTGCGGGTCTGCGACGCCTCGATCATGCCGTCGATCACCGGCGGCAACACCAACGCGCCCTGCATCATGATCGGGGAAATGGGCGCCCAGCTCGTCCTCGGGAGCCGGTCATGACGCTCACGCCGCTCGAACTCACCCGTCCCGCTTCGGTCACCGACGCGTTCCTGGCCCAGCTCGTGGCGCGGGTACCCGGCTCGGCCGGCGCGAACTGGAAGCTCACCGAGGTCTACACCGGCGACCTGCTCGTCGAGCTGCCGCAGTCGACGCCGGACGACATCGAGCGGGCGTTCGCCGTTGCGCGCGAAGCCCAGCGGAAGTGGGCGGCCACGCCGGTCAAGGAACGGCTGGCGGTGTTCCGGCGGGCGCACGCGCTGTTCGTCGAGCGGGCGCGGACCGTCGCCGACCTGATCCAGGTCGAAAGCGGCAAGAACCGGCGGATGGCGATCGAGGAGACCTGCGACCCGCCGATGGTGATGAGCCACTACCTGAAGCGGGCGGCCCGGTTGCTGGCGCCGGCCAAGCGCGGCGGGCCGGTGCCGCTGCTGACGACGTCGACCGAGGTGCGGCTGCCCAAGGGGGTCGTCGGCATCATCGCGCCGTGGAACTTCCCGTTCGCCACCGGCGTTTCCGACGCCGTGCCGGCGCTGATGGCGGGCAACGCGGTCGTGCTGAAACCGGACAACAAGACGGCGCTTTCGCCGCTCTACGGCGTCCGGCTGCTGGAGGAAGCGGGCCTGCCGGAAGGGCTGTTCCAGGTGGTCTGCGGCGAGGGACCGGACGTCGGCCCCACCCTGATCGACCACGCCGACTACGTCATGTTCACCGGTTCGACGGCCACCGGCCGGGTGATCGGCGAGCGGGCGGGCCGCAACCTGATCGGCTGCTGCCTGGAGCTCGGCGGCAAGAACCCGATGATCGTCCTCCCGGACGCCGACATCGCCGAAGCCGTTCAGGGTGCGATCTTCGGCGCGTTCGGCAACACCGGCCAGATCTGCATGCACATCGAGCGGATCTACCTGCCGGAGTCCCGCTACGACGAGTTCAAGACGGCGTTCGTCGCGGCGGCCTCGGCCCTCGACGTCCGCGCGGCCTACGACTTCGGCCCGGACATGGGCTCGCTGGTCTCGCCCGACCACATGCGCCGCGTCAAGTCCCATGTGGACGATGCGGTCGCCAAGGGCGCCACCGTGTTGTGCGGCGGCAAGCCGCGCCCCGACCTCGGCCCCGCCTTCTTCGAGCCGACGATCCTCGAGGGCGTCACCTCGGACATGGTCTGCGGCGTCACGGAAACGTTCGGCCCGGTGGTGGCGCTGCACAAGTACCGCACGGTCGACGAAGCGGTGGCGCTGGCCAACGACACGGACTACGGGCTGAACGCGTCCGTGTGGAGCACCGACGTCACGGCGGCTCGCGCGGTGGCTGCCCGGATCGAGTCCGGCAACGTGAACGTGAACGACGTCCTCGCGACGGCTTACGCGGCCAAGGGGACGCCGTCCGGCGGGGTGAAGAACTCCGGCGTCGGGGCCCGCCACGGTGACCAGGGGCTGCTGAAGTACACGGACGTGCAGAACCTGGCCGTGCTGAAGAAGCAGGTCATGGGGCCCCGGCCGGGGCAGGGGTACGAGAAGTACGTCGAGAGCATGCTTTCCGGGTTGAAGCTGATGCGGAAGCTGCGGATCAGGTAGCGCTCGAGGCCGCTCACCCGTCGACCAGCAGTCCTCGCAACGGTCCCTGCAGCCGGGCCGCGCGGCGCGAGGCGCCCGGCAGCAGCACCAGCCGGTGGGTCCGGCGCTCGCCGCGGCGTTCCCGCTCGGACTGCTCCTCGGCCAGCGGCCGCCAGAGGTTGTCGACGACGTCCGCGGGATTCCTCCCTTCGAGCTCCGAGACCGGCCGGCCGAGGTGTTCGGCCCACAGCCGCAGCCTGGTCGTGCGGACCACGTCCGGGTCGTCGGTGGCGATGTTGACCTCGGTGTCGTTGAACAGCGAGTGCTCGTTGAGGTTGGCGGACCCGACCGTCAGCCAGGAGTCGTCCACGATGCCGAGCTTGGCGTGGACGTACACCGGCGCCGACTCGTCGCCGTCGTGGGCGCTGATGGTCGTGGCGAGCAGGCGGCGGTGGCCGTCGTCGGCGTCGAGCAGCCGGCCCAGCTGGCCGCGGGTGGTGTCCGAGCCGTTGCTCGGCTTGCGCGGCAGCAGCAGGACCACGCGGAAGTCTTCGTGCGGCGGGTGGCGGAGCTTGTCGAGCAGCACCTCGGCGATCTCCGGCGACCACAGGAACTGGTTCTCCAGGTAGACCAGCCGTTGCGCCGACCGCAGGGCGCGCAGGTAGCCGTCGAGGACGGTGAACTCGCCCTTCGGCAGGAAGTCGTAGGTGTCGTTCGGGACGGTCCGCAGCAGCTGGACGCGGCTGCCGCCGACCGGCCCCGGCACCGCGGGCGCCGGCAGGTCCTCGCCGGCGACCTCGACCCACCGCCGCCGGAAGTGCTCGGCGACGTCGGCGACCACCGGGCCGTCGAGCCGCGCCATCAGGTCGTGCCACCCGATCGGCCGCGGCGGGTGGTCCGGGCTGTCGTGCCGATCGCCTTCGAGCGCGGTGAGGTCGACGCCGCCGACGAAGGCGACGACGTCGTCGACGATCACCAGCTTCTCGTGGTGGCAGTGCAGGGTCCGCTCGCGGGCGTCGAGGACACAGCGGACGTCGGTGCCCTCGGTGAACTTCCGCTGTTCGGACCGAGCCAGCTTCCGCGACGGCTGGAAGGCGGGAAAGGGCGGCCCGGCCCACAGCAGGACGCGAACCCGGACACCTCGCCCGGCGGCCTCGGCGAGCAGTTCCCGCAGGGTGGGCGAGCCGGGCTCCCGCGTCAGCCGGAAGTCGGCGCTGGCGTGCCAGTTGGCGAGGTGCACGTACGATTTCGCGCTTCGGATGGCCTCGGCGACGGCGGGCAGCGATTCTTCACCGTCGATGAGCACCTCGACGCGGTTACCGTCGCGCACCGGGGCCCGGCCGCCGAGCGGGTCGTCCGAGCCGCCCGGTGCGAGCACGTCGCCCCAGCCGAGCCCCCGCAGGCGCCGCCGGTGGTGGGCGCACAGCACGCTCTCGAGCCCGTCGCCGAGCCGCTCGTCCACCTTGTCCAGGAAAGAGTGAAAAGGTCTCACCCGTCCTATGTCACTACAGATCGGCCCGGCTCGCCGTGCAGTAACGGTGAGTGATGTGCTCGCGACTCGACTTTCATGGAGCCTTTGGTGCTGAAGGTGGGCACGGCGGTCGTGAGCTCTGCCGTGAAGTCGTGGCTCACCAGCAGGAAGGGGAAGGTCGAGCGGGAAAGTTCACTGGCGGAGCTGGTGCAGGCCCGCATGGGCGGCGGCTTTTCCCGCCGTCGCTTCGACCGGGAGATCGAAGCACTGGTCGACGTGGTGTCCGAGCGGCTCCTGCTGGTGTGCCGGCAGGAGGTCCCGGACCTCGACGACGGGGAGCGGTCGGCGGCGCTGGCGGAAGTCGCGGCGGCCTTCGAACGAGCGGACCTGGCCGACGCCGACTTGTTCGAGGTCGACGTCGATCCGGCCAAGCTCGCCCGCCGCCTTCGCGCCACTCTGCCGGACGCGGCGGAACGCGCCGGTCTCAGCGAGGCCGCGACGTGGTTCCACCGCCGGGTCCTCGACGAGTGCTGCGGCTACTACGTCCGCCTCGTCGTGCACCTGACGCCGTTCGCGGCCAGGGCCGGGGCCGAGCTGCTCGGCCGGGTGTCGGGCTTGGCCGAACAGCTCGAACGCGTCCTCAACCGGCTGCCGGCGCCGACCTTGATGGCGCCCGACGGCACCGCGTCGGACGCGGCGTTCCGGTCCCGGTACCTGCGCCAGATCAGTGAGACGCTGGACGACCTCGAGCTGTTCGGGGTGGATACCCGCAGCTACCGTCCGCGGACCACGTTGAGCGTCGCCTACGTGAGCCTGACCGTCCGCGGCGCCGGCGCGGATTCCCGCGGGCCCGCCCACGAGATGCTTTCGTGGCGGGGCGATGCGATGCGCAGCCAGGACGGGTCCGTCCGCGCCGAGAGAGCACTGGCGACGGCCGGCCGCATCCTGATCCGCGGTGAAGCCGGCTCGGGCAAGTCGACGCTGCTGCGCTGGCTCGCGGTCAACGCCGCACGGGGGACGTTCCGCGACGAGCTGGCCGGCCTGAACGGGTACGTCCCGTTCCTGATCAAACTGCGCAGCTACTCCGGCCGGAGGCTGCCATCACCGGAGGAGTACCTCGACGGGACGGCGCAAGCGCTGACCGCGTTGATGCCGTCGGCCTGGGTCCACCGTCACCTGGCCTCGGGGCGCGCGCTCGTGCTCGTCGACGGCGTCGACGAGCTCACCGCCGACGAGCGAGGCGCGATAAGAGGGTGGCTGAAGGACCTGTGCCAGGCGTTCCCCGAGATCAGGCTTGTCCTCACGTCCCGGCCGGCCGCGGCCACCGAGACGTGGCTGAGTGCAGACGGGTTCAGGTCCGCCTGGATCGAGCACATGAGCCAGGCCGACGTCCGCGCTCTCGTCCGTCACTGGCACAAGGCGGTGCGCGATGCGGGGAGCATGCCGTGTGCCGAAGAGGATCTTCCCCGGTACGAAGGTGTCCTGCTCAGCCGCCTGGACGGCAACGCCCACCTGAGGGCCCTCGCGACGACACCGCTGCTGTGCGCCATGTTGTGCGCTCTCAACCTCGACCGTGCGTCGTTCCTCCCGCGCAACCGGCTCGAGCTCTACGTCACCGCGCTGGCCATGCTGCTGGAACGCCGGGACGTCGAGCGGCGCATCCCCGCTTCGCTGAAGATCGGTGACCGGGAAAGCCGTCAGCTGCTCCGGCACCTGGCTTGGCGGCTGTCGGTGAACGGCCGGTCGGAGCTGGGCCGGGAGGAGGCCGTCAGGCGCCTCGCCGAACGGCTCGCGACCATGCCACGGGGCGAGTACGACGCCGAGCAGGTGCTCGAACACCTCGTGCAGCGAAGCGGAATCGTCCGTGAGCCGACGCCGGGCCGGATCGACTTCGTGCACCGCACGTTCCAGGAGTTCCTGACCGCGGAGGAGGCTGCGGACCAGGGGGATGTCGGGTTGCTGGTGCAGAACGCGCACCTGGACCAGTGGCGGGACATCGTCGTGATGGCCGCGGGCCTGGCCAACGCGCCGGTGCGTGAGCAGCTGTTCAAGGGGCTGTTCGACCGGGCCGATGCGGAGCCGAGAACGCGCCGGAAGCTCCGCCTGCTCGCTGCGGCGGCGACCGAGTCGGCGCCTGCCTTGACGGTGGAGTTGACCGAACGCATGGAGCTGGCGCTGACCGCGCTGATTCCGCCGAGGGGGAAGTCCGAAGCCCGGTCCCTCGCCGCCGGCGGTGAAGTTCTGCTGCCAAGGCTTCTGGATACGCCTGCCGACCTTTCGGAGGCTGCGGCGGCGGCCACGGTGCGGACGGCGGCGTTGATCAACGGCCCGGAAGCGTGGCCGGTGCTGGAGAAGTTCAGCCGCGATCCGCGGCCGGGGGTGCAGAAGGAGCTGATCGCGGCTTGGCGGTACTTCGATCCGGACGAGTACGCCGCGCGGGTCCTCGCCGATGCGCCTTTGCTGGACGGGCATCTGTCGATCGAGGATCAGGCACTCTTGCCTGCGGTCCCCTGGCTACGCCACCTGAGCGACCTGAGCGTCGACCTTCGTGATATCACGGATCTGCAAGCGTTGGTGCGGCTTCCGTGCTTGCGCACAGTCCGCCTTACCGGCGACTTCGAAGATCTTGTTCCGCTGACACGGTGCACGGACTTGGAATTGTTGTTGCTGGCGCCTCGTAGCGATATCGATCACCAGGTCCTTCGTGGTATCCCCGGTCTCCGACACTTGTACTTGTATTCCCAAGCCGGGTCTCTGCCGAATCTCGAGGTCTTCCGATCCATGACGAGTCTGGTCTCGTTGGGCATGGAAGTTGGTGAGGAGGTCGAGGACCTCTCCCCACTCGGCGATCTGCGGGGCTTGACCCAGTTGAGTCTCTATTGCTATCCGGACGGGGCCGATTTCGGCTTCCTCGGAAGCCTGCCTGTTCTGGGACGGCTGGAGCTGGGCCGTACTCCCGACGGAGCCCGGCTGGGCGTCCGGGGTGGCTTGCGCCAACTGGCCAGCGAAGCTCCCGGGATCGCTGGTCTGGGATTACTGTACGTCCGTCCGATCGACGAAGTCGGCGAAATAGCTCGCTTCTCTGCCTTGGAATTCCTGTCCATCCGATATTGCCAGGTCGAAGACTTCACTCCGCTCGCCGCCGTCGGCGGCCTTCATACCCTGCAGATCGCCACGCCGGTCGATCCGGGCCAGTTGGCGCAGATCGCCCGGATGTCCCAGTTGAGCACGTTGGAGATCTTGTCGAATTTCGAAGACCGGCGGGACATCGACCTCTCCGGACTGGGCGATGTCAAGCTGACCGTCAGGGCCTACGCCGACCGGCATCGGATTGTCGGCGCAGGTCCGAGGATCAAGCTGAAATGGCTTTGACCTCCGTCAGAGGTCGAGCACCAGGCGCGGCGAACACGCGCGGGACACGCAGAGCATCATCACCTCGTTCTCCAGGCGCTCGTCCGCCGTCAGCACCGAGTCCCGGTGGTCCGGCTCGCCGCCGAGGACGCCCGTCTCGCAGGTTCCGCACGTGCCCTCCCGGCACGACGACAGCACCGTGACCCCCGCCTCCTCCACCACCTCGAGGATCGACCGGTCCGCGGGCACCGGCAGTACCACGCCCGAGCCGGCGAGCTCGACCTCGAACGCCGTGCGCGGGCCCTCGTCCGAAACCGGCGTGAAGCGCTCGACGTGCAGGTCGGCCGGGTTCAGCGCCTCCACCGCGGCCAGGAGTGGCTCCGGGCCGCAGCAGTACACCGCCGTGCCCGGACGGACGTCGGTGAGCAGGGAAGAAAGGTCCAGCAGGCCGTGTTCGTCCTGGGGGCGGAACGACACCCGGTCGCCGTGGGCGGCGAGCTCGGCCGTGAACGCCATCGACGACCGGGTGCGGCCGCCGTAGACCAGCTGCCAGTCATCGCCCGCGCGGTCCAGCATCGGCAGGATCGGGGTGATGCCGATGCCCCCCGCGATGAACAGGTACCGCGCGGCCTCCACCAGAGCGAAGTGGTTGCGGGGGCCGGAAACCGAAACCCGGTCGCCGGCGGACAGCTTGTCGTGCACGTACGCCGAGCCGCCGCGGCCGTCCCGCTCGTGCAGCACCGCCACCCGGTACGCCGACCTGTCCGCTGGGTCGCCGCACAGCGAGTACTGCCGCACGAAGCCCGGCAGGACGAGGTCGATGTGGGCTCCCGGCTCCCAGAGCGGCAGCGGCTCACCGCCGGGAAAGCGGAGGGTGAGGGCGACCACGCCGTCGGCGACGTCTTCCTTGCGGTCCACCACCAGTTCGAGCGTCATGAGTGTCCTTCGGGGTGGGCGAGCAGCCAGTCCCACAGCTGCACCGGATCTTCGAACTCGCGCTCGGCGCCGCAGTGGCAGACCGCGCGCAGCCGGTCGGTGCCGAGCACCCAGTGGATCCGGTAGACGCGGTCTCCGGCGAGCATCGGCCGGTTCACGACGTGACCATCCTCTGCAGCATGCGGCGGGCCGCGAGGCCGCCGGTATCGATGTTGATCGACAGCTCCTGGTAACCGTCCGGCTCGGTGGCGATCACCCGCTCGAGGACGTCGAGGGCTTCGACGTCCTGCAGCACCACCGTGCGGTTGTTCTCCGCCAGGAACGCCGACACGCCTTCGTCGTCGAGCGCGAAGTCCCGGGCCACCGCCCAGAAGTCGTGTGTCGAGTTCTCCGTTTCGGGCGTGATGGCGTAGACGACCTCGACGTGGAAGGCGTCCGGGTCGCTGCCGTCCGGGTTGGGCACGGACCCGACCGGTGCGATGCGGCTGTGCAGCTTGTACAGGCACGGCGGCGTGTACTCGATGTCCTGCCAGCGCGTGATGCGGCCCTCCAGGCCGGTCGACTTGGCGTAGAAGGGCGGGCACGCCGCGTCGGCCATGTGCCGCGAGACGTAGACGATCCCGGCTTCCTCGTCGACCTCGGTGGTGATCGGCGTTTCGGCGACCTCCGGGGTACCGATGTAGCCGCCGTGCAGGTAGGTCTCGTGGGACAGGTCGAGCAGGTTGTCCACCAGCAGCGAATACCGCGCCCGCAACGGTTCCATCCCGCGGACGGTGGTGTAGTCCGGCGAGTCGAGCCAGGGCGCCCGCGGGATCGCCGACGCGTCCGCCTTCGCCGGGTCACCGATGAACACCCAGACGAAGGAATCCTGTTCCACCAACGGGTAGTGCGTCAGCCGTGCGGTCCGTGGCACCCGGGTCTGCCCGGGGACGGCCACGCACTTGCCGTCGGCGCCGTAGGTGAAGCCGTGGTAGCCGCAGATGACCTGGTCGTCGACCAGCCGGGAGGGCGCCTGCGACAACGGGAACCGCCGGTGCACGCACCGGTCGGCCATCGCGGTCACGTTCCCGTCGCGGGTCCGCCAGAACAGGATCGGCTCACCGCAGACGGTGCGGCTGAACAGCTCGGCGCCGATCTCGGAGCCGTAGGCGGCGACGTACCACTGGTCGCGGGGAATGGCGCTCATGAGGTCGTCCTTTCGTGGTGGGCCGGGTCACAGCGTGGAGGAGCGACCCGGGTGCCACGAAGGCCGATTTCATAAGATGGAAAGCGCCCGGGAAATCGCGCGGGCGCTCGTCATCACCAGGGGCGCGAGGGCGTGCGGCGCGACGCTCCCGTACCGGACCACGAGCGACACCGCCGCGACCACCTGCCCCCGCGCGTCGTGGATCGGCGCGCCGACCGAGAGCGCGTCCAGCGTCACCTGGCGCTCGCTGATCGAGAACCCGTGCGTCCGGACGTCGGCGAGCATGTGCCGGAGCCGGTCCGGGTCGGTCACCGTCTCGCTCGTGTACCGCTCGATCGGGCTGCCCAGCGCCTCCTCCTGCACGGCGGCCGGCGCGTGGGCGAGCAGGACCAGCCCGACGCCCGTCGCGGTCAGGGCGAACCGGCCGCCGACGCGGGTCAGCACCGGCACCGCCCCGGAGCCGGCGATCCGCTCGATGTACACCACTTCGGCGCCTTCGCGCACGGCGAGCTGGACGTTCTCGCGCGTGATCTGCGAGAGGTCCTCCAGGAACGGCAGGGCGAGTTCCCGCAGGCCCAGCCCCCGCGGCGCGAGCGAGCCCAGCTCCCACAGCCGCAGCCCGACCCGGTAGACGCCGGTCTCGTCGCGCTCCAGCGCGCCCCACTCGCAGAACTCGCGCAGCAGCCGGTGCGCCGTCGCGGCCGGCAGCCCGGTCCGGCGGGCGACCTCGCTCAGCCGCAGGGCCGGCCGGTCCGGGGAGAACGCCTCCAGGACCCGCAGCGCGCGGCCGAGCACCGGCCCGGTGGCGCCGGGAACGCGACCTCGGTGCGGCACGGCGACCTCCGGCGGATACGCAGGCTCAGACGTCCACTATGCCCCGCGCGGCCCGGCGCGCCGCCGCGGCGTCCCGGCGCTCCTCGAAGCGGGACGCCTGCGTGTCGAGCCCCTTGAGGAACGTCGCCAGTTCCTCACGGGCGGCCTCGCCGGCCGCGCCGAGGCCGGTCAGGTCGAAGACCTTCCAGTACCGCAGCAGCGGCTGGACGACGTCGTCGTGGTGGATGCGCAGGTCGTAGATGCCGGCCTTGGCCATCAGCGCGGCCTTGCGCTGGAAGCTCGGGATCACCGCGCCCGGCATCGCGAAGTTCACCACCTCGTCGGTGATCGCGCGCACCATGGCGTCCGGCGAGATCTCCAGCGCCGCCTTGACCAGGTTGCGGTAGAAGACCATGTGGAGGTTCTCGTCCGTGGACACCCGGGACAGCAGCTTCTCGGCCAGCGGGTCCTGGGTGTAGCGGCCGGTGTTGCGGTGCGAGAGCCGCGTCGCGAGTTCCTGGAATGAGACGTACGCGCAGACGTTGAGCAGCGGCTTGTCGTCGGTGTCGTAGCCCGCCTGCATGGTCTCCATCCGCAGGCGCTCCAGCTCGACGGGGTCGACGGCGCGGGTGACCAGCAGGTAGTCGCGGATGCAGATGCCGTGCCGGCCCTCCTCGGCCGTCCACCGGTGCACCCAGGTGCCCCAGGCGCCGTCGCGGCCGAACGCGCGCTCGATCTCGCGGTGGTAGCTGGGCAGGTTGTCCTCGGTGAGCAGGTTGACCTCGAGGGCCGTCCGCGCGATCGGGCTCATCCGGGACTGCTCCGGGTCCCAGGCCTCCCCGCCGAGGTCGGCGAAGTCGCGCCCCTGGCTCCAGGGGACGTACTCGTGCGGCATCCACTCCTGGGCGGCGGCGAGGTGCCGGTTGAGGTTCTCTTCGACCGTGCCTTCCAGTTCGTGCAGCAGGCGGGTGGTTTCGGGGACCGGCATGGGGGAACGTCCTTCCGTACCTACGCGACCGTAACCTACGGTGCCGTAGGAAACGACAACGGACGCGGCCGTCCGGAGGTTCCCGTCAGTGCGTGAACTCGAAGACGTAGTCCTTGAGGATCGGCCCGAAGAAGGTCGTGGAAGTGACCCGCACCACAGCCTGCCCGGGAACGCTGCGAGCCTGGGAAAGCACTTCGCACCGCGCCGCCGGATCGCCCGGGACGACCTTCGTGATCCTGGGTGACGTCCCCGCCGGGACAGCCACGGTGAAGGACGGCGCGCCGGCGTCGAACCCGCCGATCCTTCGCCCGCCGACGACGATCTCGATCGCGAGGGGCCCGGCCGTGGGAACGGCCAGGCCGTTGAACTCCTGCCAGTAGCGCACGCACGTGTCGCGCCAGCTGCCCGCGTCGGCTTCGTGCGCGGCGAGCTTGGCCTTCACCTCGGCGAAGCGCCGGGCGTCGACGTGCCGTTCGAGCGCGTCCCATGCGTGGCGCAGCCACGACACGTAGTGGACGCCGGTCTGGTAGCGGTACACCAGCTCGTCCCAGAAGAGGCGGCCGCTGCGCAGCTTCCGGTCCCACGGCACGTGGTGGAACCACATCAGCAGGTTCTCGGGGACGGTGTCGATGTCGCCGTACCGGGCCGCGAGCACCGGGAAGTACTGCGCGGTGAAGCCGCTGCCGGTGGGGGAGCGGTCGTAGCCGAGCCCGGCGCGGTCGGCCTTGTTGTAGTACACCGGGCTCCAGTCGTCCCGCGCCAGGCGTTCGGCGGGGTTGGGGCCGTAGTGGTCGCTGGACCGGAACTGGTGCGCGACGCCGAGCGGGGTCTGGTAGCTCACCAGCGCCTCCCGCGAGCCCATCATCATCGTCACGATGGTGCGGACGACGAAGTCGCGGTTGCCCCAGGTCAGCCGGACCCAGTCTTCGGCGATGCCGCGGGCGTCGAGGGTCCAGTCCCAGGCCAGCCGGCCGAACGCGTACAGGTTCGCCTGCGCGAAGTGGTGCCCGGTCAGGTTGCCGGCGTTGCCGAAGTTGGCCACGCCGACGATCGCGCTGTCCGGATGCCCCTGGGCCGTGCCGTCCACGACGTGGCCGACCAGCCGCCGGGCCAGCAGCCGGCCGTCCGCCCCGGTGGCGTAGGTGTCGGACTTCAGCACCTCTTCCCACAGCGGGCCGAGGTAGCAGAGCATCGTGTTCTGCCCGGTGTACTCCTGGGTGATCTGCAGTTCGATGGCCTGGTTGGTGTGTTCCATCCGGCCGAAGAGCGGGTTCGCCGGCTCCCGGGCCTGGTAGTCGAGCGGTCCGTTCTTGGTCTGCAGGAACACGTTCCCGGCGAACCGGCCGGTCGTCCCGTCGGGCTGGGGCTCCTCGTCGATGGGGCCGAACTCCAGGTAGGCGCGCTTCAGCCGGTCGGCGTCGACGTCGGCGTTGTAGACGAACGTCCGCCAGAAGATCCGCATCCCGAGCGGCGCCACCGCCGCCGCCATCCCGTTGGCGCCGTCACCGTGGTCGTAGCCCAGGTCCTGGGGACCCGGCTGGCCTTCGGAGTTCGCCTTGACGGTGAACCCCATGAAGTCGGGAATGGCGGCCTGCAGCTGCCGGGCCCGGCGGGTCCACCAGTCCCGGAACTTCGCGCTGTAGGGATCGAGCTCCTCCCGGGTGAGGGTGTCGGGCGCGAACCGGGCGTCCGTCGGCGCCGCGTAGTTGATGGACACGGCCAGCCGGATCCCGTACGGGCGCAGCGCGTCCGCCAGGGCCGCTTCCTGCTCGATGGCGGCCGGGGTGAGGTAGAAGCTGTTGGCGTTGACGTTGTTGATCGTGATGCCGTTGATGCCGAGGGAGGCCATCGCCCGCGCGGCCACGAGGTACCGGTCGAGGATCACCGGCAGGTTCAGCGCGGCCGACGCGCCGGTGGCGGTGAAGTCGAACATCGCCCCGTTCTCGCCGTTCAGCCCGCCGGTGCCCGCCGGGTTGTTGCCGGCGTAGAGGCGTTCGGTCTCCCAGTAATTCAGGTACCGGTGGTTGATCCGGGGCACCGACGAGACGTCCAGGCCGGTGACGGACTGCTGCGCCTGGAGACGGCGGAGGAAGGCGAAAGTCCCGTACAGCGCGGCGAGATCGGTGTTGCCGGCGATGACGATCGACCGGTGCCCGCCCCGGGACAGCGAACGGATGAGGTAGCCGTCGTCACCGAGCCTCGCCAGGTCGCGGGCGGGCACGAGCCGGCGCACCCGCGGCGAGCTGTCCGGGGTGCCGACGACCACCGCGCGGTCGGGGAACCCGTCCTGCACCGGCACGGGCCGCCCCAGCAGCCCGCCGAGGCCCCGCACGAGTTCGTCCCGCGCCGCGCCCAGGGTGCTCTGCACCAGGTGCTCGGTGGAGCCGGGGGCCATGCTCAGGTTCGCGGTGTGGCGGTGGACCGGGGTCCGGTCGGCGTTCTCGACGACGATCGCGCCGAGGGCGGCCCGGTACCGGGCGAGGAGGCCGGGATCGGCGACCGGCTCGTAGCGCAGCCACAGGTCCGAGCCGTCGTAGTCACCCGGGAAGGTGCCCTGCGGACTCGCCGCCGCCGGAACGGCACCGAACATCGAGGTGGCCACGGCAGCGCCGCTGCCGATCAGGAAGGAACGCCGGCGCAACCGGCTCTGCTCGTTCTCGTCGCTGGAAGACACCGTGCCCCCATCGTGTTCACGAGTATTTAGTTCGCTTCCCGCACTATTGCGGGCGTGGTCCGCGGTGTCAAGAATTGGCGATATAGCTGGATTTTCCGAAAGTTTCGGCGTGTCGGCAGGCCGTGCTCCGGCCCGGCTGATCGGTCGTGCCAGACTTCGCGGCGATGCCCACCCCAGCCGATCTCGCCGACCTGCTCGACTGCGAGCACCGCAGCATCCTCGTCCAGGCGCTGGCCGCGGGCCTGCCGGGCGCGCCGCGGCCCGCGCCCGCCGAACCGGACCCGCGCCGCGGGCACGCCCCGGCGATGCTCGCCGGGTTCCGCGCCGCCGGACGCGAGGTCGCCGAGATCGACGTCCAGGACACTGCGCTCGCCGCGAAGGCGACGGAGGAGGCGCTGCGGTCCGGGGTCCCGGTGATCCACCGGGCCGTCTTCGCCGACGGCGAGTTCTCGGCGCAGGCCGACTTCCTGGTCCGCGACGGCGACGGCCGCTACGAGGTCCACGACGCGCAACCGGTCCGGCAGGCGACACCCGCCGCGGTCGTCCGGCTCACGGCGTGCGCCGACGCGGTGCGCCGCGCCGGCTGGCCGGCCGGGCCGCACCTGCATCTCAGGCTGACCGGCGGCGGCACCCGGACGCTGCGCGTCGAGGACTTCCGGCCCCTGGTCGACCGGCTGCGGACCCGGCTGGCGGGCCGGCCGCCGCGGCTGCCGGTGCCGCTGTGGGCCGACGAACGCCCGGCCTGCGCCGGCTGCGGGTTCGCCCAGCACTGTGCGTCCGCGCGGGAAGCCGACCGGGACCTTTCGCTGGTCGCCGGGATGCGCGGCGACCAGCGCCGCAAGCTGGTCGCCGCCGGGCTCGGCTCGATCGACGCGCTCGCCGCCGCCGGCCCGGACGACCGGCCGCGGGACCTGTCCGCGACGGCGTTCGCGGCCCTGCGCGCCCAGGCCGCGCTGCAGGTCCGGCAGGACACCACCGGCGAGGTCGCCTACGAGATCGTCGACCCCGGGGAGCTGGCCGCCCTGCCCGCCGCGGCGCCGGGCGACGTCTTCGTCGACCTGGCCGGCGACCCGCACGCCCTCGCCGGCGAAGGGCTGGAATACCTCTTCGGCGCTTTCGGCGACCGGCAGTTCACGCCGTTCTGGGCGCACAGCCGCGCCCAGGAGCGGCGGGCGTTCGAGGAGTTCGTCGACTTCGCCGCCGCGCGCGTCGCCGAGCACCCGGGCTCGCACGTCTACCACTACGCGCCGTACGAGGTCACCGCGATCAAGCGGCTCGCGGCGGTGCACGGCACCCGCGAGGAAACCGTCGACCACCTGCTGCGCAGCGGCGCGGTCGTCGACCTGCACGCGGTCGTGCGCAAGGCGCTGCGGGTGTCGCAGCGGTCGTACTCGATCCGTCATCTCGAGCCGCTCTACCAGCCCGGCGCCCGCGCGAAGACCGCCGTGTCCGACGTCGAGGCGTACGAGGAGTACCTGGCGCTCGCGCAGTCCGGCGAGCCGGAACGCGCCGACGAGGTCCTGCGCCGCATCGGCGAGAACACCGAGGACGACTGCGTTTCCGCGCAGCGGCTGTTCGAGTTCCTGCACCGGGTCCGCGCCGACGCGGGCATCGAGGTCCCGGAGCCGGAGGAGGAATCCGCCGAAGACGCGCTGCTGCGGGCGGCCGAGGAGGACGTCGCCGCCGAGCGGCGGGCCGAACGGGCCGCGCAGCTGGCCGCGCTGGTCGACCCCCTGCTCGACGGGCTGCCGGACGACCCGGCCCACTTCACCGCCGACGAACGGGCCCGTGCGCTGCTGGCGGCGTCGGTCGGCTACCACCGCCGCGAGACGAACCCGGCCTGGTGGGAGTACTTCCGCCAGCTCGCCGCCCCGCTCGGCGACCTCGAGGTGGACACCGCCTGCGCGGTGCCGGTCTCGCTGGAGGCGGGGGAGTGGGTGCCCCCGGCCGGGCGGGCGCGCACCGCGAAGCGGACGCTGCAGCTGGCCTGCGACCCAGACCGGCCGCACCCGTTCGCGCCCGGTGACGACGTGCGGCTGCGCTACGGCGACACCGCCCGCGACGCCAAGGTCGTCGCCGCGTCGGCCGTGGAGCTCACCCTGGAGGAGAGCTGCCCGCCGGACGCGACCACGAACGACCGGCCGAGCGCGGTGCTGCCGGGCAGCCCGGTGCGGCCCTCACCCAAGGACGAGGCCGTCGCCGACCTCGCGCGCCTGGTCGTCGACACGCTCCCGGAGCTGCCGCGGCACCCCGGCGTCGACCTGCTCCGGCGGACCCCGCCGCGGCTGCGGGGCGGGGCGGCGCTGCCGCCACCGGGCGAGGACCTGGTGGCCACGGTGATCGAGGCGGTCGACGCGCTCGACGGGTCGGCGCTGGCCGTGCAGGGGCCGCCGGGGGCGGGCAAGACCTACCTCGCGGGCCGGTTGATCGCCCGGCTGGTGCGGGCCGGGCGGACGGTCGCGGTCACCTCGACCAGCCACAAGGCCGTGGAAAACGTGCTGAGCGCGGCGAAGAAGAGCGCGCCGGAGCTGCCGTGCGCCAAGCGCGCGAAGAGGACGCCGGACCCCGCCGCGCCGTGGGACCAGCCGAAGAGCAACCCGGCGCTGGTGAAGTGGCGCGAGGAGCACGACACCGGGCACCTGGTCGGCGGCACGGCGTGGACGTTCGCCAACGCGGCGGTCCGCGAAGAACCCTTCGACCTGCTCATCATCGACGAGGCCGGCCAGTTCGCCCTGGCCGACGCGCTCGCGGTGTCGATGTGCGCCCGCAACGTCCTGTTGCTGGGCGACCCGCAGCAGCTGCCCCAGGTGGTGCAGGGCACGCACCCGGCGGGCGCCGAGGCCTCCGCGCTGGGCCACCTGATCGGCGAGGCCGACATCATGCCGGCGGCGCTGGGCTACTTCCTCGACGAGACCCGCCGCATGCACCCGGCCGTGTGCGAACCGGTGTCGAACCTGTCCTACGCCGGGCGGCTGCACGCCCACCCGTCGGCCGCGGACCGCGCCCTGGACGGCGTCGCCGCCGGGCTGTACCTGACCGAAGTGGACCACCAGGGCAACACGACCCGTTCGGTGGAGGAGGCCGCCGAGGTCGTCCGGCTGGTGTCCGAAGTGCACGGTCGCTTGTGGACCGACCACGGCCCGGCGCGGCCGCTGGGCGACCACGACATCCTGGTCGTCGCGCCCTACAACCTGCAGGCGCGCACGGTGAGCCGGGCGCTGGAGGACGCCGGGTTCCCCGGGGTCCGGGTGGGCACGGTCGACCGGTTCCAGGGCCAGGAGGCCCCGGTGGTGATCGCGACGATGACGTCGTCGTCGGCGGTCGACCTGCCGCGCGGGCTGGACTTCCTGCTGTCGCGGAACCGGCTGAACGTGGCGTTGTCCCGGGCCCAGGCGCTGGCGGTCCTGGTGTGTTCGCCGCGGCTCGTGGAGGCCGACATCCGGACCGTGGACCAGCTGCGCCTGGTCGCGGGCATGATCGGCCTGATGGCGGCGGCGCGGCCCTGGCCGGCGGGTCAGCTGGGCGGTTCGACCTCGCCGGCGTCCTCGTCGACGTCCTGAGAGCCGGGCTGCTTCCGGTCGGCTTCGGGGATCTCGACGTCGAGGTCCAGTTCGGGGGTGCCGGGCGGGGCCGGCACGTCCGGGGTCAGGGGGCGGTTTTCGGATTCGCTCATGGCCTGCGGTTACCCCGGATGCCGGTGATCAAGCCCGGGACTCGGGCGGGCCGGGGTGTCGCGAATGACTCATTCGGGACGCCCGAGGTCCCGAATGAGTCATTCGCGACCTCGGGCGGCGGGGTCAGGCGGGGTCAGGCGGGGTTGCGCGGCTTCGCCGGGTCCTCGCCGGCGAGTTCGGCCGGTGCCAGGTCGTCGAGGGGCTGCCAGCGGAACACCCCGGCGCCCTGGGCGTAGGCCAGGTGCCCGCCGAGCGCGCCGCCCGCACCCGTCGCCGCCAGACCCAGGAGGCTGAGGAGCCCTCCGCCGCGGCCACTGCGGCGAGCCAGGTAGGACGCGCCGAACAGCGCCGCCGCCGTCGCGTTGGCGGCCGCGTGGATCAGCCCGACCCGGCGTTGCCGCACGTCCAGGCCGGTGTAGTCGGCCAGGCCGAGCACGACCGCCGCCGGGACGGTCAGCAGACCGGTCGCGATCAGGCGGCGGGCGGCGTCGCGGCCGCCCGGGAGCAGGTCGAACACCGCCGAGCACAGCCAGGCGCCGATCGGGACCGTCACCACCAGGGGGTGCAGCGGGTGCCCCAGTGCGTGGCCGCGCAACTGGCGCGTCACGCCGCTTTCGCCGTTCAGCAGCCGCTGGAGCCCGGTCGCCGGGCCGTCGAGCGCCTCGGCGTCTTCGGCTTTCCGCAGGACTCGGTGCGCCCAAGCGGGCCGGGCGTGACCATCGCGCGTGGGATCCATACCGCGGCGGCTACCCCGCCGCGCGCCGGTCAACCGTGGCGGCGTGAGACCGCCGCGGTGAGCAGGTCGCCCGGCCGGGGCAGCGTGCCGATCAGCCGGGTGAACAGGCTGCGCCGGACCACCTTGCCGGGGTGGCTGCCGTGGACCTGCCCCGGTTCGTCCACACTGGAGTCGACGTTGTCGGTTCCGTTGTCCGGCAAGGCGTTGCGGAAGCTGCGGGAGCCGACTCGGCGCAGCGAAAGCAGCGCGTCGGCCAGCCCGGGGGAGAGCCGCTGGCCGAGGAAGAAGCCGGCCGTCGCGCCGCCGACCGGGATTTCGCGACGCGGGTGCGTCGAGGCGAACACGATGGTGTCGGCGACCGTCTCGGGCGCGTAAACGGGCGGCGGGGGCTTCGGCAGTGCGCCGAGCTTGCTGCGCGCGTGCTCGAAGAACGGCGTGTCGATGGCCCCGGGCAGGATGGTGGTGACGGCGATCGGGGCGCCTTCCTGCGCGAGTTCGATGCGCAGGCAGTCGTAGAAGCCGCGCAGGGCGAACTTGCTGGCGGTGTAGGGCGCGTGCAGCGGCACGGCCCGCACGCCTTCGGCCGACGCGACACCGATCACCGACCCGCCGCCGGCCCGGCGCAGGGCGGGCAGCACCGCGCGTACGCCGTGGACGTGGCCGAGGAAGTTGACCCGCAGGACGCGCTCGAACTCCTCGTCGGTGATGTCTTCGACGCGGCCGAACACGGCCACGCCGGCGAGGTTGACCCAGGTGTCGATCCGCCCGAACTCCGCTTCGGCGGCGCGGACCAGCGCGCGGACGGCGTCCGGATCGGCGATGTCGGTGGGGACGGCCAGCGCGGTACCCCCGCGGCCGGTGATCTCGCCGACCAGCGTGTCGAGGGCTTGCCTGGTGCGCCCGGCGCACACGACACGCGCACCCCGGGCGGCGAAGGCGAGCGCGGCGGCCCGCCCGATCCCGCTCGACGCGCCCATGAGCACGACCACCTGGTCGGACACCGGTCGGGGCATGACGCCTCCTCGTTGGTTCGCGATCCGGAAGGCGCCGGGTACCGCCGGTGGGCCCGGACAAACCCGGCGGGGGTTTCGCCGTCGCGCCAGCGGGAAGCCGGGGACCATGACCGAACCCGACCAGAGCTACGACCCGCCGCAGGACACCGGCGAACCGGACGCCGTCGAGACCGACCCGGCGGCGTTGAACAGCGCCGAGGACCTCGACGAAGACCGCATCCGCGCCGACCCCCTGGAAGAGGGGATGGATCCCCCGGAACACTGGTCGGGCGTGACGAAGTACGGGATGACCCCGTGGGAGCAGGCCCACCCGCGCGGCCTGGGCGACCGGATCGCGGAGGAACGCCCGGACCCGGCGACGGAGGTCCCGCCGGCCGGCACCGGGGCGCGCACGGACGTGGAGGCGGACCCGGACCCGGACACGGGGGCGACGCCGGAGGAGCCGGTCCAGCTGGAGGCCGTGGAGGGTGACGGCCCGCCGGTGGACACGGAACCGGACCAGGTGGGTGTCGAGGCCGGCCGGGCGACGGCCGCGGGGCCGGAGCAGGCGGCGTTGCACGTGGAGGGAGAGCGGCGGCAGGCGTGATCGGCTGAGGCCGGGCCGGGCGGCGGCTCACTCGCGGCCCGGCCCGGCCCGGCTCGGCCCAGCCCAGCGCGGCGCGGCCTGCGTGGCTCGGCCCGGCTCGGCCAGCCCGGCGCGGCCTGCGTGGGCTGATTCCGGCGTTGCCCGGCGCGGCTCGGACCGGCGCGGCCCGGCCCGGCGCGGCGCGGCGCGGCGCGGCCCGGCTCGGCCCGGTCCGGTCCGGCTCGGCCCTGCCCGGCCCGGTCCGGCTCGGCTCGGCTCGGCTCGGCCTGCGTGGCCGATTCTGGCGTTGCCCGGCCCGGTCTCGTCGGCGTGTGTCCCGGCCCCGGGCGGGTAGCCCGCCACCATGCCGGAAACCAGACGCTCCGCGTGGGCCGGAATCCTGACCGGGATCGGCGTGGCCGCCTTCCTCGATGAAACCGTCTTCCACCAGTTGCTGCACTGGCACCACTTCTACGATCGCTCGACCACCGAGGCCGGGCTCGTCTCCGACGGCCTCTTCCACGCCTTCGGCTTCTTCGCCGTCGTCTTCGGCCTCGTCCTCGTCGCCGACCTCCGGCGCGGGGACCGGCTCTCCGGCCGCGCCCTCGTCGGCGGCGTCCTCGCCGGGGTCGGCGCCTTCCAGCTCTACGACGGCACCATCCAGCACAAACTCCTCGGCCTGCACCAGATCCGCTACGCCGTCGACCTCACCCCTACGACTGGACGTGGAACGTCGTCGCCGTGCTGCTGATCGTCATCGGCGCCGTCCTGCTGCGCCGCGCGCGGGCGACCGCGTGAACGTTCTCCACCACGTGCCGGCGCTGCTCGCCTTCGCGGCCTACGAAGCCGGCGCGTGGCGGCTGCGGCGGCGCGGTGACCGGTGGCCGCCGATCCGGGACGTCGTCTTCGGTGCCGGGGCCGCCGCGGCGCTCGCGCCCGGCGGGTCGACGTTCACCGGGCACATGCTGCAGCACGTCCTGCTCGGCATGGTGGCGCCGGTCCTGATCGTGCTCGCCCGCCCGGTCACCCTGCTGCTGCGCGCGGTCCCGGCCGCAGCTCGCCGCCGCCTCAAGCGCCTCCTGGAAGCGGCCGGCGTGCTGGTCTTCCCGCCGGTCGCGGCCGTCCTGGAAGCGGGGAGCCTCTGGCTGCTCTACCGGACCGGCCTGTTCGCCGCGCTCGGGGACAGCCCCTGGCTGCACGTCCACGTCTTCCTGACCGGCCTGCTGTTCACCACCGCGGTGTGCCGGCTCGACCCGGTCCGCGACCGTGCCGGGCTCGGCGTCCGCGCGGGCGCCCTGATCGGCGCCGCCGCCGCGCACGCCGTGCTGGCCAAGACCCTGTACGTCTCCCTGCCGCCGGGGGTGGCGCTCGCGGTCGCGGACCGGCAGGCCGGCGCCGAGCTCATGTACTACGGCGGGGACGTCGTCGAACTCGGGCTCGCGCTGATCATCGCGCTGCAGTGGTACGCCGCCCGTGGCCGGGCCGAGGCCCGGAGCCGCCGAACGGGGGTGCCGCGCACCGCCCGTGGCTGATAAGCCTCTGCGCGTGACCATGGACACGATCGACCTCCACAGCATCAACCCGTGGGAGGTGTCCTTCCTGCGCGAGGAGGTCGGCGCCTACTTCGCCCACGGTGTCGGGCTCGCCCCCGGTGCGACCGTCCTCGACGTCGGCGCCAACGTCGGCGTCTTCTCCGCCGCCGTCTACGAACGGCTGGACGGCGACGTCCGGATCTTCGCCTTCGAGCCGCTTCCGCCCCTGCACGCGACGCTGGAGCGCAACGGCCGTGACTTCTTCGGCGGCCGGCTGAAAGCGCTGCCTTACGGACTGGCCGCCGCCGAGGACGAGCTCGACTTCAGCTACTTCCCGGCGGCGACCATCTTCTCCTCGTCGTGGCGCGACGCCGCGAACGTCGAGGACGAGCGGAAGCGGGTCACCGCCAGCGTCGTCGAGATGATCCGGCGCGGCGGGCTGGGCGCCGGGCTGCGCCGCGTGCCGGCGCCGATCCTGCGGGGGATCGTCGGGCGCAAGCTGCGGGTGATGCGGGAACTCGAAACCCACCGCGTCCGCGTCCGGCCGCTCTCGGCGGTGCTCGACGAGCTGGGCATCGAGCGCGTCGACCTGCTGAAGGTCGACGTCGAGGGCGCCGAGCTCGACGTCCTGCGCGGCCTGGAGGACCGGCACTGGCCGCTGGTCCGGCAGGCCGTCGTCGAGGTCGAAGGGTGGCGGCAGCACCGCGACACCGTCCGCGACGTCTTCGCCGCGCGCGGGTTCACCGTCGAGGCCGTGCAGGACCCCGTGCAGGAGGCCGCCGACATCGGGATGGTGTTCGCGGTCCGCTAAGGGCGCAGTTCGAGCCAGTCGAGGTTGATCGCGCCGGTGTCCCCCGGGGCGTAGGACAGGGTCACCACCGGGTCGCGGCCGGTGAGCGGGACGTCGGTGAAGGTCGTGGTGCCCCAGGCGTCCCAGCTGTCGGACACCTTCGGGAAGCCGACCTGCCGGACCGGCTGCCCGTCCACCGACAGCGTCATCGTCCGGGTGTCGTTGTCGGCGTTGGCGTACCGCACGGTGAACGCGGCGCGTTCCGGCGCGGTCGTGGTGCGGTGCACGGTGAACGACGTCGACGCGCCCTGCGCCCAGAGGCCGTCGAGGAACGCGCGGCCCGAGTAGCCGGTGTGGTTGACGTTCGTCTTCACGCCGCCGGTGTTGCGGGCGTCTTCGGCTTCGAGGTGTGCCGGGTCGGGGCAGCCGGTCAGGGCGGCGGTGCCCGCGGTGTCGGCGCAGCGGTCGCGGTCGTCGGGCACGCCGTCGCCGTCCCGGTCGCCGGCGGGCGCTCCGGTCAGGGTGATGGCGATCGTGTGGTCGCCGGTGAGCGTGTCCGGGATCGAGGCCGGGGCGGCCCGGCCGTCGACGCTGAAGGAGGCGATCGTGCTGCCCGCGCCGCGCAGGGCGATGGTGAGGTTCGCGCCGCGGTAGCGCAGGTTCCGCAGGGTGACGTCACCCCAGCCCGCCGGGAGGTGCGGGGCGAAGGACAGGCCGCGGTCGGTGAACGTCAGCCCGAACAGGCCGGTGTGGATCATGTCGAGGAACGCCGTGGCCGACCACGTCTGGTCCGGTTCGGACCCCCAGTGGAACTTCACCGTGTCGCCCAGCCGTTGCCAGCCGCCGTCGACGACCCCGGTGGAGCCGTTGTGGATTTCCCAGAAGCCGCTGTTGCCGCCGGCCAGCTTGGCCAGCCGCGCGGTTTCCGCCGCGAAGGCGTTCTGCTCACCCTGTCCGGCCAGGGCTTTCGCCCACAGGCCCAGGACGAGCGGCCAGACGATCGCGTTGTGCCGGCCGGGCTGCGCGTCGCTGTAGCGCGCCCAGTGCGGGAAGGTGTCGGGCATGCCCCACGGCAGCTCCCGGGCACGGGCGAGGATCGACCGCGCCTGCGCCGGGTTCGCGATGCCGAAGATGAGCGCGAACGCCAGCCCGGTGCCTTCCTGGAAGGCGCCGCGGGAGCCGTCGGCGAGCAGCTGGTAGTCGTACAGTCCGGTGGCGGGGTTCCAGAAGTTCCGGTTGATCGCCGTCCGCAGCGCGGCGGCCTTGCTCCGGTGGGCGGCGACCTCCGCCGCCGGACGGCCCAGCTTCGCGGCCATGTTCGCGGCGTTGACGTAGGCGGCGTAGTGGAGCTCGTTGGTGCTCAGGTACATCCCGCTCGCGACGCCGGGCCACGGCATGCTCCCGGTGCTGACCGACTCGGTCGCGTCGGCGGGCGGCGCGGGGTAGCCGGCGATGCCGTCGTTGAAGAAGGACGCGCCGGTGAACAGGCCGTAGGCCGGGTCGAACCCGGCCGTGGTGGCGTGTTCGCGGATCGCCAGGGTGGTCGCCGCGGTCCGGTAGGCGTTGCCGAGGAACGCCCGGTCGCCGGTGACGAGGTAGTGGTGCCACGCGGCGGTGACCCAGACCACCTGGTCCCACTGCTGGTCGTCCTGCTGCACGCGCAGGGCGCCGCCGGTGTCTTTGTCGACCACCGCCCACAGGGTGTTCTCCGCCAGCGCCGGATCGAGCAGGCTGGTGGCGTTCCAGCTGTTGATCGACGCGTCGCGCGTCCACGGCTGGTCGTAGCCGCCGCCCGCGCGGACGATGCCGGTCGCCGGGTCCAGCAGGCCGCTCCGGTCGTACCGCGCGTCGTACCCGATCGTGTTGGTGCGCAACAGGTTCTGCAGTGCGGCAGCGTAGGCGGTCCCGAACAGGGACTGGCTGTCCGGGTTGGCGAACGCGAGCGAGGGCGGTGCCGGGCTCGCCGTGGCCGGGGCGGCGCCGGCGAGCGTGCCGCACGCCGTCACCAGGGCCAGGAGCGTGGCGCCGATCCGCTGCGGGAATTTCATGACCTGTACCCCTTCCGGCCGGGCGCCATTGCACCACGGGAGGGACGGTCTCTCTCCGGATGCGCCCGGATCCTGTCCGTTTCTGTCCACCACGGCGACGGTCGGCCCGGTCACCGCGCGTGATCATGATCGGCCCGGCGACCCGGCCAGGTGGCAGCGGCGGGCTCCGCCGTTGCATACTGCTGGAATGGCGCGCAGGAACCCGGAGACCGCACGGTGAGTCCCCGAGAAGGGCCGTCGCGCCCGAAATTCGGCCGCATCGACCCGTTCTGCCTGATGGCGGTGCTGCCGGTGCTGCTCGTCGCCGGCATCCTCGGCGCGCTCGTCCACATCGGGCTGGGCATCGGCTTCGCGGTGTTCGCCGGCCTGATCCTGCTGTTCGACTCCTGGGTCAACCGGCCCCGGCCGGCACCGCGGGACGAGCGCCCGGCTCGCGCACCCCGCCCGGCGACCCCACCACCGGCCCGCGGACCCGCGCGCGCACCAGGCCGCGCGCCGGCTCGCGCACCCCGCCCCCAGGACGGCCGCGGCCCCGCCCGGGCACCGGCTCGCGCACCGGTGCGCCGCGCCGGTCCGCCGCCGGCCGGCGGTGACGGCTGGCGGTGACGGCCCCTCGCCTCGCCGCGGGGTGACTTCCGGCGTTTCGGATCGGCCCCGGTTCTCCGCGAACGGCCGGTCGCCCCTTCGGCTCGCGTGATCGAAGGGGCGACACGCGTGTTTGCAGGGTCGACACGCGTGATCGAAGGGTCGACACGGCCCGGAAACTGCCGTGAGCGGAGCCGGTCGTCAACCGCCGACGTGGATGCCCGGGCGGCGGGACGGGTCCTTTTCCGCGCTGCGGATGATCTCCCGCACCACCGGGGCCGTGTCGCCGCGGCCGAGGAGCAGGTAGCGGAACAGGTGGCCGAGCGGGTTGCCCTCCGACCACTCGAAGTAGCACCGGGGACGCACGCCCGTCACGTCGCGCAGGGTGAGCAGGATCGCCGCGATCGCGTTGGGGGCCGCGGGGCTGTTCGCGCGGAGGATCCGGTAGCCGTCGATCTCCACGCCGCGCACCTCGAGCACGTTGCTGAACTCCGACGGGTCCACCACGTCGATCTCCAGGAACAGGATGTCGGCCGCGCCCGGCACCGGGTTCATCCCGCGCTGTTCGGCCTCCTTCGCCGAATACTCGGCGTGGTCGCCGCCCTGGCGCTTGTTGGCGACGATGTTCAGGGCGCCGTCGTGGGCCAGTGAGTCGGCGATGAACCGGCGGGCCTCCTCGTCGAACTCGATGCGGTCGGCGCGCAGTTCCGTCGTCCGCGACACGCGGGACACCAGCGAAACGACGATGATCCCGAGGATGAACAGGGCCGAGATGGCGATCCCGTCCGGCTTTTCGATGACGTTTTCGACGAGGGCGTACAGCAGCACGAGCGTCAGGACGACGAAGCCGGCGGCCGCACCGCGCTGGCGGTGCCGGATCGCCGAGATGCTGACCGCGACCGCGCCGGAGACCATCATCGCCAGGATGCCGGTCGCGTAGGCGCCGGCCTGGGCGTTGACGTCGGCGCCGAACGCGATGGTGATGAGGATGCTGATCACCGTGTAGACGACGACCACCGGCCGGACGGCGCGGCCCCACTCCGGTGCCATGCCGTACGAGGGCAGGTACCGCGGCACGATGTTGATCAGCCCCGCCATCGCCGAGGCGCCGGCGAACCACAGGATCAGCACGCTGCTGACGTCGTAGACGGTCCCGAAGAGCTCGCCGAGTTCGCGGTGGGCGAGGTAGGCCATGGCGCGGCCGTTGGCCTCGCCGCCGTCCTTGAAGGCGTCGGCCGGGATCAGCACCGTGGTGACGAAGCTGGTCGCGATCAGGAACACCGACATGATGAGCGCGGCGGCGGTCAGCAGCTTGCGCGTGTTGCGGATCCGGGATTCCAGCTTCTCCTCGGCGTTCTTCCCCTCGGCCGCGACCAGCGGCATCATGCTCACGCCGGTCTCGAACCCGGAAAGCCCCAGCACCAGCATCGGGAACGCGATGACGGCCGGGCCGATGACGCCGGCGAACCCGCCACCGCCGGCGGTGAGCGCGTCGGTCCAGTGGGAGAGGGCGGCCGGATCGCCGAGCAGGTCGATCACGCCCGCGATCGTCACCACGGCGTTGAGCAGCAGGAAGACGGCGACGAGCGGGATGGCGACCCCGACGGCCTCGCTGAAGCCGAGCAGGAACACCCCGCCGAGGATGAGCAGGAGCACGACGGTGATCAGCACCGCGTGGCCGTGCAGGAAGCCCGGCAGGTACGGGTTCTCCAGCATGTGCACCGTGGCGTCGGCCGACGACAGCGTGATCGTGATGATCCACGACGTCGCGACGAACCCGAGCAGGGTGAGGACGAAGAGCTTCCCGCGCCAGAACGGCAGCAGGTTCTCCAGCATCGCGACCGAACCCTGGCCGTGCGGGCTTTCGCGGGCCACCCGGCGGTACATCGGCAGCATCCCGAGCAGCGTCAGCGCGACGATCAGCAGGGTCGCCAGCGGTGAGAGCGCCCCGGCGGCGAGCGCGGCGATGCCGGGCAGGTAAGAGAGGGTGGAGAAGTAGTCGACGCCGGTCAGGCACATGACCTTCCACCACGCCTGCGGCGTGCCGTGGTCCTCGCCGCCCGCGCGGCCGACCGGCGCGACGCGGTGTTCCAGCAGCCACCGCGCCACGGGCGAGGAGGGCGGCTGCGGCGGTGCCGGGCTGTCGACGCTCGCCGGTATGGTCAAATCGGGTGAAGCACCCATTTCGCCCTCTCGTCCCCTCGTCCCCGCAAAACCGTGGTGCTCAGCATGCCCGACCCCCCAGCGACGGCGCACGGGAGGCTCCGGACCGGCGGTCCTCTTCGGACGGTAGTGGCCTCCAGCGTGATTGGAGGGTCATCACGCGTGATTGAAGGGTCGACACGCGTGATGGGAGGGTCGACACGGTGCTCGCCGTTTCCCGGGCCGCGACGACGGGTAGCCGAGGTGACATGCCCGGACGCGAAGACTTGCCCAGCACGCTGCTGCGGTCGCCGCGCAAGGCCCAGGACACCTGGGTGGCCGCGCACGACTCCGCCCTCGCCACCTACGGTCCTGGCCGGCGGGCCCAGCAGACCGCCTACTCGGCCTTGAAGCACACCTTCGAGAAGGTCGGCGACCACTGGGAACCCAAGCCGGAGCGCGGCCCGTCGGACGAGCAGGCCGCCCGGGGCGCCGGGCAGCCCGAAAAGCCGACTCACGGCGGCGTCAACGCCACCGCGAGCCGGCAGCACCTCTACGAGCGCGCCAAGCAGCTCGGCGTCCCCGGCCGGTCGCGGATGTCCAAGGACGAGCTCGTCGCCGCCCTGGAGAAGGAGAACCGCCGGCGCACCGACCGGGCCCGGCGGGCCGGGTGAGGTGCCCGGTCAGAACTCGTCGGTGCCGGTGAGCTCGTGCTCGAAGGCGTCCGCGCGGGCGACGACCGATTTGAGCGGGCGCTCGAACTCCTCCTGGATGCTGAGGTCCTCCAGCGGCACGGTGTGCTTGAGCAGCGCGACGCCGTCGACCACCGCCGCGCCGCCGACGGCCGAGCCGCCCGCCAGCTCGAGGAACCGGCGCAGGTCGACCTTGTCGGCCCAGCCGACCGGGGAGGAGAGCTCGATCCACGAGCCGCCGTCGAGCTCCGCGAGGTGATGCACCGTCACCTGCTGCGTCCGGTCCCGCGGGCCCTCCAGCCGGAACCGCAGCCAGTCCTCCGACTCCTCGAGGACCTCGTACCGCGTCCGGACAAAGTTGATCACGTCGATCCAGGTGGTCACCCGCTGCGCCTCCCGCCTTCGGCCTGCCTGCGCGGTCGAGCATCTCACGTCCGCGTGAACAACGGACCGCTGGTTGCCGGGGCGGTTCCGTGACACGATCGAAGGCGTGCGGAGCCGTCCAGCAGCGTGGCGGATTTCGCCGGTCGTCGTCGGCGGTGAGCACCGGTGACCACCGGCCATCCGGCGCGGTTCCCCGTCGTCGCCCTGGTCGCCTCGACCGGCGGCCTGGACGCCCTGGCGCAGGTGCTCGGCCCGCTGCCCGCCGGATTCCCGGCGGCGGTGCTCGTCGCCCAGCACCTCGACCCGTTCCGGACGAGCCACCTGGCCTCCATCCTGGCCGAGCGCACCGCACTCCGGGTGGCCGAAGCCAGGGACGGCGACGAGCTCGTCCCCGGCGTGGCCCTGGTCGTCCCGGCGGCGCGACACCTCCTGCTGACACCTGAGTCGCGCATCGTGCTGGTGGACTCCGGCGCCCTGCCGCCGGCGCGGCCGTCGGCGGACCTTCTGCTGTCCACCCTCGCTGTCACGTGCGGGCCCCGCGCACTGGCGGTCGTGCTGACCGGCAAGGGCACCGACGCCCAGGCCGGGATCCGTGCCGTCGCCCGCTGCGGCGGCACCGTGTTCGCCCAGGACGAGGCGACGTCCGCGCACTTCGGCATGCCCGGCGCCGCCATCCGCACGGGCCTGGTCCACGCCGTGCTGCCGCTGCCCGGGATCGCCGCCGCCGTGCTCGCCCACGTCTCGTCGGCGAGCGACCGGGTGTTTAGCCCGGACGGTGGGGGCTACCCGGTGTAGTGAACGGTCTCCACTACCGTGAGCTCCACAGTGAGGAGGTGGGCGCGGTGCCACCCTTCCGGCGTGACCTCGTGGTCGTCGGTGCGTCGGCCGGCGGGGTCGAGGTGCTGCGCACGGTGGTGTCGGCGCTGCCGCCGGACTTCCCCGCCGCGGTGCTGGTCACCATGCACCTGTCCGCCGGGACGCAGAGCGCGCTCGCCCGCATTCTCGATCGGGCGGGCCCGTTGCCGGCCCGGGAGGCGCGCCACGGCGCGCCGATCGAGCCGGGCACCGTGTCCGTCGCGCCGCCGGACCGGCACCTGCTCACCGGCGACGGGATTCTCGTCCTGACCCAGGGGCCGACCGAGAACGGGCACCGCCCGGCGATCAACGCGACCTTTCGGTCGGCTGCCCTGACCGGCGGTCCGAGGGCCATCGGCGTCGTGCTCTCGGGCGTGCTGGACGACGGCGCGGCCGGGTTGCGCGCGATCGCGGACCGGGGCGGCGTCGCCGTCGTCCAGGATCCGGCCGACGCGCTGTACAGCGGCATGCCGGAGAACGCGCTGGCCCAGGTGGACACCGAGCACGTGGTGCGGGCCGGCGAGCTCGGCGCGCTGCTCGACAAGCTGGTCCGGATGCCGGTCGAGGCGGCCGAGCTCCCGCCGCCCCCGGTGTCCCTGCTGCTGGAGGACCGGATCGCCCGCGAAGCGGTCCGCGCCGGCGCGCTCCCGGACGCCGAGCGGGACGACGGATCCGGGTACACCTGCCCGGACTGCCAGGGCTCGCTCACCGAGGTCGACCCCGGCCGGTACCGCTGCCGGATCGGGCACGCCTGGTCAGCGCAGGCCCTGCTCGCGGCCCACGACGGCGAGTTCCGGTTCGCGTTGCAGAAGGCGCTGCGCGCGCTCGACGAAAAGGCGGGCCTGGCCCGGAAGCTGGCCGCCCAGCTCTCCGGCCGGCACCCGGGCGGGCTCTCGGACCGTTATGCGGCGTCGGCCAGGGAAGCCGCGCAAGCCGCGGAGACCTTGCGCCGGTTCCTCCTCGAGACGACCGACGGCGCCGGGGAGGAAACGGCGGCACCATGAGTCACACCCCCGTCCACCTGACCGTCGGCCGCCGCGAAGAGGCGACCGTCGTGCAGGTCAGCGGTGAACTGAACCTCGGCTCGTACCCCGTCCTGCGCGACGGCCTGCTCAAGATCGCCACCGACGCGCCGGACGGGCTGGTGGCCGACATCGGGGAGCTGGCCATCGCCGACTCCTCGCTGGTGAGCGTGTTCTCCCTGGTCGCCATGCGGATCGGCGACTGGCCGGGCATCCCGTTCGCGATCGTCGCCGATCCGGGGCAGCGGGCGCTGCTGAGCCGGCACGTGGTCGACCGCTACGTCCCGGTCCGCGCCGACCCGGTGGCGGCGGTCGCGGCGCTGGACCACCCGGTACGCCGCCGGAGTGAACGCACCTTCACCCGCGGGGAAAGCACTTCGGCGCGCATCCGTGAGTTCGTGACGCGCCGGTTGCTCGAGTGGGAGGTGGCCGAGCTCGCCGAGGACGCCCGCCTGATCGCCACCGAGCTGGCCGAGAACGTCCTGCGGCACACCACATCCGAACCGAAGGTGCGGCTGGACCTCCGCCGCGGGGTGTGCACGGTGGCCGTGGCCGACCAGGACGCGCGGCCGGCGATGCTGCTCGAACGGCTGTCCCCGTTCGAACCGGGCATGGGGCTGAAGCTGGTCGCGCAGGTCGCCCGTTCGTGGGGTTGCAGCCGGTCGTGGGCCGGGGGCAAGGTCGTCTGGGCCGTGCTGGTTCCGAGTGCCCGCACCACCGGTGACCGTCCGGCCGGGTAGCGTGTCGGACCGTGACCGAGCCCAAGGAACCCAACGGTGAGTTCGAGTCCGTGCTCACCTACCTCAAGGAGTCGAGGGGCTTCGACTTCACCGGGTACAAGCGGAGCAGCCTGATGCGCCGGGTCCGCCGCCGGATGAGCCAGGTCGAGATCGACAGCTACGCGGACTACATCGACCAGCTCCAGGTCAACGCCGACGAGTTCGTCGCGCTGTTCAACACGATCCTGATCAACGTGACCGGGTTCTTCCGCGACCCGGACGCGTGGGACCACCTGCGCGTGCACGTGCTGCCCACCCTGCTGGCCGAGCGCAGTCCCGACGAGCCGATCCGCGTGTGGAGCGCGGGCTGCTCGGCCGGGCAGGAGGCCTACAGCCTCGCGATGCTCTTCGCCGACGCGCTCGGGATCGAAGCGTTCCGGCAGCGGGTGAAGATCTACGCCACCGACGTCGACGACGAGGCGCTGGCGCAGGCCCGGCACGCGGCCTACACCCCGGCCGAGGTCGAAGGGCTCAGCGAGGCGCAGCTGGAGCAGTTCTTCGAGCTGCAGGGCAGCCGGTACTGCTTCCGCAAGGACCTGCGCCGGTCGGTGATCTTCGGCCGCAACGACCTCGTGCAGGACGCGCCGATCTCGCGGATCGACCTGCTGGTCTGCCGCAACACGCTGATGTACTTCAACGCCGAGACCCAGACCAAGATCCTGGAGCGGTTCCACTTCGCTCTCGCCCCGCGCGGTGTGCTGTTCCTCGGCAAGGCGGAGATGCTGTTGTCCCACACCAGGATCTTCGAGCCGGTGGACCTCAAGCGGCGCGTCTTCCGCAAGGCGGTCAACGCGCCGGTGAGCTTCAACCACTTCGTGTCCCACGGCATCCCGCCGCGGCGCACGCAGGACATCTCCGGTCTCGAAGAACTGCGTGAGCACGCCTTTTCGGCCAGTCCGGTCGCCCAGATCGTCGTCACCGAAGGCGAGACGACCGCGTTGATCAACGCGCAGGCGGAAGCCGCGTTCGGGCTGTCCGACCGGGACGTCGGCCGTCCGCTGCGCGACCTCGACGTCTCCTACCGCCCGGTGGCGCTGCGCGCGTACGTCGAGCAGGCCCGGCTGGAACGCCGGTCGCTGCGGATCAAAGATGTCGAGTGGCGCCGGGCCGGCGAGACCGTCTGGTACGAGGTACACATCAACCCGCTGGTGAACAAGGACAAGTCCCTGCTCGGCGTCTCGGTGGTGTTCCACGACGTGAGCGGGGCGCGCCAGCTGCTCACCGAGCTGGAGCACACCAACCGGCAGCTGGAGTCGGCCTACGAGGAACTCCAGTCGACCAACGAGGAGCTCGAGACCACCAACGAAGAACTCCAGTCCACAGTGGAGGAATTGGAGACGACCAACGAGGAACTCCAGTCCACCAACGAGGAACTGGAGACGATGAACGAAGAGCTGCAGTCCACCAACGACGAGCTGCAGACGATCAACGACGCCCTGCGCGAGCGCAGCCTCGACCTCGACGAGGTGAACGAGTTCCTCGAATCGGTGCTCACCTCGATCCGGGCCGGCATTGTTGTCATCGACTCCGAGATGCGGATCAAGGCGTGGAACCGCGGCGCCGAGGACCTCTGGGGCGTGCGGCGGGAGGAGGCCGAAGGCACCCACCTGCTGAACCTGGACATCGGCCTCCCGGTCGCCGACATCCGCCCGGTGGTCCGCGAAGCCCTGTCGGACGCGACGTACTACGGCGAGCTGATGCTCGACGCGATCAACCGCCGCGGCCGCGCGGCGGTCGTCCGCCTGCTGTGCAGCCCGCTGCGCGCCTCGAACGGCGAGAGCCACGGCGCGCTGCTGATGATGGAGGAGACGAAGTCCGAGCAACCCGAGTGATTGCGGCCGCGCCCGCCGGGTGCTATCCGTTGATCCATGGGGTTGAACAAGGTGTGGCTCGCGACCCTCAGCGACGGCCTGCTGAGGGCCGACCAGGTCGTCGGCTTGACAGCGCACGCGACACCGGCACTGACCGGCAAGCCACCGCGCTGGCTGCTCGACGCCACGATCCGCACGGCGGCGGGCAGCGGCAGCGGGGACGGGTGGGACATCGGCATCCTCCACCGCACGCTGATCCAGACGCCGGCGGAGCCGGTGGGGGCGCCGGAAGCGCTCGCCCGCCTGCTGGCCCGGCTGGATGGCGAGGACGCAGCGGGGCTGATCGCCGCGGTGGTCGACAGCGGCAGCCGGGTGCCGAGCGTGGTGCGGTTCGCGTTCCGCCCTTTCGAGGACGACGAGGGCTCCGGGGCCTGAAGTCGCCTGGTGGGGGCGGCGATCCGGCCGAGGTTCCCGTCTTTGCTCGGCGGGCCGAGCGAGGTCGTTTGGCGGCGTGCGTGATTGTGGGGCCGGGGCGGGGGAGCGGGGTCCGGCCCGGGAGCCGGCTGCCGAGCGTGGTGCGGTTCGCGTTCCGCCCCTTCGAGGACGACGAGGGCTCCAGCGCCCGATAAGCGTGGCCAGGGCTCCGGCGACAAGCGTCGCCGGAGCCCCGCGGCCGCTACTTGGTCAGCGCCGCGATGCGGCCGAGGACCTCGTCCTCGCCCAGGGCCTGGGTGATCGCGTGCAGGTCCGGGCTGCGCGTCGACCCGGTCAGTGCGATGCGGATGATCTGCGAAGCCTCGCGGATCGAACCCGGGAAGCCCTCGGGGTTCTTCTTGAACTCCTTGGCGTTGCGGGCGAAGCCGTGCTTGGCCGCGACCGTGCGGATCTGGTCGAACCACTCCTGGCCGTCGTCGAGCTGGCGGTAGTCCGCCGCGAAGTCGTGGGCCACCGCCCGGACGACCACCGGGTCGACGCCCAGGGCCGCGATGCGCTCGTCCTCGGGGCCGGTGACCGCCGCGTGCAGCTGCGGGAAGAAGAAGCCGTAGACCGCGCGGAACTCGCTCCACTTCTTCAGGTCCTTGCGCGGGTTCTCCGCCCCCTCGCGCTCGACCGCCAGCGCGCGCAGCGCGAGGTCCTGCTCCTCGTCCAGGACCCGGCGCAGCTCGGGGTCGAACCGCTCGGCCCAGCCGCGCACGGCCTCGAGGATCTCGGCGCCGGACAGCGTCGCGATGTGGTCGGCCGAAATGTCGTCCAGCTTGACCAGGTCCACCAGCGGGCCCGCCACGCCGCACTCGGCGAGGTTGATCGGCTCGGTCAGCGCCTGCTCCAGCGGCATTTCCGCGAGCCGGCCGTTGACGAGGCCGCGCAGGTAGTACAGCACCGCCTCGGCGGGGTAGCCGGTCTCGATGAAGAAGTCGACCGACGCTTCCGGGTCCTTGCGCTTGGACAGCTTGCGCTTGCTGCCGCCCTCCTGCTTCATCAGCGGCGCGATGTGCGCGTAGGTGATCGGCTCGAAGCCGAGCGCGTCGAACAGCTGCTGGTGCACCGGGACCGACGAGATCCACTCGTCGCCGCGGATCACCAGGTTCACCCGCATGAGGTGGTCGTCGACGGCGTGCGCGAAGTGGTACGTCGGCAGCCGGGGGCTCTGGTCGGAGCTCTTGAGGATGACGACGTCGTTGCGGTTCGCCTCGGCTTCCAGGGGCCCGCGGATGGCGTCGGTGAAGCGGGCGCGGGCACCCGTGTCGTCGGGGGCGCGGAACCGCACGACGTACGGGGCGCCGGCGTCGAGCTTGGCCTGGACGTCGGCCGGATCGGCGTCGCGCCAGATCGCCCAGCTGCCGTAGTACCCGGTCGGCAGCTTGGTGGCCTGCTGCCGCTGGGTGATGGCGGCCAGCTCCTCCTTGGTGGCGAAGTCGAGGTAGGCCTTGCCCTGGCGCAGCAGGTCGCGGACGTAGCTGAGGTAGATCCGCTCGCGGGCCGACTGCTGGTACGGGCCGTAGCCGCCGCCGCGGTGGATGTCCTCGTCGGCGGCGAGGTGGAAGTAGGAGAAGCCGCGCTCGAACTGCTCGAGGACGCCCTCGACCTCGCGGGACTGGTCGGTGTCCTCGATGCGCACGAGGTAGCGGCCGCCGGAGCGCCGGGCGACGTCCTGGTCGATCAGGCCGACGTAGACGCCGCCGAGGTGGAGGGAGCCGGTCGGCGACGGGCCCAGGCGCGTGACCAGCGCGCCTTCGGGCAGGTCGCGGGCGGGGTACTGCTGCTCCCAGTGCTCGGGCTCGGGCAGGTCGGCAGGGAAGAGTGCGTCGATGACCGCTCGGTCCAGCATGGGTTGTTCTCCCGCGTCGTGGTGCGCTTGCCTCGGCGAAAATGGCCGGTTTCGCCGACGACGAGCCTAGCCGTGCGGCCTGCCGCCCCACCCGGGCAGGTGGTGCTCGGCAGGCCGTGGTGCTAGCTTGCCGGGAATGCGTGGACGATTTCCTTTCGCCAGAACGCTTTCCGCCTTGACGGCCCTCCTGGTGTTTCCGCTGACCGGGACGGCGTCGGCTTCCGCGGCGCCGGGCCGCGAGTGCGCGAGCCCGTCGATCGACCGGCTGCAGCAGTGGCTGGCCAGCGGCGAAGGGACGACCGTCCCGGCCACCGGGGGCCTGCTCGTGCCCGAGGGGCGCCGGTATGCGGCCAGGGTGACGTTCCTGAACGCCGAGTGGCACGTGGCCGTCGTCTGGCTGGGCAACCGGTTCGAGGCGCAGGCCGACCTGTCCCGGTCGGCGGGATTCCTGCTGACCTACCGCGCGACCGAAGACCTCTACGTCCAGCTGCGCCCGGCGTCGCACTGGAGTGGCGGCGACAAGTGGCTGACACCGGTGCCGTCGACGGGCGGCCGGCTGGTGACGAAGTTCTTCAGCTTCTCGCCGCGCCGGTGGACGTCGCTGCCGGAGCTGGGGACGCCGTCGTACTCGTTCGCCTCGGCGCTGCGCGAAGCGCGGGGGCTGGTGTTCGTCGGCAAGACGCCCAACGAGCTGGAATTCCGCGGCCTGCGCATCGACGGCTACCGGCCGCCCTGCCTCTGACGGAAATTGTCGGTGCCCCGTGTGACACTGCGGGCGTGATCATCGTCTTCGAGGCCGAGCTGTGGGAATGGGACGCCCGGCGCACCGAGAGCTGGGTCTTCGTCAGCCTGCCCGCCGACGCGTCGGAGGACATCCGCGAGCTCGCCGCCGAGCCGCGGCGCGGGTTCGGTGCGGTGCGCGTCCGGGTGACGATCGGCGCCACGAGCTGGCAGACGTCGATCTTCCCGGACAGTGCGCGCGAGGCCTACGTCCTGCCGGTGAAACGCGCCGTCCGGAACGCCGAAGGCCTCGGCGTGGGGGACACCTGCACCGTCACCGTGGAGCTCGTCGATTTCTGAGCGCGCGATCGGCGCGAAACGCGATCGGCGGCGGAACGGATCTGTCATGATGCGGGCACAGGGCCCCGAACCGCGCAAAGGGAGACACGATGTCCGCCCAGATGGACGAGCTGATCGCCCAGTTCCAGAACTTCCAGAACAAGGTGCGGCAGGCCGAGGCCCGCTTCGCCGGCGTCGGCGACATGCAGGAGCGGATCGCCCGGCTGGAGACCACCGTGACCTCGCCGGACGGCACCGTGACCGTCACCGCGGGCGCCGGCGGGACCATCACCGACCTGCGGCTCACCGCCGGGGCCACCCGCGTCGAGGCCGGGCAGCTGGCCGCGACGATCATGGCCACCATCCGCCGGGCGGCGGCCGGGGCCGCGCAGCAGCAGGCCGGCATCGTGGACGAGACCTTCGGCGACGCGTTCGGCGTCGACGTCTCGGCGCAGGTGCGCGAAGCCCAGGCGGAAGCGTTCGGAACCGCGGCGGCCGAACCTGCGTCGGACCCTCAGCCGCGGCAGCCGTCGCGGCCCGTCCGCCGGCCCGTCGCCGGGGACGACGACGACTTCGACCAGGGCCCCATCCTCCGCCGATCCTAGGGAAACCCGCGATGCCAGACGGAATCCAGACGAACATCGGGGCGATCTCCGCCTACGCCAAGCAACTGCCGTTCTACGAGCAGGAAGCGGACAAGTTCGGCGCGAAGATCGACGCCGCCGACGTCACGAACGAAGCTTGGGGACTTGTCGGCCTCTGGGCCAAGCAGGGCTACACCGACCGCCTCGCCGAGCTGCGTTCGCTGCTCACCGACCTCAAGGACGGCGTGGACGGGTTCACCACGAAGCTGACCAAGGCCGCGGAGATGTACCAGGGCGCCGAAGACGCCGGGAAGGTCACCTTCGGCCGGTACGAGGCGGAAATCGACGCGATCGGACAGGGCGAGTGACCGAGCCGAAGAAGAGCATCGCCGACGCGCTGGACGTCGGGGCCTACGACGAGAGCATGGGCGCGAACCTCGACCGCGCGGCCGGGTTCGTGCCGGTGGCCGGCACCGCCTACAAGGCGGGCAAGAAGATCGGCGAACACGCCCGGCAGGCCGCGGAGGCCGACGGCCCGGGCGAGCTGGCCTCCGCGGGAGCGGCGCTGGTGGGGGACGGCGCGGCGTTCGTCGGGGCCGCGGCCGCCGACATGGTCACCTTCGCGATGGACCCGATCGGGTGGCTGGTCAGCCACGGCCTCAATATGCTGCTCGAACTGGTCCAGCCGCTGCAGGACGCGCTGCACCAGGTCACCGGCGACGGCCCGGCCATCGGCCACGCGTCGGAAAACTTCGTCACGATCGCGCAGGGCTTCGTCGCGCTGGCCGACGACTTCGAGCGCACCGGCGACACCGCGCTGGCCGAGTGGGTGGACGAAGCCGGCAACGCGGCGAAGGAAGCGCTGGGCGACTTCTCCTCCGGCATCCGCGGCATCGGCTCGGCCGCCGGTTCGGTGGCCGAAGTGCTGCAGATGTGGTCGATGGTCATGGTGGTCATCGAAGAGGTGATCAAGGGGATCATCACCGAATTGGTGTCCTGGCTGATCACGCTGTGGCTGCCGGCGCTGGCGGCGTCGGTGATCAGCTTCGGCGGCTCGGTGGCGGCCGCGATGACCGCGTCGATCGCCAAGGCGGCCAGCGTGCTGCAGAAGGTGACGCGCTACCTCGGCAAGTTCGGCAAGCTGCTCGACAAGTTCATGGAGTTCCTGGTCCGGTACTCCGGGAAGCTCGAGGTGTTCGCCCGCAAGCTGCGCATCGGCGTGATGCCGGGCGAGACGAAGTTCGGTTTCGGCGCGGTCGCCCAGGGCTGGCAGCCGAGCAACCGGGCGCTCACGACGATGTTCGGCACCTCGGCCGGGGTCAAGCCGTTCCTGGCCGGCGCGGGTGTGAAGGCCGGCATCGGGGCGGGCAAGGGCGCGTTCGCCGAAGGCAAGGAAGCTGTGTCCGCCGAGGGGGATGAGCCGTGGTTCGACAAGAGCGAGATCGGCGGGGACCGGAGCCCGGAGGAGACGCGCAAGGATCTCGACATTTGAGCGAGCGCATCGACCGCTGGGCCGAGGACACCCGGGTCCGGCCCGGGCACCGCGAGCGCGTCGAGGCGCTGCTGCGGGACCGGTGGCACGAGCCGGTCATCGTGCTGCACCTCGGCGACACCGACGTGGGCTACGACGTCCCCGGCCGCCGCCGGGACGGCACCGTCGTCGGGAAGCGGCTGATCCGGCGGTTCTTCTGGAACATCCTGCGCGGGATCGGTGCCGCGGTGTTCGGCGTCTTCGCCCTGGCGCACGGCGAACGGCCGGGGCTGCCGTTCCAGCGCGTGATCGGCGTCACCGGCCCGGAGAACGCGATGGCGCTCGACCTGGCCGACCGCCTCCGGTCCGTGGGGGGCGCGTGGCTGGCGTGCTCGCCGTCGTGCCTGGCGGTGGTGGACACCGGGGCGACCTCGACCGACCCGGCCGACGCGCCGCCGCCGCGGATCGTCTGGGAAGCGCGCAAGCCGCAGGCGCCGGAGCTGAGCTTCCGCAAGAGCACGCTGACCTGGCCGGACGGCTCGATCTTCCGACTGCCCGTGCAGGGCCGCACCGAGCAGCAGCACCTGCGGAAGTTCGTCGAGTTCCCGGACATCGTCCACTGGAACGGCCGTTAGTCTGCTTCGCTGGTGCAGGCCAGGCGGGCCCCAGACGACCTTGCCGTCGTCGTGGTGGCGCACGCCCCAGGCGAGGGTGAGCTCGTCGACGAGCAGCAGGCCCCGGCCCCCGGCGCGGCCGGGCACCCGCAGCCGTGGTTCGCCGGGGCCGGTGTCGGCGACCGCCACGGTGACCACGCACGGGTCGTGCGCGAGGTGCAGCCGCAGCTGGCTCGGCCCGGTGGCGTGGATGTAGGCGTTTTCCAGCAGTTCCCCGATGACGATCACGGCGTCGACCCGATCGGCCTCGGCGAGCGTCGCCAGCCGGGCCTCGGCCCACCGGCGCGCAGAGGTCACCGCGGCGGGGTCCGCTCCGGCCACGTCGAGCACCTGCCATCCCGCGCCCCGGTTCACGTGCATTCCTCCTTCTGCGGAGGGCTACCCGTGAATCCCGCGGTTACTCATGCGGGTAGGGGTGGCCGATCCGCCAGAGGAAGGCGGCGCGCAGGGCGTCGATGAGGGCTTCGTCGTCGCCTTCGCTGGGGCGCTCGCCCATCGGCAGCCAGAGCCCTTCGTCGGGGATGCCGGCGATGACGCGCGTAAGCGTGACGCCCGGATAGGTGAGTGTCTCAGGTCCCCCATCGACATCGGAGACGACGACGCGCCGGGACTCCGCCCGGACGAGCACCTGCCGCTGGTCGTTCATGTCGCGCGTCTTCCCCGGAACCCGAAACCCTTGCCGCCGTCCAGCATAGACACGCAAAGCGGCGAACACCTTCGGGCGAACAGCGGATTCTCGTTCACATCAGCTCAAGAACCGCTGCGCCCCAACATCTCCGCTGGCGGACACGGCGCGCTCCGAGGGGGAGGAGGGCACGCCGCGCCCGTCTTCGAACGGTACGCAGTGAGGGAGAAGGCGGCGGAGGAACCACTCGTACGCCGGAGCGGCCCACGGTGACCGTTTTTGTCGGTGGTGGCCGATACGCTGGACCCGGGGGGCGCCCCCGCGGGCGCGCGCGGGTTGGAGGGTTGCTCGGCGGGCTGTTTGTGTTGTGGGGTAAGGGTTTCCGGCGGGTGGGAGTGTTGGGTCGGGGGTAGCGGCCGGTTTCCGGGCTGGGGTGAGGTTCGGATGTCGGCGAGTGGGGCGGGAATCAGGCTGTAAGGGAGCCGACCGCCGTCGAGCGAGTTGCCGAGCCAGCTACCGAGTCAGCCGCAAGGCCAGGCGCCGCCGAGCGGGCCGCAACGCCAGCCGCCGAGCCAGCCGCAAGGCCAGCTGCCGAGCCAGCCGCCAAAGCCAGCCGCAGAGCCGCCGCCGAGCCGGTCGCAAGGCCCGCCGCCGAGCCGGTCGCCGGGCGAGCCACAAAGCCAGCCGCCGAGCGAGCCTCAAGCCAGCCGCCGCGCGAGCCGCAAAGCCGCCGCAAAGCCGCCACAAAGCCAGCCACAAAGCCACCGCAAAACCGCCCCACTGTCCGGTTGCTCTGCGCGGCCCACCCCTGGGCGAATTGCCCGGTACCTATCTTTTGTCCCATCCGACGAAAGTCGGTACCGCCCCACCGGCTCACCGCAGCACCCTCGATCCACCGCCGGCCACAACGCCGGCCCATCCGGTGCCGCCACCCTGGGTGCCGGCTTCGTCCGCGATCGCGAAAGTGAGTTACCGGCATGCGCAGAACGTCCCCGGGACACCACCTCCTCGCCCGCTCCGCCACCGCCCTCGTGGCCGCCGCCGCGGCCATCGGGTTCAGTACCGCCGCGAACACCGCCGGCGCCGAGACCATCGAGGGCTACTCCGCCACCGTGCAGCAGGAAGCCGTCGCCTCCCTCGCCGCCGAGGCCGGGATCAGCGAATCCGCCGCCGTTGCCCTGCTGCGGACCCAAGCGACCAGCGTCGGCACCCTGCAGCGCGTCACCGCTTCCCTCGGGTCCCGCGCCGCCGACGGTTACCTCGATGACGCCGCCCAGCCCGTCGTCAACGTGCTCGACCAAGCCGCCGTCGACCAGGCGAAGCAAGCCGGCGCGCAGGCGAGGCTGGTCAAGCACTCCAGTGCCGCCCTGGCGAGCGCGCAGGACGCCCTGCAGGCGCTGCCCGCGGTGACGCACACCTCCATCGGGCTCGACCCCAAGGCGAACCAGGTCGTGCTGACCGTGGCCGACGCGGCCAAAGGCACCGACGCGCTGCTGAAGGCGGCCGCCTCGCTCGGTGACCGGGTGCGCGTGGAGCGGGTCGCCGGGGAGATGCACACCGCGATCTACAACGGCGAAGCCATCACCGGTGGCGGCACCCGCTGCTCGGCGGGCTTCAACACCAACCGCGGCGGGCAGAACTACCTCATCGATGCCGGGCACTGCACCCGCGCCGTCTCGCAGTGGAACGTCGGCCCGTCGCAGGGGGCGAGCTTCCCCACCAACGACTACGGCCTCATCCGCAACACCACCGGCAGCGCGCCCGGCGCCGTCACCCTGTGGAACGGTTCGACCCAGCGGATCAGCTCGGCCGGCACCGCGACCGTCGGGCAGCGGATCAGCAAGAGCGGCAGCACCACGCACCTGACCTCGGGCTCGGTGCAGCGGACCAACGTGACGGTGAACTACGCCGAAGGTTCGGTGTACCAGCTGATCCAGACCAATGCGCTGGTCAACCCCGGTGACTCCGGCGGCTGCCTGTTCGCCGGCAGCGTCGGCCTGGGCATCACGTCCGGCAAGGGCAGCGGGACCTCCTACTTCCAGCCGGTCGGCGAGGCGCTGAGCGCGTACGGCGTCACGCTGAACTGAACCGCGACCGGTGGGGGCGCCACATCCGGCGCCCCCACCCGATCGCGTCAGTCGCGGCGGTGGAAGACGAGCCGGTAGCCGGCCAGGATGATCAGCGCGCCCAGGATGGCCAGGCCCCAGGTGCGCAGGTCGAAGAACGTGCCGAGCTGGGTGTGGAACAGCGTCTTGCCGATCCAGCCGCCGACGAACGCGCCGGCGATGCCGAGCAGGATCGTGATGATGCAGCCACCCGGGTCCTTGCCCGGCATGAGGGCTTTCGCGATCACCCCGGCGATGAGACCCAGCACGATCCAGGCGATGATGCCCACGGGGTTGTCCTCTCGTCCGCTACCTCTTGACGGCACAGGATGGCAGGCAGCGGTCCCGCGAGCGCGCCGAGCCACGCCGACGTGATCCGGATCTCACCCGACGGCGCAGCGGCCCGTCCGGGATGTCCCCGGACGGGCCTTTTCCGGCCTGCTCAGCCACCGCCGTAGGTGGCCTGGGTAACGGCGAAGACGTTGCGGTTGCCCGCGCCCTCCTGCAGCGACCACAGCAGGTCGGCGGCGGTGTCGTCCTCCCAGTAGGAAAGGCTCTCGCCGCTGCTGACCCAGGCGAAGGTCTGCGAGGCGGCCGACGGCTTCCAGTAGTAGAGCTGCTTCGAACCGGACGACTGGAACCACCAGCGGCCGTTGTGCGAGGCGACGCCGTTGAGCTTGTACCAGGGCAGCTGCAGCGCCTGGCTCGCCGTTGTCGTCGCGGCGAACGTGCCGCCGGCGGCGAACGGGTAGCGGATCGCCCGCGGCGCCCGGTTCGGGTAGTCGGTGCAGCCGGACGAGCAGGTGTACTCGGTCATCACGATCGACTTGCTGACCCGGTCGAGGGAGATCGACGACCACGCGAGGTTCGTCCCCGAGGTCGTCTTCGAGGAGATCGTGCCGACCTGCGGCAGGACGTAGGCGTAGTTGTGGGCGTAGTACGTGCTGCCGCTCTGGTGGCCGATCTGGTCGGCCGTGCCGCCGGTGTTCGTCTTGAGGATCTTGCGCATGTCGAACACGCGCATGCCCTTCCCGGTGTCGGCGACGTAGAGGTAGTCGCCGTACCAGGACATGCCGCCGGCGTGGATCGGGATGTCCTTGAAGTCCGGCGCGTCCGCGGTGCCGGTCGGCTCGACCAGCAGGATCTTGCGGTAGGCGTTCGGGTAGTCGGCGTCCCAGTCGACCAGGGTGATCCGGCTGCGCTGCTGGCCGCCGTCGCAGCCGTCCTTGGTGTACCAGCTGACGGCGACGAGCTGGTGCCCGTCGTAGTTGCCGCCGTTGGCCGTCCCGACGGCGTCGCGGCTGGTGGTGATGCCCTGCGGGTAGTTCGTGCAGTCGGAGTTGTCGCCGCTGTCGAACCGGAACCCGGTCTCGAGCCCGGCGACGGAGAACGACGACGGCAGCGCCGTGCGGTCGTGGTTCGCGTTGTCCATCACGGTGTGGACGGCCGCGGTGCCGAGCTTCGACACCAGGGCGCCGTTCACGGCGTCGAACTGGTTGTAGTTGGCGGTCAGGGTGTATTGGTCGGCGGGCAAGGTCGACGGCGCGGCCGCGGCGGCGGAGGCCGGCGCGGCCGCGAGGCCCGCCAGCACGCCGGCGGCCAGTGCGGCCTTGGCCAGACGGTGGAGTGACATGGGAGCCATCGTCGGACGCGGCCGTACAAGAGTCGTACAACCGCGGGTTAATACTTTCTGCCTAGCTCATGACGTCCGAACTTCCGATGTGCGGGCCCGCCCGGACGGCGATCGTGGTGGTGTTCACCGAGTCCGAAGTGGAGTTCGCATGTCCGTGGCATCCGAGACGACGCAGGCCTGGCTCCTGCTGGGCGTGGCCGGCGTCGCCGTGCTGGCCTTCGCCGTGCTGTTCCTGGCCGCGCTCGTCGGCATCCTGCGGTCCCCGCTGACCGGCGGGATGAAGCTCGTCTGGGTGGTCTTCGCCTTCTGCGCGCCGTTCCTGGGCAGTGTGCTGTGGTTCCTGTTCGGCCGCCGCGACGCCGCCTTGGCGGTCCGGCGGTGATCGTCGCGGACGGACTCGCCAAGTCCTATCGGGACGGTGCCGGGGTCGGCGAGCTTTCGTTCACCGTGCGCCCCGGCGTCGTGACCGGTTTCCTCGGGCCGAACGGCGCCGGCAAGTCGACGACCATCCGGCTCATGCTCGGCCTCACCCGCGGGCGCGGCCGCACGACCTTCGGCGGGCGGACCTACGCCGAGGTGCCAGGTCCACTTCGGACGGTCGGCGTGCTGGCCGGCGCCGCGGCGGTGCACCCGGCCCGGACGGCCGCCGCGCACCTGCGCATGGTCGCCGCGGGCGGCGGCGTGCCACCCCGGCGGGTCCGCGAGGTGCTGGCGGAGGCGGGGCTCGCGGACGTCGCCCGGAAGCCGGCGGGCCGGTTGAGCCTGGGCATGAAGCAGCGGCTCGGCCTGGCCACCGCGCTGCTGGGCGACCCGGAGTACCTGATCCTCGACGAGCCGGCGAACGGGCTCGACCCGCAGGGCGTCCGGTGGATCCGCGACCTGCTGAAGCGGCTGGCGGGGGAGGGCCGGACGGTCTTCGCCTCCTCGCACCTGCTGGCGGAGACGGCGTTGCTCGCCGAGGACCTGATCGTCATCGCCGGTGGCCGGCTCGTCTCGGCCGGGCCACTGGACGAGTTCGTCCGGCGGCACGCGCGCGCCGACGTGGTGGTGCGGGCGGAAAGCCCGGGAGCGTTGCTGGTGGCCCTGGCCCGCGACGGCCTGCGCGTGCGGCAGGAGGCGGGGGAGCTGGTGGTGGACACGGCCGACACCGGGCGAGTGGTGGCGGTGGCCGGCCGCGCGGGGGTGGCGGTGCGCGAGGTGTTCGTGCGGCAGAGCGGCCTGGAAGACGCATTCCTGGCGGCGACCGCGAGCGCCACGGCTGCTGCGGCGCCCGCGACGGCGGCTGCGGCTGCGGCTGCGGCCGAGCCTGCGGTGGGGACTCCGGCCACATCGGCGGGTGCGGTCTATGGCCGGCGTCGCCGGAGGCTGTTGTGAAGCGCGAGCCGGCTTTCGGAGGGGTGTGGGCCGGGATGCTGTGGCGCTGTCCGCCGGGGCTGTCGTGAAGCGTGCACTGGCCTACGAATGGGCCAGGGCTCGCTCGCTGCGGTCGACGTGGCTGCTCCTGACCGCGTCCGGAGTCTTGCAGTTCGCCTCCGGTCTCCACTGGGGCCTGCGGCGCGATCCCGGGGCCTTCGTCGCCGCCTCCGGGGTGGCCGGGAAGCTCGGTGCGGTGCTCGTCGCCGCGATCGGGGTGGCCTCGTTCGGGGCGGACCACCAGCACGGGACCCTCGCCACCACGCGGCTCGTGCTGCGCTCGCCCTCGCGGATCGTCGCCGCGCGGGCGCTGGTCACCGCCGGGCTCGGGGGGCTCGGCGGGGTGGCGATGGTGGTGCTGACCGCGGCCGGGGTGGCCGCGGGCGGGGGTGCCCTGCCCGCCGGCGAGGGGGCGGCGGGCAGGGCGGCCGGGGCGGTGGTCCTGCTGACCGTCCTTTCCGGACTCGCCGGGGTGGCGCTCGGCGGGCTGCTGCGGCACAGCGGGCTCGCGATCGGGGTGTTCGCGGGGTGGGCGTTCGTCGTGGAGCTCGTCCTCGGCGTGGTCGCCGGCGTCCCGGCGACCGTCCTCCCGTTCACCGGCACGGCCTTGTTCGCCGCGCCCGGGATCGGTGCCTTCGCGGGGCTGGTCGCCGTGGCGCTGACGGCGGCCGCGGTCGGCACGGCCCGCGGCGGGAGCCTAGGCTGATCACGGTGAAGCGATGGCTGAGCTGGTGGGACGGCCGCCTCGTCCTGCTGGCGCTCGACGTCGCGGTGGCCGCGGCCGTCATCGTCGTGTCCCTGACCGGCGGCGACCCGCGTGACCCGCACTCCGCGCTCTACGTCCCCGCCGTCGTCATCTCCGGGCTCGCCCTGCTGGCGCGGCGCCGGTGGCCGTTCCTGGTGCTGCTCGTCGCCGTGGCCTGCATGCCCGCCGGGGTGACGCTGATCCCGCTGATGGTGGCGCAGTACTCGGTCGCCGCCCGGCACGGCGTGAGCGTCGTGACCGGGGTGGCCGTGGTCGTCGCCGGGATCGCCGGGAACGTGGTGCCGGTGCTGCGGGACCCCGGCAGCTTCACCCTCGTCGTGGTCGTGCTCGGCACCTTCGTGCTCGGGCCGGTGCTGGCCGGGCTGTGGATGCACCAGCGCGCGGCGCTGCTGGCCGTGCTGCGCGAACGCGCCGACGAAGCCGAGCGCACCCGGACGCTGCTGGCCGACCGGGCCGTCTTCGCCGAACGGCGGCGGATCGCCCGCGAGATGCACGACGTCGTCGCCCACCGGGTGACCGCGGTCGCGCTGCAGGCCGGCGCGCTGTCGCTGAAGGCACCGGACGAAGAGACCGAGCAGGCCGCCGAAACGATCCGCGCCACCAGCGCCCTCGCGCTCGACGAGCTGCGCGGGATCCTGCGGGTGCTGCGCGACGACGCCCCGGCCGAGGACGCCGGCCCCGGTGTCCTCGCCTCGCTGGAACACCTCGTCGACGGGGTCGCCGCGAGCGGGGCGCGGGTCGAGCTGGCCCTGCCGGACCCGCTGCCGGTGGTGCCCGGCGACGTCGGCCGGGCCGTGTACCGGGTCGTGCAGGAATCCCTGACCAACGCGGGCAAGCACGCGCCGCACGCCGCCGTCGGGGTCCGGCTCGCGGTCACCGGGGACCGGCTGGCGGTGGAGGTGACCAACCGGCTGACCCCGCACGGCAGCGCCGTCCCGGGGTCCGGCTACGGTCTGGTCGGGATGCACGAACGAGTGGAGCTGGCCGGCGGCGACCTGGAGACCGGGCCGACCGGCGACGGCCGGTTCCGGGTTTTGGCGCGGTTCCCGGTGGGAGGACGGCGGTGACGGTCAAGGTCGTGCTGCTGGAGGACGAGGAACTGGTCCGCAGCGGCATCCGGATGATCCTGGAGTCGGCGGGTGACGTCGAGGTGGTCGCCGAGGACACCGACGGCGTGCGGGCGGTCGAGCTGACCGACCGCCACCGGCCGGACGTCGTGCTCACCGACGTCCAGATGCCCAAGGTCGACGGGCTCGAAGTGGTCCGGCGGCTGGCGGAGCACCCGGCGGCCCCGGCGGTGGTGGTGCTGACGACCTTCGACGTCGACGAGTACGTCTACACGGCGCTGCGCCACGGCGCGGCCGGGTTCCTGCTGAAGGACACCCCGCCGCGTGAGCTGGTCCACGCGGTGCGCGTCGCGGCCCGCGGCGAGGCGATGCTGTCGCCGAAGATCACCAAGCGGCTGCTGGCCGAATTCGCCGCCGGCGGCGGCACTGCACGGGCCCGGGCGAAGCTCTCGGTGCTGACTTCGCGCGAACACGACGTGGCCGTCCACATCGGACGCGGGCTGAGCAACGCGGAGATCGCCAAGGCCCTGGCGGTCAGCGAGTCCACCGTCAAAGTCCACATCGGACACATCATGGCGAAGCTCGAGGCGGCGAACCGGACCCAGGTGGCGATCCTAGTCCACGACGCCGGCCTGAGCTGACCCGCGCCCGCGCCGGTCGAGCACCTTGAGCGACTGCTCGCACCACCGCAGGTTTTCGTGCTCGAACGACAGGCCCCGCATCAGCGTCAGGTACGGGCCGATCCGCTCGGCTTCGGCGAGGTAGTCGTCCTCGAAGCGGCCGTCCAGCAGCCGCGCACGAAGCCGTTCGTAGCCCGCGATCTTGGCTTCCGCCCGGGCCATCCGCTCGGCCAGCGCCTGCCGGACCGCCCCTTCGTCGCCGACGTCCACCGCCTGCACCTGCACCAGGAGCTCGTCCCGGATCACGCCGGGGCGGGGCGGGCGCGCGGTGAACTCGCGCAGCGCCCGGTGCCCGGCGTCGGTGAGCGAGAACAGCCGCTTGTCCGGGCGCCGCTCCTGGTGGACCACCCGCGCCCGCACCAGGCCGTCGGCCGCCATGCGGTCGAGTTCCCGGTACAGCTGCTGCGGGGTGGCCGCCCAGAAGTTCGCCACCGAGGCGTCGAACCCCTTCGCCAGGTCGTAGCCCGACGCCTCGCCTTCGAGCAGCGCCGCCATCAGCGCGTTGCGCAGTGCCATGCTCAACTAGTTGAGTGCTTCGCGCTGGATCTGCCCGAACTGCGCCGCCATCGCTTCCGCCAGCGCCTGCGCGGCGGAGAGCGGCCGGACCATCACGGTGAACTCGTCGATCAGGCCCTCTTCGTCGAGGTGCAGGAAGTCGCAGCCCTCGACCCGCACGTCCCCGATCCGGGCTTCGAAGACGAGCGCGTGATCCCGGCCTTCGCCGCCGGTCAGCTCGCGCACGTACCGGAAATCCTCGAACACGCGCAGCACGCCGCGCAGGATCGCCGCGGTGATCGCCTTGCCCGGGTACGGCTTGAACGCGACCGGGCTGCGGAAGACGACGTTCTCCGCCAGCGTCGCGGCCATGGCGTCGGGATCGCGGGCCTCGACGGCCTTGCGGAAGCTGTTCATTGCGCACCTCGCCTACTCAATTTGTTGACTATCGAGGTCAGCGTACCCGTTCGCCTTGGGTGACCGCCCGGCAGCTCTGTTCGGCGGCCAGCATGGTGCGCACCCACTCGTCGAGGCCGAAGACCTCCGGCCCGGCGATCGGCTGGACGCCGGCGCCGGGCAGGCGGACGACGCCGTCGGTGGTCGAGCCGTCCGCGATGCCGCCGGCGAACCCCGGGGACGAGATGGCGAGCCGGTCCGTGACCGGGGGTTCGCTCGAACGGAGGAGGGCGCTACACGCCGGCCCGGCGGGGCTCGTACTGCGCGCGCAGGGCCTTCTTGTCCGGCTTGCCCAGCCCGGTCATCGGCAGCGACTCCGCCACGATCACCTGCTTGGGCACGTGCACCGGGCCCTTGCGCTCGCGCACCGCGGCCTGGATCTCGGTGGTGAGCCGCTCGAGGTCGTGGTCGGCGTCCTTGCGCAGGACCACGACCGCGGTCACCGCTTCGCCCCACTTTTCGTCCGGGGTGCCGATCACGCCGACCTGGGCGACCGCCGGGTGCTCGGCGACGACGTCCTCGACCTCGCGGGGGAACACGTTGAACCCGCCGGTGACGATCATGTCCTTGACCCGGTCGACGATGAACCAGAAGCCGTCCTCGTCTTCGCGGGCGACGTCGCCGGTGTGCAGCCAGCCGTCGCGGAAGGTCTCGGCGGTGATCTCCGGCAGGTTCCAGTACCCGCCGGCGAGCAGCGGCCCGGCCACGCAGATCTCGCCCGGCTCGCCGGGGGCCACCGGGTTGCCGTCGGCGTCGAGCAGCGCGGTGCGCAGGAAGGCCGACGGACGGCCGCAGGAGGCGAGGCGGGCGTCGTCGTGGTCGCCCTTGGCGAGGTAGCTGATCGCCATCGGGGCCTCGGACTGACCGTAGTACTGGGCGAAGATCGGGCCGAACCGGTCGATCGCCTCGCGCAGGCGCACAGGGTTGATCGACGCGGCCCCGTAGTAGACCGTCTGCAGCGAGGACAGGTCGCGGGTGCGCGAGTCGGGGTGGTCCATCAGCGCGTAGAGCATGGTGGGCACCAGCATCGTCGCGGTGATCCGCTGCTCTTCGATGATCCGCAGGGTGTCGGCGGGGTCGAACTTCGGCACGACGACCAGGGACCCGCCCTTGATCAGCGTCGGGGCGAAGAACGCGGCGCCGGCGTGCGAGAGCGGGGTGCAGATCAGGAACTTCGGCGCCTCCGGCCACTCCCATTCGGCCAGCTGGATCTGCGTCATCGTGGTCATCGCCTGCGCGGTGCCCATGACCCCCTTGGGCTTGCCGGTGGTCCCGCCGGTATAGGTGATGGAGACGACCTGGTCCGGCGGCAGCACGGCGGGCGCCAGCGGCCCGGGTTCGAACGTCGCGGCGGCCGCGGTGAGGTCCTTGCCGACGTGGGCCAGCGGCTCCGGCACCGGCCCGATGGTGAGCACCTGCGTCAGGCCGGGGACCTTGTCGAGCAGGCCGAGCGCGCGGTCGACGAAGGCGGGCACCGGGTCGATGATCAGCGTGGTGATGCCGGCGTCGCCGAGGATGTAGGCGTGGTCGTCGAGCGACCCGAGCGGGTGCAGCGCGGTCCGCCGCGAGCCCTGCAGCTGCCCGGCGGCGATGATGAGCAGGACTTCCGGCCGGTTCAGCGACAGCAGCGCGACCGGCGCGCCGGTGCCCGCGCCGAGCGCCTCGAAGGCCTGGGCGTACTGGCTGACCTGCTCGGCGGTCCGGCCCCCGGTCATCGTGGTCTCGCCCAGCACCATGACGGGCTTGTCCCGGTGCCGTTTCAGGGCGGAGACGACCAGGTGGCCGAGGTGGTTCGGATACCGCATCGCCTGCTCGTCCATCCCGGTCCCTTCCACGGCGCCAGACTAGAACACGTTATTGTTCTCGACAAGATACGGCGGTTGGGCGGGGTTTGTCAGCTCGGCAGTGTGGTGGAACAGGTTTCAGTGAGCGGGGAGGGCGCGCCGCGGCCTGCGGCGCGCCCTCCGGAACGAGCTCAGCCGTGCAGCCGGCCGAGGTAGCCGCGGTCCACCGCGACCAGCGACACGCTCACGTACCCGTCGAGCAGGGCCTTCGCGTCACTGTCGGCCTCGTACGCCGGCGACGGCACCACGTCGTACGACAGCTGGTACGTCCCGTCCGCCGCCGGGACGTACTTCACCCAGCCCGAAGCGACCCGGCTGACCTTCGTCCAGCGCACCGGCGACGCTCCCGCGCCCGGCGCCACGTCCGGCTGGTTGACGTTGACCAGGGCCATGTCCTGCACGAACTTCCACGTCCGGGGCGACGCCAGCAGGCTGAGGGTGACGTCGGCCGCGGCCCGGTACGTCTCCGTCGACGGGGGCGTGGCGCCCGAACCCGCGCTGACCGCCAGCGCCGGCAGACCCCGCTCGATCGCCACCGAAGCGGCGCCGACCGTGCCGGACATGCTGATCGGGATGCCGGTGTTCTGGCCCGCGTTGATCCCGGAAAGGACCAGGTCCGGCCCGCTCGTCCAGCCGAGCCGCTGCGGCAGGATGCCGGTCAGCGCCAGCTCGGTCACGTCCGCCGGGGTGAGGGACGCGCTGCCCGGGCCGCACGGGGTGGCGCCCTGGCACGCCCCCAGCACGAGCCCGTGCCCCGGCGCGCCCGCGCAGTCCGCGGCGAACTCCGCCGGCACCGCCGGCGGCGGCGCGACGGACGACGTGAACGACACCGCCGTGGACCGGCCCTTGCCGCCCTGGACCGCCCACGGGCCGACGATCGCCACGTCGGCTCCGGCCCGGCACAGCGCCTGCCGGAGCACGTAGATGCCCCGCCCGTCCGACCCGTCGGGCTTCGCCGCCTGCACCGAGTCGTCGTTGACCAGCAGAACCTTCTTGCCCCCCAGCGAAACCGGTTGATCGGGCCGCGGGCTGGCTTGAGCGGGCACGGCCAGCGACAGGGCAACCACCGCCGCGACCGCGACGCGCAAAGCCTTGAACCGCATCGCCACCTCCTCATTCGTTCGGAAAACTCAATCGTTCGGAATCGGCGCGGCCAGGGTAGCGGGAACGGCGGTGGCGAGGGGGTGTTTCGGCGGTTTCGCCGGCGAGCCCGCCCCGGACCGGGACGGGCTCGCGGTTGACACTCCTTTGTGGACGGTTACGGCACCGGGGTCGCCTGGGCCCGGGCCACGGCCTCGTCGCGGTCGGGTTGCAGCAGGTAGCCCGCGCGCAGGGCCCGGTCGGCCGCCGCGGTGAACCTGGCGACGTAGGTGGCGTGGTCCGGGTACAGCCGCCGGATCCGGTCCGGCGTCAGCGGTGTGGTCGTGCCCAGCAACAGGCACGCGCCGGGCACGTTGCCGCCACTGTTGTCGGGGGAGTAGGACGCCACCGGGACGTCCAGGTCGGGCAGCCGGACGCCGCCGAGGGCGTTCTGGTCGCCGTCGCGCAGGATGATCAGGTTGAGCAGCATCGAAATCGGCGCCGCCGTGGGCGGGGCCGCGCCGCCGCGGGCCCAGCGGTCCAGGTAGCGGAACGCCGCGTTTTCCGCATACCGGAAGGTCATGCTGTTGACCGGCTTGTCGCACGTCGTCGGGGCGCCGCCGTTGATGGACCCGTCCCGGGCGTTGGCCGCGTTGTACAGGTCCAGCCCGTACTGGTCGGCGTGGGCGGTGCCGGCCACCTCCCAGGTCCGCACCTGCGCGGTGTCCTGCCGGACCGAGGCGGACGCGATGACGTCGGTCTCCGACTGCAGGACGAACACCGGGACGCCGAGATCGGTGCGGATCTTCGCCGACAGCGGCCCGACGACGCCGTCGCCGATCGGGGCCGCGAGCGCGGCCCGGCCGTGGATCAGGAAGCCCTGGTAGCTGCGCCGCACCGGCTGGATCGCGTTGGCGAAGGTGGTCAGCCGGAGCGCGGACTGCGAGTGTCCCGAGCCCAGCACGACGGTCGGCGTCCGCCCGCCCAGCAGCTGCGGGTTCGCCCGGACCGCCTGCGCGGCCTGCGCAAAGACATCGTAGGACAGCGCGTCCCCGCCGAGGTCCACCGCGGCGTACCGGGCGGGGTCGAGGCTCTTGAGCTTGTCGGCACCGGCTTTCTGGGTCGTCACGCCGACGTAGGCGTAGCCCTCGCGGATGAAGTGCTCGTAGGACTGCGAGAAGTCCACCGGGATGTCGACGCCGAAGCTGACGTTGAGCCATTCGACCACGACCGTGCCGGTGAACCGGGCGGCGTCGCGCGGCCGCACGACGACCATCCGGGTCGTGTACGGGGTGCCGGTCGAGGCCACGCGCGTGGCCCAGCGGCCGGCTTCGGTCCACAGTCCCACCTGGTCGAACGTGTCGGCCTGGCCGGACAGCAGGTACTCCTCTTCGACGTACCCGCGGGCGGCGAGGTCGAGGACGCCGTGGGCGCCGCTCACCGGCCAGCCCCGCCCGGCGTTCGCGGGCACCGCCGTCACGGTGGGCGCGGCGGCGGACGGTCCGGCTTGGGCGACCCCGGGAAGCACCGAGGACGGCAGGAGCACGGTCAGCAGCACGAGCAGGGCTCTGCGCATGGGTAAACCCTTCTGGTGGGCGACGGCCCGCGAAGCGGCTCCCGGCTCCCCGAACCGTCCACATCGGACAGTGAGGCGGCGACCGGCCCGGTCACCGCCGTTGTCTTTACCCGCCGGTAATGGCCGGGGGCAACGTCCGGTCCGCGAATCGGGGGGAATCCACCCGGGATCGCTCAGGGATGTGACAACTCGACGGGCCCGGCACTCGGCGGAAAGCGAATTCACAGAATGTCCTTTCGGCGCCGCAACCTTGCGCAGGGGTCGCTCGTTGCGCGACTATCTCGGGACGTTCTGCACGTGCATCCGCACGGCGAGGGGGTGTGGTGACCGAAGTGGCGCCGGCGGTGGCCGGGACGACGGACGTCCCTGGCGACGCGGCTTTGATCGCAGCGGTCCGCGGTGGCGACATCGCGGCCTACGGCGAGCTCTATGACCGGCACCTCCCCGCCGCCCGGCGGGTGGCGGCCGCGATCGCGGCCAACCCGGCGGAGCGGGACGACCTGGTCGCCGAAGGATTCACCCGCGTACTACGGATTCTGCGTTCCGGCGAAGGCCCGGACGAGGATTTCCGGCCGTACCTGCTGACGACCATCCGGAACACGATGATCAGCTGGCGTCGCCGCGACGCCGCCGTCTCGGTGGTGGCCGAGGTTCCGGATGTGACGCCGAGCGCGGGGAGTGACGAGCCGGTCGGCGACCGGATGCACGCCAACGTCGCCGCGGACGCGTTCGCGAGCCTGCCCGAGCGGTGGCGGACGGTGCTGTGGCGGACCGAGATCGTCGGGGAATCGCCCGCGCGGATCGCGGAAGACCTCGGGATGACCCCGAACGGAGTAGCGGCGCTGGCCTACCGCGCCCGGGAGGGCCTGCGCCAGGCCTACCTGGACCAGCACGTCCCCGAAGCGCGGCGGCGCACCTGCAAGAACGTCTCCGCGCAGCTGGCCAAGTTCGTGCGCGACGGCATCTCCGACCACAAGGCGCACCGGATCGCCGCCCACCTCGACCGCTGTGCCGACTGCCGGAGCCTGGCCACCGGCCTCCGGGAGCTCAACGAGGAACTGCCGGCCTCCGTCGCCCCGCTCATCCTGGGCATCCCGGTCGCAACGCACTGGCTCACCGCGACGGCGACCGGGTCCGGCGCCGCCGGAACCGGCGTTTCCGTCCTGTCGTGGGCGACGGCGGCGAAGGTGGCGGCCGCGGGCGCGGCGCTGGTCACGACGGTGACGATCGGCGCGAGCACGTCCAGCGAAGCTCCGCCGCCGCTGTCCGGCGGCGAGGGCACGACGACCCAGCCCGTGCCGACCGGGCCGCAGGCCGGTTCCCGCGCCGGACTCCCGCCCGGCGGTGTCGCGCCGACGTCGGAGGCCGCGGGGACGGTGCCCGGCGCCACGGACGTGCAGCCGACCGGCGCGCAACCGGCGGGCGAGTCGGCGGGGGCCGCGGACTCCGGGGCCCCGGCCGTGACGGGCACCGGGAACGGCAACGGCAACGGCAACGGCAACGGCAACGGCAACGGCAACAACGGGAACGGCACCGGGAACAACGGCAACGGCCTCGGGAACGATCCGGCCGCGAAGGAGTCCAAGAAGGCGGCCAAGGAGTCGTCGAAGGCCGCGAAGTCGTCCGCGAAAGAGTCGAGGAAGGCCGAGAAGACGAAGAACCCCGGGGAATGACCCGGCGCCGCGCGGCGCCGGGTCATCCCGCTCAACAGGGTTGCAGCAGCCAGCAGAGCCGGTAGTTCGCCTGGTAGGTGGCGCCCGTCGCCGGCGCGACGACATTCTGCGTCCGCGCCCCGCCGTGCGCCCAGCCGGTGAAGGCGTACTTCATGTTCAGCGGCGGCAGGTTCTGCGGGCTGTTCGCGCTGATCGAGTTGGTCGATCCGGCGATCACCGTCCGGGAGAACGGCGTCCGCTGCTCGGTCCCGCCGACGGTGAGCATCGCCTGGCTCGGGCTCGAGGTGAAGTTCAGCGTCACCGTCTTCGGCTGCAGGTCGATCGTCTTGGACCCGGTCCGGCCGGTGGAGTCCGTCGCGGTCAGCGTCAGCTGCAGGTACGACGGGTACTCGTGGTCCGGCGCGACGAACGACCCCGCCGCGACGCCCGGGAAGTCCTGGACGTTGTGGGTGTGGCAGGTGCCGTTGGCCGCGCAGTGCCGGATGGCCAGCCGCCAGGACAGCGCCGAAGGTGGCAGCTCGCCGTCCTGGGCGTCGACGGCGCGGCCGGAGAACGGCACCGTCTGGCCCACCGACCAGTTCAGCGTGGTGGCCGGGGTGTCGATGACCGGCACCGGGTCGAGCCCCGCCGGGGTCCCGACGGTCACCCGGACCGTCGTGGTCGCCGAAGCGCCGTGGGAGTCGGTCACCCGCAGGCCGGCGTCGACCGCCGCCGCGGTGGTGTAGGTCCAGGTGGGCTTCGGGGCCGCAGAGTCGTCGTAGGCGCGGTCCGCGTCGAGGTCCCACGCGTAGGACAGCGTGTCGCCGGCGTCCGGATCGGTGGAGCCGGTGCCGTCGAACTGGACGGTCAGCGGTGCCGGGCCGCTGGACGGCGTCGCGGTGGCCGCGGCGACCGGCGGCCGGTTGCCGCTGCCCGCGTAGCTCACCCGGCGCAGTTCCCCGGCGCCCAGCGCGACGTAGAAGAGGTCACCGCCGGGACCGGTGAGCACCTGCACCGGCGTGTTGACGCCGGTCACGAACGGCACGAGCTTGCTGGGGCTCGGCTGGCCGGAGGCCGTCTGCATCGCCCAGATGCAGCCGCGGGAGGAATCGGCGAAGAACAGTGCGCCGGCGTACTCGGCCGGGTAGTTGCTGCCCGATTCGAAGGCGATCCCGCTGATCGAGGAGCCGCCGGTGGGACACAGGTCGGTGGCCACCACCTTGGCGCTGTGGTTGTAGGCGTAGAACGGCGCGGTCTGGCCGCCCGCCGAGTACAGCGATTCGCAGCGGTCGAGGTTCGCGCCGTCGTAACCGGCTTGGCGGCCGGTGCCTTCGAAGCAGGGCCAGCCGAAGTTCTCGGCCACGGCGTCGCCGGCGTTCGCGACGCGGTTGATCTCTTCCCAGGTGTTCCAGCCGACGTCACCGGCCCACAGCTCGCCGGTGCCGGGCCGGAACCCGAACCGGAACTGGTTGCGCGAGCCGTAGGCGATGACGCGCCGGGCGTTGGCGTCGGAACTGCTCGCGAACGGGTTGCCGGGCAGGCCGTCCCCGGTGTCGGGGTCGATCCGCAGCAGCGCGCCGTTGAGCAGCACCGGCTGTCCGGCGGCGCGGCGCGGGGACTGCGACCGCAGCGCGCCGCCTTCGGCCGACGGCGGGCTGAGGTTCGTACCGGCCGGCGAAGGCGGGTCGGCGCAGGGGTTCCCGACCTGGCCGTAGTCGGCGAAGTTGAAGCTGGCGCCGTCGCCGCCGCCCGCGTACAGGGCGCCGTCCGGGCCGAAGGCGAGTGCGCCGACCGAGTGGCTCGGGTACTGCTGGCACCAGCCGGTGACCAGCGGTTTCTCGCTGACCGCCGTCCCGCCCGGGCCCATCGTGAGCTGGGAGACGCGGCCGGTCACGACGCAGCCGGCGTCGGTCGCACCCGGCGGTGTCGGGCAGGTGTCGCCCCACTTCGGCGCGGTGCCGCCCGGGAGGGCGTCGAGGGTGTAGGAGACGTAGACGTACGGCCGGGCCGGGAAGGCCGGGTCGACCGCGAGCCCGAGCAGGCCGCGGTCCCAGAAGTCCTGGGTCGGGGTGCGCAGGTCGGCGAACACGGTCGCGGTCGGATCGGCCAGGTTGTCGAACACCTTGACCAGCCCGCTCTTCTCCGCGACGAACACCCGCCCGTCGGGGGCGAAGGCGGCGGCGGTCGGCGAGCTGAGGCCGCCGATGGCGAGCGTGTCGGTGAAGCCGGCGGGCACGGCCGCGGCGGCGGGTGCCGCGACGGCGAGCGCCACCGCGAGCGGCACGACCACCCCCGCGGCCAGTGCGCGTCTTGATCTTCGCGAAACCAGGAAACGACGTGGACCCATCACGAACTCCTCCTGCGGCGGGGACCGGACTGGCGCGAACGCCGTCCGGTATGGCGCCCGGCGTCCGAAAGTTGTTACGCCGACGCAAGAAAAACGCACGAACAGCTCAATCCCGTTAAGGGTCAACGACTTACCGCCGCCTCAACCTGCGGGACACCCGTCCGATTCCAGTGGTAACTCGCTCTTGATATCACTGATGCTAACGTGGTTAGTATCAGTGTGAACGTCGAGAAGGGGCACGCCATGATCGTCATCACCGGGGGCACCGGCCGGCTCGGGTCGCGCATCGTCGACTGCCTGCTCGAGCGGGTGCCGGCCGCCGAGATCGGGGTCAGCGTGCGCGATCCCCGCCGGGCCGCGGAGCTCGCCGCGCGGGGTGTCCGGGTCCGGCGCGGTGATTTCGCCGATCCGGAATCGCTCGCCGACGCGTTCGAGGGGGCGACCCAGGTCCTCGTCGTGTCGACGGACGAAACGGGCGCCGAAGCGGTGGCGCACCACGTCGCGGCGGTCGAAGCCGCACGCGCGGCGGGGGCGAAGCGGGTTCTGTACACGAGCCACCAGGCCGCGGCGGCCGATTCGCGGTTCGCGCCCATGGTCGACCACGCCACGACGGAGGGCCGCCTCGCGGGGGCGCCGTTCACCGCTCTCCGCAACGGTTTCTACGCGAGCACGGTGCCGTTGCTGCTGGGCGGGGCGTTGGAGACCGGCGAGCTGGCGGCACCGGCCGACGGCCCGGTTTCCTGGACGGCGCACGCCGACCTGGCCGAAGCCGCGGCGATCATCCTTGCGGAGGAAGGGCGGTTCGACGGCCCGACGCCGCCACTGACCGCCCCGGTGGCGTTGGACCTCGAGGACGTCGCTGCGCTGCTGACCGAGCTGACCGGGCGTTCCGTCCGGCGGGTCGTGGTGTCCGATGACGCCTGGGCGGCCGGGTTGGTCGGGCACGGCGTTCCGGCGGAGCGGGCGGAGTTGCTGCTGGGGATGTTCCGGGCGGCTCGTCGTGGTGAGTTCGCCACGGCCGGGCCGGACCTCGAAGCCCTCCTCGACCGCCCGGCCACCCCGCTCCGGACCGTCCTCGCCGAGGCACTCGAGCTATAAACCGGGTGTATAAACTCTGGCTATACACACCGTGTACAGTCGTCGCCATGTCGATCGGACTCACCCTGCTCGGGTTGCTGGAAAACGGCCCCCGGCACGGTTACGACCTGAAACGCGCCTACGACGACCGCTTCGGGCATGACCGCCAGGTGCACTACGGCCAGGTCTATTCGACGCTGGCGCGGCTGCTGAAGCAGGGGCTCGTCGAGGCCGACGGCGTCGAGGTGGACGGCGGTCCCGAACGGAAGCGGTACGCCATCACCGACGCCGGGGTCGCCGACGTCGCCGGGTGGCTGGCCACGCCCGAAAAGCCCGACGCCTACCTGCACAACACGCTCTACACCAAGGTGGTGCTCGCACTGCTGTCCGGGCGGCCCGCCGCGGACGTCCTCGACGTCCAGCGGGCCGCCCACCTCGACGCCATGCGTGCGCTCACCCGCCGCAAGACCGGCGGCGACCTCGTCGACCAGCTCGTCTGCGACCACGCGCTGTTCCACCTGGAGGCCGACCTCCGGTGGCTCGAACTCACCGCCGCCCGGCTCGACCGGCTGGCGGAGGCGATCCGATGAGCGAGCTGCTGCTGGAGGCCACCGGCGTCCGCAAGGCGTTCGGCCCCACCGAGGCCCTCTCCGGGGCGAGCCTGCAGGTGCGCGCGGGGGAGATCGTCGCCCTGATGGGCCCGTCGGGGGCCGGCAAGTCGACACTCCTGCACTGCCTGGCCGGGATCGTCCGGCCGGACGCCGGGACCGTCCGCTACCTCGGCGCGGACCTGGCCACCATCTCCGACCGGGCGCGCTCGGCGTTGCGCCGCACCGAATTCGGGTTCGTCTTCCAGTTCGGGCAGCTCGTCCCGGAGCTCACCTGCCTGGAGAACGTGGCCCTGCCCCTGCGGCTGAACGGCGACCGCGGCCGCGCGGCCGTGCAGCGGGCGCGGGCGGTGCTGGCCGAACTCGACCTGTCCGGTGTCGCCGGGAAACGGCCGGGGGAGGTGTCCGGCGGGCAGGGGCAGCGGGTCGCGGTGGCCCGTGCGCTGGTGACCGCGCCGCGGGTCGTCTTCGCCGACGAGCCGACCGGTGCGCTGGACTCGCTCAACGGCGAGCAGGTGATGCGGCTGCTGACCACGGTCGCCCGCGAACGGGACACCGCGGTCGTCCTGGTGACGCACGAAGCGCGCGTCGCGGCGTACTCCGACCGCGAGGTGGTCGTGCGCGACGGCCGGACGCGGCAGCTCGAGGTGACCCGGTGATCCGGCGCTGGGTGGCCGACCTGCTCCTCGGCGTGCGGCTGGCGATCGGCGGCGGCGGGGCCCGGACCGCGCTGGTGCGGCTCACCCTGATCACCGTCGGCGTCGGCCTCGGCGTCGCCGTCCTGCTCACCGCGACGTCGCTGCCGCAGATGCTCACCGCTCGCGGCGAGCGGTCCGCCGAGCGCACGCCGCTCGCCGGGGCCGTCCCCGGGGTCGACGCCGTTCACGTCGTCGGCCGCGGCGACGAGTTCCGCGGGCGCGGGATCCAGGGCTTCCTGGTGCAGCCGACCGGGCCGCACCCGCCCGCGGTGCCCGGCGTCGACCGGCTGCCGGGGCCCGGCGAGGCGGTGCTGTCCCCGGCCCTGCTGGACCTGCTGCGGTCACCGGAGGGGGAACTGCTCCGCCCGCGGTTCCCGCAGCGGGTGGTCGGCACCATCGGCGACGACGGGCTGACCGGGCCGAACGAGCTGTACTTCTACCTCGGTTCCGACACCGTCGTCCGGCAGCCGCAAGCCGTGGCGGTGAGCGAGTTCGGCCGCCTGACCCAGCGGCGCGCCCTCGAACCGATCGAGCTGCTGCTGGTCGTGCTGGGCGCGACGACGTGCCTGGTGCCGGTGTTCGTCTTCGTCGTCACGAGCACCCGGCTCGCCGCCGCGTCCCGCGACCGGCGCCTGGCCGCGCTGCGTCTGGTCGGCGCGGACCGCGGCCAGGTGCGCCGGATCGCCGCCGGGGAGGCCCTGCTCGCCTCGCTGGCCGGGCTCGCGGCCGGCGCGGGCCTCTTCCTGCTCGTGCGGGCGCTCGTCCCGCGGATCACGGTGTCCGCCTTCCGCGGCGGGATCTTCGCCGCCGACGTCGTGCCCGACTGGCGCCTGGGCCTCCCGGCCTTGCTGGCGCTGCCGCTGCTGGCGTGCGCGACGGCCGTCTTCGCGCTGCGGGGGGTCGTCATCGAGCCGCTCGGGGTGGTGCGGCGCGCGACGCGGCTGCGGCGGAAGCTCTGGTGGCGCCTCGTGCCCCTGGTGGCCGGCGGGGCCTTGCTGGCCGGCAAGCCGGGCACCGAAGACACCCGGGACCCCTTGGTGGTCGGCGGGGTGGTGCTCGTCCTCGTGGCCGTGCCCCTGGTGCTGCCGTGGCTGGTCGAGCGCGTCGCGGGCGTGCTCGGCGGCGGTTCGCCCGCCTGGCTGCTGGCCGTGCGGCGGCTCCAGCTGGACAGCGCGACGGCCGCGCGCCTGGTCAGCGGGATCGCGGTGGTGCTGGCGGGATCCATTGCGCTGCAAGGTGTCTACGCCCGTGCCGAGAGCGACCGGCCGGTGGATCGGGACGTCCGGGTGCTGGCGACCGCCTTCGCCACCGCGCTCGCCGACGTCCCGGCCTTCGCCACCGCGCTCCACGCCCTGCCCGGGCTGGGCGGCATCCCCGTGCAGACCCGCGCCATCCTGTACGACGCCGCGGGCCGGAAGGTCTCCGCCGTCGTGGGAACGTGCGCCGAGCTCGAGGTCGCCGACTGCCGCGACGGTGACGTCTACGCGACGGGCACCGCGGCGGCCGGGGACTACCGGCCCGCACCCGGGGACCGGCTGTGGTTCTACGACGCACGGCAGACCGACCCGTCGGCGCCTCCACAGTGGACGGTCCCGGCGGGCTACCACGTCACCGGAGGCGCCGGCGAGGCGCCGGCCCTGCTCGTCACGACGGCGGCCCTGCGCACGGCGACGAGCGTCGGGCTGAGCTCGACCGCGCGGATCCCGGCTGCCGGGCCGGATCTGGTGGAGCAGGTCCGCAACGCCGCGGGCTGGAACGGCGTCGTCAGCTCGCTGGGCACCGAACGGGACGGCACCTACGCGCTGATCACCCGGGTGCTGTCGGTGGGGTCGTTCGTGGTGCTGCTGCTCGCGGCGGCCGGCCTGCTGATCGCCGCGGCGGAGCAGCTGCGGGAACGCCGGCGCAGCCTCGCCGCGCTGAGGGCGGGCGGTGTCGGGCGCGGGGTGCTCGCCCGGTCGTTGTTGTGGCAGCTGGCGATCCCGGTGGCGGTGGCGGTGGTCGTCGCCGTGCTCGCCGGGCTCGGCCTCGATTGGCTGCTGCTCACGCTGGTCGTCCACCGCCCGATGGTGGTCGACGTGGCGACCACCGTGCTGCTCACGCTGACCGCGGCCGCGGCGGTGCCGGCCGTGACCGCGGTGACGTTGCCGGCGCTGTGGCGGACGTCGAGCCTGGAGCACCTGCGGGAGGAGTGAGCCGGCGGTACAACCGCCGTACAAGGCCGGTGTACGGATTTTGGATTGCCGGCTGGCGTACTCCTCCCATGCGAACTCCGAAAGCGATCCTCCTCGCGCTGGCCGTGGCGGCCGGTGTGGTGGCGCTGCCCGGGACGGCGAGCGCCGCCTACAGCGACCCGTTGACGACGACCACCAAGCAGAACCTGGTGTGGCACGCCACGCCGGCCGCCGCGCTCACCGCGCTGGACAACGCGCTGCCGAACGTCAGCCTCAACACCGTGGTCAACGACCCCAGCTACAGCATGACCGGCTGTACCACCGCGGAGAAGGCGTCGCTGCCGAAGGCGCCGGTGGCCACCAAGGCGATGTGCTGGGACGCCGACCGCGCCGGGACGACGACGTGGGTCCCCCAGTCCATCACGACCTCCGGCGACGCCGACGACGACGGGAAGTGGGGTGACGACAAGATCATCCTGTCCGGCTGGCACGGCACCGACGCACTCAGCACCGACAACGAGAACCGGTACAACGACGCGCGGATCCAGGCGATCAACTACAACGATCCCGCCAAGCCGTCGTACCGGATGCTGTACCTGGCCGTGCCCAACAGCACCGGCAGCAACTTCTCCGCCGCCGAGGCGCACATGGGCGGGATGGCCTGGTACGGCGACAAGATCTACGTGACGGCCGTGGGCAGCACCTCGACCGCGATCCGGGTCTTCAGCACCAAGCACATCCTGCAGATGACCGACACGACGTCGAACGCGATCGGCAAGACGTCGTCCGGCTACGCGGCCTGGACGTACAAGTACGCGATGATGCAGATCGGCTACTACAGCTATGCCGGCGGCACCTGCAACATGGCTTCGGACACCGCGGTGCCGTGCTTCTCGTCGATGTCGCTGGACCGCAGCACCAGCCCGGCGAGCATCGTGACGTCGGAGTACTTCAAGGAGACGAACCTCCACGGCCGCCTCTACCGGTACCCGATGGGCGAGGACTTCCTGCTGGCGGCCTCGTCCGGCACGGTCCCCGCGACCGAGGCGTTCCGCAGCAACGTGGGCAACGTCCAGGGCGTCCTGTCCAACGCCGGCAAGTGGTACGTGGCCCACAGCTCGGCGACGATCAACGGCCAGCTCTGGGCCCAGACGACGGCGAAAAGCACCTCGGCGACGTGCGGCACCGGGACGACGGCCTGCTGGGCCATGCACCCGGAGGCGCTGACGTACGACTCGTCGACGGGCCTGGTGTGGTCCATGGCGGAGTGGTCCACGGCCGAGTGCGCGGCGAAGAGCCAGACCTGCGGCCGTTCGGTGTTCGCGGTGCCGCTGTCCTCACTGCCCGCGTGATCCGCCCGTGAAAAGCCGCCGCCCCGGGGGAACTTCCCCGGGGCGGCCGTCACGCGCCGGGGTGGCCGCAGGCGTAGATGTTCGCCGAGGCCAGCTGAACGCAGGCGGGACAGGTGTTGACCGGCCGGTCGCGGCGGCCGTAGTACGGGTGGGTGGCTCCGCACAGTGCCTTGATCACGTCCCCCGGGCGCGGGTCCGGGTGGCACCGGGGGCAGTAGGCGTGGGCGGCGCGTTCGACGTCGGCGCTCATGCCACCGGGTTACCCACCGGCCGCCACGTCCACACCGACCTGCCGCCGGTGAAGCACCAGATCGCGATGACCGGGTCGCAGATCGCGCAGCCGAACGACGAATCGTGGGCGAACGGCAGGATCGGCTGGCCCTTGAGGTGGTGGACGACGTCCCAGCCGGTGTGCAGCAGCCAACCGATGCCGATGAACGTCCACGAGTCCAGCCCGCGGAAGGCGACGTAGGTCAGCGCCGCGCAGAACACCAGTTCCCACGGCCCGAGCGCGCCGCCGGAGAGGTAGGCCGCGCCCGCACCGCCCACCATCACGGCGTTGAACCGCTGCCGGTGCCGCTCCGGGATCAGCGAGTTGAGCAGGACGTAGGCGAGGCCGATGAGGATCGGCGCCAGGATCTCGATCACGGAACCCGACGTTAGGAACCGGCCGCCCGGGCGGCCAGCGGCTCGATGGACAGGGGACGCCGGGATCTCGCCACCCGGCAATTAACTCAAGCGCTTGACTTAAATTGGGGTACGCTGCGGCCATGTCCACGACCGAACCGCTCACCGCGGACAGCCCGATCGGCGACTGGGTCGCCCACCCCGACGGCGGCCCGCTCGTCCGCGCCCTGCTCGCGGAGGCGGGCGTGGACGAGACCGTCCTCGCGCCGGTCCGGCTGCTGCCGTTGCGGCAGCTGGTCGTCCTGAGCCAGGGACGGCTCGCCCAGGACGTCGTCGACGACCTGGTGGCCCGGGCCAACCACGGCGTGACCCCGGCACCCGGGGCCGGCCGGGCGGGCTGGCGCGAGCGGATCGTGCCCGGCCGGTTCGAGGGCCGGACGGTCGTGGTGACCGGTGCCGCGTCCGGTATCGGCCGGGCCACGGCGTCGCGCATCGCCCGCGAAGGCGGCCGGGTCGTCGCGGTCGACGTCTCGGCCGGCCGGCTGGACGAGTTCGCCGCGGAGATCGGCTCGCCGGAGCTGGTCGCCGTGGCGGCCGACATCACCGACGAGGACGGCGTCGCGCGGATCCTCGCCGCCGCCGGACCGCGCATCGACGGGCTGGCCAACGTCGCCGGCGTCGTCGACGACTTCTCCCCGGCCCACGAGGTGCGCGACGAGCTGTGGCGGCGTGTCTTCGCCGTGAACGTCGACGGGACGTTCCGGCTGATCCGCGCGGTCGTCCCGGCGATGCTGGAAGCGGGTTCGGGCGCCATCGTGAACGTCGCTTCGGAAGCCGCGCTGCGCGGCTCGGCCGCCGGGATCGCCTACACCGCCTCGAAACACGCCGTCGTCGGCATCACCCGCAGCTGCGCGTTCATGTACGGGCCGCACGGCATCCGCGTCAACGCCGTCGCGCCGGGCGGGGTCGCGACCGGCATGGGGATGCACGCGGAGCCGTCGGAGTTCGGGCAGGGCCGGGTCGGGCAGTTCCTGGGTCTCATCCCGCCGATCGCCACGGCCGAGCAGCTCGCCGCGTCGATCACCTTCCTGCTCGCCGACGACGGCGTGAACGTCAACGGTGCCCTGCTGCCGTCCGACGGCGGCTGGTCGGTGCAGTGACCGCGCTGTCCGCGGTGGCGCCCGAGCTGCGCGGCCGGGTCCGGCGGATGCCGCGCCTGCCGCTGCACCGGGCCTGGGTGCGGCGCCTGGTGCGGGCGGGGACCGCGCGGATGCGGCCGCCGTCGCCACCGGACGTCGCCGTCGAACTGCGTCCCGGCCTGCGCGTGTACCGGCCGCGGACCCCGCGGTCGGACCTCACGCTGTTGTGGATCCACGGTGGCGGCCTGGTCATCGGCGGCGCGGCCCAGGACGACCGGTTCTGCGTCGCGACGGCGGGCGAGCTCGGCATCACCGTCGTCTCGGCCGAATACCGGCTCGCGCCGGAAAACCCGTACCCGGCGGCGCTCGACGACTGCCACACCGCCTGGAGGTGGCTGCGGGGCGACGTCGCCGCGGACCGGGTGGTCGTCGGCGGGCAGAGCGCCGGGGGCGGCCTCGCCGCGGCCCTCGTGCAACGCCTGCGTGACGAGGGGGAGCGGCCGCGGGCGCAGTGGCTGTTCTGCCCGATGCTCGACGACCGCACGGCCGCCCGGCGCGACCTCGACGGCGCCGGGCACCGGGTCTGGGACAACCGCCTCAACCGCTTCGGCTGGCGGTCCTACCTCGGGACCGAGCCCGGCGCGGCGGTGGTGCCGCTCTACGCGGTGCCCGCGCGCCGCGACGACGTCTCCGGGCTGCCGGACACCTGGATCGGCGTCGGCGACATCGACCTGTTCCACGACGAGGCCGCCGAGTACGCCCGGCGCCTGCGGTCGGCCGGCGTGGCGACGACGTTCCACGTCGTGCCCGGCGGGCCGCACGGGTTCGAGGCCTGGGCGCCGTCGACCGGGTTCAGCCGCGGCTACCTGGCCACCGCGCGGGCGTGGCTGGGCCGGTTCCGGTGACGGCGTCCGTAAGGTGGGGGCCGGCAGAACGTCGGGGTGACCGGGTGGGTGGATGAACGTCAAGGCGGATCGCGCGAGTGCCACGCGGGAGAGCATCCTCGTGACGGCGGAGCGGTTGTTCGCCGAGAACGGCGTGCACGCGGTGTCCAACCGGCACATCAGCGAGGCGGCCGGGCAGGGCAACAACGCCGCGGTCAACTACCACTTCGGCACCAAAGTGGACCTGGTCCGCGCGATCGCCCGCAAGCACTTCGGCCGGATCGAGCGGCTGCGCGAGGAGCTCGTCGACGCCATCGAGGGCGACGGCGAGCTGCGCGACTGGGTGGCGTGCCTGGTCCGCCCGTCGACGAGCTACCTGCACGAGCTGGGCGCGCCGACGTGGTTCGCGCGGTTCAGCGCCCAGGTGATGACCGACCCGGCGCTGCGCGTGATCGTCGTGGAGGAGTCCCTGTCCTCACCGGCGCTGGCCCGCGCGGTCGAGGGCCTCGACCGCTGCCTGGACGGCCTCCCCCCGGAAGTCCGCGCCGAGCGCGGCGACATGGCCCGCCAGCTGATGATCCACATGACGGCCGAGCGCGAGCGAGCCCTGGCCGAGGGCACGCCGACCCCGCGGGCCAGCTGGAACGACGCGGGCACGGGCCTGATCGACGCGATCACCGGCCTGCTCCTCGCCCCGGTGACCCCGCCCTCCTGACCCAGCCGGACGACACGCGTACGTGGATGGACGACACGCGTACCTGGATGGACGACACGGTGCCCGGGCCGCCTGCCGCCGTGTCGTCCGGCTGAGTACGCGTGTCGTCCGTGTGGGTACGCGTGTAGTCCGGTTCGGTTCGTCCGCGCGGATGGATCGGGCGGCCCGAGTTCGTTGCCGGGGACGAACGGCAAGCGCGGAAATCCTCCTATCGTCACGTCGATCGGGCGGTGACGAGGAGGCGGCGGGTGCGGACACTCTTGCGGGGCGGCCGGGTCGTCGATCCGGGGACCGGGTTCGACGGCGTCGCCGACGTGCTCCTGTCCGAGAACGGGATCGAGGCCGTCGGGACCGGGCTGGAAGCGGACACCGAGGTCGACGTCACCGGGCTCGTCGTCGGGCCCGGGTTCGTCGACCTGCACAGCCACGTGCACTCCGTCGCCGGGCAGCGGCTGCAGGCGATGGACGGCGTCACCACCGCGCTCGACCTCGAAGCCGGCCTGATGCCCGTCGAGCGCGCCTACGCCGAGGCCGCCGCGGCCGGGCGGCCGCTGCACTACGGCTTCTCCGCCTCCTGGGGCGCCGCCCGGGCGCAGGTGCTCGCCGGGATCGAGCCCGACGCGAACATCGACAGCGGGCTGGCCGTCCTCGGCAACCCCGCCTGGCAACGGTCCTCCACCCCCACCGAGCTGGCCGCCTGGCTGTCCCTTTTGGACACCGAGCTGGCCGCGGGCGCCCTGGGCATCGGCGTCCTCATGGGGTACGCGCCGCAGTCCGCGCCCGCGGAGTTCCTCGCCGTCGCCCACCTCGCCGCGCGGGCCGGCGTGCCCACCTACACCCACGTGCGCGAGCTGGTCGAGGTCGATCCCGCGATCCCGGTCGACGGCTCGGCCGAGATCGTCGCCGCCGCGGGGGAGACCGGCGCCGCGATGCACCACTGCCACGTCAACAGCACCTCCGGCCACCACGTCGACCGCGTCCTCGCCACGCTCGACGACGCCCGGCGCGCCGGCTCCCGCGTCACCGTCGAGGCCTACCCCTACGGCGCCGGCAGCACCGCGGTCGGCGCCGCCTTCATCGAGCCGGACCGCCTGCGGCTCAAGGGACTCCGGCCGTCCAGCGTGGTCATCCTCGAGACCGGCGAACGCGTGCGCGACGAAGCCCGCCTGCGACAGCTGCGCCGGGACGACCCGGGCGCACCGTGCCTCCTGGAGTTCCTCGACGAGGACAACCCCCGCGAACGCGCGCTGCTGCACCGGGCCCTGGCCTTCCCCGACGCCGTCGTCGCCAGCGACGCGATGCCCGTGTCCTGGCCGGACGGCCGCAGCGAAAGCACCGAGTGGCCGCTGCCGCCCGGCGGCCGGACGCACCCGCGCACCGCGGGCACCTTCGCCAAGACCCTGCGCCTGATGGTCCGCGAGACCGGCGCCTGGAGCTGGCTCGAGGCGTTCCGACGCTGCTCCTACCTGCCTTCACGGCTCCTCGACGACGTCGCGCCCGCGGCCCGCCGCAAGGGCCACCTGGGTGCCGGAGCCGACGCCGATGTCGTCGTCCTCGACCCGGACCGGATCACCGATGCCGCCACCTACGCCGACCCCACCCGGCCCTCCCACGGCGTCCGGCACCTCTACGTCGCCGGAGTTCCGGTGGTCCGCGAAGGAACCCTGGACACCGAAGCACTGCCCGGCCGGCCGTTGCGGGGTGAGCCGCGGTGATCGACGACATCGAGACGCTCGTCCGGTGCGAGTCGCCGTCGGCCGACCACGAAGCCGTCGCGCGCAGCGCCGAGGTGGTCGCCGGGATCGGCGGCCGCCTGCTCGGCGTCGAACCCGAACGGATCGTCACCGGCGGCTGCACGCACCTGCGCTGGCGGTTCGGCGACGGCGAGCCGCGGGTGCTGCTCCTCGGCCACCACGACACCGTGTGGCCGCTGGGATCCCTGCGCACGCACCCCTGCGAAGTCCGCGACGGGATCCTGCGCGGACCCGGCTGCTTCGACATGAAGGCCGGGGTCGTGATGGCCTTGTACGCCGCCGCGACGCTGCTCGACCGCGACGGCCTCTCGATCCTCGTCACCGGCGACGAAGAAATCGGCTCGCCGCTGTCCCGGACGTTGATCGAAGAGGAAGCCAAGAGCTGCGACGCGGTCTTCGTGCTCGAAGCCTCGGCCGACGGCGGCGCGCTGAAGACCCGCCGCAAAGGCGTTTCCCTGTACCGCGTCGAGGTCGACGGCCGCGCCGCGCACGCCGGGCTCGAACCGGAAAAGGGCGTCAACGCGGGGATCGAGATCGCCCACCAGATCCTCGCGATCGCCGCGCTCGCCGACGCGGACCGGGGCACCACCGTCGTGCCGACCGCGCTGACGGCCGGGACCACGACGAACACCGTGCCCGCCAAGGCGAGCGTCGCCGTCGACGTGCGGGTGTGGGACGCGGCCGAACAAGAGCGCGTCGACCGCGCCATCAGAAGCCTCGCACCGGGGCACGAAGAGGCCCGGATCCACATCTCCGGTGGCATCAACCGCGCACCTCTGGACGCGGGAGCGTCTTCGGAGCTGTTCGTGCTCGCGAACGAACTCGCGGGCGGGACGCTCACCGAGGCCGCGGTCGGCGGCGCCTCGGACGGCAATTTCACCGCCGGACTGGGCATTCCGACGCTCGACGGCCTCGGCGCGGTCGGCGGGGGAGCGCACGCCGACGACGAACACGTCGTCGTCGCCGAACTGCCCCGGCGGACCGCGCTGCTCACCGCGCTCACCGAAGCCGTCCTGGCCCGGCGGAGTTCGTCCGCGCCGACGAACACCGGCGACGAATCCCGTGCGGGACAACGGTGACCGGCGGCGAACGTCCGGAAAGGATGGTGGGCGTGACAGAAGTCGTGACGAACACAGCCCCGCCGCTGCGGGACGAGGCCACCGCCGCGGCGGCCGGCGCCGCGCTCGCCTCGGGCGTCCGGATCCGCACCCTGGCCGAGGTCGCCGACCTGGCCGCGGTGTCCCGGCTCTTCGAATCGATCTGGCGGCCCGCCCCGGGAAACCCCCTGGTGACGGCCGAGCTGCTGCGGGCCATGGTTTCGGCGGGCAATTACGTGGCCGGCGCTTTCGACGGGCCCGAGCTGCTCGGCGCCTGCTTCGGGTTCTTCGGCGAACCCGCGAAGGGAGGACTGCACAGCCACATCGCGGGGGTCGCGACGGCCGGGCACGGCCGCGGCATCGGCTTCGCGCTCAAGCTGCACCAGCGCGCGTGGGCCCTGCGCCAGGGCGTCGCGGAAATCTCCTGGACGTTCGACCCGCTGGTGCGCCGCAACGCCCACTTCAACCTGACCAAGCTCGCCGCCCGCCCGGCGCGCTACCTGCCGGACTTCTACGGCCCGATGCAGGACGGCATCAACGGCACCGGCGACACCGACCGCCTCATGGTCGCCTGGGACCTGGCGAGCCCGTCCGTGCGGGCGGCCGCCGCCGGCCGGCCGGACCGGGTGGACGCGGCGACGCTGCGGGGCGCCGCGGTCGCCCTGGCGGCCGGTCCGGACGGAGGCCCGGTCACCGGGGCCGCGGACACGCCGGTGGTGCTGGTCGCCGTCCCGCCGGACATCGAGGCGCTCCGGCGCACCGACCCGGACCAGGGCCGGGCCTGGCGGGTCGCGCTCCGCGAGGTGCTCGGCGGCCTGCTCGCCCAGGGCGCTTCGGTCACCGGATTCGATCGTGCCGGCTGGTACGTGCTCACCAAGGAGTCCCGATGAAGCTCACCGGTGTGGAACTGCTGCGCGTGCGGATGCCCCTGGTCGCCCCGTTCCGGACGTCGTTCGGGACGCAGGCCGACCGCGAACTGCTGCTCCTGCGCGCGGTGACGTCCGAAGGCGAAGGCTGGGGCGAGTGCGGGGCGATGGCCGGCCCGCTCTACTCCTCGGAGTACATCGACGGCGTCGAGCACGTGCTGCAGGCCTTCCTCGTGCCCGCGCTCCTCGCCGCCGGCGACCTGACGGCGAACAAGGTCGCGCCGCTGCTGGCGAAGTTCAAGGGCCACCGGATGGCCAAGGCCGCGCTGGAGATGGCCGTGCTCGACGCCGAGCTGCGCGCGCACGGCATGTCCTTCGGCACCGCTTTGGGGGCCACGAAGGACTCCGTGCCGTGCGGGGTGTCGGTCGGGATCATGGACTCGATCCCGCACCTCCTGGACGTCGTCGGCGGCTACCTCGACGCGGGCTACCTGCGCATCAAGCTGAAGATCGAACCCGGCTGGGACGTCGAGCCGGTGCGCGCGGTCCGCGAGCGCTTCGGCGACGACGTCCTGCTGCAGGTCGACGCGAACACGGCGTACACGCTCTCGGACGTGCCGCAGCTGCAGCGGCTGGACCCGTTCGGGCTGCTGCTGATCGAGCAGCCCCTGGAAGAGGAGGACGTGCTCGGTCACGCCGAACTGGCCAAGCACCTCCGGACGCCGATCTGCCTGGACGAAACCGTCGTGTCGGCGCGGTCGGCCGGCGACGCGATCCGGCTCGGCGCCTGCCGGATCGTCAACATCAAGCCCAGCCGGGTCGGCGGCTACCTGGAGGCGCGGCGGGTGCACGACGTGTGCGCCGCGCACGGCATTCCCGTCTGGTGCGGCGGGATGCTCGAGACCGGGCTGGGCCGGGCCGCCAACGTGGCGCTGGCGGCGCTGCCCGGATTCACCCTGCCCGGCGACACCTCGGCGTCGGACCGGTTCTACCGCACCGACATCACCGAGCCGTTCGTGCTCGAAGCCGGACGGCTGCCGGTGCCGTCCGGGCCCGGCCTCGGCGTCACCCCGGTCCCCGGGCGGCTGGCCGAGGTGACCACCGCGAAGTCCTGGCTCGCCTAGCGAAACGAGAGGTCCCCATGTCGAAACTCCCCGAACTCTCCGCCTGGCTGCAGACCCGGCTGCCCGCCCTGCTGGCCGAGCACCACGTCCCCGGCGCCGCCGTCGCCGTGTACGCCGGCGGCGAGATCGCCGACCACGCCGCCGGGGTGCTCAACAAGGCCACCGGCGTCGAAGCGGACGTCGACTCGCTGTTCCAGATCGGCTCGATCACCAAGGTCTGGACGGCCACCCTGGTGATGCAGCTCGTCGACGACGGCGTCCTCGGCCTCGACCGGCCGGTCCGGGAGTACCTGCCGGAGTTCGTGCTCGGCGACGAGGAGGCGGCCGCGCGGATCACTGTCCGGCAGCTGCTGTGCCACACCGCCGGCTTCGAAGGCGACATCTTCACCGACACCGGCCGCGGCGCCGACTGCGTCGAGAAGTACGTCGCCACCCTCGGCGACGTCCCCCAGCTGTTCGCCCCCGGCGAGATGTTCTCCTACAACAACGCCGGGTTCTGCGTGCTCGGCCGGCTCGTGGAAGTCCTGCGCGGCAAGACCTACGACGCATGCCTGCAGGACCACCTGTTCACGCCGCTCGGCCTGACGCACGCGGCGCAGAGCCCGTACGAGGCGATCCGCTTCCGCGCCGCGCTGGGACATCTGACGCCCTCGCCCGGCGCGGAGCCGGAACCCGCGAGCACCTGGGCGCTGGCGCCGTCGAACGCCCCGGCGGGCTCGATGCTCGCGATGCGCCCGCGGGACCTGGTCACGTTCGCCGCCATGCACCTGCGGGACGGCGAGGGCGCCGACGGCACCCGCGTGCTCGGCGCGGACAGTGCCCGCGCGATGCGGGAACGCCTGGTCGAGCTGCCCGATCTCGGTCTCTTCGGTGACGCGTGGGGCCTCGGCTGGTCGCTGTTCGACGCACCCGGCGGGCTCGTCGTCGGCCACGACGGCGGCACGATCGGCCAGTCCGCGTTCCTGCGCGTGGCCCCGGAGCACGACGTCGCGGTGGCCCTGCTGACCAACGGCGGCGACCCGATCGCCGTCTACACCGAGGTCGTCGGGCACGTCCTGCGCGAGCTGACCGGCATCGCCCTGCGGGTGCCGCCGGTGCCCGACCCGGCCGCGCCGCGGTTCGACGCCTCGCGGTACGTCGGCGAATACTCGTCGTCGGTGGCGGACATCGTGGTCAGCCAGGACGACGACGGCCGGGTCTGGGTCGAGCGCATCCCGAAGGGGATCCTCGCGGAGCTGGCCAAGCCGGAGAAGACCGAGCTGGTCGCGCTGAACGGCGACACGCTGATCCTGGCCGAACCGATGCAGGGCATGTACGTGCCGCACGCCTTCGTCGGCGACGACGGCTCCGGCCGGGCGCTGTACCTGCACACCGGCCGCGCCGACCGGCGGGTCGACGCGTGAGCGCGGTGGAGGCGGAGATCGCCGAAGTCTTCGCCCGGGCGGACGCGCGCGGGTTCCTGCACGCGCGGGAGATCGGCGGCGGCCCGTCCGTGGCCGTCGGCGCCGACGATCCGGTGGTGCTGGCGTCGGTGTTCAAGATCCCGGTCGCCGTCGCCTACGCGCGGGAAGCCGCGGCGGGACGGCTCGACGAGACGGCCCGCACCCGCGTCGGCCGCCGCTACCGCATCGGCGGCATCGGCACCGCGGGCTGTGCGGACGACGTCGAGATGAGCTGGCGCGACCTCGCGCTGTTCATGCTGACCATGAGCGACAACGCCGCCACCGACGTCGTCTACCACCGGGTCGGGCAGCAGGCCGTCGACCGCCTCCTGACCGATCTCGGCCTGCACCGCACCCGGCTGATCGGCTGCTGCGAGGACCTGTTCGCCTCGGTACTGGCGGACCTCGGGGCGGCCGAGGGCGCCGACATCGACGCGGTCTTCGCGGAGGCGACGCCCGAGCAGACGTGGAAGCTCGCGGTGCTGGACCCCGAGCGCACGACGTCGTCGACACCCCGGGAGATCACCGAGCTGCTGGACGCGGTGTGGACCGACCGCGCCGGTGACCCGGCGGCGTGCGAGCGGGTGCGGTCGATGCTGGCGCGGCAGATCTGGCCGCACCGCCTGTCGTCCGGATTCCCTTCGGACGTCGGGGTCGCGGCCAAGACCGGCACGTTGCCCGCGGTGCGCAACGAAGCGGGTGTCGTGTCCTATCCGGACGGTCGCCGGTTCGCCGTCGCGGTGTTCACCCGCGCGAACTCCCTGGCCGAGCGCCAACCCGCCATCGACGCGGCGATCGGCCGGGCCGGCCGGCTCGCCGTGGACCACCTCCGGAAGGAATACCCATGAAATACCCACGGACAGCGGTGGTCCTGGTCGGCGCGCTCGCCCTCGCGGCCACTGCCTGCGGGGGACCGGGCGGCGGCAGCGCGGCCGGCGGCACTCTCGCCGACGGCAAGACCTTCACCCTCGGGCTGCCCTCCGACCCGGGCAACCTCGACCCGCACATGTCAGTGCTGGCGGTGGCCGCCCAGGTCGACCGGTTCCTCTACGACTCCCTGCTCGACCTCACCCCCGACGGCAAGCCGCTCCCGAACCTCGCCGAAAAGTGGGACGCCACGAACACCACGGCGAAGTTCACCCTGCGGCCCGGCATCACCTGCGCGGACGGGGCCCCGCTGACCGCCGCCGACGTCGCCGCGAACATCGTCTTCGTCGGCGACCCGGCCAACAAGTCGCCGTTCGCCGGCCTGACGATCGCGCCCGGCACCAAGGCCGGCGCCGACGAAGCCACCCGGACGATCACCGTCACCAGCGGCGGACCGGACGCGTTCCTGCTCCGCAACGTCGGCGCACTGCCGATCGTCTGCGGCAAGGGACTGGCCGACCGGAAACTCCTGGCCACGGGCGGCAGCGGCACCGGCATGTTCGCCGTCTCCGAGATCGTGCCGAACGACCACTACACGTTCACCCGCCGCAAGGACTACGCGTGGGGACCGGGGGAGTGGCAGGCGCAGCAGCCCGGCCTGCCGGACAAGGTCGTCGCCCGGGTCGTCCCGAACACCGCGACGGCGGCGAACCTGCTGCTGTCCGGCGAGCTGAACGCCGGTCAGATCAACGGGCCTGACCGCCAGCGGCTGGAAGCGCGCAAACTCTTCCACGCGGACTACCTCGCCCCGCTCGGGGAGATCTTCTACAACCAGGCCCCCGGACGCCCCGGCCAGGACGAGGCCGTGCGGCGGGCGCTCACCCAGGCGCTCGACCTCGCCCAGCTCGGCAAGGTGCTGACCAGCGGCACCGGCAAACCGTCGCAGGGCCTGGTCACCGCCGAGCCGAAGGCGTGCTCGGGCGACACCGTCACCGGCCACCTGCCGAACCACGACCCGGCCGCCGCCGCGTCCGCTTTGGACGCCGCGGGCTGGAAGGCCGGCGCGGACGGCGTGCGCGTCAAGGGCGGCAAGCGGCTGACCCTGACCGTCCTGTACGGCACCCAGCTGGGCCCGACCATGGCGCCCACGGCCGAACTGGCCCAGCAGACGTGGAAGTCCCTCGGCGCCGAAGTCACGCTCAAGGCCGTCGACAGTCCCGGCCTGTCCCAGGTGCTGTTCGGCACCGGCGAGTGGGAGGTGTCGCTCGGGCCGCTCGGGCTCACCCTGCCCAGCCAGCTGGTGCCGTTCGTGTCCGGCCCGGCGGCGCCGGACGGGACCAACTTCGGCCACATCGCCAACCCCGGTTACGACCAGGGCGTGAAGCAGGCGGCCGCGATGAGCGGCGAGGCCAGCTGCCCGGCCTGGCAGGCCGCCGAGACCGCGTTGATCAAGCACGTCGACGTCGTGCCCTACATCGACTCCGTCGTGCCGTACTACGCGAACGCGTCGCGGTTCGAGGTCAGCCAGGGCTCCATCACGCCGTCGTCGATCCGGATGTACGCGCGATGACCACGGCGGCGGCGCCCGCGCGGCTGCGCGGCGGACCGTGGCCGGCGTTCGCCGCGCGGCGGCTGACCCGGTTCGCCGTCTCGCTGTGGGCGCTGGTCACCGCGGCCTTCCTGATGATCCACCTGGTCCCGGGCGACCCCGTGCGCGCCGCGCTCGGGATGACCGCCCCGGCCGACCTGGTGCGGGCGAAGCGGCTGGAACTCGGCCTCGACGACCCGCTGTGGGTGCAGTACGGGCACTACCTGCGCGGCCTGGTCACCGGCGACCTCGGGACGTCGATGGCGAGCGGCCAGCCGGTCACGCAGGTGATCGGCGACCGGCTGCCGGCGACCCTGCAGCTGGCGGTGCCGGCCTTCGCGGTCGTCGTCGCCGTCGCGATCCCGGTCGGCCTGACCTTCGCGGTGCTGACCCGCGGCGGCCGCCGTCGCGGCAGCGAGCTGGCGTTCACGTCGGTGAGCGCCTTCCTCGCCGCCGTCCCGGAATTCCTGGTGGCGGTCGCGCTGGTGGCGCTGCTCGCGGTCGGCCTCGGCTGGTTCCCGGTGGCCGGCGGCGACGGCGCGAGCGCGTACGTGCTGCCGGTCGCGGCCCTGGCCACCGGGCCGTCGGCGGTGCTCGCCCGGATCGTCCGGGTGGAGCTGCTTTCGGTGCTGGGCGCCGACTTCGTCCGCACCGCGCGGGCGAAACGGCTGCCCGCGCGGCTGGTCTACGTCCGGCACGCCCTGCCGAACGCGCTGACCGCGACCCTGACCCTGGGCGGGCTGATGCTGACCGGGATGGTCGCGGGCACGGTGCTGGTCGAGAACGTCTTCGCCTGGCCCGGCCTCGGCTCGACGATCGTGCAGTCGATCCTCCAGAAGGACTACCCGCTGGTGCAGGGGATCGTGCTCGTCTACGGCGTCGGCGTGCTGCTGGTGAACCTGCTGGTCGACGTCGTGCTCGGGCTGCTCGACCCGCGCTCGGCCATTCGGGAGGCGTGACATGGCGCGACGCGGTACCTGGGCGGCGGCCCTGCGCACCCCGGTGGGCGCGTGCTCGGCGGTGTTGCTGGCCCTGGTCGTCGTCCTGGCCGCGCTGGCCCCGCTGCTGTGGGGTGAGGGCGCGGCCGCGATCGACACCGACGCGATCGGCCAGGGTCCGTCCGGGGCACACCCGTTTGGCACCGACTCCCTCGGCCGCGACCTGCTGCTGCGCACCCTGGTCGCGACCCGCCTCTCGGTCGGCCTGGCCGTGCTCGCGACCGCGATCGGCGCCGGCACCGGCGTCGTCCTCGGCACGCTGCCGTCGGTGCTGCCCCGGCGCGTGGGCCGGCTGTTGACGGCGGTCGTCGACATCGCCGTCGCGTTCCCCGGCCTGCTGCTCGCCCTGTTCCTCGCGGTGATCTTCGGCGTCGGCACGCACGGCGCGGTCCTGGCGATCGGGTTCGCGACGGCGCCGGCGTTCGCGCGGCTGGTGCAGACGCTCTCGGCGTCGGTCAGCGGACGTGACTTCGTCGCCGCGGCCCGGATCGCCGGCGTCGGCCGGATTCGCTTGCTGGCCCGGCACGTGCTGCCGAACATCGGCGAGCCCCTGGTGGTCAACGCGACCATCGGGGCGGGCTCGGCGCTGCTGGCCTTCGCCGGGCTGTCGTTCCTCGGCATCGGCGTGCAGGCGCCGGACTACGACTGGGGACGGCTGCTGCGCGAGGGCCTGGACGGCATCTACGTCACCCCGGTGGCCGCGCTCGCCCCGGCCGCGGCGGTGGTGCTCGCCGGGCTGGCGTTCAACCTGGTCGGCGAGACGGTCGCCGCGGTGGTCGGCGTCCGGACCCACGCGACCCGGCGTGGGGCGCCGCCGCTTCCGGCGGCCCCGTCCGCGCCCGGCGAGCCGCCCGCGGACGCCGTGCTCGTGGTCGAGAACCTCCGGGTGGCGTTCCCCGGGCCGTCCGGCTGGACGGTCCCGGTGCGCGGAGTCAGCTTCAGCGTCCGCGCGGGCGAGGCGATCGGCGTGGTCGGCGAGTCCGGCTCCGGCAAGAGCCTGACCGCGCTGGCCGTGTCCCGGCTGGTCGAAGCGCCCGGTCTGGTCACCGCCGACCGGCTCGAATTCGCCGGGAAGGCCCTGGCCGAGGCGTCCGACCGGGAGCTCGGCACCGCGCTCGCCATGGTGTTCCAGGACCCGATGACGTCGTTCAACCCCGCCCGCCGCGTCGGCGGCCAGCTCGCCGAAGTGTCCGAGCAGCACCACGGCCTGTCGCGGCGCCAGGCGTTCGCCCGCGCGGTGGACCGGCTGGCCGCCGTGCGCGTCCCGGCCCCCGAGCGGCGGGCGCGGCAGTACCCGCACGAGTTCTCCGGCGGCATGCGGCAGCGGGCGATGATCGGCATGGGCCTGATGGGCCGGCCGAAGCTGATCGTGGCCGACGAACCGACGACCGCGCTCGACGTCACCGTGCAGCGGCAGGTGCTGCGGCTGCTGGCCCGCACGCGCGAGGCCGAGGGCGCGGCGATCCTGCTGATCAGCCACGACATCGCCGTCGTGGCCCAGACCTGTGAACGGATGCTGGTGATGTACGCCGGCCGGATCGTCGAGGACCTGCCGAGCGGAGCCGCGGCCCAGCACCCGTACACGCGGGCGCTGCTGGCCACCACGGTCGACCTCGACACCGACCGCGACCGGCCCCTGGAGGTCATCCCCGGCCGCCCGCCGGAACCCGGCCAGGTGCCGGAAGGCTGCGCGTTCGCCGCCCGGTGCCCACTGGCCTCGGACCGCTGCCGCGCCGAAGACCCCGTGCTCGAACCCGCCGGGGACGGCCACCGGGTCGCCTGCTGGCACCCGCAGGTCACCGTCCTTTCCGGACAGTCGCAGGAGGAGGGTGCCGCGTGAGCGCTCTGGAGTTCGACGCCGTGAGCGTCCGCTACGGCAGGCTGACCGCGGTCGACGGGGTCAGCCTGACCGTCCCGTCCGGGCAGGTCGTCGGCCTGGTCGGCGAGTCCGGCTCCGGCAAATCCACCCTCGCCCGGGCGGCCGCCGGGCTCGCGCCGGTCAGCGCGGGCCGGGTCCGGCTCGACGGCGTCGACGTGCGCCGGCTGCCGCGGCGGCGGCCGCTGCAGATGGTGTTCCAGGACCCGTATTCGTCGCTGGACCCCCGGATGGCGATCGGGGAGTCGATCGCCGAGGCGATGCCGCGCGGTGCCGGCCGCCGGGCCGAGGTGGCCCGGCTGCTCGAACTGGTGAACCTCGACCCCGATCGGGCGGACATGTTGCCCGGCCGGCTTTCGGGCGGGCAACGGCAGCGCGTCGCGCTCGCCCGGGCACTGGCGGGACGGCCGAAGGTGCTGATCGCCGACGAGATCACCTCGGCGCTCGACGTCTCGGTGCAGGGCGCCGTGCTCAACCTGGTCCGGGACGTGCAGCGGCGGCTCGCGCTGTCGATGCTGTTCATCTCGCACAACCTCGCCGTGGTGCGGTACGTCAGCGACGTCGTCGCGGTGATGTACCTCGGCCGGATCGTCGAGGCCGGGCCCGCCGCGCAGGTCCTCACCGATCCCCAGCACCCCTACACGCGGGACCTGCTGGCCGCCGCGCCGTCGGCCCACCGGAGCCTGCTCGACGACACCGGCGACGACCCGCTCGCCGACACCGAACCCGCCGATCCGCACCACCCGCCGTCCGGCTGCCGCTACCACCCGCGCTGCCCGATCGGGCCGCTCGCGCACCCGGACCGCACGGTCTGCGTCACCACCGACCCGGCCGGCGAGGCCGCGGGCCGGTCCCACTCCGCGGCGTGCCACTTCGCCGCCGGCCATCCCACGAGGAGATCCGCATGACCCGACGTCCCGGCATCGACGACCTCGAGGCCTTCGCCTTCCCCGAGCAGCCGGCGATGGCGCCGGACGGCCGCCGGATCGCGTACGTCCTGCGCACCGCCGACCGCGACAAGGACGAGGACACCCGCTCGCTCTGGCTCGTCGGAACCGATGGCGGCGAGCCGCGCCGGCTCACCCGCGGTCCGGCCGACCTGGCGCCGGGGTGGTCGCCGGACGGCACGCGCCTGGCGTTCCTGCGCGCCCAGGACGGCCCGGCCCAGCTGTGGCTGCTCCCGGCGGACGGCGGCGAGCCCGAACGGGTCACCACGCTGCCGCTCGGCGCGGGCACCCCGGTCTGGCGCCCGGACGGCGCCGAAATCGCCTTCGCCGCCCCGGTCGACCTCGCCGCGGACGAGGGTGAGGACGACGCCGCCCGGGCTCGTCGCGCGGGCGCCCCCGTGGTCGCCGACCGGCTCGACTTCAAGGCCGACGGCGCCGGGCTGCTGCGGACGCTGCGCAAGCACGTCCACGTCCTCGACGTCGCCACCGGCGAGGTCCGGCAGGTGACGTCGGGGGACTGGCACGCGGGCGACCCCGCGTGGTCGCCGGACGGCGCGCTGCTGGCCTTCCCCGCGGGCCAGGACGCCGACGCCGACCTGACGTTCCGCTCCGGCGCGTACGTCGTCGAACCCGGCGGCGAACCTCGCCTGGTCGGTTCGGGCGAGGGGATGTGCGGCACGGTCACCTGGACGGCCGACGGCCGTGCGCTGCTGGTCGTCGGCCGCCGCGACACCGCACCCGGGCACCTCGGGCTGCTGCGGATTCCCTTGGACGGCGGGGAAACCACCGACCTGGCCGCGCCGCTGGACCGGAACGTCATGCCGGGGGCGCCCGGTTATCCCGGCGCGCTGCCGCAGCTTGCCGGCGACACCGTGCTGTTCTGCGCGCGCGACCGCGGCTACACCCACCTCTACGCCGTCGATCCCGACGGGGGCGAGCCGCGGCTCGTGCTCGGCGGCACCGGGAACGCCGTGGCGGCGATGTCGGTCGCCGGGAACACGGCGGCGATCGTGCTGGGCACGCCGACGTCCTACGGCGAGATCGCGACGGTCGACCTCCCCGGCGGCGAGATCGAGCTGCGCACCGCGCACGGGCCCGGCTTCGACCCCTTCGCGGGCGAGGAACGGGAGTTCATCATCTCCGACGGCACGGTCGTGGCCGGCTGGCTGCTGCGCGACCCGGCCCGCACCGGGCCGCGGCCGCTGCTGCTGGACATCCACGGCGGCCCGCACAACGCGTGGAACGGCACCGCCGACGCCGTGCACCTCTACCACCAGGAGCTCGTCGCGCGCGGCTGGGCGGTGCTGCTGCTCAACCCGCGCGGCAGCGACGGCTACGGCGAAGCGTTCTACACCGCGGCGGTCGGTGCCTGGGGCGTCGCCGACGCCCGGGACTTCCTCGAGCCCGTGGACACCCTCGTCGCCGAGGGCGTGGCCGACGCGCGGCGGCTCGCCGTGTCCGGCTACAGCTACGGCGGCTTCATGACCTGCTACCTCACCAGCCGGGACGACCGCTTCGCCGCGGCGATCGCGGGCGGGGTGGTCAGCGACGTCGTCAGCATGGCCGGCACGTCCGACAGCGGGCACTACCTCGGCGTCGCCGAACTCGGCGCGATCCCGTGGGAGAACCGGGCCCACTACGCGGCGCTTTCCCCGCTGGCCCAAGTGGAAAAAGTGCGGACGCCGACCCTGGTCGTCCAGGGCGCCGCCGACGACCGGTGCCCGGCCGGGCAGGCCGAGCAGTGGTTCACCGCGCTGCGCGAGCAGGGCGTGCCGACCCGCCTGGTGCTCTACCCTGGCGCGTCCCACCTGTTCATCCTCGACGGGAAGCCGTCGCACCGGCGGGACTTCAACCGCCGCATCGTCGACTGGGTTTCGCAGTACGCGGGCGAGCCGGGCCGGCCGGCGCAGGTCCCACTGGACGCCGCGCACTGGCAGCGGCGCCTGGCCGCGCTCGCGCGCAAGCACCGCGTCCCGGGCGCGTCGCTGGGCATTCTGCGCGGCGACGAGCGGGTGCTCGCGAGCCACGGCGTGCTGAACACGGCGACCGGGGTCGAGGTCACCGACGACTCGGTGTTCCAGATCGGCTCGATCACCAAGGTCTGGACGGCCACGGTGGCGATGCAGCTGGTCGACGAGGGGCTGCTGAAGCTGGACGCGCCGATCGCCGACGTGCTGCCCGAGCTGCGGCTGGCCGACCCGGACGTCACCAAGCAGGTGACCTTGCGGCACCTGCTCACCCACACGAGCGGCATCGACGGCGACGTCTTCACCGACACCGGCCGCGGCGACGACTGCCTCGAGAAGTTCGTCGGCCTCCTCGACGGGGTCGCGCAGAACCACCCGCTCGGGGCGACGCTGTCCTACTGCAACTCGGGGTTCGTGCTGGTGGGCCGGGTGATCGAGAAGCTGACCGGGCAGACGTGGGACGCGGCCCTGCGCGAGCGGCTGTTCACCCCGCTGGGGCTCACCCACACGGGCACATTGCCGGAGGAGGCGTTGCTGCACCGAGCGGCGATGGGCCACGTCGCGGCGGGCGACGGCGCGCCGGCACCGGCCCCGGCGTGGACCCTCCCGCGTTCGGCGGGTCCGGCCGGCCTGATCACGGCGACGGCGGCGGACGTCCTGGAGTTCGCCCGCATGCACCTGGCGGGCGGCCGTGAGGTGCTGTCGGAGGCGTCGGCGGCGGCGATGACCGAGTGGCAGGCGGACATGCCGGACAAGCACACGCTGGGTGATTCGTGGGGCCTCGGCTGGATCCGCTTCGAGTGGGACGGCCACCGCGTGATCGGCCACGACGGCAACACGATCGGGCAGTCGGCGTTCCTGCGGTTGCTGCCCTCGCACGGCCTGGCGGTCACGCTGCTCACCAACGGCGGCAACACTCGCGACCTGTACGAGGAGCTCTACCGCGAGATCTTCGCTTCGCTGGCCGGAGTGGCGCTGCCGCGTCCGATTGCGCCGGCCGCCGAGCCGCCGTCCGTGGAGGTCGACGAGTTCGTCGGAGTGTACGAACGGGCGTCGATGCGCATCGAGGTTTTCGAGGGGGAGGCGGGCTTGCGGATGCGGCAGTCGATCACCGGCCCGATCGCCGAGCTGGTCCCGGAACCGACGACGGAACACGACCTGATCCCCTTGGGCGGCCCGCAGTTCGCGTTCCGCGAGCCGGGTACCCGGTCGTGGATCTCGGCGACGTTCTACACCTTGCCCACGGGGGAGCGGTACCTGCACAGCGGCGTCCGCGCGACGCCCAAGGTCGGGTAGCCGCGCCGGAGTCCCGCTTCCACTCGTCCGGTGGAAGCGGGACTCAGTGGTGCGAAGTGGTTTGCGGGACCGGGCCGCGCCGGATGAGCCAGGTGCCGGCGAAGGCGATGAGGCCGACGACCCCGGCGACGATGAAGGCCGCTCGCAGGCCGGAGGCGTCCGGGCCGGCCGCGGTCGTGTCGTGGCTGCCAATGGTCGCCACCGTGACGAACATCGCCGTGCCCAGGGCGCCGGCCACCTGCTGCAGCGTCGAAAGGATCGCGCTGCCGTGCGAATACAGGTGTTCGGGCAGCACCCCGAGCGACTCGGCGAACAGCGGCGTCATCATCAGGCCCAGCCCGGCCATCATCAGCACGTGGATCCCGATCACCGCGATCAGCGGCGAATCCGGCCCCAGCACCGCGAACAGCCACAGCGAAGCGGCCATCGCCGCCGCGCCGGGGATGACGAGCGGGCGGCCGCCGACCTTGTCGAACAGCGCGCCGACCGGGCGGCCCAGCAGGCCCAGCACCAGACCGCCGGGCAGCACCGCCAGCCCGCTGACGAACGTGCTCGTGTGCAGCACGGTCTGCAGGTAGAGCGGCAGCAGGATCGCCGCGGCGCCGATCAGGCACACGAACAGCAGGCCGGTCAGCACCAGCGCGACGACGAAGCTGCGGTGGGTGAACGGCCGCAGGTCGAGCAGCGCGCGGTCCCGGCGCTGGAGCCGCAGCTGCCGCCAGGTGAAGACCACCAGCGCCGCGACGCCGACGACGATCGGCACCCAGCCCGGCACCGCCGGCTCGGCCCCGGCCTGCTCGCCGCTGGAGGACAGGCCGTACAGCACCCCGCCGAACCCGATCGCCGACAGCAGCACCGACGGCACGTCCAGCGGCACCTGACGGCGCTCGCTGCCGATGCGCAGCAGCAGCCCGCCGGCCACCAGCGCGGCGATCGCCAGCGGCAGCACGATCCAGAACATCCAGCGCCAGCCGAGCGGCAGCACCGCGCCGCCGATGGTCGGCCCGATCGCCGGCGCGACCGCGATGACGATCGTGATCGTGCCCATGGTCGCGCCGCGCCGTTCCGGCGCCACCAGCCGCATGACCGTGGTCATCAGCAACGGCAGCATCACGGCGGTGCCGCAGGCTTGCACGACGCGCCCGGCCATCAGCAGCCCGAACCCGGGCGCGAGCGCGCTCAGCAGCGTGCCCAGGCTGAACGCCGCCATCGAGAACACGAAGACCTGCCGCGGCGAGAACCGTTCGAGCATGAACCCGGTCGTGGGGATGACGACGGCCATGGTCAGCAGGAACCCGCTGGTCAGCCACTGCACGGTCGTCGTCGGAACCCGCAGGTCCACGGTCAGGTCCCGCAGCGCGACGCTCAGGATGGTCTCGTTGAGGATCATCACGAACGCGGAGAGCACGAGAATCCCGATGATGAGTCCCGAGCGCGCCGGGGCGCGGTTCACGTCGGCGGGCGGGGTGGACACGGTTTTGGTCATCGGGGTGGGACTCTCCTGGTCGGCCGGAGACGGCCGTGGCGAACACGGATGTCCTTCGCAGTGTGCCCGTTTCGGGGCGCTTCTGTCAGGCGGATTTCGGGTCACCGGCCCCCCTGCGCGGCCGCCGGAGGCGTCCGATATGCTTCCGCCAGTACGAAGTTCCGCAGCGCGCGATTAGCTCAGCGGGAGAGCGCTTCCCTGACACGGAAGAGGTCACTGGTTCAATCCCAGTATCGCGCACCACGAGTCCACCCCCGGATTTCGTGGAAGTTCGTACACGGGCGATTAGCTCAGGGGGAGAGCGCTTCGTTCACACCGAAGAGGTCACTGGTTCGATCCCAGTATCGCCCACTCCACAACGAAGAAGGCCCCGTCCGCGGACGGGGCCTTCTTCGTTGTCGGCTCGGTCACAGCAGGCGGCGCTGCACGACGTCGGCGATGACCGTGTGGACCGTTTTCGCCAATTCGCCGGTGTCGGGCAGGGTTCCCCGGCGGCGGCCCGCGAACAGCAGGTGCGCCGCGCCGATCAACGACAGGGCGAGCGAGTCCACGTCGGCGTCGGCGGCGATGCGGCCCTGTTCGCGTTCGGCTGACAGGTAATTCGTCAGCATGTCCCGCGCCTCGGCCAGGATCGGCAGGCCGGGTTGCTTGCGGAGGCGGGCCCGCAGTTCGTCGCGGAAGAAAACCAGGCTCGTCAGCGCGACCGTGATCGGGTCGAAGAGTTCGACGAGCGTGGCGACGAGGTTGTCGGCGACGGTCCGGGTGCCGGCGGACGCTCGCAGGAGGGCGTCCTGGTCCGCCAGCCGGGTGATGCGGTCGCGGACGAGTTCGGCCAGGAAGTCGTCGAAGTCGCTGAAGTGCCGGTGCAGGACGCCCTTGGCGACGTCGGCCTCGGTGGTCACGGCGCGGCTGGTCAGAGCGTTCGGCCCGGCGCGGAGGAGGACCCGCTCGGCCGCGTGGAACAGCTGCTGGCGCACATCGCGCAGGTGGACCCCGGTCGGCATGGTGCCCATTCTCCGGTACCCCCGCCGGTTGTCCTAGTGGGCGAGTGCCCACTAGAGTGGGCGCATGCCCACTCAACCGCACGAAGCCCGCGCAATGGCGGAGTCCTTCGGAACCGATGTCGAACGCTACGACCGGGCGCGCCCGGCGTACCCGCACGAACTGGTGGACCGGATCATCGAGGCCAGTCCGGGTACCGACGTCCTGGACGTCGGCTGCGGAACGGGCATCGAGGCCCGTCAGTTCCGCGACGCGGGCTGCCGGGTGCTCGGCATCGACCCCGACGCCCGGATGGCGGAGTTCGCCCGCGGCAGCGGAATCGACGTGGAGGTGGCCAAGTTCGAGGACTGGCAACCGAAGGGCCGGACGTTCGACGCGGTCATCGCCGGCCAGGCGTGGCACTGGGTGGACCCGGCAACGGGCCCGGCCAAGGCGGCGAGCGTCCTGCGGCCGGGTGGGCTGCTGGCCGTGTTCGCGCACGTGTTCCAGCCGCCCGCGCCGGTGGCGGAGGCCTTGGCGACGGCGTGCCGCAGGGTGATCCCGGGTGCGCCGTTCGCGGGGGAGTCCCGCCCGGCCGCGGAGGTCTACGACGTGATGTTCACGGGGTTCGCCGAGTCGATCGCGCGGGCGGACGTACTCGGTGCGCCGGACCGCTGGAGCTTCGAGTGGGAGCAGACGTACACGCGCGAGCAATGGCTCGACTTCCTGCCGACAACGGGCGGCTTGACCCACCTGCCGCCGTCCGAGCTGGCGGAGGTGTTGTCCGAAGTCGGCGCGGCGATCGACGACCTCGGCGGGAGTTTCGTGCTGCCGTACACGACGTTGGCGGTGGTGGCGGCCCGGGCTTGACAAAAAAAGTTGTCGGTGAAAGGGTGGTGAAACCCGAGGGCGACCTCGGCTCCATTCGGCTCAACTGGGGAGTAACCATGTCTTTTCAGGCCTACCTCGACAACGCGGAGAAGCAGACGGGCATCACCCCCCGCCGCTTCCTGGAACTGGCGGCGGCCAAGAACCTGACCAAGACGGGCGAGATCGTGGCCTGGCTCAAGGAGGAACACGCCCTGGGCCACGGCCACGCAACGGCGATAGCCCGCTTGGTGACGAAGGGCCCGGAGTACGTGGCGGAGAACCACGCGGGCGGAACCCTCCACCTGGACGGCTTGGCGGCAAGGACCTGACCGGGACGGCGGCCGCCGCCTCGCCGGGCTGACCGGGCGCGGCGGGCCGACCGGGCTCGGTCCGCCAACCGGGCTCGGCGGGCCGACCGGGCTCGGCCACCAACCAGGCCCGCCAACGACCACACCCCTGCCGACCCGATACGCAGCCGAATCAGCGGCCGGCACGCCGGGTCAAGGCACGCTTTCCCGCCTTGACGCGGCGTGCCGGCCGTTGAACAATCCGGCGATCGGGCCGGCAGAAGGACCCCAAGGCACCTCCAAAAACGAGATCAAACAAAGCCGCAAAGGCATCACACGTGATCAGAGAGACATCACGCGTGATTGAAGGGTCAACACGCGTGATCAGAGGGACGACACGCGTGATTGAAGGGACGACACGGCGAAGCCGGTCACCCCGCCGAAATGGGGCCGAGAAAAGTGCCCCCGGACACATCCAAGGTCCGGCCGGTGATCCACCGTCCTCCGGGGCCGGCCAGAAATCCCACCACCTCGGCGACGTCCTCCGGCTCCCCGATCCGACCCAGTGCCGTCATCGCCGCCAAACCCGCGGCGGCCTCGGGAATCGCCAGGACAGCCTCGGTCATGTCCGTCCTAATTGGACCCGGCGCCACGGTTTTGACCGTGATCCCCCGGTGCCCGAGCTCGCTGGCGAGCGTCGGTGCCAACGCCTCGACCGCGGCTTTGCTCACCGTGTACCCGATCTGCGACTGAACGGCGATGCGCGTGGCCATCGACCCCACCATCACCACCCGGCCACCCTCGTTCAGCACCGGCAGCAACGAGCAGCATCGGCGCTTTGACGTTCACCGCCAGCAGCCGATCCAGCTCCTCCTCGGTCAGCTCCCCGATCGAGCTGTGCGAGCTGATCCCCGCGTTGTTGACGAGGATGTCCAAACCGTCCCCGAAGGCCGAGGTCACCGCGTCCACCAGCCGCTCGACGGCGCCGGCCTCGCCGAACCGGGCCGCCACGGGGAAGGCGTGCCCGCCCGCGTCCTCGATCAGTGACACGGTTTCCTTGGCCGCGCCCTCGTTGCCCCCGTGGTGCACGGCGACCACCGCCCCGTCCGCGGCCAGCCGCAGCGCGATCGCCCGCCCGATGCCCCGCGAAGCTCCCGTCACCAGTGCGTTCTTCGTCATGCCAGGCTCCCCAAGGTCGGTGCCGGACCGTCGTGGCCCGGCCCGGCCGAGCCGCGGTCAGCGCGCGGCCGCGACGGCCGGCTCCCGGGTGGCGACCGGCGACCGCCGCGGCAGGAACGCCGCCACGGCCAGCGCGATCAGCGCCGCCGCCGAACCCATGCCCAGCACGAGCCGGAACCCGTTCTGCGACGGCAGGGTCGCCGGCCCGAACGAGATCGTCAGCCTCGCCAGGACCAGCCCGGCCGTGGCGCTGGACACCGAAGTCCCGATCGATCGCATCAGCGTGTTGAGGCTGTTGGCGGCCGCGGTCTCGGACACCGGCACGGCCCCCATCACCAGCGCGGGCATCGCCCCGTAGGCGAGCCCGATCCCCGCGCCGATGATGCTCGAGATCAGCACCAGGTGCCAGGTCGCGCTCATCAGCACGACGCCGAGGCCGTACCCCGCGGCGACGACCACCGCGCCGAGCATCAGCGTCGTCTTCGGCCCGCGGGTCGCCGAAATGCGGGCCGACACCGGGGCCAGCGCCATCATCACCAGCCCCGACGGTGCCATCACCAGGCCCACCGCCAGCATCGACTTCCCGAGGCCGTACCCGGTGGCCGCCGGCAGCTGCAGCAGCTGCGGCAGGACCAGGGACATCGCGAACATCGCGAAGCCGAAGACCGCGGAGGCGATGTTGGTCAGCAGGACCTGGCGCCGCGCGGTCGTCCGCAGGTCCACCAGCGGCTGCGCGGTCCGCAGCTCCCAGCGGCCCCGCAGGAACAGGACGACGGCGGCGGCCGCGAACAGGCCCAGCGTCGCCGCACTGCCCCAGCCCCAGTCGGCGCCCTTCGAGATGGCCAGCAGCAAGCACACGAGCGCGATCGAGAGCCCCGCCGCGCCCGGCACGTCGAACCGGCCGCCGGTACGCACCGGCGACTCCGGCACCAGCGCGACGACCAGCGCCGTCACCACCACGCCGAGCCCGGCCGCGGTCCAGAAGAGCGCGTGCCAGTCGGCGTTTTCGGCCAGCAGCGCCGCCGCGGGCAGGCCCAGCGCGCCGCCGACGCCGAGCGACGCGCTCATCAGCGCCGTGGCGGAACCGAGCCGCTCGGCCGGCAGCTCGTCGCGCATGATGCTGATCCCGAGCGGGATGACGCCGGCGGCCAGGCCCTGCAGCGTCCGCCCGGCGACCATCGGCACCAGGCTGTCGGAGAGCGCGCCGATCGTCGAGCCCGCGACCAGCGCCCCGAGGCTGATCAGCAGCATCCGCCGTTTCCCGTACATGTCGCCGAGCCGGCCCATGGTCGGCGTCGCCACCGCGCCCGCGAGCAGGGTGGCGGTGATGGCCCAGGTGGCGTCGGCCGCGGAGGCGTGCAGCAGCCCGGGCAGCGCCGGGATCAGCGGGATGACCAGCGTCTGCATCAGCGAGACGGTGATGCCCGCGAGGGCGAGGACCGCGACGACGAGGTTCGCGCGCGGCGACGCCTCCCCGGCGGCTCTGGACGGATCGGACACGGGTGGGTCCTCCCAGGACGTTGAATTAAATCAGTCGCTTGACTTAGCCTAGCAGTCTTCGGTTGACTGATCACGAACTGACGGCGACGGCGGAGGAACGATGACGACGACCGAGATCCCCGAGTTCCCGATGACCCGGGCCGCGGGCTGCCCGTTCGACCCGCCGCCGGCCGCCCGCACGCTGCAGGAGGAGCGCCCGCTCGCCCGCGTCCGGCTGTGGGACGGCAGCACGCCGTGGCTGGTGACCCGCTACGCCGACCAGCGGACGCTGCTCGCCGATCCCCGGATCAGCGCCGACGTCACGCGGCCCGGGTACCCGAGCCCCGCGCCGCTGCCGAAGGGCGGCACCGGCATCAGCTTCATCCTGATGGACAACCCCGAGCACGCGCGGCTGCGCAAGATGGTGACGGCGCCGTTCACCATCCGCCGGGTCGCCGCGATGCGCCCGGCGGTGCAGAAGATCGTCGACGACCTGATCGACGAGCTGCTGGCCGGGCCGAAGCCGGTGGACCTGGTCGAGGCGTTCGCGCTGCCGGTGCCGTCCCTGGTGATCTGCGAGCTGCTGGGTGTCCCGTACGCCGATCACGACTTCTTCCAGGAGAACAGCAAGGTCATCATCCGCCGGGACGCCCGGCCGGAGGAGCGGGCCGCCGGGCACCGGGCGCTGATCGGCTACCTCGACGAGCTGGTGGGATCGAAGCTCGAAAACCCGGGTGACGACCTGCTGTCCGGACTGGCCGCGCGCGTCGCGGCGGGGGAGCTGACCCGGGTCGAGGCGGCGCAGATGGGCGTCCTGCTGCTGATCGCCGGCCACGAAACGACGGCGAACATGATCGCGCTCGGCACCCTGGCCCTGCTGGAGCACCCGGACCAGCTGGCGCTGCTGGGCGAGTCCGACGACCCGGCGCTGGTCGCGTCGGCGGTCGAGGAACTGCTGCGCTACCTGAACATCACGCACAACGGACGCCGCCGCGTCGCGCTGGAAGACATCGAGATCGCCGGGCAGACCGTCCGCGCGGGCGAGGGCCTGATCATGGCGAACGACATCGCCAACCGGGACCCGGAGGCCTTCCCGGACGGCGACCGGCTGGACCTGACCCGCGACGCGCACCGCCACGTGGCCTTCGGCTTCGGCGTCCACCAGTGCCTCGGCCAGCCGCTGGCCCGGCTGGAGCTGCAGGTCGTCTACAGCACGCTGTACCGGCGGATCCCGACGCTGGCGCCGGCCACCGACGTCGAAAAGATCCCGTTCAAGCACGACGGGTCGGTGTACGGCGTGTACGAGCTGCCCGTCACCTGGTGAGTCAGACGCTCCGCAGCACCGACACCACCGCGCCGAGGATCACCGCGCGGTCGCCGTCGATGACGTCGTAGGCCGGGTTGCGGGGCTCGAGGTACACGTGGCCGTCGCGGCGGCGGTAGACTTTGACCGTCGCCTCTTCGTCGATCATCGCCGCGACGATCTGGCCCGAGTGGGCCTCGGACTGCTGCTTGACCACGACGATGTCGCCGTCGCAGATGGCCGCGTCGATCATCGAGTCGCCGCGGACGCGCAGGCCGAACACCGTGCCGCGGCCGGTGAGGTCGCGGGGCAGCTTGAGGACGTCGTCGGTGTGCTCGACCGCCGAGATCGGCGTGCCGGCCGCGATGTCGCCGACGACGGGCACCGGCACCGAATCGCCGTCTTCGGTGGCCGCCGTGCCGTTCAGGAACGCGCGCACGTCGATCGGCCGCGACACTCCGGTGCCGCGGCGCAGGAAGCCCTTGTCTTCGAGGCTGGCCAGGTGCTTCGAGACCGACGACGTCGACTGCAGGCCGACGGCCTCGCCGATTTCGCGCGTGCTGGGGGAGTAGCCGTGCTGGACCACCCAGTCCCGGATCGCGACCAGGATCCGCTGCTGCCGCTCCGGCAGGGCCGAGGGGTCGAGGTGCTCGAAGGTGTCGTCGTAGGTGGTCACCGGCGTGATCCTAGAGGCACGCGACTCGCGGCCCACCGCCGGTCCGGCGGGCCCGGTCCCGCTCAACGGAACACCGGGTGACAGTTGGCGCCTTACCAACATTGGCCATGACTTTGCCAGCCGTTGACCTGAGTAACGTTTCGACGTATGGTCTAGACCACAATTTTCCTTCGCTCGTAACCCTTCCCGTCGCGGCGGACCTCCCAGCGAGGCCGGGGCCGCGGTTTCGCCGTGCCCGGCGGCGGGGAGGCGAGCCTGTCCCCGAAGGAGCTTGGGATGAATCGCAAACTGGTCGCGGCCGCCGTGGGCACCCTGCTGGCCCCGGTGCTGGTGGTGCTCAACCCCGCCGGGATCGCGAGCGCGCACGGCTACGTCAGCTCGCCCGCCAGCCGGCAGGCGCAGTGCGCCCAGCACATCGTGCAGTGCGGGCAGATCCAGTACGAACCCCAGAGCGTCGAAGGGCCCAAGGGCCTGCGGTCCTGCAACGGCGGCGTGGCCCAGTTCGCCGAGCTCAACGACAACGGCAAGGGCTGGCGCGCCGCGAACGTCGGCCGCACGGTGACCTTCAACTGGACGTTCACCGCCCGCCACCGCACGTCGAACTACCAGTACTTCATCGGCGGCCAGAAGATCGCGGAGGTCAGCGGCAACGACCAGCAGCCGCCGTCGACGGTCGCGCACCAGGTGAACCTGGGCAACCACACGGGCCGCCAGACGGTCCTGGCGGTGTGGAACATCGCCGACACGTCGAACGCCTTCTACGCCTGCATCGACCTGCAGGTGAGCTGAGCCCGGACACCGTCCACCGTGGCCGGACGGGCCGTGTCACCCCCTCGCCGACACGGCCCGCCCGGCCTGCTTCCCGGTGATGAACCGCTTGCGCAGCTCGACCACCTCCGACAGCGCCGCCAGGGCTTCCTCCGGGCGGCCCACCGTGCACAGCAGCACGGCGTGGTTGCTCAGGCCGTTCGCCAGCATCCGCAGCGCGGCTCCGGTCGGGATCGAAGGCCCGGGACCGTCGTCCCGCGGGCGGCGCAGCGCCACGGCCTCGGCACTGGCCTTGACCCCTTCCTCGGCGAAGCCGAGGCCGAGCAGCTGCAGTGACTTGGTGATGAGGCACTCGGCCAGCATCCCGGCCTGGTAGTACCGCGGGCTCTGCCGGTCCAGCTGCCGGAAGACGGCCTCAGCGTCGGTGAGCGCCGACAGCGCTTCCTCGGGCCGGCCCAGTTCGTTGAGCTGGTGGGCCTGGGTCATCAGGTCGGAGCCCAGCTCCATCAGCTCGACGTCCGGGTGGTACTCGCCCAGGACGGCGGCGAGGCCGGACGTCCGGTCGTGCGGCGCCGGGGACGCCGCCGCCAGCTCGCGGAGTTCTTCGGTCAGGGCGCGCAGGTCGCGTTCGGGGTGCGCGGCCGCGCGGGCCGCGACGGCACTGAGCACCAGGGGCTGCCCGGCGCAGAACTCCAGGAGCTCGTCCGCGCCATCGCTGCGCGCCCCGATCGAACCGGCGAGCAGCTCCCGCGCGTCGGTGTCCGGCATCGGCGCGAGCGTGACGCTGTCCGCGCCGGCCCCGACGACCAGGCTGTTGAGCCGGTGCCGGCTGGTGATCAGGACGGCGCCGGCCCCCGGCAGCAGGGGCTGCACCTGGTTGGAGTCCCGGGCGTCGTCCAGCACGACAAGCAGCTGCTTGCCCGCCACCACGCTCCGGTAGAGCGCGGCCCGCTCGTCGCTGCCGCCCGGAACTTCGGCGGGCGTGACGCCCAGCGAGAGGAGGAAGTCGCGCAGCACGTCGGACGGGGCCTGCGCACCGAGGTCGGTTCGCGAGCCCCACAGGTCGGCGTGGAGCAGGCCGTCCGGGAAGTCCGTGGTGTGCGCGGCGGCCCACCGCAGCGCCAGGAACGACTTGCCGATGCCGCGCGGGCCGTCGACGACGACGATGCCGGTGCTGCGGGGCCCGGTCAGCTTCGCCGTCAGGGCGTCGAGTTCCGCGGTCCGGCCGACGAACAGCCCGGCATCGAAGGGGCGCAGCCGCGGCGGTGCAAAGGCGCGCCCCGGGGGCGGCTCCGGGCCGTCCGCCAGGGCGAGCAGCTGGTCGCGTTCGCTCGCCGACAGGTCCAGGACCTGGGCGACGCGCCGCACGGACGGCCCGTGCGGGTGCCCCCGGTCGCCGGTCTCCCACCGCCGCAGGGTCCGGATCGACACCCCGGCGGCTTCGGCCAGGCGTTCCTGGGTGAAACCCGCGCGGGTCCGGTGCCGGCGGAGCAGTGCGCCCCAGTGCTCGGTCAATCGCCCTCCCCGTCCTTCCTGCGCTGCCGCGAGTTCCATGATGACCGGGGAAGCGGCGGGAGACCAGGTCGTGGACCGGCCACGCGTGACCGGTCGGCCGTCACCGGCCCGGCGCGGCGGGTCACGCGCCGAACTGTCCACAAAGGAGCCCGGCGACCGGATACCCTGGCGCCATGGCTTTGCACGAACTCGGCACGGCGGTGCGGCGGCTGCGCGAAAACACTGATCCCGCCGCTGCCGGGCTCGCGGCCGGACGGCGGCGGACCCGCGGGCTGCGGCGGGAGGAGCTCGCCGAGCTGGCCGGGGTGTCGGCGGACTACGTGCGGCGGCTGGAGCAGGGGCGCCGCCACCCGTCGGCCGGGGTGGTGGCCGCCATCGCCGGCGCGTTGCGGCTCGGGCGGGCGGACTACGAGCGGCTCTGCGCGCTGGCCGGGTACGCCGCGGTCGACGGGCAGGTGCCGCGCGAGGCCGGGGCGGCGGCCGTGCGGCTGCTGGAGCGGTTCCCCCACACCCCGGCCTTCCTGGCCGACGCGGCCTGGAACGTGCTCGCCGTCAACGGCGCGTGGTTCGCGCTGCAGGCCGGCGGCCCGACCGGGCACGCCCGGGACTGGAACGTCGCCTGGCGCACCTTCCGCAACGCACCCCGCGGGATCAGCCGGGACGACGACCGCGCGGCCGCGTTCCGGGCGATGCTCGCCGGCCGGCTGCGGGACACCGCCCTGCGCTACCCCGGGGACGCCTCCCTCGCCGGGCTCGTCGACGAGCTGCGCACGACGAGCCGGTCGTTCGACACCCTGTGGCGGACGCCCGAACCGGTGCGCACGTACGAAAACCGGGCCGTGTTCCGGCATCCCGACGGCGCTGACCTCACCCTCGACGGCAACCTCCTGGAAATACCGGGGGACGACCTGATGGCGGTGGTCCTCACCGCGGCACCCGGGTCGCGCGACGCGGCCCTGCTCGGCGAGGTCGTCGCCGCCGCCGGGCCGCCGTCCGTCGTCAGGGTGGGCCAAACCGGCCCAGGCTGAACCGGCCCGCGGCCGCGATCCTGGGGGCGAAGTGGATCACGGACGAAGGCGAGCAACCCGATGAAGGCAGTGCGGTTCCACGAGTACGGCGATCCCGGCGTCCTGCGCTACGAGGACGTGGACCGGCCCGTCCCCGGGGCCGGGCAGGTCCGGATCCGGGTCGCGGCGACGTCGTTCAACCCCGTCGACGGCAACATCCGCGGCGGGTTCATGCAGGGGCCGATCCCGGTCGCGCTGCCCCACACGCCCGGCATCGACGTCGCCGGCACGGTCGACGCGCTGGGCGAGGGCGTGACCGGCCCGGAGACCGGCACCGCAGTCATCGGCTTCCTGCCGATGGACGGCCCCGGCGCCGCCGCGGAGTACGTCCTGGCCCCGGCCGACGTGCTGACCCGGGCGCCCGAGAACGTCCCGCTGGCCGACGCCGCCGCGTTGCCGCTGGTGGGGCTGACCGCGCACCAGGCCCTGTTCGACCACGGCAAGCTGACGGCCGGGCAGCGCGTGCTGGTCAACGGCGCCCGGGGCGCGGTCGGCGGGTATGCGGTGCAGCTGGCCGGAAACGCCGGTGCCGAGGTGATCGCCGTCGACCGCACCACCGGCGACGTGGCGGCGGTGGTGACCGAGCCGGTCGACCTCGTGCTGAACCTCGCCCCGATCACCCCGGAGCGGCTGGCGGCGCTGCTGACGCTGATCCGCCCGGGCGGTGCCCTGGTGAACACGACGGTGTGGATGCCGGCCCCGTCCGACGAGGAGCGCGGCATCCGCGGCATCGACCTGTTCGTCCGCAGCGACGCCGAGCAGCTGTCCCGGCTGGTCGACCTGGTCGACCACGGCGAGCTGCGGATCGACGTCGCCGAACGGGTGCCCCTGGCCGGCTTGCCCGCCCTGCACGCCCGCGCGGCCGAAGGCGGGGTGCACGGCAAGGTCGTCGTCGTCCCGGAGCCTGCTTAGCGGGTGAGGGTAACGGCGAAGCAGGCGATCGCCCCGGTGAGGAAGCCGGCGCAGGCCGGGCCTTTCTCGTCCCGGTGGATCTCGGAGTGGATGTAGTCGTCCAGCGCAGCCGGCGAGACACGAAAGCCTCCGGTCGAGACGGGTCCTGGACAAGCCACACCTCGACCGGAGGCTCTTCCCACGTCAACCCGAGCCCCTTCCGCTGCCAATGTCCTGGCCGAATACACCTAGCGGGTGAAGGTGAACCAGTTGACGTTGACGAAGTCCGCCGAACTCCCGGAGAAGGTCAGGTAGAGGTCGTGGACGCCGGTGGCGGACGCGACGATGTTGGCCGGCACCGTCTGCCACTGCTGCCAGCCGCCGTTGTTCGCGAAGTCGATTTCCGCGATCACCGGGCCCGTCACGCTGTCCAGGCGGGCCCGGATGGCGCCGCTGACACCGGCCGCCGCGCCCGACGCGAGGCGGGCGACGAACTGGTGCGGCGCGCTCGACCCGAAGTCGACGCGGGCGTACTTCAGCCAGTCGCCGTCGGCGATCCAGCCGACGTCCACGCCGCCGCCGGTGTCGGCGCACGACTCGTTCTGGGTGCCGTTCTGGGCGTTGTAGGCCTCCGCCTGGATCGTCGAGTACGCGCTCGTGCCGCCCGAGCCGGGCGGGGTGGTGCCACCGCCGGCGCCCGGGCCGAGCGCGACCGTCCAGGACGTCGGGGCCGGGTCCTGGAGGTGGCCGTCGACCGGCTGGGCACCGGTCGGGCCGACGTCGTCGTACGGGAAGGCGTAGCCGATCGACGCGTACTGGTGCACCAGGCGCGCGTAGTGGTTCGTGGTGGCGTCGCGGTAGTACTGCGAAGGCGGGACGCCGTCGGGCTGGTTGTTGCCGCCCGCCACCAGCAGGCTGCTGCGGTTCAGGGCGGCGGCCAGCCGGGCCGCGACCGCGCCGCGGGCGTCGCTGCCGGAGTTGTACAGCGGCCCGCTCGCGCAGCCGAAGATGTCCGCCGCGCTCGGCTTGGTGAACGGCACGCCGTTGGTGTTCAGGCCGGCGAACACGATCGCGTCCCCGCTGACCGTGCCGGTGTAGGAGCCGATGCCGCCTTGGCCGTTGATCGTCAGCGGCGTCGTGCGGTAGTGGTCCCAGACGGCGTTGAGGTAGTTGGTCCAGTAGCCGCCGAAGTCGACCGGGGAGTGGCCGGGGGCGAGCACGCGCACGACCTGGCCGGAGCCGTCGGTGACGACCAGCCGGTCCCACGGCGCGCCGTCGGCGTTGTGCTGCGCGCGCAGGCCGTCCGCGATGCTGCCGAGGGCGCCGTTGGGCAGCGGGCTGACCGACTGCGCGCCCGCCGCGCCGGTGGTGGCCATCGAGACCGGCAGCGCCACCATGTCGACGTAGCTGATGTTCGCGTAGAGGTTCGCGCTGTTGTAGGTGAACTCGCAGAACGTCCAGTTCGTCTGCCAGTTCGGGTCCGCGGTGGCGAACCCGGGCTGCACCAGGCCGGGGCCGGGGTTGACGAAGAACTGGATCTTCTTGCCGACCGAGAACCACACCCGGCCGCCGATGAGGTAGTCGGTCAGCGTCACGGTGACCTGGGAACCCGATCCGCCGAGCGGAATCGCGTAGTCGGGGATCGGCGTCACCGGCGCCGACGGGTTGGCCAGCGGCTGGAACCGCCCGTCGGCGGTGACGAAGCCGGGGCGGCCCGCGGTGTCCGCGCCGCTGATGTAGGCGTAGACGGTGCCGCTGCCCGAATTGTTCTTGAGCGTCAACGGCAGGGCCGCGGCGGCGCGGGCGCCCGGCGCGGTGACGGCGGACCACAGCGGCGTGCTCGCCGCGGCGGCGACCAGGCTGGTGACGAACGTACGCCTCGACAGCATGGCACCTCCTCGAAAGCGGAAACGGTGCCCGGACGGTAGGTACGTGGTCCGGCGGGGTCAACATCCCGCGGGCCGGGTCGGGTACGGACGGCCCTCGACGGTGCCCTTTCGTAGCCGGACCACTGTCCGCGGTGGTCCGGTGTGTGTCCGATGTGGACGGTGGGTTCAGCGGCCCCGCGGCGCGGGCAGGCCGGCCGCGGCCAGCGCGTCCCAGAGCGGCCGCGCGTCGACCCGCTTGGTTCCGAGCCCTTCGACGAACCGGCAGCCGAACGCGGCCGCGGTGAGGGTCGTGGTCCGGTTCCGGGTGTCGGTGAACCGCAGCCGGTAGCTCGGTCCCAGGTCCGCCGTGCAGACCGGGTCGGCCGGCGCTTCCGGCAGGTCGCACGCCGCGGCGGCGACCTTCTTGATCGCGGCCGCGTCGGTGCTGCGGTCTTCACCGCGCGTGCCGTCCGCCGGGCCGGGCAACGGCGGGTACAGCGGCCCGCTGACGACGAGTTCGCGGGGTTCGTAGGAGGCGGCGCACAGCGGGTCGGCCGACGCGGGCCGGGCGTCGGCGCCGCAGGCCACGGCGCTCAGGGCGACGACGAGCACGCCGGAGAGCGCGGACAGCCTTCGCATGGGATGCCTCCTTCGGTCCGTTGCCCCGAAGACGGAACGGGCCGGCCCCCGGGTTGCACGGCCGGCCCTAGGAGGGCACCCCCTCGGCGAGGATGACGTCGGCGAGGTTGTCCATCGCCCGCGTCATGTCGGCCCGCAGGCCCGCCGCGACGACGCGGTGCACCAGCGGTCCGAGCGGCCCGAGGCCGAGGCGGTACTGGACCGCGTACGTCATCAGCGTGCTCTCCGACCCGTCGCCGCGGATGATCGGCTCGAACTCGAACACGTTCGTCAGGTCCTGCAGCGGCGCGAAGCCGATGCCCGTGTCGACCCGGCGGGCCAGGGGCTCGATCTCGCGGACCGTCCAGACGGACCGGGTGGTCAGCGGGCCGAGCGACTTGTTGTGCTCGCGGTAGGTCCGGCCGAGCTCCGCGGTGCCGTGGTGGTCGGTCACCTCCAGGACCGTCGGGACCCACTCGGCGTAGCGGTGGGTCGCGGAGATCACGTCCCACACCCGCCGGACCGGGTGGGGGATGATCGCCTGCTCGGAAACGGTGTAGTCGCGCACCAACGTCCCCTTCACCCGTGGCCGAGGACGGCGCGGGCGGCGGTCTCGCCGGAGCGGACCGCGCCGTCCAGGTATCCGTTCCAGTGGTCGGAGTGCTCGGCGCCCGCCCAGTGCACCCGGCCGAACGGCCGGTCGCGCCAGGGGCCGAGCTCGGTCAGCACGCCGGTCCCGGGCACGGACGTCGGCCCGCCGCGGGTCCATTCTTCGCCGACCCAGTCCTGTTCGAAGTACTCCACCGGCCGCAGCGCGGGCTTCCCGACGGCGGCGGCGAAGACGCGCAGGACGGCGGCACGTCGTTCGCGGGGCGGCCGGGCCGCCCAGAGGTGCCACTGCGGGCCGCCGAGGAAACCCATGAGGACACCGGGTTCGCCGTCGGGCGGGGAGTTGTCGAACATGGAGCAGATCGGGGAGGGGTGCCGGAACACGGCCTGGCCGTTGAGCCCGTCGGCGCGCCAGAACGGCTCGGGGTAGACGGCTTCGCACTTCATCAGCGCGCCGAAGGCCATCCGGGAGAACAGCGCGTCCTGCTGCGGTGGCAGCAGCGGGCGCCAGGAGATCCGGGTGGCCAGCGCGGGCGGGACGGCGACGACGACGTGCCGCGCGTGCCAGGTGTCCACATCGGACTTGACGGTCACCGAGCCCGCGTCCTGCTCGATCGCCCGCACCGGGGCGCCGAGCACCACGCGGCCGTCGAGCTCCTCGGCGATGCGCTGCGAGATCAGCTGGGAGCCGCCGGCGAAGCGGGATTCCTGCGCGCCGCCGGTGACGCCGATGCCGCGTTCCAGCGTGCCGGGCGTGGTTTCGTTGCCGAACCCCGCGATGTACCAGAGGCTGTAGAGCAGGGAGGTGTCGGCGGCACTGCCGCCGAAGGCCGAGCCGAGCAGCACGTTGACCAGGTCGAGCGCGCCGGTGCCGGCCGTGGTGTGCCGGAGCCAGCTTTCGAACGTCACGCTGTCCCACGCCCGTGCCTTGGGGGCGCGCCACGGCGCGTCGAGGGGGATCTTCCGGGCCAGCTGGTCGATCCGCCGCATGGCGATGCCGAGATCGGGCAGGGCCAGGGGATCGGGCGGGATGTCGCCGCGGTACCGGCGGGCCCGGTCGCCGTGGACGTATACCGACGCTCCCCGGGTGTGGGCGGGGAACGTCTCGACGCCGACCTGCTTGGCCAGCGCGAGGACGTGGTCCTGGGTGGGGCCGGCGAACTGCCCGCCCGCCTCGACCACCTTGCCGTCGCCGAGGTCGTGGTTCAGGGTGCGGCCGCCGACCCGGTCGCGGGCCTCCAGGACGACGACGTCCCGGCCGGCCGCGGTCAGCTCGCGGGCGGTGGTGAGCCCGGCCAGGCCCGCGCCGACCACGACGACGTCAGTGCGGCGCATCGGCGGCCTCCAGCGTCGGCGTGGCCGCGGCGAAGGCGTCGGCGGCGGCCAGGTCGAACTCGCCGTGGTCGCTGCCCAGGCCCTGGGCGACCAGGGCCGCGGCGGCGGAGCCGAGCACGGCGGCGTCCCGCGGGGACCGGCCGAGGCCGACGCCGCGGAGGAAACCGGCGGAGAAGGCGTCCCCGCAGCCGGTGGTGTCGACGACGTCGACCGCGAACGCGGGGACGGTGATCACCTCGTCCGCCGTGATCACCAGGGCGCCGCGGGCGTCCCGCGTGACGGCGACGCAGCCGACCCCCTGCCCGATCAGCGCGCGAGCGCCGTCTTCGAGGGTGTCGGCGCCGGTGAGCCCGAGGACCTGCTGTTCGTTGGGCAGCAGGTAGTCGAGGTGCGGCAGGGCCGGCGCGATCCAGGCGAGGACGCCGGGGTCGCCCGGGGCGAGCAGGTCGGCCGAGGTGACCACGCCGGCCGCCCGCGCGGGGGACAGGATCTTCGCCGCGTTGTCCCCGCCCATCAGCTCGGGCGCGCCGAGGTGCAGATGGGTCGCCCGGGCGACTTCGGCTTCGGCGATGTCGTCGGGACCATAGGTGAGGTTCGCGCCGGGGACGTGGAAGGCCGGACGGCTGCCGTCCGGGCGGATGGGCAGCACCGACGCCGAGGTCTGCACGGCTTCGCGGCGGACGACCAGGGACGTGTCGATCCCGAACTTGGCGAGCATGGCCAGCAGCAGGTCGCCGATGGGGTCGGTGCCGATCGCGCCGGCGGTGCGGACGGTCGCGCCGAGCTTCGCCAGCGTCAGCGCGGTGCCGGCGGCGGTGCCGGCCGGGCCGAAGCGGATCTGCTCGACCAGGGCGGCGCCCTGCCCGTCCGGGATGGCCTCGACCGGCCGGACCTGCACGTCGAACACGTGCGCGCCGAGCGTGATCACCGTTTGCGTCACCGATCCTCCTCGATCCGTTTGGTGCTGCCGTAACCGCGTCGCAGCGCGGCTTCGACCACCGCGGTCTGCTGGGCGGCGTCCAGGGTCCGGGGGGTGCCGATCGCGGCGGCGTTCCGGTAGAGCTCGCAGGCCCACTCGAGCAGCAGCGCGTTGTCCACCGCGGCCTGCAGCGTCGGGCCGTGCACGACGGCGCCGTGGTTGGCCATCAGCGCCGCCGACTTGCCGTCCAGCGCGGTCCAGACGTGCTCGGCGAGCTCGTCGCTGCCGAAGACGGCGAAGGGTGCGACGCGGATGGCCCCGCCGAGCAGGAGCTGCTGGTAGTGCACGCACGGGAGTTCGTCGAGCACGAGCGACACGGCGGTGGCCTGCGGCGAGTGGGTGTGCACGACCGCGGCGGCGCCGGAGCGGCGGTAGATCCCGAGGTGCAGTTCGAGTTCCGAGGTCGGCGCGAGGTCCCCGGCGACCACGGTCCCGTCGAGGTCGACGACGGTGACCTGGTCCGCGGTGGCCCGCCCGAGCACGACGCCGGTGGCGGTCACGGCGACGTGCTCGCCGGCGCGCACGCTGACGTTGCCGGCGGTGCCGATCAGCAGCCCGGCGCCGGCCAGGTCCTGACAGGCGGCGACGACGGCCCGCCGCTCGGCCTGCAGGAGCGCGGTGTCCTGGGTCATCGGCTCAGCGTAGGCCAAACATGAAACAAAGTCACGTTCAGGTTTCGCGAGCCGCGGCAACGGGGGGCGATCGACGCCCGCTGCGGTCGCTGCCGGCGTCCGTCGCTGGAGTCCACAGTGGTCACTGCCGCTGGTGAACCGGACGCCTCCCAGGCCCGTGTAAAGGGGCGGGTGTGGAGCGGAAGTACGGGAGATCGCCGTTGGCTGCCATCGAAGAACGCCGGAACCTGGGCGAAACGCCGGGCTGGAACGTCGATCCGGTGCTCGTCCTGACGTTGGTCCTGTTGGCCGGTTTCCTGGCGCAGGGCCCGGTTCGGCGCCTGTTGTCCACCCCGGTCATGCAGAGCTGGATGACGGTGTTCGTGGCGGTGGTCGTCCAGGCGCTGCCGTTCCTCGTCCTCGGCGTGCTGCTCTCGGCCGGGCTCGCGGTCTTCGTGCCGCCGTCGTTCTTCACGCGCGTGCTGCCGAAACGGCCGTTGCTGGCGGTGCCGGCCGCCGGGCTGGCCGGGGCGGTCCTGCCCGGCTGCGAATGCGCGTCGGTGCCGGTGGCCGGGGCGCTGGTGCGCGGCGGCGTGCAGCCGTCGGCCGCGGTGGCGTTCCTGCTGTCGGCACCCGCGATCAACCCGGTGGTGCTGACCGCGACGGCGGTCGCCTTCCCCGGCCAGCCGCGGATGGTCGTCGCCCGGTTCGCCGCGAGCCTCGCGGCGGCGTGCGTGATGGGCTGGCTGTGGCAGCGGCTCGGCCGTCCGGACTGGCTGCGGCCCCGCGCCCACGACCACGGCGCGGGCGGCGGCCGGGGAGAGGCGTTCTGGGGATCGGTGCGGCACGACGTCATGCACGCGGGCGGGTTCCTCGTCGGCGGCGCGATGGCCGCCGCGACTCTGAAGGCCGTGGTGCCCGCCTCCTGGCTGCACGCCGCGGCCGGCCACCCGGTCGTCGCGGTCCTGGCCCTCTCGGCCCTCGCGGTGCTCCTGTCGATCTGCTCGGAGGCCGACGCGTTCGTCGCTTCGTCGCTGACGCAGTTCTCACCGACGGCACGGCTGGCCTTCCTGGTCGTCGGCCCGATGATCGACCTCAAGCTGTTCGGCATGCAGGCCGCCACGTTCGGCCGCGGGTTCGCGCAGCGGTTCGCGCCGGTGACCTTCGTCGTGGCCGTGGCGGCCGCGGTCGTGACCGGGGCGGTGCTGCGGTGAACCGGACCGTGCAGGCGATCCTGCTGTTCCTGGTCGGCGGCGTCCTGCTGCACGCCGGCCTCACCGGGCTGTACCTGCGGTACGTCAAGGCCGGCCTGCAACCGCTGGTGCTGGCCGCGGGCGCGGTGCTGGTGGTCGCGGCCGTCGCGACCGCCTGGTACGCCCGGCGGCGCCCGGGCGGGCATCCGGCGCCGCGCGTTTCGTGGCTGCTGGTGCTGCCGGTGTTCGCGCTGATGCTCGCCGCACCACCGGCTTTGGGGTCCTACAGCGCGATGCGCGCCGGCACGGCGGTGACGGCGCCGCGGATCCTCACCCCGCTCCCGGACGGCAACCCCGTCCGCCTGACGATGATCGACTACGCGGACCGCGCGGTCTACGACCACGGGCGGTCGCTGGCCGGCCGGACCGTCACGATCACCGGGTTCGTGGCCTTCGACCGCGACGGCACGCCGTACCTGGTCCGGATGCTGCTGAACTGCTGCGCGGCCGACGCCCAGCCGGTGAAGGTCGGCCTGACCGACCGCGTTCCGCCGGTGCTGCCGCCCGATGCGTGGCTGGAGGTCACCGGCGCGTACACCGGCCGGCAGGCCACGGACCCGGTCAACGGCGGCACCATCCCGTTCGTCGACGTCGGCCGGGCCCGGCCCGTCGCGCCGCCTGCCGATCCCTACGAGAGCCTCGGCTAGCGCGGCACCTCCGCTCACCTACCGGCCTGCGGGCCGATCATCGAGTTGACGTCGATCGGCGACGGGATCGCGCCGAGCTGCAGCAGCAGGTCGGGAACCCGTTGCAGGCGGCGGGAATCCAGGACCGCGCCGTAGCCCGGCAGGGTGAGCAGCTTGGCGGTGTCCTCGTCGATCTTGGCGAACCGCACCAGCAGTGGCTCGACCTTGGCGCGGTCGAACAGGGCGTCGTGCGTCGCTTTCTGCATGGCGCGCTGGAACGCGGCCAGGGTCTTCGGGTTCTCCTTCACCCACTTCCGCGTCGCACCGTAGCCGGTCAGCGGGAAGTCCTGGGTCGCGCCGCTGTTGATGTCGATCACCGGGATCGCGCCGGCCGTCTTGGCGGCCTGCGTGATGTAGGGCTCCGGCAGGTACGCGGCGTCGGCCTGGCCCTGCTGCAGCGCCGCGGCGATGTTGGGCAGCGGGATGAGCACCCATTTCACCTTGCTGAAATCGACGTTGTGATCTTGCATGATCGAACGGGTGAGGAGATCCGAAGCGGTGTTCTTGGCCGTGATGGCGATCTTCGCGGTGGCCAGGTCGGTGATTGTTTTCACCGGCGAATTCGGGACCGTGACGATCGCGTTGGACTTCGCGTTGACCGACGTCGCGTCGGCGACCAGCTGCATGTCGGCGGCGCCGGTGCTGCGGGCGGTGAAGAACGGCGGGTAGGTCGAGAACGCGATGTCGACGTCGCCCGAGATCGACTTCGACAACGAGGCCTGGCCGCTGGCGGCGATGACGGACTCGACGGAGAGTCCCTCGGCCTGGAAGTAGCCCTCGTCCTGGGCCAGCCAGAACGGTGCGAGGTCGGTGGTGGGCAGGATCGAGACCTTCAGCGCCGACTTCTCCAGCCCGCTGCCGCTCGACGACGTGCTCGAGCCGGTCGCGCCGAGCGCGCCGCAACCGGTTACGACCGTGACGACCGCGAGAGCGAGTGCGGCGCGAAAACGGGCATTGGTCCTGACTATTCCGAACAAGGTCTGCTCCTCGAAGGAGATGACAGTTGATGTACCGGCTCCAAGGAAGGTCCGTGATTCACTCCCCGGCGTCAGGCGGGCAACTGTAGGGATCCCGGCAGCCCTTGACAATGCGTGATGCCGCCGGATCGGGGAATTCACCACAATGGCGGCACGAATACTAGATCGACGATCTTGCGCTCTCCGCGGTCACCGAGCGCTCGCCGCGAGACTCGACGAAGGTGTGGACGGAGTGCGAAAAACGTGGCCGGAGGGGCACCGGCAAAGCGGAAACAACAGATCGACTGCCATATCCCGGGACCGCGAACCCGGTGTAGTTGCCGCGCCGAAATCGAACTCGGCGGCGGGGTTTTCCCGCCGTTGTCTGCTAAAGCAGGTAATAGCCGCGAAGGTGTCGAAATCGTCGATGGTGCCGCCTCGCCGGCAGCGGCCGGCCGGCGCGGGCGAAGTTCACCTGTCCGTGGAAGCGTTGTCAACGGGCTGCGACACAAGGGATTCGTCGGCCGCCCGCCGGGCCGTCCCGCGGCTTGTCCGGACCACCCGCACCGGCGGTGACCTGCGGTTCCGGGGCCGGAGATCCGGCGCGCCCGGCCGGGTGAATCACGCCCGGATCACGAATCGGCGCATTTGCCGAATGGGAGGTTTACGCGCCGGGAACGCCGGACGACCGGCCGGCGTTCCGGGCTGGCCAAGTGGTCCTCTTGTTGGGGAACAGGTTTTACTTCTAAAATCCCCCGTGTGCGACCGCTTACGGACGGTACGGAGCTACTGGTCGGCCGGGACAGCGAGCTGTCCCGGCTGGTCGCGTGGATCCGGGACGTCGCCGCGGGTCGCGGCCGCGCCGTGCTGGTCGACGGTGAGCCCGGCATCGGCAAGTCCGCGCTGGTCCGGTCCGCCTGTGTGGCCGCCACCGACGCGGGCTGCCAGGTGTACTGGGGCGCCGGCGACGAGCTCGGGCAGGCCCTGCCGCTGCTGCCGCTCCTGGACGCACTGGAGATCACCCCGGCCACGCGGGATCCGCGTCGTGACGCCGTTTACGAGCTGCTGGGCGGCGGCGCTGTCGCCGGCAAGGGCGCCGACCTCGCCGCCGCGGCCGCCGAGCAGCTGATCGCGCTGGTGGACCAGCTGTGCCAGGACGGCCCGGCCGTGCTGGTCGTCGACGAGCTGCAGTGGGCGGACAGCACGACGGTGGCGGTGTGGAGCCGGCTCGCCCGCCTGGTCCGGCAGCTCCCGCTGCTGCTGATCGGCGTGCTGCGGCCGGTACCGCGCCGCGACGACCTGCGCTCGCTCTTCCGGATCGTCCGCCCGGCCGAGCGGCTGCGGCTGACCCGGCTCGCGGAACCGGCCGTGCTCGAGCTGGTCGCCGCGCTGGCCGGCGGCAAACCGGGGGCCCGGCTGGAGGAACTGGCCGCCGGGGCCGCCGGGAATCCGTTGTACCTCACCGAACTCGTCGACGCGCTGACCAGGAGTTCCTGCCTGGAGGTCGACCACGCGGGGATCGCGGAGCTGACCGGCGCGGCCACGCCGGACTCGCTGCCGGAGGCGATCGCGGACCGGCTGGGCTTCCTCACCGAGCCGGCGCGGGAAGTGCTGCGGACGGCGGCGCTGCTCGGTGTCGGGTTCTCGGTCGCGGACCTGATGACCGTGACGAACTCTTCGCTCGCCGAGCTGCTGCCCGCCCTCGACGAGGCCCGCGCCGCCGGCGTCCTGGTGGCGGCGGGCGACGACCTGGAGTTCCGGCACCCGCTGATCCGCACGGCGTTGTACGACGAGATGCCGACGGCGGTCCGCGTCGCCTGGCACCAGTCGGCCGCGTGGGCGCTGGCCGAGGCGAGTGCCCCGGTCGAGCGGGTGGCGCGGCAGCTGCTGCCCATGGTGTCCACAACGGACACTCGTGTGCCGGTCCCGGACTGGGCCGTGCGGTGGCTGCTGAAGGTGGCCATGCCGCTGATCGGCCAGGCGCCGGTGGTCGCCGTCGCGCTGCTGAGACGGGCGGTGCGGGATGCGCCCCTCGACGACGCGGTGACCGGTGCGCTGGCCTGCCGGCTGGCCGACGCCTACTACCGGGTCGGCAACGTGGCCCAGGCCGAGCGGATCGCCTGCCGCGCCTTGGATCGCGTCCGCGACCCCGACGTGCGCGTCGACCTGCACACGACGGTCGTGCAGAGCCGCGGGACGGCCGGCCGCGCCGCCGAGTCCCTGCCCGCGCTCAACGAGGCGCTGAACCAGCCGGGGCTGCAGGCCCGGCACCGGGCGCGGTTGCTGGTGCTCATCGCGCGGATCCGGCGCGTCCAAGGCGAGATCGACGCGGCCGGCCGGGCCGCCTCCGCGGCACTGGCGGAGCTCGGCGAAGCGGAAGACCGCTGGGCGACGGGGTGGGCGTTGCACGTGCTGAGCCAGTGCGCGATGGCCCGCGGCGAGTGGGCCGCCGCGCTGCCGCTGTTCGAGCGCGCGATCGCCGTCGTGCGGGGCGACCCCACGCTGATCGAACTCACCTTGCTGCTGCGCATCAACCAGTCGGTCACCTACGGCGCGCTCGACCGCTACGCCGACGCGCTCACCGCGGCCGGGCAGGCGCGCGACCTGGCCGAGCGCACCGGCAGCGAGGCGCGGCTGACGCAGGTCCAGAGCGCGATCGGGCAGCTGATGCTGGGTGCCGGCCGGTGGGACGACGCGCTGGCCGAGGTGGACGTCGTGCCGGACGACCACAAGGACCCGGGCGTGGTGTGCTGCGACCACGGCGTCGCCGCGATCATCCACTTCCACCGCGACGAGTCGGCCGCGGCCCGCCGCCACCTCGACGTCGCGGCGCTGCATTCCGAACGCGTCGGTGACGAGGTGGTGGAATCCCTGGTCCGCGCCCGCAGCCTCGCCTTCGAGCACGCGGGCGCGCCGGACCGGGCGCTCGCCGTGCTGACGGCGGTACCGGCCGGCGAAGACGCGGGGGAGGAGCGCCTCGGCGACGCCGCCCGCCTGGCGATGACGATCGGCGACGTGCAGACCGCGGCGGAGATCGAGGCCCGGGCCCGCGGCATCGCCGCCGACTCGGCGGTCCCGCACCGCCGCGCGCTGGCCCTGTACTGCCGCGGCCTGCTCGAGCGCGACGGGACGACGTTGCTGCGAGCCGCCGACGGCTACGCGGACGCGGGCCGCCCGCTGTCCCAGGCCAAAGCCTTGGAGGCGGCCGCACTGGCCTTCGCCGAAGCCCGGCCGGAGGACCGCGGTTCGGCGCGGGCGGCGTTCATCCGCGCCATCGACCTGTACGCGGAGCTGGACGCCCAATGGGACGTGGCGAGGCTGCGCGCCCTGTTCCGCGCCTTGGGCATCCGCCGCGGGCCGAAGGTGAAACACCGTGAGGCCACGCACGGCTGGGACAGCTTGACGCCGACGGAGGGCCGGATCGCGGCGCTGGTGGTGGAGGGCCTGTCGAACCCGCAGATCGCGGCCCGGCTCTACCTGTCGCCGCGCACGGTGGGCACGCACGTCTCGCACATCCTGACCAAACTGGGGGTGCATTCGCGCATCGACATCGCCCGCGAAGCCGCCCGCCACCAGTCCGCTTCCGGCTGAGCTGCGCCCCGGCCGGGTACGGCAGCGGCTCGAACGTCGCGAATGACTCATTCGGGACCTCCGACGTCCCGAATGAGTCATTCGCGGCACCGGTGGCGGGTCGTGACTGCCGTCGGGTGCCCGGCGCGGCCGGATCAAGCAGCGACCTCCGGAGCGTCGTCCTGCGGATGCACGACGAGCGGCGGGGTGGCCGCGGGCTCCGGCTCAGGGGCCGGCTTCGGGTCGGGCGCCGGCTCCGGCTGGGGGGCCGGCTCCGGAGTCGGTGCCGGGGTTCGGCGGAACACCGCGATGTGCCCGCTCACCATCTGGCCGAGCAACACCGCCAGGACCAGCATCAGCGGTGTCCGCCACGTGCCCGTCCCCGTGTGCAGCCACCCGCAGACCAGCACCCCGAAGCCCGCGATGACGTACCCCACCCCCTGGACCACCGCGGACAGCGCCACCGAGCTGTCCTTGCTGCGCAACGAGATGGTCGTCAGCGCGAACGCGAGCGCGCCCATGCCCGTTCCGGTCGCCGCGGCCCACAGCCAGGGGGCCGCCGCGGGCGCCAGGAGCAGCCCTGTCACGCCGATCACGTTCGGCGCGGCCAGGACGACCACGAGCAGGGTCTGGTTGCGCCAGCGGCGCGTCCAGCCCGGCACCAGCCACATCATCGGCAACCCCATCGCCATCGACAGCGCGAGGCACGCACCCGCCGTCGCCGACGGGACGCCGGCGCTGCGCAGGATGCCGGGCAGCCAGCCCATGACCAGGAACGTCACCGTCGAAATCAGTCCGAAGTGGAGGGTCAACGCCGACGCCCGGACGGCGCCCGGTGCGGTCCGCGGCGACGCGAACTCGCCGGGCGTGCGCTGCCAGACCTGCTGGGCCACCAGCGCCGAGGCCGCCCACACGCCCAGGGCGACCCGCCACGACGACGACATGACCGCGGTGGGCGTGACCAGGGCGCCGGCCGTGCTGCCCACCCCCAGCCCGAACGTGAAGGCGGCGGACCCCTGCGCCAGCAACGGCAGCATGGTGCCGAGCACGGCGATGGACAGGCACGCGAGCGCCGTCCCGATCAGGAGTTCCACCGAACCCCCCAAGACCCGCCCGGCCAGCGACAGGATCAGCCCGACGAGGGCCACGGTGACGGTCCGGTGCGTCCCCACCCGGCTGCACAGCCACGGCGTCGCCCAGCCGCCGAGGCCGATCGCCCAGAGCGGCAGGGCGACGAGCACCGCGGCGACCAGGCCGCCGGCGACGGAGATGTCCGGCAACGCGGCGCCGAGACTCGTGACGGCCGGCCGCAGGTTGAGTGCGAGAACGAAGATGACCAGAGTGGAGACCGTGGTGGTAGCACGCGACATCGCTCCTCCTCGGGTGTCGAGGCCGGAGCGGCAAACTCCGTAGAGCAATGTTTCGTGGTGCGCGCATTTCAGACATCCGTCACCTGACGGATGAACGAGATTTTGTTGTCCCTCAACGATTGCGGGCCCGGCGAATGGGCGTGCATCGGCACGGCCGGACGCCTCGGGCACGGGACCTCCGTCCAATCCGGTCACGGTCCGTGGTGACGAAATCCCCATCGTGGAACGGAGTTTCCACGAGTGGCGCAGTGGGGACGCCGGGAACAGCAGCGTCGTCACTGTGGATCACCGTGCCCGAGTACTTGAAACGTAACAACCGATCGTAGTAGCGTCAACGCGCAGGAAATTGAAACCTTTCAATACGGAGGTGCGCGATGCGGGTGAGCGGATGAAGGTCGCCGTGCTGGTCACCTGCATCAACGACGCGCTGTTCCCCGACACCGGCAAGGCGGTGTTCCGGCTGCTGCGCCGCCTGGGCGTGGACGCGGACTTCCCGCAGGCGCAGACCTGCTGCGGCCAGCCGATGGTCAACACCGGCTACCTCGACGAGGCCGTGCCGGTGGTCCGCGCGTTCACCGGCGCGTTCGCCGGGTACGACCACGTCGTCACGCCCTCGGGTTCGTGCGCGGGGTCGGCCCGGCACCAGCACGGCCTGGTCGCCCGGCGCGCGGGGGAGCCCCGGCTGGCCGAGGCGGGGCCGAAGGTCCACGAGCTGAGCGAATTCCTCGTCGACGTCCTCGGCGTGACCGACGTCGGCGCGTACTTCCCGCATCGCGTCACCTACCACCCGACCTGCCATTCGCTGCGCATGCTCGGCGTCGGCGACAAGCCGCTGCGGCTGCTGCGGGCCGTGCGCGGCCTCGACCTCGCCGAGCTGCCCGCCGCCGAGGAGTGCTGCGGGTTCGGCGGCACCTTCGCCGTCAAGAACGCCGAGACGTCGACCGCCATGGGCGCGGACAAGGCCCGGCACGTCCGCGCCACCGGAGCCGAGGTGCTGGTGGCGGGCGACAACTCCTGCCTGCTGCACGTCGGCGGCCTGCTGTCGCGGCAGCGGTCCGGCGTCCGCGTGCTGCACCTGGCCGACGTGCTCGCTTCGACCGAGGAGGACGCGTGAGCGCCACGTTCGTCGGCATGCCCGCCTTCCCGGCGGCGGCCCGGGAAGCGCTCGCCGACACGCAGCTGCGGCGCAACCTCGCCCACGCCACCGCCACCATCCGCGCCAAGCGCGCGGCCGTCGTCGGCGAGGTGGCCGAGTGGGAGGAACTGCGGCTGGCGGGCGCCGCCATCAAGGACAACACCCTGCGTCGCCTCGACGAGCACCTCCTGACCCTCGAAGCGGCGTTGCAGGCGCGGGGCGCGACCGTGCACTGGGCACGCGACGGGCGGGAGGCCTGCGAGGTCGTCGCCGGCATCGCGCGGGACCACGGCGTCGACGAGGTCGTCAAGGTCAAGTCGATGGTGACCCAGGAAATCGGTCTGAACGAGGTGCTCGCCGAGCACGGCGTCACCGCCTGGGAAACCGACCTCGCCGAGCTCATCGTGCAGCTCGGCGACGACCTGCCCAGTCACCTCCTGGTGCCGGCCATCCACCGCAACCGCGCGGAGATCCGGGAGATCTTCCGCCGCGAGATGGCCGCGGCGGGCCGTCCGGCGCCCGAGGGCCTGACCGACGACCCGGCCGAGCTGGCCGGCGCGGCCCGGCTGCACCTGCGCGAGAAGTTCCTGCGCGCGAAGATGGCCGTCTCCGGCGCGAACTTCGCCGTCGCCGAGAGCGGCACCCTGGTCGTCGTCGAGTCCGAAGGCAACGGCCGGATGTGCCTGACCCTGCCCGAAGTGCTGGTTTCCGTGGTGGGTATCGAGAAGGTGGTCCCGACGTGGGCCGACCTCGACGTGTTCCTGCAGCTCCTGCCGCGGTCGAGCACGGGGGAGCGGATGAACCCCTACACCTCGACGTGGTCCGGCGTGACACCGGGCGACGGCCCGCAGGAGATGCACGTGGTGCTGCTGGACAACGGCCGCACCCGCGCGCTCGCCGACGAGGTCGGCCGGCAGGCGCTGCGCTGCATCCGCTGCTCGGCGTGCCTGAACGTCTGCCCGGTCTACGAACGGACCGGCGGGCACGCCTACGGGTCGGTCTACCCCGGGCCGATCGGCGCGATCCTCAACCCGCTGCTCAAGGGCGTCGGCGTGGACGAGCAGACCGACTCGCTGCCCTACGCCTCCAGCCTGTGCGGGGCCTGCTTCGAGGCCTGCCCGGTGCGCATCGACATCCCGGAAGTCCTGGTGCACCTGCGGTCCCGCGTGGTCGACGCACACCGCGGCGGGCCCCCGAAACCCGAGGCGGTGGCGATGAAAACGGCGTCCTGGGTGCTGTCCGACGCCCGCCGGCTCGGCGCGGCCGAACGCGGGCTGGGGGTCGCGAACCGGGCCTTGACCCGCTTCGGCCGCCGCCTGCTCCCGGGCGGCCGCCGGGCCCTGTCCCGCCTGCCGTGGCCGGGTTCACTGTGGACGACCAGCCGCGACCTGCCGGCGCCGCCGCCCGAGTCCTTCCGGTCCTGGTGGCGGAAGCGATGAACGCGCGGGAGGAGATCCTGGCGGCCGTCCGCGGCGCGCTGCGGGACGCGGATCGCACGGAAGCCGTGGTACCCCGTGGATACCGCGCGGCCGTCGCGGACGTCGAGTTGTTCGCCGAGCGCGTGGTCGACTACCGGGCCACGCTCACCCGGTGCACCGCCGCCGAGCTGCCGGACGCGATCCGCGCGGCGCTGGGGCCGTCGCGGAAAGTGCTGGTACCGGACGGGTTCCCGGTCGGCATCGAGGGGGCGCCGCCGGTGGCGAGCACCGCCATGCCGACCGGGTTCGACGCCGTCGTCACGACGGCGGCGCTGGGCATCGCGACCACCGGTACGATCGTCCTCGACCACGGGCCGGGGCAAGGCCGGCGGGCGTTCAGCCTGGTGCCGGACGTGCACGTGTGCGTGCTCCGGGCGGAGCAGATCGTGCCGGGGGTGCCGGAGGCGGTGGCCGCGCTGGACCCGGCGCGCCCGCAGACCTGGATCAGCGGGCCGAGCGCCACCAGCGACATCGAGCTGACCCGGGTGGAAGGCGTGCACGGGCCACGGAGCCTGCACGTCGTGGTCGTCACGGAGTGACCGGAGGCGGTGGCCCGGGCCGCCGCGTTCCTGAGAAGTCCCTGTGGGTTCGTATCAGGGAAATCCCGTCCCCCTCCGGATATCGCCGGCGATCTTCGTCCTGCCGGGTGTCCGGGGGAGGAGGGCATCGATGGAATCCGGAGAACACCGGGGCCGGGGCGTGCTGGAGGGGGCGTTCCGCGTGCTGGAGGCGTTGTCCCGGTCCGCCGACGGCAGCAGGCTGGCCGATCTCGCCCGCGCGGTGCGCCTGCCCAAAGCCACCGTGCACCGGCTGCTCGAACAGCTCGTCGCGCTCGGGGCGGTGCACCGTCACGAACAGCGGTACTTCATCGGGCGGTCGCTCGCCCGGCTCGGGGCGGCCTGGAACCCGGATCCCCGGCTGCACCACGCGGCCCGGGAGCCGGTGCAGGTGCTCGCCGCCCTCACGGGCACGGCGGTCGTGGTGACGGTGCTGCACGACGACCGGGTCCGGGTGGTCGCCGAAACCCGGTGCGAGAGCGTCGAATTCCCGCCGATGCGGCCGGGGGACACCCTGCCGGACGCCACCGCGGCCGGAAAGGTCCTCCTCGCCGGCCGGGCCGCCGGCGACCGCCTGCCGGTGGAGCGGCGGCGCCGGCAGATCCTGGCCAGGGTCGGCGGCCCGTGGCTGGCCGAGCAGCACCCGTCCGGCGTTTCCTGTGTAGCCGCCCCGATCTGGCACGCGGACGGCTCCTTCGCCGGTTCGGTCGGCGCGGTCGTGGTGCGCCGGGCCGCACCGGCCGGACTCGCCGAGCTGGTCCGGCGGGCGTCGCAGGAGATCACCGACCGGCTCCCGCACCCCCGATCGTTCCGTTGAACGAGACGGGCGTTTCCGGCCACCGGGGCGGCGGGCCCAGAATCCCCGGACCGGGCCACCGGGGTCCGGGTTTTCTCGGGAGGGGAAGCGAAATGAACCGAATCGCGCGGCGGATCGTCGCGTCGATCGTGTCGGCCGGCCTGGCCGGCGCCGCCTTGCTCACCGGCTCGCCGGCGAACGCGGCGCCCGACTACGGTCCCTACCTGTTCATCAACAACAGCAGCCACCTGTGCATGGACGTGGTCGGCGGCGACCGCGCCAGCGGCGCTCGCATCCAGCAGTGGTACTGCTGGGGAGGGGCGCCGCAACGCTGGACCGAAGAGTACGTGATGACCATCGGCGTGACGCACTACTACCGGCTCCGCAACCTGGAAACCGGCAAGTGCCTCGACGTCCCCGGCGGGGATTCCGCGCCGGGTGTCCTCCTGCAGCAGTGGGATTGCTGGGCCGACGCCCGGCAGGGCTACATGCAGCTGTGGGCGGTGGAGACCCAGCCGTTCTCCCCGCCGGTCCCGACGTCTCGCGTGAAGAACCTGATGACCGGGCGCTGCGTGGACGACAAGGACTGGAGCAACACCCCGGGCACGCTCCTGCAGCAGTGGACGTGCGAGGACACGCCGCCCCAGCAGTGGCACATCCCCTGACCCGGGTGCGGGCCGCCGTGCCGGGCACGGCGGCCCGTCGTCGTCAGCCGACCAGCCGGGGGAACGGCTCCCGCACCCCGCGCCGCAGGTCGTCGAGCGCTGTCTCCTCGTCGGCCAGGTGGCGCAGCAGCGCCTGCTGGAACAGCCCGTCGAACAGCGCGTACGCGTCCGCCGCCGAGCACGTCGGCTCGGCGCCCGCGAGGCCGGCGTACGCGGTCACGTTGCGCCAGATCATGTCCCGCAGGCTGTCGTCGATCTCGGCGACGTCCTCGCGGAACGCCGGCTCGAACAACGACTGCGTGCGCAGGTCGTACCACATGCGGTGCATCAGGGGCGCTTCGCCGAGCGCCGCGGCGAGGCCGTCGGCGCACGCCGCCGCCAGCTCGGCCGCCGTGGCCGCCTCGCCGACGCCGCCCTCGTAACGCTGGACGCACGCCGCCTTGTAGCGGCGGACGCAGTAGGTGATCAGCTCGACCTTGTCGGCGAAGTAGTAGTGCAGCAGCCCGTGGGAGAACTTCGTGTGCTCCGCGATCGTGCGCAGGCTGGTGCGGGCGTAGCCGAGGTCGGCCAGGGCCAGGAGCGCCGCGTCGGCCAGTTCCCGGCGGCGGTCCTCGAACTTGTCGGCTGGGGTCCGGCGCCTCACGGCGGCTGCGCTGGTCACGACCCCGAAGATACCATCCGGCCGTTTTCTAACCAATCGTCCAAGAAAATCTTGACATTCGTCCAAATGGCGGTCATGGTCTTCACCAGCCGCCGGCGATGTCGGGAGGGACGACGATGTCTCTGTTCTTCTACCTGGAGAAAGGCGCCTCCCTGGACCCCGGGGCGCCCTGCTTGACCCTCGACGGGGTCACCCGGTCCTACGGCGAGGTCGTCGAGCTCGCCGAAGCGGTCGCCCGCGCGTTGCGGCGCTCCGGCGTCGCCCCGGGGGACAAGGTCGGCATCCTCTCGGCCAACGACCCCACCGCGTTCACCTGCGTCTTCGGCATCTCCCGGGCCGGCGCGGTGTGGTGCCCGATCAACCCGCGCAACGCCGCCGGCGAGAACGCCGAGCTCCTGGACCTGTTCGACTGCGCCACCCTGGTCTTCCAGCCCGCCTTCGAGGACCTGGTCCGCCGGATCGCCCCGCAGCTGCCGAAGCTGACCACGCTCGTCCGCCTCGGCGACGGCGACGCCTTCGCGCCCGGCTTCGACGACTGGCTCGGCCAGGCGGAAGACGACCCGCCCGCGGTGGCCGAGCCGCCCGGCGACGTCGTCGCCCTGGTGGGTACCGGCGGCACCACCGGACGTCCCAAGGGTGTCATGCTCACCGACCGCAACCTCGAGGTGATGTCGGCGATCACGCTGATGAGCTACCCCTTCGAGGGGCGCCCGGTCTACCTGGCCCTGGCCCCGCTGACGCACGCGGCCGGCGTCCTGTGCTTCCCGGTCCTGGCCCGCGGCGGCGAGGTCGTGATCATGCCGAAGCCGGACGTCGGCCGGTTCCTGGAGCTCATCGAACACCACCGCGTCACGCACACGTTCCTGCCGCCGACGCTGATCTACCTGGTGCTCGGCCACGAAGCCCTCGACCGCACGGACCTCTCGTCGCTGCAGTGCTTCTGGTACGGCGCGGCCCCGATGTCGACGGCCCGGCTCACCGAAGCGCTCGACCGGATCGGGCCGATGGCGCAGCTGTTCGGCCAGTCCGAGGCCCCGATGATGATCTCGACGATGTCCCCGGCCGAGCACCGGCGGCCCGACGGCACCGTCCACACCGGACGGCTGTCCTCGGCCGGGCGGCCGTCGCCGCTGGTCACCGTGGCGATCCTCGACGGCGACGGAAACCCGGTCCCGCAGGGGGAACGCGGCGAGATCTGCGTGCGCGGCTCGCTGGTGATGGCCGGCTACCACCGCGACCCGGAAGCCACGGCGGAGGCGTCGGCCCACGGCTGGCACCACACCGGCGACATCGGGTTCCTCGACGGCGAAGGCTTCCTCCACATCGTCGACCGGGCCAAGGACATGGTCATCACCGGCGGGTTCAACGTCTACTCCGCCGAGGTCGAGCAGGCGGTGCTGGCCCACGAAGCGGTCCGCGACTGCGCCGTGGTCGGCCTGCCCGACGACAAGTGGGGCGAGCGCGTGACCGCCGTCGTCCAGCTCCGGCCCGGTGCCGAACTGGACGCCGGCGAGCTGATCGCCTTCGTCAAGGACCGCATCGGCAGCGTCAAGGCCCCGAAGCAGGTCGAAGTCTGGCCGGACCTGCCTCGCTCGACCGTCGGCAAGGTGCTCAAGGCCGACATCCGCACCACCCTCGCCACCCGTTGAAGGAGAACACATGAAACTCGCGCTCTACCTGCCGAACTTCCGGGACAAGGTGACCGTGCGGGAGCTCGAGGACCTCACCGCGCTGGCCGAGGACCTCGACTTCGACTCCGTCTGGACGCTCGACCGGATCATCGTCCCGGAGACGTCGGACACCCAGGAGATGCAGTACGCGTTCGGCATGATCGAGGGCTTTCCCAAGGGCCTGCCGGTGAGCTCGCGCGGCGAGTTCCTCCAGGGCATGCCGCTCATCCCGTGGCTCGCGGCGAAGACGTCGAAGGTGCGGATCGGGATGAGCATCATCGACACGCCCTACCGCTCGCCCGGCGTCCTCGCCGCGGAACTGGCGACCATCGACCACCTCTGCGGCGGCCGGCTCAACGTCGCCGTCGGCTCCGGCTGGATGCCCGAGGAGTTCGCCGCCGCGAGTGCGTCGCACATCTTCCCCAAGCGGCACCAGCACGTCCGGGAAACCCTGGAGATCATGCAGGGCATCTGGACCAACGACCTGTTCGAGTACCACGGCGAGTTCGCCGACTTCCAGCGCAGCGGGTTCGGCGCCAAGCCGGTGCAGAAACCGCACCCGCCGATCTTCTTCAGCGGCCTCAAGGACGCGAAGCGGTCGGCCGCGCGCATCGCGAAGTACGGGCTCGCCGGCTGGATCGGCATCCAGGACTCGCCCGAGGACATCACGAGGTGGCGCACCGAAATCCAGCGCGAGCTCGAGGCCCTCGACACCCCGCGATCGGTCGACGACCTCGAGATCGCCAGCATGATCTGGTTCGTCATCACCGACCAGGACATGGACCAGAGCCCGCTGGGCAAGGGCACCAACCTGCTCGTGGGCTCGCAGGCGCAGATCACCGACCGGCTCAAGCGCTACCGGGAAGCCGGGCTGACGATGCCGTTCCTGTGGCCGCCCTTCCAGGACGTCCCGGTGGCGAAGACGCTCGACGACCTGAAGCGCCTCAAGGAAGAAATCCTCCCCAAGATCGACGCGATGTGAAAGGGACCAGCATGTCCGAACTCGATGGAAAGCGCGTCTTCGTCACCGGCTCGGGTGCCGGTATCGGCAAGGCGATCGCGGCGCTGTTCACCGAACGCGGCGCCCGGGTCGTCGTGAGCGACCTCGACTCCCTCGCGGCCAAGCAGGCGGCCGACGAGATCGGCGCCGCGGGTGTCGCCAACTGCGACGTCACCGACGAAACCCAGGTCCAGACGGCGATCCAGCAGGCGGTCGACCTCCTCGGCGGCCTGGACGTCCTGGTCAACAACGCGGGCATCGAGGTGTCGTCCCCGCTGCTGCAGCAGCCGACGGAGAGCTTCGACCGGATCTTCGCGGTCAACGTCCGCGGCACGTTCGTGACGATGAAGGCGGCGACCCCGCACCTGGTGGAGTCCAAGGGCAACATCGTCAACATCGCCTCGATCGCGGGCATCGGAGGGAGCCCCCTGCTCGGCTCGTACTGCGCGACGAAGGCGGCGGTGATCCAGCTGACCCGCGTCGCGGCGGTGGAGATGCGCCCGACGGGAGTGAGGGTCAACGCGGTCTGCCCGGGCTTCGCGGACACGGCCATGGTCGAGCGCCTGGTCCCGGACTTCGAGGCGGCCACGCAGGTCCCGTTCGGCGACCTCGTCGCGGCCAAGCAGGGCCGGCTGGGCACCCCGCAGGACATCGCGGAGGTGACGGCGTTCCTGGCCTCGGACCGGGCGAGCTGGATCACCGGCAGCCACTACGTCCTCGACGGCGGGTTGACGGCGTCGCTGGTGTGACACGCCGATGCCCGGCCGGTTCGGTGGCGAACCGGCCGGGCATCGGTGTGCCGGGAGCTGAGCCGAAACCGGCCGAATAGGACAGTCCAGCCCCAGGGCACGGCACCGAAGTAACCGAATACCCCGTCCGACGTCTTCTCAAACGACTACTTTTCGTGACTATCCATCGTCTTTCCCCCTCGTTACAACGGAATTCCCGGTGATCCGTGTACGGATCGTGAGAATTCCGTGATCATGTAACGGTCCCGCGGCGTGGCGTCTCGGTACTCCACGAAACCATCTCCGACCCGCGTTTGGGGGACATCCCATGCTCGTCGACGTCACCACCACCCGGTCCGCTCTCTTCCGCCCGGACGCGCAGCTCTGGCCGTCCGCACCCGAGCGTCCGATCGGGACGTCCGAAGAGGTCACTCCGGTGGGCGAACTGAGCCTGCTCGGCGGGTTCCGGCTCGTGCTGCGCGGAGAACTGGTCGACGTGAGCACGACCGGGCAGCGGCTCGTCGCCGTCCTCGTCTGCCACTCCGGCTCGGTCGCGCGGCGGCAGATCGCGCACCTGCTGTGGCCCGATGCCACCACCGCGCGCGCCCACGCCAATCTACGCACTGTCATCTACCGGCTGGAACGAACCTGCCCGGGCCTGATCGTCGTGTGCGGTTCCTACCTGCGGCTCGCCGGCGGCCTCCGCATCGACCTGGACGAGACGACCGCGCTGGCCAACCGGATCCTCGCCACCGAAGGCCCGCTGCCCGCCGCGGTGCGCACCGAAGCCCTCGACGCCGGCTTCCACCACGACCTCCTGCCCGACCTGGACGACGAATGGCTGCTGGAGTACCAGACCCGGTACCACCAGCTCCGGCTGGCCGCACTGGAAACCCTGTCCCGCCGCCTGGCCAGCGAGGGCCTGCCCGGCGCGGCCGTCTGCACGGCGTTGGCGCTGGTGCAGGCGGATTCCCTGCGCGACAGTGCACACCAGACGCTCATCCGGGCCTGCCTCGTGCAGGGAAACCAGCAGGAAGCGCTTTCCTACTTCGCCGACTACCAGCGGGTCTTCCGCGACGAGCTGGGCGTCGAACCCGCTTCCAGCATCGGCCAACTGCTCGACGAACCGGCCGCCGGCCTCGACGTGTGACGCTCGGAGAACGGTGCGCCGACGGCGCCGCCGTCACTCTTGCGAGTGAATGTTCCCCGGAGCGATGAGAACAGTGAGCCGGTGAGGGAAAGTGACTGACACGACCGATGCCGTGGCTGCGCCGCAGCTGCCGACCGCGCGGGCCGTCCCGCCGCTGCTGGACCAGAGTCCCATGTGGACCGACGAGATGGTGGCCGGCGCGGGCATCCCGGTGCACGACGCGCCCTTCGTCAGCGTCGGCGGGGGGATGGGCTCCTTCGTCACCGTCGACTACCTGCGGATCGCCGGCGACGTGCCGGCGCAGGACATCCGCGTCCTGTCGAACCTGGCCCACCCGTGGGAGACCTACGAGTACCTGACCCGCGTTTCGCAGCTGCCGCGGGCCCGCCGGATCCGGTCGGACTCGGCGTCGCGGCCGGACAACCTGTGGGGCTTCCCGTCGTACGCGCTGCAGGAAGCGTGGCGGACCCGCAGCCTCAAGCCGTTGACGCAGGTGTTCCTGGAGCCGGACTTCGCCGACTTCTACACCCCGGTGCTCGGCACGGTGCTCGACGGCATCGCGCGGGAGGCCGACCGGATCCGGTACGGCGAGATGCTGGTGCGCGGCGAGGTGCAGGTGGTCCGCCGCCGCGCCGGTGGCGGGTACTTCAGCCTGCTGTCCCCGGCCGCCGCCGACGGGAGCCCGGCGCCGGGGCACGTCGCCTTCCGCTCGCGGGACGTGCACCTGGCCGTCGGCTACCCGGGCCTGCGGTTCCTGCCCGACATGCAGGCGTTCCGCGAACGGATGAACGACTTCCACCACGTGGTCAACGGCTACGAGGACCACGAGCACGTGTACCAGGCCCTGCGCCACCGGCCCGGCACCGTGCTGGTGCGCGGCGGCGGGGTCGTCGCCTCGGCCGTCCTGCACCGGTTGATCACCGACCGGCTCTCCGGCGGCGCGGAAACCCGGATCGTGCACCTGTTCCGCACCTTCTACGCCGGCCACCACGGGCCGCACCCGTGGGCGCGGCGGCCCGGTCGCGACGGCTGGGCGTTCCAGGGCTTCAACTACCCGAAGTCCGCGTGGGGCGGCCAGTTGCGCGCCCGCATGCACGGGCTGGAGGGCGCCGACCGGGTCCGGATCTACGAGCAGATCGGCGGGACGACGACGCCGTCGCGGCGGCATTGGCGCGAGGGGCAGCGGACCGCCCGGGAACAGGGCTGGTACCAGCCGGTCTCCGGACGGATCGCCGACCTGCGGCTCGACGGGACGGGCATGGTGGCCACCATCGGCCGCCCCGAGGGCCTGGCGAACGTCGCCGTCGACTACGTGATCGACTGCACCGGCCTCAACGGCGACATCAGCGAGCACCGCGTCCTCGGCGACCTGCTGCGCCAGCCCGGCGTCGGGCGCAACGTGCTCGGCCGGCTCGACGTCGGCGAAGCCTTCGACGTGCGCGGGGCGGACAACGGCGAAGGACGGCTCTACGCGACCGGCGCGGCCGCGTACGGCGGCTACTTCCCCGGGGTGGACACCTTCCTCGGGCTCCAGCTCGCCGCGCAGGACGTCATCGACGACATCGCCCGGCGCGGCTACTGCGACCACATGGGACCGGTCAGCTCCATCGCCCGGTGGCTGAAGTGGGCCACCGGACGCCGGATCTGACCGTACGTGGAGAGGACGACGACGTGGTGCCGACACTGCTCGGCCGGATCCAGACCCGGCTGTTCCTGCTGATCTTCCTCGGTGGTGCGCTGACCGCGCTGCTCGCGCCGATCCTGCCGATCGACGCCCCGGTGGCGCAGCGGTACCAGGCCACCTTCGTGGTGCTGGGCGCCGTCACCGTGCTGGGGGTCGGCTGGGAGTTCGTCTACCACCTGCTCATGCAGTGGCGGTGGGAGAAGGACTGGCCCACCCTCTTCGGCCTGCTCACCGCCGTGCCGGAGGGAATCCTCGTGTGGGTCCTGGCGGGCCGGGGCCGGCTGCCCTGGCTGCCGGGCCCGGTGCCCTGGGGCGCGTTCCTGATCCACTTCGGGGTCGTCTGGCTGGCGGTGTGGCTGTTCGCGAACGGGCCGATGCGGGTGCCGTTCATCCGATGGAGGTTTCACGGCGGGAGACTGGTATGAGCACGGTTCTGGACAACGCACCGCAGGCGGCCGCGACGGCCCCGGACGGGCTGCACCCGTTGCGGGGCAACGCAGTCCTGGCCCGCTACGGTGACCTGACCCTGGTCTGCGAAGCGGTGCCCGGCCGGCAGCACCGCATCGGCGCGCTGCTCGACGCGGTCGCCGCGATCGCGGCGGACGAGGCCGACGCGAGGCAGCTGAGCCGCCGGGTGGCGGGACTGATCGACGCGGACGCCGAAGACTTCCCGGCCCTCTGCGCCTTCGGCCCGACCGGCGACGGCATGGCGGCCGTCGTGCACGGCGGGGCAGAGCTGATCGTGACGGTCAACGGCAAGCACGTCCACCTCGACGGCCGCGACGCGGCGACGGTCCTGGACCGGGTGATCACCGATCGGGTGGACGCCGTACGCGCGGTACTGGGCGGCACGGACCTGGGCACGCTGGACGACGCCCCGGCTCCGGCCCCGGCCGAGCCGACTCCGGCGCGGGACTCGGCTCCGGTGGCGGAGCAGGCGGCAGATCCGGCCCCGGTGCCCGCGTCAGCTCCGGTGCCGGCGCAGGTCCCGGCCGCGGCTCGGGCTCTGGGGGCAGCGCCCGCATCAGCTCCGGTGCCGGCGCAGGCTCCGGCCACAGCTCCGGCGGCGGCGCAGGACTCCGCTCCGGTAGGGGGGCAGGCGACAGCTCCGGCCGCGGCTCCGGCGCCCGCGCCAGCTCCGGTCCCGGCGCAAGCCCCGGCCGCGGCTCCGGCGCAGGACTCGGCTCCGGCGGCGGAGCAGGCAGCAGCTCCGGCTCCGGTGGCGGAGCGGACGACAGCTCCGGCTTCGGTACCGGCGCCCGCGCCAGCCCCGGTGCCGGCGCAGGCTCCGGCCGCGGCTCCGGCTCCGGCTCCGGTGGCGGAGCAGGCAGCAGCTCCGGCTCCGGTGGCGGAGCGGACGACAGCTCCGGCTTCGGTACCGGCGCCCGCGCCAGCCCCGGTGCCGGCGCAGGCTCCGGCCGCGGCTCCGGCTCCGGTGGCGGAGCAGGCGGCAGCTGCGGCTTCGGTTCCGGTGCGAGCAACAGCTCCAGTGGCGGCGCCCGCATCAGCTCCGGTTCCGGCGCAGGCCTCGGCCGCGGTTCCGGCGCCCGCGCCAGCTCCGGCCCCCGCACCGGCGACCGAAACCGCGCCGGCCACCGCCGAGTCCACAACGGACAGCCGCCCCGTCGGGGTCGTCGTCGCGACCGTGCCCGGGGTGCGGTGCGCTCGTGATCACTTCAACGATCCCGCCGTCTCCTACTGCTCCGTGTGCGGGATCTCGATGGCGCAGGCCCCGCGCTCGCCGGATGTCGGACCGCGGCCGCAGCTGGGCGTGCTCGTGCTCGACGATGGCACCACCGTCCCGCTGCTGCGGGACCTCGTGCTCGGCCGGATGCCCGAGTTCGACGAGGCCGTGGCCACGGGGGAGGCCGATCCGGTCACGCTGGCCGATCCGCTCGTCTCGCGGCGGCACGCCCGGATCGCGTTGCGGGGCTGGCAGGTCGTCGTCACCGATCTGCAGTCGGCCAACGGGACCTTCGTGCTGCCTCGGGGGAGCGCCACCTGGCGCCGGCTGGAACCGGGGGCCGAGACCGTGCTCGAGCCCGGCTCGACCGTCGCCGCCGGGATGCGGCAGCTCCACTACTTCTCCCACCGGCACTGCTGATCCTCGACTCCGAAGGAGCCCGCCATGCCGTCGTCGTCCTTCCTCGCCCGCTTCTCCGCGTGGGCCCGCCACACGCCGGAGGCGCCCGCTCTGTCCGCCGGTGACCGGGTCGTCTCCTACGCGGCCCTGGGGCGCCTGGCCGCCGGGTTCGGCCGCGCCGTCGCGCGGACCGCCGGACCCGTCTGCGTGGCCCCGCGCCGGTCGCCGGAGACCGTCGCCCTCGTGCTGGCCTGTCTCGCCGGGGGCAAGCAGGTCCTGCTGCCGCCCGCCGAACTCGGGTCGGACGCGCTCGTCGACCTGTGCGGCCAGGCGGGGTGCTCGGCCGTGCTCGCGGGGGACGGGGAGTTCGTCCGGCTCGCCCGGGCGGACGTGCGGCCCGCCGCGCCACCCGGCCTGCTCCTGACCACCTCCGGCACCACCGGGCCGGCCCGGACGGTGGTGCTCGACGCCGCCGGGCTCGACCGGTTCTTCGGCTGGGCCTCGGCCCGGTTCGGGATCGGCCCGGGCGTCGCGACGCTCAGCTGCGTGCCGTTGAACTTCGACCTGTCCCTGCTGGACGTCTGGGCCGCGCTGGCGGCCGGGGCGCGGGCCGAGCTGGCCGCACCCGAAGCCGCCACCGACGGCGCCCGCCTGGCGGAGGCGTGCGGGCGCGCCGACGTCGTGCAGCTGTCGCCGATGCACCTGCGGATGCTGACCGAATCGGCGGCCCGGCCGCTGCCCGGCGTGCGGCACGCGATCTCCACCGGCGACGTCCTGCCGCCCCGCCTCGCCGCCGCGCTGCCGGCGCTGTTCCCGCGGGCGCGGGTGTGGAACCTCTACGGCTGCACGGAAACCAACGACAGCTTCCTGGCCGAAGTGGACGCCGAGGACGCCCTCACGATCGGCGCCGTGCCCCTCGGCGACCCCATCGCCGGGGTGCGGGCGACCATTGCCGGCGAGCACGGCGAAACCGTGACCGGCGCGGGCCGGGGCGAGCTGCTGGTGTCCACGCCGTTCCAGGCCCGGGGCTACCTGGACCGGCGGCGGGGCGGGATCGTGCCGCTCGGAAGCCCGTTCCGCACCGGCGACGTCGTCGAGCGCGACGAGCGGGGCCGGCTGTTCCCGCGCGGCCGCCGCGACGACCAGGTGAAGGTGCGCGGCGTCCGGACGAACCTGCAGCAGGTCGAGGCGGTCATCCTCCGCCACACCGACGTGGTCGACGCGCTCGTCACCGCGACCGCCGACCCCGCCGAGGGCCACCGGATCAGCGCGTCGGTGCGGCTGCGGCCGCGGACCCGGCTCACCGGGCTGCAGCTGCGCGTGTACTGCCGCGCCAAGCTGCCGGCCACCGCCGTCCCGAGCGACGTCGAGATCGTCGAACACCGCATCGGCCGGACCGCGAACGGGAAGCGGCGGGCCGTGGCCACCTCGAAGGAAGGAACCCTGTCATGATCGTGCGTTCCAAGGCGGAAGTGACCTGCGTCGACTGGGGGAACGGGCTCAGCTACCGGTTTCTCACCCAACGCGACAACATGGGGTTCACCCTGGCTCACACGCTGGTCAAAGCCGGTTCGAAATCGCCGCTGCAGTACCGCAGGCACCTGGAAGCCTGCTACTGCATCTCCGGGCGGGGCCAGGTGGTCACCGCCGACGGCACCACCTTCGACCTGGCGCCCGGCGTCATCTACGCCCTCGACGACCACGACGAGCACTTCCTCATCGCCTGCACCGAAGGCGACATGGAACTGGTGAGCGTCTTCAACCCGCCGCTGCGCGGTGACGAGCGGCATTCCTTCGACCAAGCCGAATTCTCGCACTACTGAGCGGTTCGCCGGCCGGGGAGGCGGCCGGAACCGCCGGTCCAGCAAAGGAGTGACGATGGACAACACGACCAACGCCGGAGGAAGCCACGGCTTCGACCGCGGCCCCCGCACCCAGGGCTTCCCCGCCCAGCCGCCGACCGGGCCACCCGGCTCCGCCCCGCGGCCGGACCTCGGCTTCGCGCCGCCCGCCCCGCCGCCGAGGCGCCGGCGCCGCGGCCCGGCGATCGTGGTCGGGGTGCTCGTCGCGGTGATCGCGATCGCCGCCGGGTTCGTCGTCGGCTGGGTCGTCAACGACGACTCGGACGGCGCGGACGGGCTGTCGGTCCCGCTGGCCGCCCAGAACGGCACGGCCGCCGGCGACGCCGGGGACTCCCTCGCCGGGGCCGGCAATCCCGCCGCGGGTGGCGGTGGCCCCTTCGACCTGCGCCGCGGCGCCGTGTTCGTGCAGACGAACGATCCGACGGCCAACGAGGTCATCGCCTTCTCCCGCAGCGAGGACGGGCGGGTGCACGAGGTCGGCCGGTACAAGACCGGCGGCGTCGGCAGCGGCAGCTTCGAGGACTCCGCGCACGGCATCGTGCTCGGCACCACGGCGGGGGAGACTTCCCCGCAGCACAACCTCGACAGCGCGCAGCTGCTGTACGTGGCCAACGCGGGCAGTGACTCGATCAGCGTGTTCCGGGTCGCGGCCGACGGCCTCCAGCTGGTGTCGAACGTGCCCTCCGGCGGGACCAAGCCGGTGAGCCTCACGGTGAACCACGGCCTGCTCTATGCGCTCAACAGTGGTGAGCTCGACGACCGGTTCGTGCTCCGGTTCCCCGACCAGTTCCTGGACAACTGCACGCACGGCGACCAGCCGTCGGTCTCGGGCTTCCGGATCGACGTCGAGGGCAGGCTCACCCCGATCCCTTCGTCCACCCGCCCGCTCAGCGGCGGCGGCCGCTCCGGCTGCGCGCAGGTTTCGTTCACCCCGGACGGTTCGCAGCTGGTCGTGTCCGAGCGGGTCGCCACGCTGCCCACGCAACCGGCCGAGAACGGGGCCATCGACACCTTCGCCGTCAACCCCGACGGGACGCTGGGGGCCAAGTCCGTCCAGAACACCTCCGGCGCCGGCCCGTTCGGCTTCGCGTTCACCAAGGACGGCACGGTCCTGTTCAGCGAGCAGAACCACACCGACAAGGGCAAGGGCACCGCGAGCAGCTACACCATGCTGGGCAACGGAACCCTGAAGGCGATCAGCAAGGCCGTGCCCAACAGCGGCACCGACACGTGCTGGATCGTCCCGACCAACGACGGGAAGCTGGCCTTCACCTCGAACGCGCTGGGCGGCGGCTCGCTCTCGAGCTATCGCGTCGAAGACACCGGGGCGCTGACGCTGCTGCACCCGCAGGCCACCGACAAGGGCCCCAAGGACGGCACGCTGGACATCGCGCTCAGCCACGACAGCCGGTGGCTGTACCAGCTCAACTCCCACTTCGGGCTGCTGCAGGTGTTCCAGGTGAACGCCGACGGCACGCTGAAGTTCCTCGAGGAGCACAAGGCGTTCGACGTGGTCCTCCCGGAGAACGGCGGCCAGCTGCCCCCGTTCGGGATCGCCGCGTACTGACCGTCCACAGAGGACCAGCAGGACTCCACCGGGCGCGCTGTGACGCCGTGGCGACGGCGGTCCGGGAAGACTTCCGACCACACCGAGGCAGGCGCACGAACGACGAAAGTGGGCACCGTGAACAGGGAAACCGCTCTCACCCGGTCCCAGCTCCGCATGTGGTTCATGCAGGCGATGGACGTCCGGCGCACCGATCTGACGATCGCCTGCGCCGCCCGGCTCAGCGCCCCGATCGGGGTCGAGGAGCTGCAGCGCCGGCTCCTGGACGTCGTCGCCGGGCACCCGCTGCTGTCGGCGGTCGTCGACGCGGCGGCGGGTGAGCCGGTGTGGCGGTCGCTGCCGCCGCGGGAGGCCGTCCTCGCCGCGGTGCGGCCCACCGTGCGGGCGGCGAACCCGGCTCGGCTGCGCGCGCTCTACGCCGATTTCGCCGGGCAGCCGTGGGACCTCGGCCGGGAACTGCCGTGGTCGGCCGGCCTGGTCGTGACGCCGGAAGCGACGTACCTGTGCTGCCGGTTCCACCACCTGGTGTGCGACGGCGACCGCTCGCTGGAGCTGTTCCTCGCCGGGCTCGACGACCGGCCGCCGGCCGCGGCCGGGCCGGACCTCGGCCGGCTGGTGACCGAACCGCCGCTGCCGGAGGACGCCGGCGCGGAGGTGGCCCGGCTCGCCGGGGCGCTCACCGCCCCGGGGGACCTGCGGCGGCGGGTGGTCGAGCCCGATCCCGGCGGCCACCGCTGGAGCGGGGTGCTGGACCCGGGGCCGGACGGCGAGCCCGACGAAGTCCACCTCCTGCGGCGCCTGCGGGCGGCGACCGCCCACCTCGTCCCGGGGGAGCAGCTGCTCGTCGCGATCCCGTTCGACGGCGGCACGCCGGAGCAGGACGGGCAGTTCGGCTACTTCGGCAACCCGGGGATCGCCGTCCTGCCATCGGACGACGATGACCCGCGGTGGGCGCAGCGGGAGTACGACCGGGCCCGTGCCCTGGCGCAGGTGCCGTTCCAGCACGTCATGGCCGACGACGGGTTCCGCGCCGCGGCCGACCCGGCCCACCCCTTCGACGTCCTGCTCGTGCCCCGGACCCTGTTCGGCCACCGCGGGGAGCTCGTCGAGTCGGTGGCGGAGCCGGCCGTCAGCAGAACGCCGTACGCCCTGGTGCTCAACCACTGGCGGGACGGTGCCGGCCGGCTGCGCGTGCATCTGGAGTCCACTGTGGTCGGTCCGGAGGTGCTCGACCACCTGGGCGCGAAACTGCAGGGCGGCACGGACCACCGCGACGACGGCCGCCAGGAAGCACCGCAGGCGGAGCTCGACGTGCTCGATCGGCTGTCCGCCGTGGTCGAGGCCCAGCCGGACGCGGTGGCCGTCGACGCCCCCGGCACCGGCACGGCGTCCTACGGGCAGCTGTGGGCGGAAGCTACGGCGCTCGCGGACCTCCTCGGCCGGACGCTGCCGCCGGAGCACCGCGTCGTCGCGGTGGTCGGCCGCAAGCACCCCGCCGAGATCGCCTGCGTGCTCGGGGTGAACCTGGCCGGGGCCACCGTGCTGCGGCTCGACCGCGGCCCGGCGGCCACCCGGCGCGCGCTGGCCGGGGTGGCGGGGATCGGCGCGGTCATCCGGCTGCCCGGCTCCCCGGTGCGCGGCACCGGGCCGGAGGAATCGTTCGAAGGAACCTTCGGGACGTACCGGATCGTCGCCGGGGCACGCGGCCCGGCCGCCGGTCCGGAGCGGCCGCTCTACATCACGCTGACGTCCGGCTCGACCGGGCAGCCCAAGCCGATCCCGTTCGCCCGCGCGGACCTGTCCGCGCTGGTCGCCTGGCACCTGCGGACGTTCCCCTCGCCGCGGCGGATGCTCCAGTTCTCCAAGCTGTCGTTCGACATCGCCTACCACGTCATCTACGCGACGCTGTGTGGCGGCGGCACCCTCGTGGCGGCCGGCAAGGAAGTCCGCGACGACCCCCGGAAGCTGCTGGAGTTCCTGGCCGCGGCGGGGATCGAGAAGGTGTACCTGCCGACCGTGCTGCTGCGGCCGGTGGCCGAGTCGGCGCTGGTCGAACCGGCGGTGGCGACCCCGGCGCTCAAGGAGGTCCTCGTCGCCGGCGGCGGGCTGCGGATCACGCCCGAAATCCGCGAGTGGTTCGGCCGCACCTCGGCGCGGCTGGTCAACCAGTACGGCATGTCCGAGACCCAGGACGTCACCAGCCACCAGCTCGGCGGGCCGCCGTCCGGCTGGCCGGACCGCCCGCCGGCGGGCTTCCCCATCGACGGCGTCGACGTCCGGGTGGTCGGCGGGGACGACGTCGAACTGCCGCCGACCCTCAGCGGCGCGGTGGTCGTCCGGCGCGGCACCGATACGGTCGTCACCGGCGACGTCGGCTACACCGACCGCGACGGCAGGCTGCACATCCTGGGCCGGAACAGCCGGGTCATCAAGCGCCGCGGCTTCCGCGTCAACCTGCAGGCCCTGGAGGCCGAGACCGCCGCGGCGCCCGGCGTGGCCGATGCCGTCGCCGTGCACCACCCGACCCCCGCCGGCGGCATCGAGATCGTCGTCGTGGCGACCAGGCAGGACTCCGCCGCCGAGCCCGACCCGGCCGCGATCCGCGACCGGATCGCCGAACGCCTCGGCGAAGGCTACGAGTTCGAGCTCCGGTTCGTGCCCGCGCTCCCGCGGCTGGCCAACCACAAACCCGATCTGCAGGCGATCACGAAGCTGGCCGAGGAGGCCGGCGCCCAGCGGACGTCCGGTGCGCCCGCCGCCGAACCGGGCGCGGCGGGGTCGGCCGTGCTCGCCGCCGTCCGCGACCTCACCGGCAACCCGGCCGTCGACGAGCACTCCCGGTTCCTCGACGCCGGACTCGACTCGATCAGCCTGATGACCCTGGCGGCCCGGCTCGGCCGGGACCACCCCGGCCTGTCCGTCGCCGACTTCTTCCGCCACCCGGTGATCGGGGACCTGCAACGGGCCCTGGACCGGCCGGCGTCCCGGCCCGCCGCCGTCCGGCCCGAGCCGGTCGCGGCCGGCGAGCCGGACGAGGTGGCCGTCGTCGGCCTGGCCGGCCGGTTCCCCGGCGCCCCGGACGTCGAATCCTTCTGGCGCACCCTGCTCGACGGGACGTCCGCGGTGACGGCTCCCGGCGACGGCGGCACGTTCGTCCGCGCCCAGGGCCACCTGGCCGACGTCGACGCGTTCGACCACGCGTTCTTCGGGATCAGCCCGGCCGAAGCCCGGCGGATGGACCCGCAGGTGCGGGTGTTCCTCGAGCTGTGCTGGACCGCGCTGGAGGACGCCGGCGAGGTGGCCGGCCTGCCGGGCAAGAACGTCGGCGTGTTCGCGGGCGCCGGGTTGAGCACCTACCTGCTCAACGAGGTCGAGCCGCGGCGGCTGGCCGACGACGACACGCCGTTCCTGGAGCACAACACGCTCGCCGAACGGCTCGGCACCGACCGGAACTACCTCACCTCGACCGTGTCCTTCCGGCTCGGCCTGACCGGCCCCAGCGTCGTCGTGCAGGCCGCCTGCGCCACCGCGCTCACCGCCGTGCACACCGCCCGCCGGGCCCTGCTGGCCGGCGAATGCGACCTCGCGCTCGCCGGCGGCGTGTCGATCATCTACCCGCAGCCGGAGGGCTACGAGTACGTCGAAGGCTCGGTCCGCAGCCGCCACGGCGTGTGCCGCCCGTTCGACCGCGACGCCGACGGGACCGTCTTCGGCAACGGCGCCGGGGTCGTCGTCCTCAAGCGCGCCCGCGACGCCCGGACCGGCGGCAACACGGTCTACGCCGAGGTCGTCGGCAGCGCCGTCAACCACGACGGGGCCGCGAAGGCCGGCTTCAGCGCACCGAACCCGGCGTCGCAGACCCGGCTGATCGACGCCGCCGTCGGCGCTTCGGACCCCGTCGTCGACTTCGTGGAAGCGCACGGCACCGGAACCGCGATCGGCGACGTCATCGAGTGGGACGGGCTGCTCGCGTCCCGCCTGCAGGCCCCGGACGAAGCCACGCCGTGCCTGGTCGGCTCGGTCAAGGGCAACGTCGGCCACCTCGACGAAGCCGCCGGGATCGCCGGGTTCGTCAAGGCCTGCCTGGCCGTCCGCTACCGGCTCTACCCCGGGACGTACGGCTTCTCCGGCCTGCACCCGGGCCTGACCGGGACCGGCCGGTTCACGGTGACCGGCGACAGCCGCAAGCTGCCCGACGACCGGCCCGTCCGCGGCGGGGTCAGCTCGTTCGGCATGGGCGGTGCGAACTGCCACGTCCTGCTCAGCTCGCCGGCGGCCCCGCAGGCCAGCGAAGACGCCGGGACGCTGGGCGACCGCGACGCCCCGCTCTACCTGCCGGTCAGCGGCCGGAGCCGGGAGGCCCTCGGCGCACTGGCGACGCGGCTGGGCGAGCGGCTCGGCCACGACGCGGCCCAGCTGCCCGCGGCGAGTGTCGTGCGCACCCTCACCCACGGCCGCGAGCACTCCGGCGAGCACCGGGGCGTGCTCGTGCACGGCGCCGGCGCGCCGCCGTTCCGCGAGTTCCCCGCCGCCGCCGTGCGCGGCGAGACCGTCTGGGCGTTCCCCGGGCAGGGCAGCGGGTTCTCCTGGGACGCGGTGGCCGAGCTGGTCCGGTGGCCGGTGTTCGGCGAGCGCTTCCCGGCCCTGCTCGCGGAGTTCTCGGACCGGCTCGGGCCCGAAGCGTTCGAGCGGCACGTCGGACGGCGCACCGGCGACCCGGCGCGGCCGGTGGACACCGACGCGGCCACGTGCGGCGACCCGTGCACGATCCGCGAGCAGGTCCTGCAGTTCTCGTTCCAGCTCGCACTGGCCGACTTGCTGCGGTCGTTCGGCTGCGCCCCCGACGTCGTCACCGGGCACAGCCTGGGAGAGATCACCGCCGCGGTGTGCGCGGGCCTGCTGGCCGAACCGGACGCGCTGACGCTGGTGGCCGCCCGCTGCACCCTGATGGACGCCGCCCCGGCCGGGTTCATGGCCCAGGCACGCTGCTCGCACGACCGGGCCCGGGCACTGGCCGCGGAGCTCGACCTCGACGTCGCGGCGGTCAACGGCCCGGCGCAGGTCGTGCTGGCCGGCCCCCGGCCCCGGCTCGACGACCTGCGGCGGACCGCGTCCGCCGCGGGCATCCACCTGACCCCGCTGCCCGTCGGCAAGCCGTTCCACAGCCGGCTGCTGGCCGGGGCGGCCGGCGAGCTGGAGCGCGGCGCACCCGTCCCGGCCCACCCCGCCGCGGTGGCGTTCGTCGGCTCGAACGCGGCCTACGGCCCCACCCGCGAACCGGACGGCCTGCGCTACTGGACGACCCAGCTGACCTCGCCGGTCGACTTCCTCGCCGCCGCCGAGCACGTGCTCGGCCGGTCGCCGCACCCCGCGATCGTGGTCGAGCTCGGCTTTTCCGCCACACTCTCGCGCTTGGTGCGCGCCGCGGCGACCGACGGCGCGGTGCCGGCCCCGGAGCTGGTCTGCGACCTGAAGAAGTCCGTCCCCGGCTACGTCGGCAAGGTCGCCGCGGCGGCCTACCGCGCCGGCCGCGGGCCCGACTGGGCCGCGCTCAACCGGGTGACCGGCGGGGGCCTGCTCCCGCTGCCCGCCTACCCCTTCGACCGCACCGAGATCCGGCCGCTCGGCCCGGTGCCGCGGCGCGGGCCGCTCGGCGACGTGCTCGCCCCGGACGTGCCGTTCACCCTGGCTCCGTCCGATGAGGACTGGATCGGCGGCCACCGGGTCGGCGACCGCTGGCTCGTCCCGGCCGCCGGCATCCTCCGCCTCTTCGCCCGGATCGGGCGCGCGGTGCGCCCGGACGGCACCGACGTCCTGCTGGCCGACGTCTCCTTCGAGCGGCCCATCGCCTTCGAGGCCGAGACCGACGTCGTGGAGGCCCGGATCTCGGTCGCGTCCGGCTCGCCCGCCGAGTGCGTCCTGTGGACCCGGCGGCCCGGGCAGGCGTGGACCCGCAACGCCGCGGCCCTGCTCACCGACGAGGTCCGCGAGGTCGAGACCCCGGACGGCGCCGCCGGCCCGGTCGACGCCGACGGGCTCTACCGGCGGTTCGAAGCCCAGGGACTGCACTACGGCACCGGCTACCGCGGCCTCGCCCGGATCACCGCCGGCCCGGCGGCGGCGCGAGCGCACTGGCGGCCGGAAGAAGCCCGCGGGGACCGCACCCGCCTCGGCATCGGCACCGACGAGGTGGCCGCGGTCGACGGCGTGCTGCAGCTCGCGGACGTCCTGGCGGCCACCGCCGGACCGGACGTCCGGATGCCCGCGCACGTGGCGTGGGCCCGGCTGCGCGCGGTCGCGGCCCCGGCCGATCTGATCGCCGTCGGCCCCGACGGACCGGCCACCGTTTCCGGCGCCCTGTATGGGGAGACCGGGGGTGTGGTCGCCGAGCTCGCCGGCGTCCGGTTCCAGGGCGATCGCCGCGGGGGCCAGGTGGCCCACCGGCTCGTGTGGCGGCCGCACGTCCCGGTCGGCGCCGAACTGCCCGGCCCGGTGGCCGCGGCGCTGGAGGAGGCGCACGCCGCCCTGTCCGCACCGGACGACGAAGTCACGCGGTACCAGCGGCGCATCCGGCAGCTGGAAGACCACGCCGTGCGCGTCCTCGACTCGTCGGGCGCCCGCGAGTACCTGGCCGCCGCGACCGCGACCACACCGGCCGACGACCGGCGCCTGCGGGCCTTCGCGAACCTGCTCGACCGCCCGCGCCCGGCCGTCACGGAAGTGCCGCCGGAGGGCGCCCTGGACGCCGAGTGGGCCATCGTCGGCAACTGCGCCGGCCAGCTGCCGGGGTTCTTCGACGGTTCCCTCGACGGCGAGAGCATCCTCTTCGGCGGCTCCGGCGCGGCCCGGCTGCGGTCCTACTACCAGAGCTCGTTCCTGCTCAACCGGCTCAACTCCGCGCTGGCCGGGGTGGTCGCGTCCGCGGCGGCCGCGCACTCCTCCCGGCCGCTGAAGGTCCTCGAGGTCGGCGGCGGCACCGGCGCCACCACCGAGGGCGTCCTCGCCGCGCTCGGCGAACTCGGGGCGGACGCGGACTACACCTTCACCGACCTCAGCGAGGGGCTGAACCGGCTCGCCGCCGAGCGGTTCGGGGCGCACCCCGGCTTCCGCACGGCGCTCGCCGACCTCGACTCCGACGAGTCGGTCGGCGCGCTCGACGACGACTACGACGTCGTGGTCGCGGTGGATGTCGTGCACGCCACCCGGGACGTCGGCGCCACGCTGGACCGGCTCGCCGGGCGCCTCGCGCCGCACGGGATGGTCCTGCTGGTCGAAGACCTCAAGGCGCTGGCCTGGGTGGACCTGACCTTCGGGCTGCTCGACAGCTGGTGGTCCTTCGACGACGACATCCGGGCGGACCACCCGCTGCTGTCCGAGGAACGCTGGCGGACCCTGCTGGACAGCCGGTTCGGCCGGGTCGACGTGCTCCGGGCGTGCGGCGGGCTGCCCGCCGGGGACACCGTCGCCGACGAAGGGCTGTTCGTCTGCGCCAACCCGCGCCCGGCGGACCGGGACGAGCCGGTCGTCGTCGACGTCGCGACCGGTGCGGACGCCGGAGACCTGCTGCCCGCGTCGGCACGCACGGCCGTGCTGCGGTTCGAGGCCGGTGAGCCGGACGCGGACACGGCCGAGTGGTTCGCCGCCGCGCTGCTGCGGGCGGTCCGGCGGGCCGAGGAGCTGCCGCGGCTGGACACCCTCGTGTTCGGCACCCCGGACGGGGCCGCCGCGGCGCCGGCCGGGGCGATGGCCGCGGCGCTGGCCCGGGTCGCGGCCTCGGAAGACCGCCGGGTCCGGACCCTCGCCCTGGCGGTCGACGGGCACGGCCCGGCCGCGGAGACCGTCCGGCAGGTGAAGACCCTGCTGACGCACCGCGGCGCGCACGTCGCCGCACGGATCTGCGACGGCACGCTGCTGCTGCCCGCGGTCGAACCCGCCGGCCCCGCGCCGGACGGCGAGCCCCTCGACCACGACGCGCTGGTGGTGTTCGGCGGCTCGAGCGACCTCGCCCACGCCGTCACCGAATGGTTCGTCACGAACCACGGCACCGGCCGGGTGTGGCTGGCCGGCCGGTCGGTCCTCGACTCCGGCACCGAAGGGTTCGCCGCCCGGCTCGCGGACACCGGCGTCCAGGTCCGTTACGTGACGGCCGACGTCGGCGACGCGGCCGAGGTCCGCGCGGTGGCCGAGCGGGTCCTGGCGGACTCGGCGAAGCCGCTCGTGCTCAACCTCGCCGCGGTGCTGCGCGACGGCACGATCGACACCGTCGGCGCCGAAGACCTCGAAGCCGTGCTGCGGCCGAAGGTCCGCGGCAGCCACCACCTCCGGACCGCCTTCGCCGGCACCGCCGCCCGGTTCGTGCTGTTCAGCTCCACCAGCGTCCTGCTCGGCAACGCCGGCCAGGCCGCGCACGGCATGGCCTGCGCCTACCTGGACGGCCTCGCCGCGGCCCCGGACGTCGTGGCGGTGCAGTGGGGACCGTGGGACGGCGTCGGCGTCACCGCCCGGCGCGGGCTGAACACGGCCTTGCGCCGGGCGGGGGAGAACCCGTTGCCCGCGGCCGTCCTGCTGCCCGAGCTCGACCGGGCCTGCCGGACCGGGGAGCCCGGCATCGCGGCCGACCTGAGCGCGCCCGTCCTGCGCCGGCACCCGTTCCACACCGCCTTGCTGCCCGCCCTGCCCCGCCCGGCGGCCACTCCGGACGCGCCGGAAAGCACGAGCGCGGCCCCGGCCGGTGAAACCGCGCCCGATGGCGAGCTCGTCACCGCGGCGGTGGCGTCCGTGCTCGGGGTGGCGCCCGGCGAGCTGGCCGCGGACCGGTCGCTGGCCGACAACGGCGTCGACTCCCTGACCCTGATCGAGGTCCGCGCGCTCATCGAGCGCCGGAGCGGGGTCCGGGTGCCGCTGAACGACCTGTCCGACGCGCCGACCCTGGCCGCGGCCGCGGACGCCGTCCGGCCGCGGGTCGCCCCGGCGGCCACGGAGCCGGTGGCCACGGACCCGGTGTTCTACGTTTCCGGCATCTTCGGGCGGCTCGACGGCGCGCCCGACCTGGAGAGCGCGCTGACGACGCCGGGCGGGCTGGTCACGCTGGCTTCGCCGACCCGCGAGGCGGAGGCGGCGGGCCGGACCGACGTCGTGGCGGTGGCCGGCGACCTGGCCGATCGGGTCGAGTCGGTGCAGCCGGAGGGTGAGATCACGCTCGCCGGTCACTCGTTCGGGGCGATGGTCGCCTGCTCGCTGGCCGTCGAGCTCAAGCGCCGCGGGCGGACCCTGCGGCGGTTCGTGGCCGTCGACGGCGAACCGGTCGCCGCGGCCGCCGAATCCGCCGTCGAACCTGCCGGTGAAGCGGAATTCACGCGCCTGCTGGAACTGGGCGGCGGTGCGGGCCGCCTGTCCGGGGACAGCCGGGCCGAGGCCTGGGAGAGCTACCGGGTCAACTGCGAGATCGCCCGCTCGGCCCAGGTCGTCGGCGAGCTCGGCTGCCCGATCGTCATCGCCGTGCCCGAGACCGCCACCGGCGTCGGCCTCGGACCCGGCCGCGCGGCCGCGCTGGCCGCCGAAGCCGAGGAGAAGTTGGGAGGTACTTCCGTTGCCGTAGTCCGCATCCCGGGTGATCACTTCTCGATGCTGCGCTCGCCGCACGTCACCCGGCTCGCCGAACACCTCGAGTGAGACAACCGAAGGAGACACGAGATGACTTCCATCGCCACCCCGGCGGCCGCCACCGAACGGTTGCTGACCCCGGACGAGGCCGCGCAGTTCCACGAAGACGGGTACGTCGTCAAGCGCGGGCTCTTCTCCGCCGGCGAGCTGCGCCCGCTGCAGGACGAGCTCGACCGGCACCCGGACATCCGCGGTTCGCAGTCCAGCATTCCCGACCTCGAAGGGAAACTGTGGAAGGTCACCATCTGGTGCGAGCAGAACGACACCTACGCCGGCAAGCTGCCGCGCCTGGCCCGGATGGTCGACAACACGTCCCTGCTGCTGGGTGAGGAAAGCTACTTCTGGCACATCAAGCTCGTCCGCAAGAGCGACGACGTCCCCGGCGCGGTCGACTGGCACCAGGGGTACGCCTACTGGTACGACGACTGCGTCTACCCGAACACCGTCACGTGCTCGGTCGCGCTCGACTCGAACAACCTGGAGAACGGCTGCCTGAAGGTGGTCAAGGGCTCGCACAAGCTGGGCCGGATCGACATGGTCGACGTCGGCGGCGCGCACGTGGCCGACCCGGTGCGGACCGCGCAGATCCTCGACCGGCTGGAAGTCGTCCCGTGCGAGATGGAGGCGGGCGACGCGGTCTTCTTCCACGCCAACATGCTCCACGGTTCGCTGCCCAACAGCACCAGCCGGCCGCGCACGCTGATGCACTGCGTCTACAACGCGCGGTCGAACGAGCCGGTGGACCCGGAGAAGTCGCCGCACCGGGCCTACCGCCCGACGGAGAAGCTGCCCGACGACACGCTCGCGCGCGGCGACTACGACACCGTGTTCGAGAAGCACACCTTCTTCGCGCCGGAGCAGCTCAACAGCGTCGGCGGGACCCAGGTCTTCTGACCACCGCGGTCGTCCCCGGCCGGGAGTCCTTTGTGGACGGAGAAACCGGCCGGGGCCGGCGCGGTGCCGTAGGTTGGTCCGGTGGATGACGAGAGGTCAGACGTGGAGCCGTTGGTGCGGGAGAAGTCCGGCGACGCGCACGTGCGCCGGGAGCGGGTCGTCGGCATCCTGCTGATGCTGGGCTCGGCGACGTCGTTCAGCACGATCGGGTTGTTCACCCGGGCGACGACGCAGTCGCTGGGTGACGTGCTGTTCCTGCGCGGGGTGTTCGGTGCGCTCGCGATCTGGGTGGTGGCCCGGCTGTTCACCAAGCAGCGCATGACGGACCGGGAGAACTTCCGCTGGCCCGCGCTCGCCGTGGCCGGCCTGTTCACCGTCGGGATGACCAGCCTGGTCGGGGCCTACCGGCTCGGCAGCGTCGTGAACGTGTCGGTCATCTACGCGACCATCCCGATCGTCGTCGGGCTGGCCCAGCTGATCTTCTTCCGGCGCCGGCCGTCCCCGGTGTTCTGGGTGTCCGGCGCCGCCGTGGTGATCGGCGTCGGCGTGATGGCCGGCGGCGGCCTGAGCGGCGGCGACCTGGCCGGCATGGGCCTGGCCTTCGTGATGACGGTGTGCGTGGCGGGGGTCATCCTGATCTCGCGCCGGCACCGGGACACGCCGATGCTGGCCGCGTCCGCGCTGGCCTGCCTGCTCTCCAGCCTGCTCGCGGCCCCCTTCCTGGACCGCGACCTGTTCGACCCGAAGGGGTTCGCCGTCTCGGCCCTGTTCGGCATCGTGACCCTCGGTCTGGGCCGCGTCTTCCTGGTGCTCGGCTCCGGCCGCGTGCCGTCCCGGGACGCGTCGCTGATCGACGTCCTCGACGCGCCCATGACGCCGGTGTGGACCTGGCTCGTCCTCGGCGAAGTGCCCGGTGTCAACGGCATCGCCGGTGGCGCCGTCGTGATCCTCGCCGTCCTGCTCGGCGTCCGGTACGACCGGGAGTGAGTGCCGGTCGTCCCCGGCGTCGCGGGCGGCTTTCCCCCGAAGGTGGTCGAATCCGTGACTCCCCACATCAAAGCTGCTTCCGCCGGCGGAGGCGAAGCGGTGGCCGGCGTCGTCCTGGCCGACCTCGGCCTGCTGCTGGTGACCGCGTTCGCGTTCGCCCTGCTGGCGAAGCGCCTGCGGCAGCCCGCCGTGCTCGGCGAGATCGTCGCCGGGATCGCGCTCGGCCCCAGCCTGCTCGGCCTGCTGCCCGGCGACCCGACGGCGGTGCTGTTCCCGCCGGCGGCCCGGCCCTACCTGATGGTGCTTTCGCAGCTGGGCCTGGTGCTGTTCATGTTCGGTGTCGGCTACGAACTGAGGTTTTCGCGGCTGCGGGGCGTCGGCAAGCAGGTGACGGCGGTGTCCCTCGTGTCGGTCGCGCTGCCGTTCGCGCTCGGCGCCGGGCTCGCCCTGCTGCTGTACCCGTGGCTCGACCGGCACGAGCTGAAGATGGGCGGGGCGCTCGGGCCGGCGCTGTTCCTCGGCGCGGCGATGTCGATCACCGCGTTCCCCGTGCTGGCCCGGATCGTCACCGAGCGCGGTCTCCAGCACAGCCGGCTCGGCACGGTCGCCCTGGCCAGCGCGGCCGTGCAGGACTTCCTCGCCTGGTGCGTGCTGGCCGTGGTGGTCGCCGTCGTCACGGTGGGCGGTCCGTGGCCACTCGGCCGGATCGCGCTCGGCTCGGCGGTGTTCGTCCTCGTGCTGGTGTACCTGGTGCGCCCGGCCCTGAAGTGGCTGCTGGCGCCGGAGCGGAAGTGGGCGGGCAGCCGGATCGCGGTGCACACCGTGCTGATGGCCGGGTTGCTCACGTGTGCGTGGACGACCGACGTGATCGGCCTGCACGTCGTGTTCGGGGCGTTCCTCTTCGGCGCCGTGGTGCCGCGGGAGGCGGTCGCCGCGAGCACGCCGGAGGTGCCGGCGCGGATCGAGCAGATGAGCCTGCTGCTGCTCCCGGTGTTCTTCACCGTCACCGGGCTTTCGGTCGACCTCGGGACGCTGGGGATGCGCGGGGTGGTGATCGTGCTCGCGGTGATCGCCGTCGCGTGCGTGAGCAAGTTCGCCGGCGCGGTCGGGGCGGCCCGCCTCACCGGGGCCGACGGGCACCGGTCGGTCGCGCTCGGCATCCTGCTCAACACCCGCGGCCTGACCGAGCTGGTGATCCTCAACGTCGGGCTGAGCCTCGGCGTGCTCGACACGCGGCTGTTCACCGCGATGGTGATCATGGCCGTGGTGACGACGCTGATGACCGGGCCGCTGCTGAGCCGTCTCAAGCGCCGCGCGCCGGCGGCCGCCTCGGTCGTTGCACCGGCTCCGGCCCCGGCTCCGAAGGACGCCCCGGACGACGAGGACACGGCGCGCGCTGCATGATCGCCCCATGAGTGAAACCGGCCGGCTCCGGCGCCTGCGGGCGGCGGCGGTGCACGCGACCCTGGGTGACCCGGGTGCGCTGACCGCTGCCGTCGAGGCGCTGGAGTTCGTGCAGTACGACCCGATCCGCCGCCCGGGCCGCGCCCAGGACCTGATCCTGCGCCACCGGGTGCGCGGCTACCGCGAGGGCGGTCTCGAGCGGGCGTACGACCGGCTCGGCCTGGACGAGGGCTACTTGCACGTCTACGGCGCGATGACCCCGCGGCTGCGGGCGCTGGCCGACCCCCGCGGCCGCCCGGAGTTCGCGTACCGGCCCTCGGGCGTGGCCGCGGACGTCCTGGCGCTGGTCGGCGAGACGGGGGTCGTCCACCCTCGGGAGGTCGCGGCCCGCCTGGGCGACGCGCGCGTGGAGAACCTCTGGGGCGGGACGTCGACGGCCACCACCCACGCGCTCGACGAGCTGCACCGGCACTGGCTGGTCCGGGTCGCCGGGCGCCGCAACGGCGTGAAGCTCTACGGCCCCGCGGCACCGGTGTCCTCGACGGGCGACCCGGCGCTCGCGCTGACGAGGTACCTGGCGCGGTTGCTGATGCCGGTTCCGTTGCCCACGTTGCGAAGCGCGCTGGTGCAGCTGCGCCGCCGAGGCGGAATCGACGCGTCGGCGGCGGTCGATGCCCTGGTGGCTTCGGGGGAACTCGTCGTCGAAGTGGTGGCCGGGTGCGCGTGGGCCCGGCCGGCCGGCGCGGTCGTCCCGGAAACGCCGGTACCGCCGCGGGTCCGGTTCCTCGCCCCGTTCGACCCGGTGGTCTGGGACCGCCGCCGCTTCGAGCTCCTGTGGGGCTGGCCGTACCGCTTCGAGGCGTACACACCGGCCGCGGCCCGCAGGTTCGGGTATTACGCCCTGCCGCTGCTGACCGGCGACCGCGCGGTGGGCTGGGTCTGCTGCACGGTGACCGGTGGCGGCTTGGCCGTGGAGGGCCGGTTCGCCGTCCGGGAGGAGAAGGGCAAGGCATTCCGCGCGGGCTTCGACCGCGAAGCGGAGCGGCTCGCGGCCACCTTCGGGCTTTCGCTGCACTCGGCGACGTTGGGGGTGTGAGGGGTTCCGTCGCGTGTGGTGGGTCAGCCGCGTGGGTCGGGGAGTTTGCGTCCGGCCGCGAAGATGACCAGGGCGACCAAGACCTGGACCGCCATCACGCCCGCGAAGGCGTCGCGGATGCCGAGCACTCCGGGCTCCGCCAGCCACAGGTACGAGCTGCCGAGCGTGGCCACGCCCGCGGCCACCGACACCTGCTGCACGGTCACCAGCACGCCGCTCCCGGCGCCGGCCTGGGTGGCCGGCACTCGGGACAGGACGACGCGGAACATCGTCGTCATCGTCAGGCCCTGGCCGAAGCCCGCGAGGGCCATGCCCGGGACCAGGGCGAGGATCGGCACGTGCGGCCAGGCGAGCAGGACCGTGCCGATGAGGACGGCGATCCCGGCTGCCTGGGCGATGGCGCCCGTCGTCACCACTCGGTGTCCGATGTGGACTGTCAACCTGCTGCTGACCAGCGAGGCCACCAGGAACCCGACCGCCATCGGGGTAATCGCGAGGCCCGCGGCCGCGGCGCTGAACCGGAGGCCGTCCTGCAGCGTCAGCGCGTACACGAACAGGAAAGCGCCGAAGCCGGCGAAAAACGGGGCGCTGAGCGCCAGTCCGCGTCGCATGCTGGGCAGCGCGAGCAGGGACGGCGGCAGCAGCGGGGTGGCGTCCTGCCGCTCGGCCCGCCGCTGCGTGCGGGCGAACAGCACCGCGAGCACCGGGGCGGCGCCCAGCGACAGCCACGTCCACCACGGCCAGCCCAGCACGCGGCCGGCCATCAGCGGCACCAGGACCGCCAGGACCAGCGCACCGAACAGCGGGGTGCCGGCCCGGTCGAGGCCGAGCGGGCGCTCCGAGCGGCTCTCCGGCACGGTTCGCCGGAGCGCGAGCAGGCAGACCAGCCCGATCGGCACGTTCACCAGGAAGATGGGCCGCCAGGTCAGGCCGCCGAGGTCGGCCGTCACCAGGAGGCCGCCCGCCAGCTGGCCGACGCACATGGCCAGCCCCGAAGTGGCCCCCCACCAGCCCAGCGCCTTCGACCGCCGCTCGCCGGCGGTGGTGGCCTGGATGATCGACAGCACCTGCGGCACCATCAGCGCCGCCGACGCCCCTTGCGCGGCCCGGGCCGCCACCAGCAGGCCGGCCGTCGGTGCGAGGCCGCCGGCGAGCGAGGTGAGGGTGAACAGGCCGAGGCCGACGGCGAACAGCCGCCGCCTGCCGAAGTGGTCGCCGAGCCGCCCGCCGAGCACCAGCAGGGTGGCGTAGGCGATCCCGTAGGCCGCGACGACCAGCTGCAGCACGACGGGTGTCGCGTGCAGGGTGCGGTCGATGGTCGGCAAGGCGACGTTGACGATGAAGAAGTCGACGATCGACAGGCCGGCGCCGCTCAGCACGGTCAGCAGCCCGGCCGGGCCGAGCTCGGCCGGGGACCGCGTCCCCGGGCGCGTACCGATTGCTGTGTCCATGGTTCCACCCTCCGCGCTGCGGCGTCACACGACCGTCACTCGGCACAGCTCCACGTCATCCGCAACGCCGCGAGCGCTCGCTGCTCCAGCCGGGCGGCGTGCGCCGCGTCGCGCCCGGCGACCAGCCAGCCGATTTCGCCGCGGCACGCCGTGGCGTCGACGGTGACGGCCACCCCGGTCCGGGCCGGCCGGTCGTAGGCCACCTCGGCGATCTCGAGCGCCGCGACGGCCGTCGGGAAATCGCGCACCTTGATGCCCGCGCGGGTCAGCAGGACCCGGTCCCGGGTGTGGTCCGGCCCGGCCAGCGCCCGGGCGAGCCGCGCGACCGGGCCGTGCCGGCCGGCGCCGGCCCGCACCCCGCTGACGAACCACCCGTCCCCGGTCACCACCGAGTCGACGCGCAGCGCACCGGCGTACCCCCGCCGCCCCGCCTCGGCCGCGACGTTCACGCTGTGCGCGGTCAGCTCGGCGCGCAGGGCCGCGGTCAGGTTCCCGCCGGGCACTTCGAGGCCCGCGACGCCGGGCCGCCGTTCGGCGAGGCCCAGCAGATCGGGCGGACCGGCGGGCCCGGGCACCCAGAACTCCGCGACGTGGGCGCGCAGGACCCGGCGGTGCACCTCGACGAGCACGTCCGCGCCGCCGTGGTCGCTCAGCAGCGGCCACAGTTCGGCGGCGAGGAAAGCGAAGTCGCAGTCGTCGCCGGGCACCCGCACGATCGGGTGCCGTTCGTCGCGGATCTCGTCGTGCACGGTCACCACCAGCCCCTCGCCCCGGCCGGAATCCCGCCGGACGAGCACGCGCCCCGCGACGGGCAGCAGCGCCCGCACCGCCGAGCAGAGGCCGTGCTCGGTGGCGACCGGCCGGCCCGGCACGAGCGGAGCGCCGACCGCGCTTGCCAGCAAATGCAGCCCGGCGGGTCCGTCGAGCGCTTCGGCGCCACCGAACCGGAGGAACCGGCGGCACGCGGCGTCGGTGTCGCCGCCGACCCCGGCGAGGGGGAGGCCGAGATCGTCGGCGAGGGCCAGGACGCCGCGCCCGGGGCGGTACGGGACCAGCCGTCGCGCGCCGAGGTCGCCGGCGCGGAGTGCGGCCGCGGCCCGGCCGTCGTCCAGCGCGGGCCCGGACACGACCAGGTTCCCGGCGCTCAGCCGCGACCCGAGCAGGTCGCCGAGGTAGCCGAGGAAGTCGTCCCCGCAGCGGTGCGGCACCAGCAGCCGGTCCTGCTCCCCGAGGACGGCCACCAGTTCGCAGCCGCATTCCGGGCCGCCCGGCTCGACGGCGATGAGGTCAGGCATCGTGGCGTCCTCGGTAGAAGGGAAGACCATCGGGCCGACCCTGCACGACTCGCCGTGACCGCGGAGTCGCACCGCCGTCACACCCGCCGTCACCTGATGTGACGAGCCGCACGGTTTTCGCCGCCGCAACCGCCGTTCCGAGCGTTTCCGAATACGCTCTGTTCCGTTGATCAATGCGCTGCTCTATTGTCTGCGCCCTCCCATGTCTTGAGCTACCCTCGGCCCGTGGGAGGATTTACTGGGGGAGCACAACCGCTCCCGTCCGATGCCGAACTCGTCACCCGGCTCAGGGGTGGCGATGAAACGGCGTATGCGCTCCTTCTCGACGCGTGGTCGGGAAAACTCTTGCGCGTGGCGCGATCCTTCGTCAGCACCAACGATTCGGCGCACGAGCTGGTCCAGGACACTTGGCTGGCCGTGGTGCGCGGAATCGGCGACTTCGAGGGCCGCTCATCGTTGAAGACGTGGGTCTTCCGGATTCTCGTGAACGCCGCCAAACGGCGTAGTACCCAAGAAAGGCGTACCGTCCCCTGGAGCAGTGTGGTCCTGGCGGAGGACTTCGGGCCGACGGTCGACCCGTCCCGTTTTCGCGGTTCCACCGATCCGTACCCCGGCGATTGGTGGGCCTATCCGGCCGCGTGGCCGACGCCGGAACAGGAAGCAATGGCGACGGAAATCAGAAATGAAGTGTCGTCGGCGCTGACGGAATTGCCCGAGCGGCAGCAGATCGTGCTCACGCTGCGCGATGTCGAGGGGTGCACGTCCGAAGAGGTCTGCGAGATGCTGGAGATTTCGGCGGCGAACCAGCGGGTTCTGCTGCACCGGGCGAGGGCGGCGGTCCGGCAGCGGCTCGAAGACTACCTGACGCCCGCGCCGGCGGGCGACGACCCGGACGCGATCGCACCGTGACGGCCCGTCGTCGAGGGGGGCTGCACCGCGATCCTCGTGCGCGGTGTAACGCTGCGCGACCCTCCGACACTGTATGTCCGTAGCTCTTGGTTGCACGGCGGTGCCGAGGAAGGTCGGACAGGTAGTCTGAACGGGTGGTCGACATGAAGAAGATGACATGTCAGGAGCTGGTCGAGCTGGTCTCGGCCTTCCTCGACGGCGAGCTCGATCCGGCCACGGAGCGCCGTCTGGTCGACCACGTCGCCATCTGCGAAGGCTGCGGAAGCTACATCGACCAGTTCCGCCGGACGATCACCACGCTCGGCGAACTGCCCGACGAATCGCCGGGGGTGCTGGCGCCGGAACGCCGCAGCATGCTGCTGGCCGAGTTCCGCAAACTGCACCCGCCCGCGGACGCCCCGGACGAAGCCGGCAATTAGTTCGCCGTAAGGGATCGGTAACCGTGCTCGGAGCGCGGGCCGGGCCATTCTTCCCGTTGAATGAGGGGCAACCGACGACGTGGAGGAGAGCGAGATGAACCGCACCCGGCGGGTATTCGGGCGGCCCTGGTTCATCGGCGTGCTGGTGGCGGGGCTCGTCGCGGTCGCCGCGGGCCTGTACTGGTTCCAGCCGTGGCAGCTCTGGGTGGACGAAACGGTGCAGGAAGCGCTGCCCGAGCCCGCCGCCGCACCGGCGACGGTGTCCGTGCCGCCGGTGTCCTCGCCGCCGGTGTCCGTGCCGTCTCGCCCGGCGGAACCCGCCGACCTCGCGACCGGCAAGCTGATCAGCCACGAGCACCGGACCGCCGGAACCGTCCGGATCCTGCGTGCGGCCGACGGATCGCTCGTGCTGCGCCTGGAAAACCTCGAGACGAGCAGCGGCCCGGACGTGCACGTCTGGCTGACCGACGCGCCGGTGAAGCCGGGCAAGGACGGCTGGGCCGTCTTCGACGACGGCAAGCACCTCGACGCGGGCAAGCTCAAGGGCAACAAGGGAAACCAGAACTACCCGCTGCCGGCCGGGACGGACTTGGCCGGTTATCGCAGCGTGAGCCTCTGGTGCGACCGCTTCGACGTTTCCTTCGGCGCGGCGGAACTGGCCGGCCGGTACACCGAGGACTGAGCGCGAGCCGTTCACCGTCAACAACCGTTTGCCGCACCCGGCTCTCCCGCGCCGCGCGCCGCCACCGCGTCGAGCAGCTCGGTGGCCGTCGCGCAGGCTTCATCGGTGATGATGTGCTCGGTGCCCGGGTCGATGCGCAGGTCCACCTCCGCTCCGGCTTGCCGCAACACCGCGGCTGTCTCCTCGACCCGGTACCGGGGTACCCACGGATCGTGCTCGATGCTCCGCAGCACCACGGGAACCCCGCGCAGGGCCCGGCTGCCCGGCGCGGGCGGGGTGGTGCCGGGGTAGCCGCCGGTGAACAGGACCAGCCCGGCCACCGGCCGCGGGGCGCTCAGCACCAGGTGCGCCAGCAGGCAGGCGCCTTGGGAAAAGCCCCACAGCACCACCCGGTCACCACCGAAACCGGCCTCGGCGAGCCGGTCGAGGGAGAACTCCAGCACCTGCACCGCCCGGTCGAGCGCGGGCTGGTTGCGCTCGACCGGCTCCAGGAACGACAGCGGATACCACGTGTTGCCCTCGGCTTCGGGCGCGAAGAACCGCGCGGACGCCGTGCCGAGCCGACGTGCCGTCGCCCGCATGAAGGCGGGATCCTGGCCGCGCCCGTGCACGGCGAGCACGGCCAGCGCGGCCCGGTCCGCCGGAGCGCCCCATTCGGTGAGCCCGGCCGTCACCGCGATTCCTGCAGATCGAGGAACACCCACCGCGCGCCGGGGGCCAGGCCGCTCAGGAGCTTGCCGCAGTTCTGCAGCACGACCGGGCTGGAGGTGACGTGCTGGGTGCCCGCGTGCAGGTCGCGGAAGAACCGCTGCAGGACGCCGTGGCGCAGGGCCGCCGTCGCCGCCCATTTGTAGACCGTCTGGCCCACCGCGTGCACCGACCACGTCGTGTTGTTGAGCATCAACCGCGTCAGCGTCTCCTGCTCGGTGTCCAGCGGTTCGCCGCGGTCCAGGGTGGCTTCGTTGGCCGCCCAGACTTCCTTCGCCCACGCCTGCGCCGCCCGCAGTTTCGCCTCGGCCTGGGCGTATTCGGCGTAGAACTGCTGCGTGTCCACCGACGCCCCCGGGACGCCGGTCTTCTTGGCCGCCAACGCTTTCAGCTCGTCGAGCATCCGGCGTCCGACGCCGAGCGCCCAGCCGGTGTGGCAGACCCCGGCCATGTTCGCCAGCCCCATCCGGTAGATCGCGCCGCCGTGCCGGACGTCGGTGGTCGCGATGCCGTACACGTGGCTCTCCGGCACGAACACGTCCTCGCACACGTAGTCGTGGCTGCTGGTCGCCCGCAGGCCCATGACGTCCCAGTTGTCGATGACGGTGGCCTGCTCCTTGGGCAGCGTGAAGACCAGCGGTTCGCCGGTCTCCGCGCACAGCGCGGCGGTGTGGATGTGGGTCGCCATCGAGATCCCGGACGCGAAGTGCCAGTGCCCGCTGATGCGGTAGCCGCCGTCCACCCGGACGGCCGTGCCGAGCTTGGTGCCCTGGCCGGCGATGAGCGCGTGATCGCCGCGGCCGGCGTCCGGGTACAGGTCCGCGGCGGCCTCCGGGCCGAGGTAGGCGGCCGTCGTGCCGGTGACCATCTGCACGGCCATGAACGCCCAGCCGGCCGAAGCGTCCGCATAGGACAGCCGGGCGATCGTGTCGATCACCTGGCGCGGCGAGAACTCGTAGCCGCCGAGTTCGCGCGGGATGCCGATCTTGAACGCGCCGGTGCCCTGCAGGGCCTTGGCGGGCTCGTCGGGCACGCGGCCGAGGACCTCGCCCTGGTCGGCGGTGTCCTCGATGAGCGGCGTGATCGCGTCGAGCCGGGCCATGACCGCGTCGAACTCGGCGCTGACGTGCAGGTGGTTCACGGTGTCCCTCCTCGGTGGGCAGCGTGGGCAGGATCCAGCCGATGACGGGCCGCACGGTCTCGTCCGAGTTCGCTCGGCCGGCAGCGGGCCCATCGGGCAGGTGACCTCGTGCCCGCCGGCCGCGTGCGGTGCGGTCATGCGCGCCGCCCTCAGATGTCGATCGGTTCCAGCCGGCCCAGGATCTCGTCGCGGCGGTGTTCGAACTGTTCCGGCAGCTGGAAGCGGCTGCCGAGCTCGTGCGGGGACTCGTCGCAGGTCCAGCCGCCGTCGGCGTGGGTGACGGCCAGCTCGAACAACGCGCCGCTCGGGGTGCGGACGTAGACGCTCTTGAAGTACTTGCGGTCCTTGAGCTCGGAGATGTCGGTGTAGCCGCGGCCTTCGATCTCGAACTTCAGCGCGTCCTGGTTCTCCAGGGTGGCGGCGTTCCACGCGAAGTGGTGGTAGGTGCCGGCGCCGTAGCCCCAGGTGCCCTGGTCGTCGGTGCGGTTGACGGTGATCTCGAGGTGGTTGCCGTGCTTGGCGTCGCCGATCTGCAGCCCGATGACGTCGCCCTCCTCGGCGAGGCCGTCCTGGGCGTGGAACGACTCGCCGGCGAATTCGACCATGCGGTCGGGCGTGGCCATGTGCACCCCGACGCCGTGGATGCCGTGGATCGCGTGCTCCGGCGGCACGCCGTGGCCGGGGTGGCCGGCCCGGTCGTCGCCGCTGTTGCCGACGAACCGGTACTCGATGCCCGAGGGGTGCCGGAACGCGAGCCGGCGCTTGCCGAACCGTTCGACGTCGGTGACCTCGACGTCGTGCTCGGTCAGCCGGCCGTGCCAGAAGTCCAGCGAGTGCTCCGGAACCGACAGCAGGACCTCGCGGGCCTGGTTGGTGCCGCGCTTGCCGAAGAACCCGGCCTGCGCCCACGGGAAGGTCGTGACGACGCTCGAGGGGTCGCCCGCGGCGTTGGAGTAGTAGAGGTGGTAGATCGGCAGGGAACCGTCGAACAGGACGGTGCGCTTGATGAAGCGCAGGCCGAGGATCTTGACGTGGAAGTCGACGTCCTCCTGGGCGTCCGCCACGGAAAGCGTCACGTGGTGCGAACCTTGCACGTGGGTCATGGATGGCTCCTCTGCGCTGAGACGTCCGCCGACGCGAACTCTAGGAACACCGCGAGCCGGCAGGTGGCGCCAGAGCGCACGGTGGTGTCGAGCCGGCGCACTGGTCCGCGGCGCGGAGGCTGGGTACCGTGGGCGGGACCGACCGTGGAGTGCGCCGATGACGTCATTCGCATCGCTGCCCGAGCAGTTCACCGGCTTGGCACCGCGACCGATCACGCTCACGTCGTGGGCGGCCGCGGTCCGGCGCAGTGTGCTGAGCATCGAGTTCGATTGCGACCGGCCGGAGCAGTTCACCGGCCGCGTCCGCGACCGGCACCTGCACGGCGTCAGCTTCGTCGACATGGCCTCCGGACGGCACGCGGCCCACCGCGACCACCGCACGATCCGCCCCGCCGACGCAGGGTTTTACGTGCTCACCCTGCAGCTCGCCGGCGAAATCCGCATCGCGCAGGACGGCCGGGCCGCGCTGCTGAAACCCGGTCTGTTCGCGTTGTACGACTCGGGCAAACCGGCCACCCTGACCGTGGGCGACGGCTACCGCTCCACCTGCATCCGGTTCCCGAAGAGCGCGATCACGTCCCGGCCGGGCGATCCGCTGGCCGAGATCACCGCGACGCCGTTCGCCTGCGCGCCGGGCCTCACCGACACGGTGTGGAGCACGGTGCTCAGCGTCAACCGGAACCTGGAGGCGCTCGGGCCGCACGGGCCCACCGCCGTCCGGTCGCTGATGACCCTCGTCGGCACGATGCTGCGCAGCGAACTCGGGCCCCGCGTGCCGGCGCGGCCCCCGCACGAGGAGCTGCTCGAGCGGATCCTCGCCCACATCGACGGCCACCTGGCCGACCCCGGTCTCGACCCCGGCCGGATCGCCGCCGCGCACTTCCTTTCGCCGCGGGCGCTGCACAGCCTGTTCGAGCGGACCGGCACCACGGTGTCCCGCTGCATCCGCGACCGCCGCATCGAACACTGCCGGCTCGACCTCGCCGACCCGGCACTCGCGCACGTCCCGGCGTCCGCGATCGGTGCCCGGTGGGGGTTTCGCGGGGCATCGCACTTCGGGTCGGTTTTCAAGCGGGCGAACGGCTTGGCGCCCGCAGAGTTCCGGCGGCGGGTGCTTGAGGGTGGTCCGCTTGGCGTTTCGTGAGGGCGTGGGGTGGTTGAGCGGGGTGGTGCTCGCGGGGTTCCGGTGGCGGTGCTTGTGCTTGGTCCGCTCGGCGTTTCCTGCGAGCCGGCCGTGGTTTCAGCGGGTGGCGCCCGCGGAGTTCCCGCCCGAGGTGTTTGCGGGTGGTCCGCTCGGCGTTTCGTGAGGGTCTGCCGTGGTTTGAGCGGGTGGCGACCGCGGGGTTCCGGTGGCGGCCGTCCGGCGTTTGTTGGGGATGCGCCGAGGCTTGAGCGGGTGGCGCACGCGGAGTTCCGCCCCGCGGTGCTTGCCGGTGGGCCGCTCGGCGGTTCCCGATGGTCTGCCGAGGCTTGAGCGTTCCTTGAGCGCCTGGCGTGTTACTGCCGGTGGAGGCCGGCGAGCACGGCGTCCAGGCTCGGGAGCCACCGGCGCTGCGGATCCGGGGCGACCAGCCACTCCGCGCCCGGCGTGCCGCGCCGGGGGTCGAGGGGCAGGGGGAGCAGCGTGCCCCACGCGAGCACCTCGACGGCCCGGGGGAGTTCGAACTGCGGCGGGATGAGGCCGTCGGTTTCCGCCAGGATCGCCACCCGTTGTCCCTGCTGGGTCGGCATGACCACGGCCGGGCCCTGGCAGCCGTTGGCGGCGAGCCGCGCCAGGACCGGGGCGGCACTCAGCTTCGGCAGCGTCGCGGCGCAGATGCCGTTCTCCAGCGACAGGAACGGCTGGCTCCCGCGCCACTGCACCGACCAGCCGAAGAGCCGCCGGTACACCGCGTCGGCCCGGTCGCGGGGCGAGACCGGCTGCAGATCCTGGTCGAGCGACATCTTCGGCGCCTTCCGCTCGGGGTGAGGATGCCAGGTTAGCGGCACTGAGTGCCACTAGCAAGCCGGGCTGCTACTTTTCCCGTCATGACCGACGCACCGCACCGCGCGCCCGCCACCCGGGCCGGCGCCACCCCCGCGGGCCGGCGGCGGCTGCGGCGCGCGCTCGCCGCGGCGGCCGTGGACCTGTTCGCGGCGAACGGCTACGAGGCCACCACGGTGGACGACATCGCGGCCGCGGCCGGCATCGGCCGCCGGACGTTCTTCCGGTACTTCGAAACCAAGGACGACGTGCTCTTCGCCAACCACGACGAGATCGTGGCCGAGATGGAAGAGGTGTTCGCGGCCGCGGACCCGGGGCGCGATCCGGTCGAAGTGGCGTGTGCCGCGGTCGGCCTGGTCCTGGACGCCTACGCCGACGACCTCGACGTCTCGCTCAAGCGCTTCGCCTTGACCCGCGCCGTGCCTTCCCTGCGCGACAAGGAGGTCGCGACGGTCGATCGCTACCAGCGCGTGCTCACGCGGTACCTGCAGGCACGGTTCGAGGACCAGGGCGACGAGGCGGCCAGCCTGCGTGCGGCCGTGCTCGCCGCGGCGATCGCCGCCGCCAACAACCACGTCCTCCGGCGCTGGCTGCGCAGTGGCGGGAAGGGCGACATCCAGGCCGACGCGGCCGAGGCGTTCGCGCTGGTCGCCGACGCTTTCCGAGCGCGGGCCGGCACCGAGGGCGGCGACGCCGCCACGGTGGTCGCCGTGCTGACCACGGCGACTCCGCTGCAGCAGGTGCTCGCCGAAGTCCGGGCCGCGCTCGGTGGCGAGCGGCCCGTTTCTTGACCTGGATGGCACTCAGTGCCACGTCCGGACAGGCTCACGGCGAGTCCGGCAACAGCCACCCGGGCGAGGCGGTGGCGGTGAAGGCGATCGGCCTTGGCTGCCGGTGTTCGTCACGTCGTCAAACGCGCATTCTGTTTCCTCGCAGTGCTTCTTGATCGTCCGATGTGGACAGTGACCGCGCGTGCGTGACACTACCGTGACCAGTCACCTGATTGGCGGGTTGGCATCCCTTCGGTGCTCGGTATGGTTTTCACCAACTGGCATCGGATTCGACCGTTGGTGCCGGGGAACTTCTGGGGGCTCGCTCGGGGGAATCGCAGACACGGTGCACGGCGCCGTCGGCGCAGGGTCGCGCCCGCAGTCTGCCGCAAGCGCGCACGGACGCTCGGCTCGCGTGGCGCTTTCCCTTCACCAGCGCGGCTTCCGGAGCTGATCCCGTTCCCCGGCGTGGGAGGAGCGACAGTGCAGCAAGCCGGAACGGTACCGGCGCTCGTCGGGCAGTGGGTGAGCCGCACACCGGAGGCCGAAGCGGTCGCCGACGCGCGCACCGGCGCGAGCCTGACCTACGCCGAGCTGTGGCGGCGTTCGGGCCGGTTCGCCGGCGAGCTGGCGGCCGCCGGTGTCGGGCGCGGCGACGTCGTCGGCGTCACCGTGCCGCGGTCCCCGGAGCTCGTGGTGGCCGTGCTCGGCATCCTCCGGGCCGGCGCCGCCTACCTGCCGGTCGACCCCCAGGCCCCGCCCGGCCGGGTCGCGACGATCCTCGGGGACGCCGGCGCGCGGGTCGTGGCCGGCCCGCCCGCCGCGAACCTGCCGTCGCTGCCGGTCCCGGACGCCGGTGGCGGCCCGGCGGCACCGGAGGTCGAGCTGACCGGGGAAGACGTCGCCTACGTCTGTTCCACGTCCGGGTCCACCGGGACGCCCAAGGGGGTGCTGGTCCCGCACCGCGCCGTCCGCCGGCTCGCGACCGGGGCGCGGTTCTGCACGCTCGGCCCCGGGGACCGCGTCGCGAACACGGCCAACCCGGCCTTCGACGCCACCACGTTCGAGCTGTGGAACACCCTCGGCAACGGCGCCACCGTGGTCGTGCTGCCGACCGTGGCCGAGCTGCCGCCGCCGGAGTGGGCGCGGCTGGCCCGGGACGCCCGGGTGTCCGCGGCTTTCCTGACGACGTCGTTGTTCCACGCGGCGGCGCGGGAACACCCCGCCGCCTTCGGGTTCCTGGACACGCTGGTGGTCGGCGGCGAACAGCTCGACCTCGGCGCGGTGCGCGAGGTGCTCGCCCACGGCGCGCCCGGCCGGCTGGTCAACGGCTACGGGCCGACCGAGACGACGACCTTCGCCACCTTCTTCGACTGCACACCGGAGTCCCTGGCCGGGCTGGACCGCATCCCGATCGGGTTCGCGCTGCAGGAAACCACCCTCGCGGTCGTCGGCGAAGACGGCGAGCCGGTCGCGGCCGGGGAGACCGGCGAGCTGCTCGTCGGCGGCGCCGGTGTCGCGCTCGGCTACCTCGGGCGGCCGGACCTGACCGCGGAACGGTTCGTGTCCGACGAGACGGGCGCGCCGAGCTACCGCACGGGAGACCTGGTGCGCGAATTGCCCGGTGGCGCGCTGGAACTGGTCGGGCGGCGCGACCGCCAGGTGAAGCTGCGCGGGTACCGGATCGAGCTGGAGGAGATCGAAAAGGCCGCGGCGGCCGTCGACGGGGTGGCGGCGGTGTTCGTGGAGAAGGTCGGCGATGGCCCGTCGGCGTGGCTGGCGGGGTTCGTGCTGCCGGCGGCGGGTGGTGGCCCCGGTCCGGCGGAGCTGTCGGCCGCGCTCGGCCGGGTGCTTCCGGCCTACATGGTGCCTGCCCGCTGGATCGTGCTCGACGAGGTTCCGCTGGGAGCTACCGGGAAAGCCGACCGCGCGGCCCTGCTCGCGTCGCTGGATCGGCCGCCCGGCTCTCCGGTTGCGCCGCCCGGGCCGGCTGCAGGGTCGGCGGCCGGCGTGCTGGGTCGGCCGTCTGGCGAGCCGCCGCGGTCGTCCGGTGAGCCGGCGGGGGATGTGCTGGAGCGGGCGTGGCGCGAGGTGCTGGGCGTGACCGGCACCCCGGCCGATGCGAACTTCCTCGACCTCGGCGGGAATTCCATCCTGGCCATGCAGGTGGCCTCCCGGGTGCGCAGCGGCCTGGGGATCGTGCTGGAACCGGCGGACGTCCTGCTGGCGGAGTCGTTCGGCGAGCTCGCCACGCGGGTTCGCGAGCTGCAACACCCATGAACGGCCCCGCTCCGGCCGCCGTGATCCGGCGGCCGGGGCGGGGTGATCACGACCGGAAGGCGTCCCGGTGGGCCTCGGCGGCCGCGTGCAGCTCCGGCGAATAGCGCACCCGGCCGCCCGGGCCGCCGTAGCGGCGCTTTCGGGTGCCGCCGGTCCGGCGGATCATCGTCAGGCTGTTCTGGGTCAGTTTCTGCGATTCGAGGAGGTTGACGACTTCCAGCTCACCCGGATTCGTGCGGGCGAACTCGCCGATGTACCGGACAATCGCCTCACCCTCCGGATAGGTCAGCAGATAATGCATCAGGACGATTCCGCCGTCCGGGTTGATGCGTTCCCAGAAATTGTCGAAAAAGTACAGGCACTCCCAGGCGTCGACCCACGCGAAGTCGATCGGTGCGAACCCCTCGGGCAGCCGGTCGGCGCAGTCGCGGATATCGGCGTTGACGACCGTCACCAAGTCCTCCAGCCGCAGTTCCCGGAGCACGCCGAGCACCCGTTCGGCCGAGGACTCGGGGATCGACAGGTCGTCGACGGCGACCAGGGACGGCCGGTACGGCCGGAGGTGGAACTCCGGGGTGACCAGGGCCGGCGCGGCGTTGAGCCACGTGTCGTCGAGCTCGTCGTGGTCGGCGAGGTGGCGGCTGGTCTTCTCGGCGAGCGCCGCCGACTCGGCGGCCACCTGGTCCCGCACGTCGGCCAGGGCCGCGGCCAGGAACGGGGTCGTGTACCCCATGCCGACCTCGAGCACCCGGCTCGGCCGGTGCAGGCAGACGAGGTCGGCCAGCAGCCGGGCGATCACCTCGGTGCCCATCTCCGGCACCCGCAGGCGTTCCGCGGCGGCCTGGAATTCGGCGGTGACAAAGCGGTTGAGCTGCACTTTTCCCCCTGGTGCGTGGACGTGGGTCAGCGACCCCGGACGACCGCGGTGACCTCGATCTCGATCAGCGCCTCGGGCCGGAACAGGGCGGCCACGGCGACGGTGGTGCTGGTCGGCAGGTCGCCGGTGAAGTACCGCGCGCGCACCTGCGCGTACGCCGCCCGGTCGGCCATGTCGGTGAGGTAGGTCCGGATGTTGACGACGTCGGCGAACCCGGCGCCGTGCGCCTTCAGGATCGCCCCGATCACCTCCAGGGTCCGTTCGGCCTGCACCGCGACGTCGCCCTCGCCGACGATCGCGGCGTTGTCGTCGTCGAGGGCGACCTGGCCGGAGAGGATGAGGAGCGCGCCGTCGCCGAAGTCCAGCCGGGCCACCTGGGAGTAGGGGCCGGCCGGGGCGGGCGCGGTCGCCGGATTGCTGAGCTCGGTGCGCATGTTCGTCCTTTGTTCACCTGCCGGGAATTCCGATTAATCGGCGAGGCCCGGTCAATTCGATCACGTCCGCCCGGCACGATACCCGATCGGCTTCGAGGGTGAGCGAATGATCAGGGAATCGCCGACGAAGGTGGGTCGTGACCCAGATCACATGATGATCTACGAAAAGGTTGCCTATGGTGGTCGGCAGGGGGTGTGAAAGTTGCGCGAAATTCGCGAACAAGGTCGAATTCCGACGTCCTCGCCCATTGCTTCGGCCGATCGGCCGCACGGCGGTCCCGGCCCGGGGGAGGCGCCGCTGTCGGCGGCCCAGCGCCGCCTGTGGCTGATGGACCAGGCCGCCCCGGGCGCGGCCACCTACAACGTCCCCGTCTTCCTGCGGTGGCACGGCCGGGTGGACGTGCCCGCCCTGCGGGCCGCGCTCACCGAGGTCGTCCGGCGGCACGAGGTGCTGCGCACCCGGTACCTCCTGCGGGACGGCGATCCCGTGCAGCAGGTGGTCCCGGCGGCCCCGGTCGACGTCGAGGTCGTCGCGACCGAAGACGCCCGTGAAAGCGCTTCACACCGGGTCGCCCTGCCGTTCGACCTGGCCGCGGGCCCGGTCCTGCGCGCCACCGTCTTCCACGGCGCCGAGGACGCGGTGCTGCTCGTGCTGCACCACATCGCCTTCGACGGCTGGTCGCTCGGCCGGCTCGGCACCGACCTCGCGCTGGCCTACGACGCCGCCGTGCGCGGCCGGCCGGCGCGGCTGCCCGGGCTCGGCGAGCAGTACGCCGAGTTCGCCCGCCGCGACGCCGCGGACGCCGGCTCGGCCGAAACCGCGGACCGGGTCCGGCAGCGGCTGGCCGAACTGGCCGGGGTGCCGGCCGGGCTGACCCTCGCCGGGGCCCTGCCGAAGGAGCCCGGCCGCCGGGTGGTCCGCGACGGTGCCGAGCAGGTCGCCGTCCTGCCCGCGCCGCTGTGGCAGTCGGTGGCGGACTACGCGCGGGCCCACCGGTTGACGCCCTTCGTGGTCCTGTTCTCCGCCTTCCAGTTGCTGCTGCGGCTGCGCTCGGCGCGCACGGAGTTCCTGGCCGCCGCGATCACCGCCAACCGGAGTTCGGTCGAGGTCGAAGACCTGGTGGGGTTCTTCGTCAACACGGTGCCGCTGCGGTGCGCCGTGCCGGACGGCGCCGGCTTCACCGAACTGTGCCGCCGGGTGCGCGGCGAGGCCTACCGGGCGCTGACCCACCAGCGCATCCCGTTCGACCGGCTCACCGCGGCCGCCCGGACCGAGCTCGTCGACGTTGCCTTCGCGCTGCAGAACTTCCCCCGGCCGGCCGCGGACGTCCCGGTGCGCTGGGACCAGCCGGAGATCCTGCCGACCGGCACGGCCAAGTTCGACCTCCTGCTCACCGTCGAGCCGCGCGGCGACGAGGCCCGGGTGAGCCTGGAGCACGACACCGGCCGGTACCCCGCCGAGGTCGCGGCCGCGCTGCTTGAGTCCTATGTGGACATCCTGGCGCTGGTCCTCGCCGACCCCGCCGCCGACCTCTCGCGGTTCGCCGCGGAGCCGCCCGCCGAAGAGCCCGTCCGGGCGGAAGCGCCTGCCACCACGGCGTTGTCCGGCACGCAGCACCGCGCCGCGGAGCTGTTCGCAGCCGCGCTGGGCGAGCTGGGGGCGGAAGCGGGGCAGCTCGGGCCCCGGGCGGACTTCTTCGCCCTGGGCGGGCATTCGCTGCTCGTCGTGCGCATGCTCCGCAGGATCGAGGAGGAGACCGGCGTGGCCCTCTCCGCCCGGCGGTTCCTGGCCGACCCGACGGTGGCCGGGCTGGCGGCCCTGCTCGCCGAACCGGCCCCCGCCGCGGCGGCGCCGGCCCCGGCCGATCCCGGGCCGGAGCGCCCGGCGACCGCGGCACAGCAGCGGTTCTGGTCGCTGGACCGGCTGCCGTGGCTGCGGCAGGCCTACGTCGTGCCCGCCGTCCTCGAGCTGCCCGCGGGCACCGACCCGGGCAGGCTGCGGGACGACACCGCCGAGGTGCTGGCCCGCCACGACGCGTTCCGCTCGGCCTTCCGGCTGGACCGCAAGCGCCGCCGGGTCGTGGTCCGGGCCGGCGACGCGGTGCCGCCGGTGACCGTGACCGACGCGCGGGCGTGGGACGCGGCCCGGCTGGCGGCCCACCTCGCCGAGGCCTGCTGGCGCGGGTTCGACCTCGCCGCGGGACCGCTCGCGCGGGCCGAGGTCGTCCGCCACCGCGACGGCGTGCTGCTGGTCGTCGTGGCCCACCACATCGCCTGCGACGGGCCGTCGATGGACCTGGTGCTGCGGCAGATCGCGGCGCTGGGCCGCGGCGAGCCGCTCGCCCCGGCCACCCCGCCGTCCCCCGCCGAGGAAGCGGGAGCCGACCAGGACACCGAAGCCGTCATCGCGCGGCTGGCCGGGGCACCGGTGGACGTCGAGTTGCCCCACGACCGGCCCCGGCCGCCCGAGCAGAGCACCGAAGCGCTGGTGGTGCGCGCGTCGCTCGGTCCCGAGCGGGCCACCGCCCTGCGCGCGGCCGCGACCGCCGCCGGGTGCACGCCGTTCCTGCTCGGCGCGGCGCTGCTCGGCGTCGCCCTCGCCCGCACCGGCTCCCAGCGCGACTTCCTCTTCGCCTTCCCGTGGTCGACCCGCTCGGCCCGGGACGAAGAGGTGGCCGGGATGTTCGTCGACACCCTGCTGCTGCGCGTCGACCTGCGGGACGGCCCGTCGTGGACCGAGCTGCTGAGCCGCGTCCGCGCGGCGGGCCAGGCCGCGTTCGGCACGTCGCTGGCGCGCTTCGACGCCGTCGCCGCGGCGCTCGACCCCGACCGCGACACCAGCCGGCCGCCGGTGACCCCGGTGTACCTGACCGTGCGCGACACCCCGCCGCCCGGCCGGCTGCGGCCCCTGGAACCCCTGCACATCAAGTACGAGCTCGAGCTCACCGTCGTCGACGACGCGGGCGACCTGGCCTTCGAGCTCGCCGGGCTGACCGCCCTGTTCGACCGCGGCACGGCCGAAACCCTGCTCGCCGCGATAGTCACCGCCGCCGAGGACCTCAGCACCGGTCCGTCGGCCCGGCCACTGGAGGAAATGTGACGACCAGCGAAGGAACCGGCACCGAACTCGAGGAGCGGGTCCGCGCGGTGTGGGCGGAGATCCTGGACCTCGCCGACCCGGCGGCGCTGCCGCTCGACCGCAACTTCCTCGACGCGGGCGGCTCGTCGCTGCTGCTCGTGATGCTCTGGGAGGACCTGCGCGAGCTGACCGACCGGCAGCTGCGGGTGTCGGACCTGTTCCGGCACTCGACGATCCGCGCGCAGGCGGCGTTCCTCGCCGGCACCGAAGACCGGGTGGCCGCCCCGGCGGGCCCGGCCGCGCGTGGTGCCCTGCTCGGCCGAGCCGGTGGGCGGGCATGAGTTCTCCGACCGATATCGCCGTCATCGGCGTCGGCTGCCGGTTCCCCGATGCCTGGACGCCCGCGCAGTACTGGCGCAACATCGAGCGCGGTGTCGTCTCGATGCGCGAACTGAGCGACGAGCAGCTGCGCGCGGCCGGGCACTCCGAAGCGGCCCTCGAAACGCCCGGGTTCGTCCGGGTCGGCGCGTCGCTGCCGGGCGTGGCCGACTTCGCCGCCGAGTTCTTCGGCTACAAGGCCCGCGAGGTCGACGCCATCGACCCGCAGCAGCGGATCTTCCTCGAAGCCTGCTGGGAGGCCCTGGAGTCGGCGGGACACCCGCCGCGCCCGGACGGGCCGGTCACCGGGGTCTTCGCCAGCAGCGCGGCCGGCAACTACTCGGCCGCGGTGTTCGCGGCGCGCGTCCGCGACGAAGGCCTCGCCGCCGCGGTCGGCGACCTGGACCTGACCCTGGGCGGCCAGGCGGACTTCATGACCTCCCGCGCCGCCTACAAACTGGGCCTGCGCGGGCCTTCGGTGAGCGTGCAGACCGGGTGCTCGTCGTCGCTGACGGCGGTGCACTACGGCACGCTCAGCCTGCTGTCCGGCGAGTGCGACCTGGTGCTCGCGGGCGGGGCGACGGTGCTCGACCCGCTGCTCGGCTACCAGCCGGCTCCGGGCGGGTGGGTGTCGGAAGACGGGTACGTGCGGTCCTTCGACGCGAAGTCGAGCGGGACGACGTACGGCTCGGGCGTCGGCGTGGTCGTGCTGCGGCGGCTGGCCGACGCGCTCGCCGACGGTGATCCCGTGCTGGCGGTGCTGCGCGGCACCGCGGTCGGCAACGACGGCGGCGATCGCCTCGGGTACGTGGCGCCCAACCTGGACGGCGTCGCGGACGTCGTGGCGGCCGCCCTGCGGGTCTCCGGCGTCCCGGCCGGGCTCGTCCGCTACGTCGAGGCGCACGGCACCGGCACCCCGCTGGGGGACCACGTCGAGCTGCTGGCGCTGGCCAAGGCGTTCCGGCTGAGCACTGCGGACACCGGCTACTGCGGGCTCGGCTCGGTGATGGCGAACATCGGGCACCTCGGCCCGGCGGCGGGCATCGCCGGGTTCATCAAGGCCGTGCACGTCGCCCGCACCGGCGTCCTGCCGCCGCACCCGGCGTTCGACTCCCCGCGGGACCCGGCCGAGCTGGCCGCGAGCCCGTTCCACGTGCCGACCGAGCGGGTCGCCGACCCGGCCGCCGACCGGCACGTCCTGGTGAACTCGATGGGCGTGGGCGGGACCAACGCGGTCGCGGTGCTCGCCGCGCCGCCGGAGCCGGCACGTCCTCCGGCGGAGGCGGGCGACACGGTCCGGCTCGTGCTCTCCGCGCGCACGCGGGCCGAGCTGGACGCGTTGTCGCGGCAGCTCGCCGATGAGCTCGACACGCCGGGCGCCCCGATCGGCGACATCGCGCACACGCTGCGGGTCGGCCGGGCCGCGTTCGGCGAACGGCGGGTCGTGACGGCCCCGCCCGGCCGGCTCGCCGCGGCCCTGCGGCTGCCCCGGCCCCCGCTGGCCGCCACCGCCCGCCCGGCGCCGCGCCGCGCGGTCGTCGTCGGGACGCAGCCGCCCGCCGGCCTGCTCGCCGCCCTCCCTCCGGACACCACCGTGTCCACTGTGGACCCCGGGGCGGCGGACGGGATCCACCGGATCTTCGCCGACGGGCCGGGCGGGCTCGACGAGCTGCTGACCACGGCGTGGCTGAACGGCGTCGACGTCGACTGGGCGGCCGCCGCGGGCGAGACCGGCCGCCGGGTCCCGCTGCCGACGTACCCCTTCCAGCGCAAGCGGTTCTGGCCGCTGGACCGGCTGGACGTGTTCGCGCCCGCCCGCCCGGCCGAGCCGCCGGCGGCGGCGGCGACGGGGTCGCTGGAGGACGACATCGCCGCCCTGTGGGGTGAACTGTTCGAGCGCGAGACCGTCGGTGTCGACGAGGAGTTCGGCGCGCTGGGCGGGACGTCGCTGCTGTCGGTGCAGATGGCGCTGCGGCTGCAGCAGCGGCACGGCGTGCTGGTCAACGTCCACCGCGCGGGCGGCAGCCGGGCCACCGTGCGGCGGCTGGCCGGGATCGTGCGCGCGCAGCTGGCGGACGGCACCGCCGAGCCGTCCGAAGTGGACGACCACGGCGTACTGGTCGACGCCGACCTGAAGCTGCCGCTCGCCCCGATGTCGCGGCGGCGGGCGCCGGGCCGGGACGTCCTGCTCACCGGCGCCACCGGCTACCTCGGCGCGTTCCTGCTGCACGAGCTGCTGAAGACGACGCCGGGCCGGGTGTACTGCCTGGTGCGGGCCGCGGACCCGGCGGAGGCGGCGGCCCGGCTGCGGGAGGCGGCCGCCGCGGTGGCGCTGCCCGCGCCCGATCCGGACCGAGCCGTCGCCGTGCCCGCGGACCTGCGCACCTTCGGCGAGACCGCGGACGCGCTGGCCGACGGCGTGCTGCCGGACCGGATCGGGCACGTCGTGCACTGCGCGGCCCGGGTGGTGTTCACCGAGCCGTACCGGGTGCTGCGCGAGGACAACGTCCTGCCGCTGGTGGACCTGCTGAACTGGGTGCGCCGCCACGGCATCCGCGACTTCAGCCTGGTCTCGACGCTGGCCGCGACCGCTCCGGCGAGCGGGACCGACGGCACCCGCCTGGAGACGCGGCGCCAGCCGCTGCACCCCGACCTCGGCGGCTACGGGATCAGCAAGTGGGTCGGCGAGCGGCTGCTGGAGCGGGCCGAAGAGGACGGCATCCGGGCGCGGGTGTTCCGGCCGGGCCTGATCATGGCGGCCGGCGACACGGGCGCGTGCAACACGCGGGACCTGGTGTGGCTGATGCTCGCCAGCGGCTTGGCCACCGGTACCCACCCGCTGGACGACCGCGCCGAGCCGGTCGCCCCGGTCGACGTCATCGCGCGCGCGATCGCCGAGCTGGCGCTGAGCCCGGCCTCGGCGGGCCGGGTCTACCACCTGGCCGACGAGCGCTCGATCGGCACCCGGGACCTGTTCGGCCTGCTGGCGGGCACCGGCCTGGAGACCGACCCGATGCCGTTGCCGGATTGGCGGGCGATGGTGGCCAAGGAGGCGCTGGCCCGCGACAGCCGCGTGCTGTCGGCGGTCGCGCTGTACGAACTCGAGGGCCACGAGCTGGCCGAGGACGCGGTGCAGGTGCGCGCTTGGCAACCCTGGCTGCGCCGGCGAGGCCTCAGCTCGGCCATCGACGGCGCGCAGCTGCGCCGAGGCCTGGCCTTCCTGGCCGCGCACGACGAAGCGTTCGGCGAGCTGCTGCCGGAACTGGCGAGGGAGGGCAAGTGAGCGGCGAACGGCTGGCGGTGCTCGGCGCCGGGGTGATGGGCACGGCGATAGCGACGCCGGCGGCGGGCCACGGCCTGCCGGTGAAGGTGGTCGAGGTCGATTCGGGGCGGCTGGCGGCGGTGGGCGCCGAGGTGCGGGGGCGGCGGGGCGGTGTCCCGGCTCGGGAGCTGCCGGAATTAGCGAGGGAGGGCAAGTGAGCGGCGAACGGCCGGCGGCGGGCCACGGCTTGCCGGTGACGGTGGTCGAGGTCGATTCGGGGCGGCGGCGGGGCAACATCCCGGCTGGGGAGCTGCCTGAACTGGCGAGGGAGGGCAAGTGAGCGGCGAACGGCTGGCGGTGCTCGGCGCCGGGGTGATGGGCACGGCGATCGCGACGCTGGCGGCGGGTCACGGCCTGCCGGTGACGGTGGTCGACGTCGATCCGGCACGCCTCGAGGCCGTCGAGGCCGACATACGCGGCCAGCTGCGGCTGGCCCAGCTGATGGGGAAGCTGCCCACCGACGTCACCCCCGGGGAAGTCACCCCCACGGACAGCATCGCCGCGGTGGCGGAGGCCGACGTCGTGATCGAGTCGATCACCGAGCGGCCCGAGCTGAAGGCGAAGGTGCTCGCCGAGGTGTCGGCCGTCGTGCGGCCGGGGGCGCTGCTCGTCTCCAACACCTCCGCCATCCCGATCGACGAGCTCGCGGCCTCGGTCACCCACCCCGGGCGGCTCGTCGGCATCCACTTCATGAACCCGCCCTACCTGATCCGCGCGGTCGAGCTGATCCGCGGGCCGCGCAGCACCGACACGGCGATGGCCGCCGCCACCGCCCTGCTGGACCGGCTCGGCCGGGAACCCGTCGTCGTCGGCGACGGGCCCGGCTTCGTCATCAACCGGATCCTGCAGCGGACGATCAACGAAGCCGCGCGGATCGTCGAGGAGGGCATCGCGACCCCCGAGGCGGTGGACGCGGCGTTCACCGGCTGCCTCGGGCACACGACCGGGCCGCTGGCCACCGCCGACCTGATCGGCCTGGACAACGTCGTCGACTCGCTGCGCGTGCTGCACGAACGCACCGGCGACGCGGGCTACGAACCGTGCGCGCTGCTGCTGCGCAAGGTCGCCGACGGCGACTTCGGCCGCAAGACCGGCCAGGGCTTCCACCGACACTGACCCGAGGAGAGCTGTGAGCACAACAACCAACCGGGAGCCGGTCACCGCGGACGCGGTCCGGGCGGATCTGCTGGCCTTCCTGGAGCAGCGCACGAAACAGGCCGTCGACCCCGATCTCGACCTGTTCGCCTCCGGGCTCGTCTCGTCGATGTTCGCCATGGAACTGGTGGTGCACCTGGAGAGCGCGTTCGGCCTGACGATCGGCGGCCCCGACCTCAAGCTGGACCACTTCCGCACGGTGACCGCGATGACCGCGCTGGTGCTGCGGCTGCGGGAGACCGCCGATGGCTGAGCCTTACGCCGAGGCGGCCGCCCTCGCCACCGGGCTCGCCGCGGACGCCGCCGCGGGCTGGGACCTCGCCGGGGAACTGCCCCGGGCGGTGTTGCGCGAGCTCGGCGTCAAGGGCGTCCTGTGCGCGCAGGTGCCCCCGGACCACGGCGGCCTCGGACTGTCCAGTGTGGACAACGGGGAACTGACCGCGCACGTGGGGACGCTCTGCGGTTCGCTGCGCAGCGTGCTGACGTCGCAGGGCATGGCGGCCTGGGCGGTGCAGCGGCTGGGCACCGCCCGCCAGCGCGCCGCCCACCTGACCGCGCTCACCGGGGGCGCGCTCGCCGGCGTGGCGTTCAGCGAGCCCGGTGCCGGCAGCGACCTCGCCGCGATGGAGACGACGCTGACCGTCGAGGGCGACGAGGTCGTCGTCGACGGCGCGAAGGTGTGGGTCACCGTCGGGGCCTACGCCGACCTGCTGGTCGTGATCGGGAAGCTGGCCGGCCAGGCCGGGTGCGTGGTCGTGCCCGCCGACGCGCCGGGGGTCCGCGTGACGCGGGTGCCGGACCCGCTCGGGTGCCGCGCCGCCGGGCACGCCGACGTCCGGTTCGACCGGGTCCGGCTGCCCGCCGACGCGCTGCTCGGCGGCACCGCCCTCCCGCTCGGCATGCTGGTGACGACCGTGCTCACCTACGGCCGGATCTCCGTCGCGTGGGGCTGCGCGGGCATGCTGCGCACCTGCCTGGCCGAGGCCGCCCGGCACGTCTCGGCGCGGCGGCAGGGCGGGGTGGCCCTGAGCGAGCACCAGCTCGTCCGCCGGCACCTGGCCGGCCTGTACGTCGCCGAACGGTCCGCGACGCTGGCCTGCGCCCGGGCCAGCCGGTGCTGGGACGAGGGCGACCCCGACCTCGGCGGCGCCGCCGTGCTGGCCAAGCACGTCGCCGCGACCGGAGCGGCGGCGGGCGCGGCCACCGCCGTGCAGCTGCTGGGCTCGGCGGGCGCCCGCGACGGGCACCCGGTCGCGCGCGCGTACCGGGACGCGAAACTGATGGAAATCATCGAGGGCAGCAACGAGATCAGCGAGCTCGTGCTGGCCGAAGAAGCCCTGCGGACGTGGGCATGACGGGAGCGGACATGATCGGGATCGGCACCGTCCACTGTGTCCTCCCCGAGGACTTCACCGAGGTGACGGCACTGTCCGAACTGGACTCGTTGCCGACCGAAGAGGCCGAGTTCGCGACGGCCAGCGGGGTATCGCGGGTCGGGGTCTTCCCGGAGGCCGACACGGCGGAGTACGCGACCCGGGCGTGCCAGGAGCTGCTCAAGGAGACCACCGGCGAACCCGACGTGCTCGTCATGGTCGGCCCGCGGGCGCCGGACGTCCTGCTGGGCTCGGACGTCGGCCGGGTCCAGGCCGGCTGCGGGCTGCAGAAGACGTTCTCCTTCACCGTCGACGGGCTCGGCTGCGCGGGCTCGAGCGTGGCGTGGGCGCTGGCCCGGGACCTGCTGCTCGCGGATCCGGCGAAGCAGAGCGTCCTGATCACGCACGCGAGCCGCCCGGCCGGCGCCGACCGCGTCCGCTACCCGGTCACCGTGATCGGGGACGGTGCCTACGCGATGACGGTGGTCCGCGGCGGGCGCCCGGAGCTGGTGGCGCACCGGCAGGAGACCGACGGCAGCTTCCACGACCTGTTCCGCGTCGACTACAAGCAGGCGCCCTGGTACGAGTGGCGCGAAGAGTGCTCCTCGCCCGACCGCTACCGGTTCGAGCTCGCCATGCACAGCAGGCTGCGGCTGAGCCGGCTGGTCGACGAGGTGCTCGCCGACGCCGGCCTGGGCAAGGACGGGGTCGCCGCCACGCTCATGCAGAACGTGACCGCGAGTGCGTACGACTTCTACGAAACCCTGCTGGGCCTGCCGATCCACCCGGTGTGCGCCCGGAACCTGGCCGGGTACGGGCACGTCGGCGCGATGGACGTCGTGCTCAACCTCGACGCGCTGCTCCGCTCGGGCGAGGTCTCGGCGGGGGAACACGTGCTGGTGTTGAACAACAGCCCGGTGGCCGCGTGGGCGGTGTCGCTGTGGCGGGTCTGAGCGGGAAGGGAACAGCGGTGACTACGGTGAAGTGCCTGGTCTGGGACCTCGACAACACGTTGTGGCGGGGCACCCTGCTGGAGGACGCCGAGGTCGGCGTGGCCGAGGAGGTCCGCGCGGTGGTGCGCGAGCTGGACGCGCGCGGCATCCTGCAGTCGGTGGCCAGCCGCAACGACCACGACCACGCCTGGGAGCGGCTGGAGGCGCTCGGCCTGGCCGAGTACTTCGTGCTGCCGAAGATCGGCTGGGGCCGCAAGTCCGACTCGGTGCGCGAAATCGCCGACGAGCTGAAGTTCGCGCTCGGCACCATCGCCTTCGTCGACGACCAGCCGGTCGAACGCGCGGAGGTCGCCCACCACCTGCCCGAGGTGCGCTGCTACGACGCCACGGACGTGCTGGAGCTGCTCGGCCGGCCGGAGTTCAGCCCGGCCACCGTCACGGTCGACGCGCGGCGGCGCCGCACGATGTACCAGGCCTCCTTCCGCCGCGACGCCGCCCGCGACCGCTTCGACGGACCCGACGAGGACTTCCTGCGCTCGCTGGACCTGGAGCTCGGGATCCGGCGGGCGGGGGAGGAGGAGCTCTCCCGTGTGGAGGAACTGACCCTGCGCACCAGCCAGATGAACGCCACCGGCGTGCACTACCCGGACGCCGTGCTGCGCGGCCTGCTCTCCGACGAGCGGCACGAGGTCCTGGTGACCACGCTGACCGACCGGTTCGGCCCGCACGGCGCGGTCGGGGTGCTGCTGGTGGCCAAGGACGCCGGGGCGTGGCACCTCAAGCTGCTCGCGACCTCGTGCCGGGTGGTCTCGTTCGGCGTCGGCGCGATCGTGCTCGGCTGGCTCGCCGACCAGGCCGCGCGGGCCGGGGCGCACCTGGTCGCCGACTTCCGGCCGACCGCGCGCAACCGGATGATGGAGATCGCCTACCGGTTCGCCGGCTACACCGACGACCCCTGCGGCTGTCAGGCCGGTCTGGCGCCGGCCGACGAGGGTGTCCAGCGCCTGCACCTGGTCCCGCGGCGCACGGAACCGCCGGCCACGATGAAGGTCACCGCGCCTTCGCTGACCGGCGTGGCGGTGACGGCGTGACGCTCTACGAAATCTTCGCCGGCACCGCCGCCCGCACGCCCGACGCCGTGGCGGTCGAAATCGGCACCACGGAGCTGACCTACGCGCAGCTGCACCGGTGTGCGCTCGGGCTGGCCGGGCGGATGGTGGCCGAGCACGGCGGTCCGCCGGCCCGGGTGGCGCTGCTGGCCGCGCACAGCGTGACGACGTTCGCCGGGTACCTCGCCGCGCAACGCTTGGGCGCCGCCGTCCTGCCGCTGAACCCGGGCTATCCGGTGCGGCGCAACCGGACGGTGTGCGAGCTGGCCCGTCCGGACGTGCTGATCGCCGACGAGTCGGGCGCCCCGCAGCTGGCCGGCCTCGCGGACGCGGTCCCGGCCGCGCTGGCCCCCTCGGACGCCGACGTGCTCGCCGGGGCGGGGGAACCACCGCTGCCCGCGCACCCGGCCGACGACGACGCCGTCGCCTACCTGCTGTTCACCTCCGGCTCCACCGGGCGGCCGAAAGGCGTGCCGATCCGCCACCGCAACGTCGTGCCCTACGTCCGGCACAACGTCGAGCGCTTCGCGGTGGGCCCGGGCTGCCGGATGTCGCACACCTTCGACCTGACCTTCGACCCGTCGGTGTACGACCTGTTCGTCACCTGGGCGGGCGGTGCGACCCTGGTCGTGCCGGGCAAGGCGGAGCTGCTCAGCCCGGTCGACTACCTGGTGGACCGGGCGATCACGCACTGGTTCTCGGTCCCGTCGGTGGTTTCGGTCGGCGACGAGCTCGGCACCCTGCCCAAGGGGCGGGCGACCGGGGTCCGGCACAGCGTGTTCATCGGCGAGCCGCTCACCTACGACCAGGCCGAGAGCTGGCAGGCCGTGGCGCCCGACGCGGTGATCACGAACGTCTACGGCCCGACCGAGCTGACCGTGGCCTGCACCGAGTTCCGGCTCGGCCTCGACCCGCTGAGCTGGCCGCCGACGTCGAACGACACGGTGCCGATCGGCCCGGTCTACGACTTCCTCGACCACGTGGTGCTCGGCGACGACGGGCAGCCCGCCGAGGAGGGCGAGCTGTGCGTCCGGGGGCCGCAGCGGTTCGACGGCTACCTCGACCCGGCCGACGACGCCGGGCGCTTCCTGGCCCACGGCCCGGACGGCGCCACACCCTACGAAGGCGGCGGCCTGACCCCGGAGCACTACTACCGCACCGGGGACCGCGTCCGGTTCGAGGAAGGCGGGCTGGTGCACCTGGGCCGGCTCGACAACCAGGTGAAGGTGCGCGGCTACCGCGTCGAGCTCGGCGAGATCGAGGCCGCGCTGCGCCGCCACGAGCGGATCGGCCAGGCCGTGGTGCTCGCCCGCCCGGCCGGCGGCGAGACCGTGCTCGTCGGGTTCTACACCGGCGACGAGCAGCCGGCCGGGGAGTTGCGGCGGTGGCTGCGCAAGCACGTCCCGCTGCACATGGTGCCGCGGCGGCTGGTGCACCTGGCCGCGCTGCCGCTCAACGCCAACGGCAAGATCGACCGGCCGGCACTGCGCGAGCAGCCCGCGTTCACCGGTCTCGAGCTCGAGCCGAGCGGCCGGTGACCGCCGGGACGCGGCTGCGCGCGGCGCTGGCCGAGCTCGTGCCGCCCGCGGGCGTCGTGCGCGTGATCAGCGTCAGCAACCTGGCCAAGACGACCGCGCACGGCATCATCATGTCCGTCAGCGTCCTGTACTTCACCGGCTCGCTGGGCCTCGCCGCGGCGCAGGTCGGGCTGGCCCTGACCATCGGCGCGCTGGCCGGGATGGTCGTCGCGGTGCCCGCCGGGCACGCGGCCGACCTGCTCGGCCCGCGCAACGCCACGGTCATCGCCCTGTGCGCCCTCGGCGTCACCGCGTGCGGGTACGCGTTCGTCGGCAGCTTCGCCTGGCTCACGGTGACCGCCTGCCTGGTGCTGATGGGCGAGTCCGCGACCGACGCCTCGCGCGGCACGCTGGTGGCGGCCGTGGTCCCGCCCGAGGACCGGGTGCGGGCGTGGTCGTACTTCCGCTCCATCGCGAACATCGGCGTCTCCGCGGGCGCGGTGCTCGGCGGGATCGGCCTGTACTTCGACTCGCACACGGGGTACGTCGTGCTGCTCCTGCTCGCCGGGGTGCTGTTCGCCGTCGCCGGGCTCTGCTACCTGCGGGTGCCGAGCGTCGACCCGGTGGCCCAGCCGGCGGACGGGCCGCGCCTGCGGGTGCTGCGCGACCGGCCGTACGCGGCGTTCGCGCTGATCAACGCCGTGCTGATCATGAACGGCCCGCTGCTGACGGTCGCGCTGCCGCTGTGGATCGCCCGCCGCACGGCGGCGCCGTCGTCGCTGTTCTCCGCGCTGCTGGTGCTCAACACCGTGTGCGTCGTGCTGCTGCAGGTCCGGGTCAGCAAGGGCGCGGAGAAGCCGGACGGTGGCGCGAAGTCGTTGCGGCGCGCGGGATTCGTCCTCGCCATCACCTGCGGGCTCTACGCGTTCGCGGCCGGGCTGCCGGTGTGGGCCGCGGTGCTGGTGCTGGTCTCCGGCGCGCTGGCGCACGTGCTGGGGGAGATGCTGCACAGCGCCGGTGCCTGGTCGCTGGCCTACGGCCTGGCCCCGGACCACGCCCAGGGCCAGTACCAAGGCCTGTTCGGCATGTCGACCCAGCTCGGGTCGACCGTGGCGCCGTTCGCGGTGACCGTGCTCATCATCGGCGGCGGCGCGCCGGGCTGGCTGGCCTTCGGTGCGGTGATGCTGCTGGCCGGGCTGGCCGCGCCCGCCGTCGTCCGCTGGGCCGGCGCCACCGCCGCGGACCGGGCGGCGGTCCCTCTCGGCCCGGCCGCCCCGGCAACCGACAACTGACCGTTCTGGAGGGGATTTCCCGGTGGACTTCAGCCTGTTCTACTTCGCCAACGACAGCACCGCCGAGTCCGGTGACCGCTACGAACTGCTCCTGGAAGGCGCGAAGTTCGCCGACCGCAACGACTTCGCCGCGGTGTGGACGCCGGAACGGCACTTCCACCCCTTCGGCGGGCTCTACCCGAACCCGGCGGTGACCGGGGCCGCGGTGGCCGCGGTGACCGAGCGGGTGGCGATCCGCGCCGGCAGCGTCGTCGCGCCGCTGCACCACCCGGCCCGCATCGCCGAAGAGTGGGCGGTGGTCGACAACATCTCCGGCGGCCGGGTCGGGCTGTCGTTCGCCTCGGGGTGGCACGCGTCGGACTTCGTCCTCAACCCGGACGCCTACCCCGACCGCCGCCGGCTGGTCGTCGACTACGCCGAGCAGGTGCGCGCGCTGTGGCGCGGCGAGGAAATGTCCGGCAAGGACGGCGCCGGCACCCTCCAGCGGTTCCGCACCTACCCGCGCCCGGTGCAGGCGAACCTGCCGATCTGGCTGACCAGCGGCGGCTCGGTGGACACGTTCCGCGCGGCCGGCACGCTGGGGGCCGGCCTGCTCACCCACCTGCTCGGCCAGGACGTCGGACAGCTGGCGGAGAAGATCGCCGCCTACCGGGAGGCGGTGGCGCAGCGGCCGGACGCCGACGGCTGGCCCGGGCACGTCGTGCTGATGGTCCACACCTTCCTCGGCACCGACGAAGACCGCGTGCGCGACCAGGTCCGCCCCGCCCTGAGCGAGTACATCCGCAGCTCGCTGGGCCTGATCCTGGGTTCGCAGCTCGACGGCAAGCGCCGGGTCGACCCGGCCAAGCTGCCGCCGGAGGAGCTGGACTTCCTGGTCGAGCACTCGTTCCGGCGGTACTTCGACGACGGCGGCCTGCTCGGCACCGTGCCCAAGGCGCTCGGCATCGCGCGGCGGCTGGCGGAGACCGGCGTCGACGAGGTGGCCTGCCTGGTCGACTTCGGCCTCGACACGAAGACCGTCCTCGCCGGCTTCGACCACCTCGACGAGCTGCGGCGTCAGCTGCCGTAGCGCAGCGCGGTCACGCCCCAGCTGAACCCCATGCCGCTGCTGGCGACGAGCACCGTGTCCCCCTCGGTGAGGCGGTGCTCGTCGAGCAGGCCGCGCAGGGCGATGAACGGGTCCGACCCGCCCATGTGCCCGAGCCGGTCGTAGTTGAACACCGACCTCTCCCGCGGAATGCCGAGCGTGCCGAGCAGGCGTTCGTGCATGCCGCGGTCGCCCTGGTTCATCAGCAGGAACGCGATTTCCCCGAGCGGCAGCTCGAGTTCGCCGAGGGTTTCGGAAACGAGCTCGACAAAATTGCGGACATAGGCGTCGCCGAGCCCTTTCCGGTGCCCTCGGCGGCGCATGTAGATCCGGTCGTCGAGGATTTCCCCGCGGTAGTAGTCGGCCCAGGCGGGATCGGTCCGCATCGCGGAGTGCACGACCTCGAACCGGACGTCGTGCGCGCCGAGCAGGATGGCCGCGGGCGCGTCGCCGAAGTTGAACAGCGGTTTCGAGTCGGGGTCGGCGTGGTCGACGAGCCCGGCGAGCCGGTCACCGGACAGCACGAGGACGTGCTCGGCCCGGCCGAGGGCGATCTTGTCGGCCGCGAGCTGGACCGCGGTCATGGTGGCGTTGCAGAAGTTGGCGACCTCGAAGCAGTGCGCCCGCCGGATGTCCAGCTCCTCGGCCACCTTGGCGGCCGGCGACCAGAAGGGGACGTCCCATTCGCCGGACCCGGCGTAGAGCACGTACCCGACCTCGCCCGGCTCGACGCCGCTGCGGTCGAGCACCTCCCGGCCGGCGTCCACCGCGAGCTCCCACGCCTGTTCGTGCTCGCTGAGGACCGGAATGGTTTCGGTGTGCGTGATTTCGAGAATTTCCGGCAGCGGCACCCCCGACGCGGACTGCAGATCCGGGACCTTCAGCACGCCGCTCGGAAACCGGACGGAGAAATCGATGATGCCGGGCACCGGCAAGCCCCCTCGGTGTCGATTCGCCTCGCCGTCATCGTAACGCATTCACGCGCGTTTCCGGAATGCTCGCCGACCGGGGTCCGGGAATCGGCGGCGCGTCAGGGGAGCGGAACGCCGGTGTGCCCGGCGAGCGCGTCGAGGAGCCGGTCCTGGAACTCCCGGTCGGCGGCCGCCGGATGCCGGTCGGCGTGCCGCCGGTGGTGCCAGTAGCCGCCGCTGGTGCGGGCTTCCGGATCGTCGGAAGTCGCGAGCCAGACCTGGGTCATGGCTCCTTCGCGCAGGTCGTCGGGGGCACCCGCGCCGCCCATCCGGGTCGGGACCCAGCCGGGGTCGACGGCGTTGCTGAACACCCGCGCCCACCGGCGCGCGACGGCGGCGGCGAGCGTGGTGACCAGCAGCTTGCTGTCCGAATAGGACCCGGTCGGGCGCGCCCCGGACCAGTCGAGGCCCGCCAGCTCGGCCCGGCCGCCGCGGTGCATGCCGCTGCTCAGGTAGACCAGGCGCCCGGGCGGGCCGACGAGGGCGGTGAGCAGGTAGGGCGCGACGACGTTGACCGGAAGGATCGTGGCGCCGGTCATGACGCCGGCGTTGTGGATCACGGCGTCCACCGGCCCGAGGCGGTTCACCTGCTCGGCGACCTCCCGGGTCAGCCCGGGATCGGCGAGGTCGCCGAGGACGACGTCGGCCCCACGGGCGGCGAGGTCGTCCAGCCGCCCGGCGCCACGCCCGTGGGCGACGACGTGGTGGCCGTCGGCGAGCAGCTCTTCGGCGGTGAGGCGGCCCAGGCCCTGGGTGGCGCCGGTGACGAGGATCCGGGCCATCGGCTCAGGCGCCCGGTGCGGTGTCGGTCATGCCGTCGAGCCTATTTCGCCGGCGGCCGTCCCGGCGAGTTTCCGCGCGCGCAGGGCGATCTCGAGGGTGAGGCGTTCGGCCGGATCGGCGAGCCGGCCGCCGAAGAGGTCCGTGAGCAGGCGCAGGCGGTGGCGGACGGTCTGGGGGTGCACGCCGAGCAGGCGGGCGATCTCGGGGGCGCTGCCGCCGGTGCTGACGACCGCGAGGAGCGTGTCGGCCGCCTTGGTGCGCTGGGTGGGGGTGAGCGCGTCGAGCGGGGCGAGCGCCCGGTCGGCGAGGGTCGTGGTGAGGAAGGCGTCGGCCAGCAGCCAGTGGGTGGTCAGGTGGTCGGCCCAGTGGGTGACCGGCCGGTCGGGCAGGACGCGGTCGTGGACGAGCTGCAGGGTGCGGCGGGCCCAGTACAGGGACTTCGCCGCATCGGGCAGGGGCACGCGGGGGCCGACGGCGGCCCGCGCGCCGAAGGGGCCGGGGGTGGTGCCGTCCGGGAGCAGCAGCCGCGGTTCCGGGGCATCCAGGTCGGCGAGCGCGGGCCCGCCGGGAGCGGCCGCGCCGGGCTCCAGGGCGACGAGGACGACGTGCTCGGGCAGGGGCCACCGGGCGGCCCGGGACAGCGCCTCGAGGTCCGCGGCGCCGGTGAGGATCGCGTCGAGGAGGAGCTTGCCGCCGGGGTCACCGGCGTCGCGGGCGCGGGCGTAACCGGCGCTCGTCAACCGGGAAAGGGCTTCGACACCGGCGAAAAGCGCCTCCGCGCACGCGCAGACGACGGCGCTGGGCGGCTCGCCCAGCGCGGCCAGCGCGCGGCGGCTCCCGGCACTGCAGGCCCGGACCACGCGCTGGGCATCGTGGCCCGCGGCGAACTCGGCGGCGCCCAGCTGCCGGAACAGGTCCGCGTCGGCACCGTCCCAGCCGGCGTCGTCCCCGGTGAGCGTCCGGTGCAGGTTGACGGCCACGAACCGCCAGGCCCGGCCGTCCCGGACCGCCGGGTGCCCGGGCACGGTACGCCGGAGTTCGCCGAGGACGGCGTCGGTCATCAGCCGGGCCACCGGCCAGGTCCAGGTGGGTGCCTCGGCGGCGGCGCGGGTCATCGGTGCCGCCCGCGGCCGGGGACCGGGGTGCGGTCGCGGAACGGCGAAGCACCCGCCGCGGTCAGGAGGGCGATCAGCGGGGCGACGACCGCCACGAACCGCCAGGCCCGGGCCACCGGGCGGCCAGGCACCGCGGGCCGGAGCTCGGCATCGGTCATCAGCCGGGCCACCGCCCAGGTCCAGGCAGGTGCCTCGACGGCCGCGCGGGTCACCGGTGCCACCTGCGGCCAGGGACCGGGGTGCGGTCGCGGAACGGCGAAGCACCCGCAGCGACCCTAAGCGCAACTGCCACAACACTGTGGCACTTCCAGGGCATTTCACGCCTCCTCGAGCCGGACGCGGGTGATCATCACCGGTTCGGCCCGGACGCCGCATCGGCAAAATCCGGTATTGCCGCCGCGCGGCTACGTACGCGGTCGCCCGGTGCGGGTGGCTCGGTTAAATTGATCGAGTTCCCGACTGCGAGGTGCCCACTGACGTCCACGCCCGAGCCCGCCCTGCCGGCCGAGCTGACCAGCTACGTCGGCCGCCGGCGGGAGGGCGCGGAAGTCCGCAGGCTGCTCGGTGACGCGCGGCTCGTGACGCTGACCGGCCCGGGCGGGGTCGGCAAGACCCGGCTCGCGGTGCGGGTCGCGGCGGACGTCGCCGCCGATTTCCCCGGCGGCGTCGTGTTCGCCGGGCTCGCCGAGGTGCGCGACGGGGCACTGGTGGCGAACGTCGTCGCGGACCGGCTCGGGCTGCACGGCCGGCCGGGCCTGGCCCCGGACCGGCTGGTCGTCGACCACCTCCGGCCGCGGACGGTGCTGGTGGTGCTGGACAACTGCGAGCACGTCGTCGGCGCCTGCGCGGAGTTCACCGCCACCCTGCTGGCCGAGTGCCCGCACGTCGTCGTCCTGGCCACCAGCCGGCAGTCGCTGGCGGTACCGGGCGAGCAGGTGCTGCCGGTGCCGCCGCTGGGGGCGGCCGACGCCGTCCGGCTCTTCCGCGACCGCGCCGCCCGGATCTGGCCCGCCGCCCTGCCCGCCACCCCGGACTCCGAGCGCGTCCTGGACGAGCTGTGCGCGCGCCTCGACGGGCTGCCGCTGGCGATCGAGCTCGCCGCGGCCCGGATCCGCTCGCTGTCCCCGCGGCAGATCGCCGACCGGCTGGCCGACCGGCTCGGCCTGCTGAAGTCCGGCCTGCCCGGCGCGCCGGAGCGGCAGCAGACGCTGCGGTCCGCGATCGACTGGAGCCACGAGCTGTGCTCGCCGGCCGAGAAGGAGGTCTGGGCGCGGACGTCGGTCTTCGCCGGGTCGTTCGACCTCGACGCGGCCGCGTACGTGTGCGACGTCCCGGCGGACGAGGTGCTCGAGCTGGTCGACGGCCTGCTCGACAAGTCGGTGCTCGTCCGGCGGCAGGACGACGACGTGGTCCGGTACCGGCTGCTGGAGTCCCTGCGGGAGTACGGGCAGGAACGCCTGGAGCAGTCGGGCGAGCGCGAGCGGGTGGCGCGGCGGCACGCGGAGTGGTTCGACCGGCTGACCGCGTGCGCCGAAGCCGGGTGGGTGAGCGGCCGGCAGCAGCGCCTGCTCGCCGGCCTGACCCGCGACCACGCGAACCTGCGGGCCGCGCTGGACCGGTCACTGTCCACTTCGGACGAAGTGGGCGTCGCCCTGCGGATCGCCGCGCGCCCGTCCGAGTACTGGCTGCTGCGCGGGCTGGCCGGCGAAGCGAAGAGCTGGCTCACCCGCGCGCTCGCGCTGGCCGCGCCCGGGCACCCCGACCGCGGCCGGGCGTTGTGCGTGTGTGCGCTGTACACGCTGTGGCTGGGCGACGTCGGCGGCGCGGAGCGGCTGGTGGCCGAGGCCGAAGCCCTCGACGACGACCCCGTGCTGCACGCGCGCGTCCTGCACGTGCGCAGTTTCGTGGCGATGCTGACCAACCGGCCGGGCTCGGCGGGGCTGGCGGCCGAGACCGCCGCGGCCTTCCGCGAGCACGGGCTGGTGCGCGACGAGCTGCACCCGCTGTTCATCCACAGTGTTTCGGTGGCCTACCGGGACCGCAACCTCGAAGCCGCGCACGGCGCGCTGCGTCGCATGCGCGAGCTCACCGGCGAGGACGAGATGTTCTACCGCGCGATGTCGTTGTTCGGGGAAGCGGTCGTGGAGGTCGAGTTCGGCGACGCCGCGGCGGCGGCCCGGGCGGCCACCGAAGCGCTCCGGCTCGACGTGCGCCTCGGCGACCTGCAGGGCCGCGCCTACCGGCTCGACACGCTGGCCTGGATCGCCGACCGGGCGGGGGAGCACGCGCGGGCCGCCACGTTGTTCGGCATCGCGGCGGCGAACTGGGAGCGGATCGGCACGGCGCCCGAGTTCGCGGTCGCCATCCCGCACGGCACGCACATCGCGAACACCCGCGCCGCCCTCGGCAACGCCCGGTTCGAGAAGGCGTTCGCCGCAGGCCGCGCCATGGCCGACGACGAGGCTGACCGCTTCGCCCTGGACCTGCGGGCGCCGTCGCCGAAGCAGCCGTCGCCGCTGTCCGGTCGCGAGCGGCAGGTGGCGCAGCTCGTCGCGGAAGGGCTGACCAGCCGCGAGATCGCGGCCGCGCTGGTGATCTCGCCGCGCACGGCGGAGACGCACATCCAGCACATCCTGGCCAAACTGGGGTTCGGCAACCGGGCGCAGATCGCGGCCTGGGTGGCGCGCCAGGAGTGAGCCCGGCGTGCTGCGACGCGGTCGCCGGACGGACCGGGCCAGACGGGACTGGCCGCGTGCTCAACCCGGTATCAGGTGTCCTTCGCAAGTCTGTGGTGTTTGCTTACCGGCGCGGTCGGTTCGGACACCCGCGTTGCTGTTGGTGCCGTCCGGGCAGATCGTGTTCGCCCAGATCACATCCTTGATCGTGGCTCCCTTCAGATCGGCCCCTCGGAGGCTGGCGCCGGAGAGGTCGGCGCCGGTCAGGTCGGCGTTGCGCAAGGAAGCGCCGTTGAGGTTGGCGTTGCGCAGATCCGCATGAAGGAGTGACGGAACCGGCTGCTCGGGCTTCGGAGGATTGGCGGCCCAGGCGAAGAGTATGATCCCCGCGGCCCCGACGAGTACGCCGACCGCGATCTGCCGGCGCAGCCTGCGAAAGCGTGCGTCCAGGTCGACGGTGGCGCCGATGTCCGACAGTTCGTCCATCAGCCCGACGAGGTCCGAGAGTCCCTCGCGGTCAGGCTCCGATTCGTCGTAGATTTTCTTGATTTCCGTCGGGGAGGCGAATCCGCCCAGCGATGACAAATGGTCGTGGAGGTACCATCCGACCGGGTGTTGTGATTTGTTGCGCCGCTTCTTGTAGGCCGACGTCGAGTCGGTCTTGGTCAGTTTCCAGTCCGCCACCACGTCGTCGAAGGTCCAGCGTTTTCCGGAGAGGATGTCGACGACCCGCCACATCGCCCAGAGGATCGCGACCAGGCCGGCCACCACTCCGGCCACTGCGAGGTAGAAGCGTGACGAGTCGGCTGGAAGTGCTCCGATACTCGACAGCTGACTTCCGGCGATCAAGACGACGCCGATGCCGCCGAGGCCGGCGATGAACCACTTCGCAGCGCTTCTGATCATCTCCCGCGCCGGCGCGAGGTGCGACGAAGGCTCCGGGCCCGGTGCGGACGTCATGGCTGACGACCGACGCTCGCGTCGTCACCCGGCCGGGCGGAGTAAACCGTGGGCCGCGGCTTCACGTCGATTTTGGGCTGCCGCTTCTTCTGTTCTGGTTTTGCCCTCGTTGATGCTTTCGTCGTGGTGGTTGAGGTTGCGGTGGATTTCGTGTGGTGTTTCGCGGAGCGAAGTGATTCCCGTGCCTCGGTCAGGGCCTTGACGAGTGCTGAATTGCGCGTTCTTCTGGCGGCCGTCAGGGCTTCGTTGATCGCGACCTCGGCCGCGTCGATCTTGTCCTTGAGGGAACGGCCGCGCACCGTTGGCTTTGCGGGGGTGGTCATGGCATGTCACAGCCCTCTCGTTGCTCAGGTGTTGCGCTCTGTTTGCTGTGCGTTCATGCGAGTCGCAAGGGTGCCGCGGTGCGTTACCGTGTGTGATCAACTTGAAACACGCGGGTGGCGCGTTTCCTGGTGGTTGCGCTTGACGACCGGGTCGATGCGGCAACCAACCAGGCGAGCGCCGCGTGGCCGATGCAGCGGCCAGTGGCCGCGCACCGTGCTGATCCGCCTCCGGGCCTGCGGCGCGTTCCTGATCGGCCCCCACCGGGCCGGCACGCCGTCCCGTGCGGAGAAGGCCGAGGTGTGACCGGCTCGGGCGACGGTCTTCGCGCGGGGATGCTCTGCCCCGCGCCTCGCACGGGCGAGCCACGCCGGTCCGGCGGCACGCTCAGCGGTTGGAGCGGCGGCACCCAGCCGGTGGCCTACCTCGGCGTCCACGGCATCCGCGACGGGGTGCTGGGCATCGCCGGCGACCGGTCGCTGCGGGACCGGTTCGTCCGCGCCAACGGCTGTGCCGCGCGGAGCCCCCGAGAGCCGGCCCAGGGCAGCCGGACGCACGTGGTGACGTCGTGCGCGGGCTGCGCCGCGGGGCACCCCGGTGCATTGGGCCGCGTTCGACGAAGGGCACATCGCCGCCCCGCACGACGGGGGACCGGGGGACTGTGGTTCCCAGGCCTGGGTTCCCGCGCTGGAGTGGCAGTTCTTCACGCAGTTCTAGGGGAGGGGGTGGCGGGCCCGGCCCGCCACCCGCTTTCCGGCCGGCCTCAGTGGCGCGCGGTCCGGACGTCGTCCAGGCAGGTCGAGCTCACCGTGAGGTCGCGGTAGGGATAGCCCTCGCGGTCGAGCAGGTCCATCGCCCGCAGTTGGGCGTCGTCGTGTGCCCGCTGCGCGGCCCCGGCACCCGCGGCGACCTCGACCAGGACCCGGAAACTGAACCCGCCCAGGTGCCGGCTGTAGGTCAGCGTGCCCGTTTCGCCGAAGGACAGGCCGGAGAGGTCGTCGTCGGCGGCGTTGGCCAGCAGTTTTTCGCGGACTGCCTCGCTCGGCCGGTCGAACTTCCCCCGGACGAGCACGCGGTAGGTCGGCATGCGCGTCAGGGTACCGAAGCAGCCGCCGGGAACTAACCGATTTTCCTCCGCGCACGTGAATAGTCCTGAGTGGACAGTCGAACACTCCGATTCGGACAGACGAGACAACCGGTACAGGAAGGTACTTTCCCCTCTGTCAGAAGAAAACATAGGGGTACCCAAGTCGGGGAAACGCCATCAGCGGACGGGTTTGCGCGCTAATGTGAGATCATGAGCACGACGACGCAGACCACGATCGGTGCGGTGCGGTGAAACTCGCCGAGATCGCTCCCGAACTCCGTCCTCGAGCCGACCGGCTCCCGCGCGTGCCGCTGGAGGAAGCCGGGGTGCTGCCGCGGATCCGGGCCGCGACCGCGCAGATCCAGCCGGTCGAGGTGGCGGGCGTGGACGTCGAAAGCACGCCGGGGTGGCGGGTGCACCGCCCGCGGGCCGCGCGGCCCGGGCGCACCCTCCTGTGGATCCACGGCGGGGGGTTCGTCGTCGGCCGCGCGGCGCAGGACGACCGGCTCTGCGGGGAAACGGCGCGGGAGCTGGGCATCACGGTGGTGTCCGTGGAGTACCGGCTCGCCCCGGACGCGCCGTACCCAGCCGCGCTCGACGACTGCCACGCGGCCTGGACCTGGGCCCGCGACCAGGCCGGCGGGCCGGACGGGGTCGTCGTCGGCGGGCAGAGCGCCGGTGGCGCGCTCGCGGCCGCGCTGGTCCAGCGCCTCTGCGACCGTGGCGAGCGGCCGCACGCGCAGTGGCTGCTGTGCCCGATGCTCGACGACCGCACCGCCGCCCGCCGCGAGCTCGACGACCACAACCACCGCGGCTGGGACAACCGCCTCAACCGCTTCGGCTGGCGGTCCTACCTCGGCACCGAGCCGGGCGCCCCGGACGTGCCGTCCTACGCCGTACCGGCCCGCCGCGAAGACCTCGCCGGGCTGCCCCCGGCGTGGATCGGCGTGGGCGACATCGACCTGCTCCACGACGAGTCCGCCGCGTACGCCCGCCGGCTGCGCGAGGCGGGTGTCGACGCCACGCTGCACGTGGTGCCCGGCGCGCCCCACGGCTTCGAGGCGTGGGCGCCCGACACCGCCGTGACCCGGGACTACCTGGCCACCGCCCGAGCCTGGCTGGGTGACCGCACCCCGACCCCCTGAACCGGACATGCCGGCCCTCGGCCGAGGTGGACGCCGACCGTAGCAATCCACTGTGGACGGGCCGAACCGGCCGGCGCCCCGGGGTTGATCGGGCCGGCGGTCTCGGCGGCGAGGATGCGGCGGCGCCAGGCCCGATCACCTCCTTATGGCCCTTACCCGGCGGGCCGCGAGTTGGTTGACTCACCCACGTGAGGATCTCGGGTGTGCTGCTCACCGTCCTGCTCGCCACCGCCGGCGCCGTCGTGCCCCTCGCGCGGGCCGAGCCGGGCCCGCCGTCCTGGGCCGGGCCGCTCAGCACCCGCGGCCGTTACATCGTCGACGCGCACGGCGACCGCTTCAAGCTGAAGGCCGCCAACTGGCACGGCGCGAGCGGCACGTGGACCGGCTCCGGTGACGTGACCGATCCGGCGAACCACCACGCCGGCGAGATCGCCTACCAGACCCCGCTCGGGCTCGACCGCGCGTCGATCGACACGGTGATCGACGGGCTCGCGCAGCTCGGCCTCAACAGCGTCCGGCTGCAGTTCTCCAACGCGATGCTCCACGACACCCGGCCCGTCCCGGACCTGGCCGCCAACCCGGACCTGCACGGCCTGACCCCCCTGCAGGTCTACGACCGCGTCGTTGAACGGCTGACCGCGCGCGGGTTAGCCGTCATCCTCAACAACCACACCACGACCTCGCGCTGGTGCTGCGGGCTCGACGGCAACGAACGCTGGAACACCGCGCAGACCGAGCAGCAGTGGCAGGACGACTGGCTGTTCATGGCGCGCCGCTACGCCGCGAACAAGCGCGTCGTCGGCGCCGACCTCTACAACGAAGTCCGCCGCAACACCCTCGACGACCCCAACTGGGGCTGGGGCAACGGCACCGACTGGCAGCGCGCGAGCCAGCAGGTCGCCGACCGCATCCTCACCGAGGCCAACCGCGACCTGCTGATCTTCGTCGAAGGCATCAACTGGACCGGGCTGCCGATCGACGGCTTCCCGCACGGCCGCCCGACCCTCGAACCCGCGCGGACGCTGTCGCACACGCTCGTCGACTCGGGCAAGCTCGTCTATTCGGCGCACTTCTACGGCTACACCGGACCCCGCCACTCCGGCGCGACCGGCATCGGCGAGACGCACGACCCGCGCTACCGCGACCTCTCGCTCCAGGACCTGCGGGACACCCTGTACCGGCAGGCGTTCTTCGTCTCGGCCGACACCGGCCGGCACTACACCGCACCGCTGTGGATCAGCGAATTCGGCGAGGGCCGCAACACCACCGACCCGGCGTCGCGCGCGTTCTTCGAGAACTTCGTGAACTACCTCGCCGAGACGGACACGGACTTCGCCTACTGGCCCGCGGTCGGGTTCCAGGTCGACGGCTCCGGTGACGGCTGGGCCCTGCTCGAGTACGACTCCGCGGGGCGCCGCATCGACGTGCTCGACGGCACGGACTGGCGCGGCCCGGCGTGGCGGCGGCTGATCTCCGCGCCGTCCCGGACCGGGCCGATCCCGGCAGCGGAACAATGGCCGATGCTGAACCTCGACCACGGCGACTTCCAGGAGTCGCGCCAGGTGCGGGCGCTGCCGGACTGGAACCCGGGCGCCCGCAAGGGCGCATGCCCCGACGGCCGGCGGCTCGCGGGCCTGGCCCACACCGGCAACCGCGGCCTGTGCACCGGAGCCCTCGCGGCGCCCACTGGGTACGTCGTCGTCCGCGACGAGGCGTTCGTCGACACCGACTGGGCGTCCGGCTACACCAAGACGCAGTGCCCGCCCGACTCCGCGGTCGTCGGGTACAGCGTCCAGGGCGCGGCGTTCTCGGCGGTGTTGTGCGGCCGGTCGGCGACCCCGCTGGGCCGCACGGGCCGCACGGTGTGGTTCGACCGAGGCGACAACCGGCCCGCCGGCGATCCCGGCGGCGACTTCGCGACCGGGAACTACAAGGGCCAGTGCGCGCCGGGGGAGTACGTCGCCGGCGTCGCCTACACGGGCCGGATCGGCTCGGGCCGGACACCGGACGCGCTGTTCTGCCGGTCCTAGCTCGACCACCTGCGGCACCGCGACTCCCCGCGTCCGCTCATTGACCGCCACGCTCCGCACTCCGTAGGTTCGAGAGCGGAACGAGGAGGTGCGGGATGAGCCACCTGGTGCGGTTCGCCGGCGGAACCGGTGAGATCCGCGTCGGCCTGCTCGCCGATGAGCAGCTGCGGCTGCTCGCGGTGGCGTCGATGAGTGACCTGCTGCGCCGCCCCGTGGCGGAGATCCGCGAGCTGGCCGAGGCCGCGGGGGAGCCGGTGCCCGCGGCCGGGGTGCGCCTGCTGCCGCCGCTGGACGGGCGGATGGAGGTGTGGGCCGCCGGCGTGACCTACCTGCGGTCCGAGGAGGCCCGCCGCGAGGAGAGCGCCGACGAGGACGTCTACGCCCGCGTGTACCGCGCGAAGCGGCCGGAGTTGTTCTTCAAGTCGGCCGCGTGGCGGGTGGTCACCGACGGCGAGCCGATCGCCGTCCGCGCCGACTCCGCCAGCAACGTGCCCGAGCCGGAACTCGGCCTGCTGCTGACGAGCGGCGGCGAGACCGCCGGGTACCTGGTGGTCGACGACGTCAGCTCCCGCAGCATCGAAGGCGAGAACCCGCTGTACCTCCCGCAGGCCAAGATCTACACCGGTTCGTGCGCGGTGTCGGCGCGGGTCCGGCCGGTGTGGGAGGTGCCCGACCCGCTGTCCCTCGACCTCCGCATGCGCATCCTGCGCGACGGCCGCGAGGTGTTCGCCGGTGAAGCCAATACCTCGCAGCTGAACCGCGAACCGGCCGAACTGGTCGAGTACCTGTGGCGCGACAACGACTTCCCCGACGGCGCGGTGCTCTCGACGGGCACGTCCGTGGTGCCGGGCCTCGACCTCGGGCTGCGCCCGGACGACGTCGTCGAGATCGAGATCGGCGAGGTCGGATCGCTGCGTTCGCCCGTGGTGCTGGGCGCGGACGAGGTGCGCCGCGTGCTCGCGGCCACCAGGTGAGCCGGACGACGGGCTACGGGTTCAGGACGACGATCGCCGCGTTGAGGGCGGTGGCGAACAGGGTCCACGCCAGGTAGGGCAGCTGGAGGGCGGTGGCCGTCTTCGAGCGGCGCCGGAACACCAGGAGGGTTCCGGCGATGACGACGTCGAGGACGACGATCTCCACCAGGGCCAGGGTGTACGCCCCGGCCGCGAAGAACAGCGGGGTCCACGCCGCGTTCAGCACCAGCCCGGCCGCGTACCAGAGGAATTCCCGGCGGGTGCCGCCGGCCCGCCAGAACAGCCAGCCGGACACGGCGATCAGCAGGTACAGCACCGTCCACACCGGACCGAACAGCCAGGACGGGGGAGCCCAGGGCGGCTGGGTCAGTCCACTGTAGATAGCGCGCGACCGGGTCGCGGCGAGGCTGCCGACCACGGCGACGGCGGTCACCGCCGCGAGGAAGCCGGCCAGGGCCAGCGGGGCGGGGGTGGGCCGGGGCAGCGTCGTCATACCGGTTCTCCTGCGGGCGAGGCGGGCGAGGCGGGCGGGGCGAGCGAGGGGGAGGGGCCGGACGTGGGCATGGTCGCGGTGCCGAGCAGGTGGCCGAGCGCGTCGGCGAGGCGGGGATGGCGGAACTCGTGGCCGGCCTCGGTCAGCCGGTGGGGTGTCACGCGCTGGTCGGCGAACGCCAGCTCACGGGCGCCGTCCTCGCCCAGCAGCAGCCGGGGGCCGATCGGCGGCACCTTGAGCAGTGTCGGCCGCTTGAGCACGGCTCCCAGCGTGTGCGTGTACTCGGCGTTGCGCACCGGGTGCGGGCTCACCGCGTTGACCGGTCCACTGAGGACGGAGTCGGTCAGGGCCCGCAGGTAGACGTCGGTCAGGTCGTCGATCCCGATCCACGGCATCCACTGCCGTCCGGTGCCGAGCGGGCCGCCCAGTCCGGCGGTGAACAGCGGGTACTGCAGCCGCAGCAGGCCGCCGCGCGGGCTCAGCACCAGGCCGGTGCGGACCCGGACCACGCGCAGCCCCGCCGCCGAGGCCGGTTCGGTGGCCGCTTCCCAGTCGGTGACGACGTCGGCCAGGAACCCTTGGCCGCGTTCGCTTTCCTCCGTGAGGACCTCGTCGCCGCGGTCCGGCCCGTAGTACCCGACGGCGGACGCCGAGACGAACACCGCCGGCCCGCCGGCGGTGCGCGCGGCCAGCTCCGCGAGCGCCCGCGTCGGCTCGATCCGGCTCTCCCGCACGGCCTTCCGGTGGCTTTCGTCGAACCGGCCGGCGACCGAGGCGCCGGCCAGGTGCACGACCGCGTCGACGCCGTCGAGCAGGTCGGCCGCGGGTGCCTCCGGCTGCCACGTCCGCTCGCCGGAGGTTTCGGCGGGCCGCCGCACCAGCCGGACGACCCGGTGGCCCCCGGTGGTCAGCAGCGCGGTCAGCGCCGTCCCGACGAGACCGCTCGCACCGGTCACCGCGACCGTCAGCGGGTCGTGCCGATAGCGCCGGTGGGCGGCCAGATCGGCGGCCAGCTGGCGGTGCCGGTAGGCGAACATCGAGCGCAGGAACGCTTCGGGCACCGGGGTGTCGACGTGGTCGGTGACCTGCGTCCGGCCGGGGCCGTCGGCGTCGAACCGGTGCGTGTGGCGCCACCGCAGCACGGGGCAGGCGAGCCGGTCCACGAACTGGTGCGGCGGCCGGTAGCCGTCCGCCTCGTGCGCCGCCACCCACGGCACGCGGCCGGGCAGGAGGAGCTTGGCCGTGCCGTCACGCAGAGAGGGCGCCTCCGCGCCGACCCGCACCGGCTGCCACGGCGGGGTGAGCCGCGTGATCGCCCCCGGCCGGGCATGCCAGGCGAAGACCTCCTCGACCGCCGACCGGACGACCGAGCGAAAGACCCTGGCCAAGGCCACCTCCCGATGCACAAAAGCTGCGCTGTTTCGCCGAGCCTACGATTTCCGCCGCGTTCCGGCACGCCGAAGGCCCGCGAGCGATTCACAGTCGATGCAAACCGCGGGCTGTCGTTGCGGTATCGATCTCCCGGTGTCACGGTCGGGAGCAGGGGACAGACCGGGAGGAGTGGGGCGCCGATGAGTTCACTCACCACGCCGACCAAGGGGTCGAGCACGGTGGAGAAGGCGCTGGGCGAGGCCGCGAACAACGCCGACCAGCGGTATCACCTGGCCAAGGGCCTGCGGCACCAGATGAACAAGGTGTTCCCGACCCACTGGTCGTTCCTGCTGGGCGAGATCGCGCTGTACAGCTTCATCATCCTGTTGCTGACCGGTGTGTACTTGACGCTGTTCTTCGACCCCTCGATGCAGGAGGTCGTCTACCACGGCAGTTTCAAGAACATGCAGGGCCTGGAGATGTCGCAGGCGTTCCGCACGACGCTGGACATCTCTTTCGACGTCCGTGGTGGGCTGTTCATGCGGCAGCTGCACCACTGGGCGGCGTTGATCTTCGTGGCGTCGATGGCCGTGCACATGCTGCGGATCTTCTTCACGGGGGCGTTCCGGCGGCCGCGTGAGGCGAACTGGGTGATCGGTGGCCTGCTGCTGATCCTGGGTTGTTTCGAGGGTTTCTTCGGGTATTCGCTGCCGGATGACCTGCTGTCGGGGACCGGTATCCGGGCGACGCTGTCGGGGATCGTGCTGTCGGTGCCGGTGGCGGGGACCTGGATCCACTGGGCGTTGTTCGGTGGGGAGTTCCCGGGCGATCAGATCATCCCGCGGTTGTACACGTTGCACATCCTGTTGCTGCCGGGGATCATGCTGGCGCTGGTCGGGGCGCACCTGGCGCTGGTGTGGTATCAGAAGCACACGCAGTTCCCGGGGGTGCGCCGTAAGGAGACCAACGTCGTCGGGGTGCGGATCATGCCGTACTTCGCGCTCAAGGGCGGGGCGTTCTTCACTCTGGTCGTGGGGGTGCTGGCGCTGATGTCGGGGCTGTTCCAGATCAACCCGGTGTGGAACTTCGGGCCCTACAACCCTTCCCAGGTCTCCGCCGGGTCCCAGCCGGACTGGTACATGGGCTGGGCGGACGGGCTGCTGCGCGTCTGGCCGCCTTGGGAGCTCTACCTGGGCGACCACACCGTGCCGCCGGTCTTCTTCGCCGGCGCCATCGGCATCGCCGTGCTGGTGACGGCCCTGCTGAGCTACCCGTTCATCGAGCGGAAGCTGTCCAGGGACACCGCGCACCACAACCTGCTCCAGCGGCCGCGGGACGTCCCGGTCCGCACGTCGATCGGAGCGATGGCGATCACGTTCTTCCTCGTGCTCACCCTGTCCAGCTTCAACGACATCCTCGCCGTCCAGTTCGACGTGTCCCTCAACGCGATGACGTGGGCCGGCCGGATCGGGCTGCTCATCGGACCGCCGCTGGCCTACTTCGTCACCTACCGGCTGTGCGTCGGCCTCCAGCGGGCCGACCGCGAGGTGCTCGAGCACGGCGTCGAGACGGGCATCATCAAGCGGCTGCCGCACGGTGAGTTCATCGAGATCCACCAGCCGCTGGCCGCCACCCCGCTCGAGTACCAGGGCGCACCCGTGCCGAAGAAGATGAACAAGCTGGGCTCGGCCGGCCACGCGGTGCCCGGCTCGCTGTTCACGCCGGACCCGCCGGCCGAAACCCGTGCCCTGGACCGGGGGCGGCGATGACGACGGTGGCGCCGGTCGCCCGGGCGCGGCTCGCCGGCTGCTGTGCGGCGGTCACCGCCGTGGGCTCCGCGGCCGCCACGGCGGCCGGCTTCACCTGGCTGCCCTTCGACTGGCCGGCGCTGGGTGCGGCGGTGGCCCTCGTCGTCCACGCGGCACTGGCGCTGACCATCGTCGATCTCCGCGACCGGCGGCTGCGGCGCAGTGCGGCCACCGTCGCGGTGCTGCTCGGCGGGCTGCTGCTCGCCGGGTCGGCCTGGGCGGCCGCGGTGCACTGGTCCGGCAGCCCGCCCGCGGTGCTGCTGTCGGTCGTCCAGAACGGCGTCGGGCCGCTGGCCGTGCTGTCCGTCCGGCTCGGGAGTGTCGGATGAGCCGAAGCCCCGCCTTGATCACCACGGCCGCCCCGTCGGCCGACGAGCAGCTCGCCCGGCGCCGCCGCAAGTACGTGGTGATGATGGCCTGCCGCATCCCGTGCCTGGTGCTGGCCGGGCTCACCGCGCACGTCTGGTGGCTGGCCCTGGCCTTCCTCGCGATCTCCGTGCCGCTGCCGTGGGCGGCGGTGCTCATCGCCAACGACGTGCCGGCGCGCCGCACCGAGCGGACCAGCCGCTTCCGGCCGCCGCGCGCGGAACTGCCGCGGTCAGCCGCCGAAGGACGCCAGCGCCTCGGGAAATGACGGCGGCAGCGGCTCGCCGACCGTCGGGAGCCCGCGCCAGCCCGGACCGGCCGGGCGGACCGGGATGCCCTCGGCGTGCAGGGTGCGCAGGGTCCGCACGTCCGCGGACGGCGACGTCATCGACCACACCACCACGGCGCTCGGCGCGTAGCGGCCGGACACCACCCGCAGGACGTCGATCGACACCAGGCCGCCGAGGAACATCGACGGCGCGCCGTCGTCGCCGAGGGCCGCGCTGAGCATCTTGACCGGCAGTTCGTGGCGCTCCGCCGGCCCGCAGACGAACAGGGCCGGGCCCCGGCCGGCCCGGGCGGGCGCCGGCGTCCGCAACCGGTCCAGCGCCGCCGAGGCCGCGGCGGCCAGCGCCCACTCCGCGGCCATCGCGTTGCGGTCGCCCGCCTGCGCCCAGCGTTCCCCGATCGCCCGCAGGACCGGCGCGACGACCTCGGTCCAGCACTTCGCCACCCCCAGACTGGCGAGCGCGTCGTCGACCAGGTCGCCCATGGCCGGCACGTCGAGCAGTTCGGCGGCTTCGGCGATCCGCTGCCGCCGCTGCTTCACGGTCGTCTCCGCCGCGGTCCGGGACAGCACCAGCCTGGCCGCTTCGCGCGCCCGGGTGCCCTGCGCCTGAAGCGCTCGCATCCGCCGCAACCGCTCGACGTCCTCGGCGGTGTACCGCCGCCGGCCGTTCTCCTCCCGGCCCGAGGCGCCGATGCCGTACCGCTGCTCCCACGTCCGCAGCGTCACCTGCGAGACGCCGAGGGTCCGGGCGACCTCGCTCGAGGTGAGGGACCGCCCCTCGGATGTGCTGCTCACAGGCTCTCCCGGCTCCGGTTGAACGCATTCTGCATCACAGTACTCGCTGCCGGTCCCCGCGTCTCAGCGCGTAATGGCGATTCATATGCGATTCAAAACGACCCAAATTTGCCTTGAGTACGGCGATCGAGCGCAGTGACGGCTAGCTTTGCATCGATTGTGCAACTCACTCGGGAGGGCGGTCCATGGCTTCGAGCAACCGGCGCGCCGCGGTCTGCGGCCCGCCTGACGCGAGCAGGCGCGCGGCGGCCTCGCGCACGCGGCCGCCCGACGACAGCACCGCGGCGGTGGCCTCGGTGACCGCGGCCGGAGTCAGGCGGTGCGGGTCGAGCACGCGGCCCGCCGGAATGCGTTCGAGATCATGAGCGACCGCGAACTGGTCGCTGGAGAACGGCAACGCGATCGCGGGCACCCCGGCGGCCAGGCATTCGGTGAAGGTGTTGTTGCCGCCGTGGTGCACGACCAGGGAGGCACTCGGCAGGAGCGCCCGCTGCGGCACGTGGTCGAAGACCTCGATCCAGCGCCCGTCCGCGAACGCCGTCCGCAGCGTCTCGGCCCGGTTCCCGGCCGAGACCAGCACCGAGACGTCCGGCACCTGCGCCGCACCCCGGGCGACGGTGGCGAGCACGTCGTCGCGGGCGGAGAGGAACGTGCCGAACGAGACGAGGACGAGCCGCCGACGCCCGCCGTCGGTCAGCTGCCCGACGCGGTCCCGCCACTCGGGCGAGAGCCCGGTCTCGCCGACGTCGCTGCAGTGCCCGGCGAACAGCAGCGCCGGCCCGGCCGGCAACGGCGGCAGCCACGGCAGCTCGGGGTAGTTGAACAGCACGGCCTCGGGCGAGGTCAGGCCGAACGCACTGCGCGGGGCCGGCCGGCCGGGAGCGTGCTCGGCGAGGAACCGGGTGAACAGCTCGGTGAACAGGCGGTCGTTGGCCGCCACTTCGGCTCGCAGCGCCGCCAGTTCGGCCGCCGGGGGCGTGATCGCGTCCGGCCAGTAGGGCGGCAGCCCGAAGAAGCGGTCCGGGCCCTCGAGCACGTAACCGGGGTGCCCCGGGCAGAACGCCGCCCACCGCCGGTCCAGCGCCCGGAGCGCGAGCGTGACCGCGTAGGCCAGCTGGTCGACGAGGTACCAGTCCGGACGCAGCCGGGCGTCCAGGCGCCGCAGCGCGGCGTGGACGCCGGCGGGGTCGGGCAGCATGTCCGCCCGGCGGTGCCGGGCCTGGGCCAGCAGCGCCGGCACCGCACCCGCGCGGGTGGCGTCGAGGAACTCGGTCAGCCGCCGGGCCCCGGCCGCCTGCTGGCGGGTGCGCTCGGCGATGCCGGTGTTGGCGTTGTCGCCGAACCCGAACGGCTCGAACCGCAGACCCCGCCGTGCGGCGAGGTCCGCGAACGCGGGGTCGCACGCGAACGTCACGTCCGCGCCCTCGGCCGCCAGCGCCGCCGCCACCGTGGCGAGCGGCTGGGCGTGCGAGGCGAACGGCGGGCTCACCACCACGATCCGCGCTTCCGGCATCCCGTTCTCCCCGTCGTCGTCGCCGATCCGGCGGCCTTGTCCCCAGAGGTACTGCCGTGATCATCCACGACACCGCCCCCGCCGACGCGTTGACGGCGCTGCGGGACCTGCGACCCGGCACCGACCTCACCCGGGTCGACGAGGTCCGCCGCGGCTTCCACCCGGCGTTCGGCGTCCCGGCCTTGGTCGAATACGCCGGCGCCGGTCCGGCGGCGGGCGACGCCGATTCCGCGCTGGCCGAGTTGCGGGCCTTGGCCCGGGCGTCGGATCCGCCGTCGCCCGCCGACGTGCTGGCCGCCCTCCCCGAGACCGAAGGAGTGCTCGCCGACCTGGGCACGTCCGTGGCCCTGGACCTCTTCTCCGCCGCGACCGCCGCGCACGGCTGGGTGGCGGCGGGCGTGGCGATCCGCGCCGCTTTCGGCACGGCCTCGCCACGCCGTCGCGTACTGCTGCTGGACCTGGCCGAGCGGCACGACGTCGGGGGCATCCCGGCCGGGGCGGTGGTCGAGGGCGCCGAGCACGACCGAGCGCTGCGGCACGCCGGGTGGCGGTACCTCTCCCGGCACAGCGGGGCGATCACGCGGGAACGCGACGAAGACCCCTACGAACGGGCGCTCGCGGCGGTCTGCCGCGCGACCCCGGCCGACGCACCACTGTGGACGGTCCCGCCTGCGCGTCGCGAGGGGCTGGTCGTGGCCCAGTCGATGCTGCTGGGCTCGTTCGACCAGCCCGGCGCCGGGGCGAGCGGCGGGCTGACCGTGCTCCTGCGGCACCTCGGTACGGCCCTGCCCCAGCACGACGGCATCGCCCGCGTGGTCACCCTGACCCCGGCCGGGCACGACGACCTCGCCGGCCGCCCCGCGCTGGCCGAAGCCGACGGCGACGGGCACGTCGTGCTGCGGATCCCGGTCGACGCCCCCACCGCGCCGGCCCAGCCCGAGCTGTCCCGGCACCGCGCGGCGCTCACGTTCCTGGCACGACGGCTGCTGCGGCTGTCCGGCTGTCACCCCGACGTCGTGCACGTCCGGTACGCCGACGACGGATCGCTGGCGATCGCCGACGCCGCCACCGCGCTCGGCGCCCGGACCGTGTTCACCCTGACCGCGGACCCGCACCGCTCGCTCGCCGAGCGGCACCGGCCCGCCAGCGCCGAGTCCCCGGCCAGCGCGCGGTTCGACCTGCACCGCGTGTACGCGGCCGACCGGCTGGTGGCCCGGGCGGACACGCTGCTCGGCCTGCCCGGGCGGCCGCCGGGGGAACTGCCCGCGTACTTCCCCGCGTTGCGCGGGCGCCCGGAACCGGAGTCCCTCGCCGAGGGGATCCCGGTGCTGCCCCAGGTCGCCGCCGAGGATCCCCGGCAGCAGCAGCTGGCCGACTCCTTGTTCGCGCCGGACGACCGGCTGCCCCGCCTCGGCCCGGACGCCCGCGGCCTGCCGATCGTGCTGTCCGTGGGCCGGCTCCACCCGGTCAAGCAGCAGGACCTCCTGGTCGAAGCCTGGCTCACCCGCGGCCTTCACCGGCGGACGGCGCTGGTACTCGTCGGGGGCGACCCCGCCCGTCCGACCGAGGACGAAACCCGGGTGCTGGAGCGCATCCTCGCCCTGCACCGGGCGTACCCGCGGGCGGCAGGCCGCCTGGCCGTGCTGGCGGCGCTCGGCAACGACGACGTCCGGCTGCTCGAACACGGGCTCACCCGCCTGCTTCCGGCGCCCTCGCCCCACCTCTACGCCTGCCCCAGCCGCAAGGAGGAATTCGGCATCGCGGTCCTGGAAGCCATGGAAGCCGGGCTGCTCGTCCTCGGCCCGCGCCGCGGCGGGCTCCGGCACTACATCGACCACGGCCACAACGGCCTGCTGGCCGACACCTCCGGTCTCGACGCCTTCGGTGACGACTTGAGCGCGTTCGTCCGCGCCGCGGCCGACGACCCGGCGCGGGCGCGCGCGGCCGCGGCCGCCGGCCGGGACACGGTCCGGCGCCGGTTCGGCATCACCCAGGTCGCCGCCCGCTTCGCCGACGTCTACCGGCGAACGAGCCGCACACCCCGAAGGCCGGCGTCGTGAGCCGCCGCCTGGCAGCCGGTGCTTCCCTCGGCCGGGAAACGGCGATGCCGAGGACCGAAGGTGGCGTCAGGCCGCTCGTGCCCGACGACCTCGACCGGCGGTTCGCCGCCGGGGACGCGGGCGCGCTGCGCGCGGTCTTCGACCGGCACGGGCCCGCCGTGCAGCGACTCGCCCGCGCGAGCCTGCGCGATCCGGCGGACGTGGACGACGTCGTCCAGTCGACCTTCGTCTCGGCCTGGAACGGCCGGAGCACCTACGACCCGGGCCGAGCCGGCCTGCTGGTCTGGCTGCTGGGGATCACCCGCCGCCGCATCGTCGACCTCCTGCGTTCGCGCGGACGGGAACACCGGGACAGCGAAGCGGCGGCGGCCGTTTCGCCGCCGGAGACCGCCGTGGCGGAGTCGCCGGAGCGGGTGCTCGACCGGCTGATCGTCGCGGACGGCCTGGCGCGGCTCCCGGAGGCGCAACGCCTGGTGCTGCACCTGGCCTTCTACGCCGATCTGACCCACACCCAGATCGCCCACCGCACGGATCTCCCGCTGGGCACGGTGAAAAGCCACCTGCGCCGCGGCATGCGCGCGCTGCGCGAACAGCTCGAGTCGAGCGCGGAGGAGGTGAACGATGGCGCACCCGGATCCCGACCGCCTCACGCTGCTCGCCCTCGGTGACGGCGGCCCGGACACCGCCGAGACCGCTCACCTCGGCACCTGCCCGGCGTGCCGATCGGACTACGACTCGCTGCGCACGATCGCCGGACTGGGCCGGGAAGTGGCGGCCGAGCTGTCGCTGCCACCGGTGGCCGACGACGTCTGGCACCGCATCGCCGCCGAGACCGGCCAGGACCCGGCGGGTTCGCCGCGGGCGGGCGTGTCGGCCGGTCAGGACCCGGTGGGTTCGCCGCGGGGGAGCGTGTCGGCCGGTCGGGACGCGGCGGGTTCGTCGCGGCCGAGCGTGTCGGCCGGTCAGGACCCGGCGGGTTCGTCGTGGGTGGGCGTGTCGGCCGGTCAGGACGCGGCGGGTTCGGCGCGGGCAACCGTGCATGCCCTCCCGCACCGAGGCCGGCGGACTCCGGCGCGCCGGCTGTTCCGGTACGCGGCCGCGGTCGTGGCGGCGGCTTTGGTGGCGGTGGCGTGGGTGGTGACCGCCTCCGGCGGCGACCCCGGCCGGGTGGTGGCCGAGGCACCGCTGAGCCGCCAGCCGGCCGCACCGGCCGGGGCCGGCGGGCAGGTGCAGGTCGTCGACGACGGGTCCGGGACGGTGCGGCTGAAGGTGCGGCTGACCGGGATGCCGGCCGCGGAGGGCCTCTACGAGGTCTGGCTCTACGACGGCGTGAACACGATGATCCCGCTCGGTGTGACGGCCGGGGCCGACCTCGAGGTCGCGGTTCCGCCGGGGCTTTCCCTGAGCCGGTTCCCGGTGATCGACGTGTCGGCCCAGGCGCTGGGGCAGCAGGAGCACGGGACGAGCATGCTGCGCGGGAGCGTCCGTGCCTGATCGCCGGGAAACTTCCGCACGGCTGCATCCGATCCGGGGCCCCGGCTCGTATCCCGGGTGTCCAGTCCTCATCGGGAACGGAGTCATCATGCGCGTTCGGATGCTCGGGATGTCCATCGTGGCCGCGGCGGCGCTGGCCGGCGTGGCCGCGGCGCCCGCCCAGGCGGCGCAACCGGCCCACGCCGTCTCGCACCACCACCCGTACCACTTCGGGAAAGGCCGGACCGACCTGACGCTCGACCCGGCGGCCGCGCAGGCGCTCACTTCGCTGGGAGTCAAGGTTTCGCCGGTCCTGGCCCGGGTGAGCCACCCGGGCGGCAAGACGGTCTTCGGGTTCACCATCGTCGGCAACCCCGAGGACGGCACCATCGAGCACCTCGGCGGGCTGCTGCTGCGCGCGGGCGGCAGCTGCCTGTACCTGACCAGCTACACCATCGACCTCGGGCGCGGGGTGGTGAGCGGCCGGATCGACTTCCGGACCCGCGCCGACCTGTTCACGATCGGCGCGGCGACCCCCGCCGGGGTCACCTTGGCGTTGACGGCACCGGCCGCGGCGCTGCTGAACAAGACGTTCGGCGTCAGCGCGTTCACCGCCGGACTGGTCATCGGCTACGGGAACCCGATGATCCGCAAGTGACCGGAAGGAAAGGGCACCATGGACACACCGGGTCTGCACGCCTACCTCAGCTACCGGGACGCGGCCGCGGCGCTCGGCTGGCTGACCGCGACGGGGTTCGCGATCGTGTCCCGTGTGGACGGTGCCGACGGCGGCGTCGTCCACGCGGAGGTCCGGTTCGGGGCGGTCGTGCTGATGATCGCCACCGCGGATGCGGACTACGACCGGCCGCGGTTGCTCGGCCGCAGCACCGGGGACGGGCTCTACCTGTGGTTCGACCGGCCCGGATCGGTGGACGGCTGGTTCGGCAGCGCCGTCGCGGCGGGCGCACGGGCGGTGATCGCGCCGGAGGACACCGAGTGGGGGACGCGCCGCGCCCGCGTGCTCGACCCGGAGGGCAAGGAGTGGAGCGCCGGGACCCATCGCCCGGGCACGACCTGGTGAGGGCTCTCCTCCGCCGGTGGCCCGGTCAGCGCGGGCGGGTCAGGTCGATCTCGGCCCACACGGTCTTGCCGGTGGGCCGCTGCGACTGACCCCACGACACGCTCATGCCGGCCACCAGCTTGAGCCCGTGCCCGCCCTCGGCGGAGGGCGGCTGCGGGCAGGCCGGATCGATGCACGTGTCGTCGACCTCCACCGAGAGCCAGTTCGGCCTGCGCAGCAGCCGGACCTGGCGGGGCGGCGACCCGTGCCGGAGCGCGTTCGAGGCCAGCTCGTCGACCACCATGAGTGCGTCGACGCGCTGGTCTTCGGGCAGGTCCTGCAGCAACCGGTCGGCCCAGGCGCGCACCCTCGCCAGCTCGGCGAGGTCGTCGGCGACCTCCAGCGCGATCACCCGCAACGAGTCGTCCAGCTGCTCGGTAGGCATCGAGGCCCTTCCTGTCCGTCGAGACGAGTCCGTGTGGGCCAGTGACTACCCGCTCGCCGCGGCGATCAACCCGCCCGCCGGAGAGTTCAGCCGGTGGGCAGGTCGATCTCGGTGTGCCGGTCGGCGAGCGTGCGGGCGAGGTCGGCGAGCTTGACGTTGAGGTCCTGGGAGGTTCGGCGCAGGACGTCGAACGCGTCGTCCGCGGAGACGCCCCGGCGCGCCATGATGATGCCCTTGGCCTGGCCGATCACGTCCCGGCTGTCGATGGCTTTGCGCAGGTGGGCGGCCTGCAGCTCGGCTCGGGTGACGGCGTCGGTGGCGGCCAGGGCGAGGGAGGCGTGGGTGGCGAGCAGCAGCAGGACGTCGCGGTCGGCGGCGTCGAGTCCGTGGCGGTCGCGGGAGTAGACGTTGAGCGCGCCGCTCGTCTCGCCGGCCGGTGGCCCGCTGATGAGGGCGGTGGACAGCACCGAGCCCATCCCGAGTTCCGTGGCGGACGGAGCCCAGCGGGGCCACCGCGGTTCGGCCGTGAGGTCGGGGGCGATCGCGACGGCCGGGCCGCCGGGTTCGGCGGCATCGACGCAGGGGCCTTCCCGGAACCGGTACTGCAGCCGGTCGAGTTCGGTGGCGACCTCGTCGGTCTCGGCGGGGGTGTGGAAGCCGCCGTCGGCGTCGAGCAGCGTGAAGCTGGCGAGGTCGGCGTCCGGGACCATGACCGTGGTGGCTTCGAGCACCCGCTGCAGGACGTCTTCGACGGTCGGGGCGGTGAGCAGGGTGCGCGTCAGCTCGGCGAACTGCCGGGCCAGGGGCCCGGGCGCGAGGAGGTCGGAGACGAACGCCTCTTTGTCGCGCCGCCAGTCCTGGTCACTGCTCATACCGGTCTCCCCGAGTCGCTGCGGAAGACGGCTGTGTGCTCAACCATCGCGACGACCAACGTAGCCCGCCGAGCCGCCGGCCGCTACGAGCGACGGTTTCCGGCCGGCAACGGTCGCCCGGGTGGCGGCGGGCCGGAGGTGCGGCGCCGCACCAGTTCGGTGGGCAAGGACACGTTCTCCGGCTTCGGATCGCCGCGCAGGAGGTCGAACAACAGCTCGGCGGCCAGCTGTCCTTTTCGGACCATCGGCTGCGGGATGGTGGTCAGGCCGCGGGGATCCGGCCTCCGGCGCATCGTCGAAGCCGGTGCTCGACGTCCTCTCCGGCCCGAACCCGTGGCTGACCGGCCGGACGCTGCCCTTCGGCCACGACGAGGCCGGGCGCATCGGAGCCGCGTTCGTGACGGGCGTCCAAAGTGCCGGTGTGCTCGCGGTCGCGAAGCACTTCCCCGGCCACCCCGAGCTCGCCCTGGACCCGGCGTTGCACGACACGGCGCTGGAAGAGTCCGTCCCGGCGAACCTGACCCCGTTCCGCCGGGTGGTGGCGGCCGGCGTCGGCGCGATCATGACCGGCCCGATGGTGGTGCCGGCGATCGACCCGGCCGAACCCGCTTCGACCTCGCCGGCGACGGTGGAGGTGCTGCGCCGCGACCTCGGCTTCACCGGCCTGGTCGTCAGCCGACGACCTGGACACCCCGGCCACGACCAAGGGCCGTCCGGTGCGCGAGACGGTACTGGCGGCACTCGCCGCGGGCGCGGACCTCCTCCTGCTCCCCGGCGGCCCGGAGGTCGCCGAGCTGGCCGGCGCCATCGCCGCCCGGGCCCAGGCGGACGACACGTTCGCCGCCCGCTTGACCCAGGCCGCCACCCCGGGTCCGCCGCGCGGCCGGCCACTTCGCGCGGGGGATGGCTTGACCCCGGTTCGGTCACCTCGTGCGGTAGTATCGATGTGGAGATCATCTCCAGTTGCTACGGCGGGGGAGCGCGTGACTGCCGAGAAGCCGCTGCGGGCCGACGCCCAGCGCAAGCGCGAGGCCCTGCTCGCCAAGGCTCGGGAGGTCTTCGACGCCGGAGGTTTCTTCGACCTGCGCTTCGACGACTTCGCCCGGCTGGCTGGCGTGGGCACCGGCACGCTGTACCGGCACTTCCCCACCCGGGAGGCGCTGGCCGAGGCGGTCTACCGCGGGGAAGTCGCCACGCTGTGCGAGCGCGCCCGCCGGTTGCAGGCCACGCTGCCCCCGGCCGAGGCCTTGGCGACCTTCCTGCGCAGCATGGTCGACCACATCGACGCCCACGCGGGCCTCGCCCGAACGCTGGCCACGCTGTGGGCCGATCGATCGGGTGCCCTCGCCGAAGGCAGCCGCGCGCTCGAAGAGGCGGTCGTCGACCTGGTGGCCGCCGCGGTGCGGGACGGCAGCGTCCGCGACGACGTGGACGCCGGCGCCGTGCTGATGGCCCTGCACGGCATCGGCGCGGCCCACGACCGTCCCGGCTGGCGGACCGAGGCCGACGGTGTCATCACCCTCGTGCTGGACGGGCTGCGCCGCCGGCGCGACGACGGATAGCTCGGCGCTCCGCCGTAGAAGCCGGTGTGCCACCGACGCAATGGCTCCCGGCCGCCCGTCGGATGACGCCGTCCGGACGAGCCGCTCAGGCGTTGGTTTCGTCCGGGTCTGCCGCCTGGAGGGCGGGCCGCGACCTCGACGCCCGCGGAGGAACTCACGCGCGGCGGGGGAGGGGCACAACGTGACGCGGCGGCGACCGGAGGCGCGCGTGGGCCTGTTGGAGGGCCGGAACACCATCGAAACCGGCACCGTCTTCGTCGACGCCGCCGGGCGGGGCCTGGGCGAACCGACCTCCGCCGGCCCGGACGGCGCGCCGCCGAACTCGAAGTCCCGCGCGGCGATTTCGCCCGGACGCCGCCACGGTCTCGGTGACCACCACGCTGCGAGCCGACCTCCCGGTCATCGCCGACGGCGTCCGATCCTCGACCCGCGACCGGCTCTTCGGCGACGACCGCTCGCGCTGGTACACCGCCGTGGGCCATCCTGTCCTTCTCCCGCGCGAAGACCTGACACGCCCTGGCCGGCGACGCGGCCCGGTGCGTCACCCCGATCGGCGGCGGCGCGTCACTCGCGCTCGTGACCCACGAGGAGAGGATGCGGCCGCTATTGCTCACCGGCGCTGCGGCCGGGAGCCCCGGCGGTCACGATGGACGGGTGACGCGGTGGACGGTGGACAAGCGCTTCCGGCAGGTACTGGTGTTCCTGCACGTGGCGGTGTCGGTCGGCTGGATGGGGGCGGGCGCGGCGAACGTCGTGCTCGCGATGACGGCCGGCTACACCGGGGACGCGGCGGTGCGGCGGGTGTCGTACGTGCTGATCGAGCGGATCGACGATTTCGTGGTCATCCCCGCCGCGTTCGCCACGCTGGCCGGAGGCGTGGTGCTCGGCCTGGTGACGAAGTGGGGGGTCACGCGGTTCTGGTGGGTGCTGGTGAAGCTGGTCCTCACGGTGGCGGTGATCGGCTACAGCACGTTCGGTCTCGGGGTCTGGGTCGAACAGAGCATCGCGGCGGCCGGTTCCGGGGTCGAGAGCCCGGTGGCCGGCCGGCTGGCCTACGGGGCCGGGCTCAACATCCTGGCGTTCTTGTTCATGACGTGGTTGTCGGTGGCCAAGCCCTGGGGCCGCACCCCGTGGGCGCGCCCGCGACCGGCCGGGCGTAGCCGGGCCCTCGCTCCGGCGACGTCCGTGCACCGGTGACGGCCGGGGCGGTCACAGCCAGTCGTGCTCGTGGGCGTAGCGGGCCGCTTCGTGGCGGGTGCGGGTCTGGGTCTTCTGCATCGCGTTGGACAGGTAGTTGCGCACCGTGCCCTCGGCCAGGTGCAGCCGGCCCGCGATCTCGGCCACCGAATACCCCTCGCGGGTCGCGCGCAGGACGTCGAGCTCGCGTTCGGTCAGCGGGCAGTCGTCGACGACGGCGAGCGCCGAGACGTCCGGGTCGATCCAGCGCTTGCCCGCGTGCAGGGTCTGGATCACCGCGGTGATGTGCGCCGGTTCCGCGGCCTTGCTGACGAACCCCTGGACGCCCAGCTTCAGCGCCTTGCGCAGGACGCCGGGGCGGGCGTGCCGGGTCAGCATGAGGACGACCTGCTCCGGGCGGGCCCGCCGGATTTCCGCGACGGCGCCGAGACCGTCCACCGCCGGCATTTCGAGGTCGATGACGAGCACGTCGGGGCGGTGCCGCAGGGTGGCCGCCACCGCCTGCTCGCCGTCTTCGGCCTCGGCGAGCACGGTGATCCCGCCCTCCAGCGGCAGCAGCGCCGCCAACGCCTTGCGCAGCAACGCTTCGTCGTCGGCGAGCACCACGGTCGTCATCGGACGGCTCCGTCGAGCTCCGGGAACGCCACCGCCGTCAGGAACCGGCCGTCCTCGTGCGACACCTCGAGCTCTCCTCCGTTCTCCGCCAGCCGGTGCCGCAGCGCCGAAAGCCCGCCGGGCGGACCGGGTTCGCCCGCGCCGTCGTTGACGATGGCGATCCCGGTGCGGCCGAGCGTGATCCGGACGTGCCGGGCTTCGGCGTGGCGCAGGATGTTCGTCGTCGTCTCGCGCAGGACCTGGCCGAGCAGCTCGCCGACGCGGGCGTCCGGCTCGGCTTCCCGTTCCAGGCGCACGTGGATGCCCGCCGCCTCGAACAGGTTCTTCGCGTTCTCCAGCTCCGCGGACAGGTTGAGCCGCCGCTGCGCGTAGGCGAGCTCCTTGGTCTGGACGATCGTGTCGCCGACGAGCGTGTGCACCTCGCGCAGCTCCTCCCGCGCGCGGTCCGGGTCGGCGTCCAGGAGCTTCTCCGCCAGCGCCACCTTCAGCTTCACCACGTGCAGGGTGTGCCCCTGGATGTCGTGCAGGTCGCTCGCGAAGCGGACGCGTTCCCGGGCGACGGCCAGTTCCGCCTCCCGCTCGCGGGACTGCTCCAGCTCGGCGACCAGGTCGAACAGCCGCTGGGTGGCGAACATGAACCCGGTGGAGAGCAGCACGGCGATCGCCGGGACGGCCACGAACTGCACCAGCCGCGGCCCGGTGGCACCGGGGTGCACGAGCACGTTGGGCAGGCCCAGGGCCGCGACCAGCGCGGCGACCCCGAAGAGGGCCGCGAGCCGGTGGCGGCGCAGCGGGGGGACGAGGAACGACCCGACGATGGACACGCCGAAGAACGCGCCGGTGTCGTCCGTCAGCGCCCCGGCCAGCCAGACCACCGCGGTGACGGCCAGGCTCGGCCGCGCGACGCGCAGGTAGTCGCCCGCCGTCCAGCGTTCGGCCGTCGCCAGCGCCGCGACGAGCCCGACGAGCTGGATGCCGGCGTGCCACCACGACCGGGCGGTGAGCCCCAGCAGGAGCACGCCGACGAAGGCCAGCGGCGGCACCGTCGTGAGGAGGTTGAGCCGGCGCAGCCGGTCCTGCACGGCTCCGCCGGACCACCTCCGGCGGGTCTCGGTCATGGTCCTCCGGGGTCGGCGTGGTACCCGCCAGCATGCCGCACCGGCCGGGGCCCCACCAGTGACGCCACGTCATGCTTCCGGGGCCGGAATGTCACGGTGCGGTGGTGACGCGAGCGCACTGCCGCCCCGCCGCGATCGGCGCTGGAATGGCGGCATGTCCACGACACCGGTCATCGACGTCGATCGCCTCACCCTCACCTACGGCGGCTTCCCCGCCGTGAAGGACCTTTCGTTCCAAGTGGAACGCGGAGAGCTGTACGCCCTGCTCGGCACCAACGGCGCCGGGAAGACCTCGACCCTGGAAACGGTCGAAGGCCACCGCACGCCGACCTCGGGCGCCGTGCGGGTGTTCGGGAAGGATCCCTGCGACCGCGCCGCCGTCCGCCCGCGGATGGGGATCATGCTGCAGGAGAGCGGGTTCTCGCCGGATCTGACGGTGCGCGAGACCGTCGGCCTGGTCGGGCGGCTCACCCAACGCTCCGACGACGTCGGGCGCGTGCTCGGCGTCGCCGGCCTCACCGGCAAGGCCGGGACCAAGGTGGGGCAGCTGTCGGGCGGCGAGAAGCGGCGGCTGGACTTCGCCACCGCCGTGTACGGCACCCCCGAGCTGGTCTTCCTCGACGAACCGACCACCGGCCTGGACATCCAGTCCCGCGACGCGCTCTGGGACGCGGTCGACCGGCTGCGCGAGGACGGCTCGACCGTCGTGCTGACCACCCACTACCTCGAAGAGGCCCAGCAGCGCGCCGACCGCATCGGCCTGATGCACCAAGGCGCCTTCCACCGCGAGGGCACGGTCGCCGAGCTGACCCGGACCCTGCCCGCGACCATCCACTTCGGACTGCCGCCGCACGCGCCGGCGCCGCCGCTGCTGGCTTCGCGGGGCGGCGACGGCAAGTTCCTCGTGGAGACCTTCGGCCTGCAGAAGGACCTGCACACGCTGCTCGGCTGGGCCGAGGACCACGCCGTCGAGCTGCAGGACCTGGCGGCCGGGCCGACCCGGCTCGACGACGTCTTCCGCGCCATCGAACACTCCTGAGAGAAGGACTCCCATGCTCACGATCGCTCGTGGCGAGCTGATCCAGATCTTCCGCAACCGCCTGGTGCTGGTCACCGCCCTGGTGCTGCCGGCCGCGCTGAGCGCGTTCTTCGTCACCAAGCACGACTTGTTCACCGACGGGGCCGGCATCGGCTACATCGCGACGCTGGCGCTGTTCTTCGTCGCCGGGATCGGCCTTTACACGACGTCGGTGACCACGCTGGCCTCCCGCCGCCAGAACCTGTTCCTCAAGCGCCTGCGCTCCACCGCGGCGGGCGACGCCGGCATCCTCGGCGGACTGCTGCTGCCGATCACCGTGCTTTCGGTGCTGCAGATCGCGGTCATCCTCGGCGTGCTGGCCGGGGTCGCCGGGAAGCCGGCGAACCCGCTGCTGCTGACCGCCGCCGTGGTGGCCACCGTGGTCATGATGCTCGCGCTGGGGCTGGCCACGGCGGGGCTGACGAACTCGCCCGAGCACGCGCAGGTGACCACGTTGCCGGTCAGCATCGGCGTCCTCGCCGTGTCGGGCTGGGTCGGCCTCACCGGCACCGGCGACCTGACGTTGCTCAAGCGCCTGCTGCCCGGTGGTTCGGCGACCGAGCTGGTGCTGAACGCCTGGAACGGCGGCGTCCCGCTCGCCGACTCGCTCGTCCTCTTCGCGCCGACGCTCGCCTGGGTCGTCGTCGCCGTCGCGCTGGCCGCGCGGCTCTTCCGCTGGGAACCGCGCCGCTGAACCGCGGCCGGACGAAAGGAACAACGATGCTGCGCAAAACCCTGCTCACCACCGCGGTCGCCGTGCTCGGCGCGACGGCCGTGTCCCCGGCGTCCGCCGCGACCGGCCCGGCCTGGGGACCGTGCCCGGCCGGTGCCTTCCCGGTCCCGGACCTGCAGTGCACGACGATGAAGGTGCCGCTGGACTACGGCGACCCGGGTGGCCGCACGATCGACCTCGCCGTGTCGCGCATGCCGAGCAAGCACCCGGAGAAGCGCCGCGGCGTGCTGTTCACCAACCCGGGTGGCCCCGGCGGCGAGGGCCTGGACTACCCGCAGGTGCTGAAGTACCTGAAGCTGCCGGAGAGCGTGCTGGACGCCTACGACGTCATCGGGTTCGACCCGCGGGGCGTCGGGCGCAGCACGCCGGTGACGTGCAACCTGACGCCGGAGCAGCTGGCGATCGGCAACCTGCCCTACGCCGGCGGCCCCGCCGACGTCGTGAAGCAGGCGAAGCTGGCCAAAACCGAGGCACAGCAGTGCCGGGACGCCGCCACCGGCCCGATGCTGCCCCACGTCACCACCGCGAACACCGCACGGGACATGGACCGCATCCGGGCCGCGCTGGGCGAGTTCAGGGTGTCCTACCTCGGTGCGTCCTACGGCACGTACCTGGGCGCGGTGTACGCGACGATGTACCCGGACCGCAGCGACCGCATCGTGCTGGACAGCAATCTCGGCCCGGACGGCTACGACATCACGGCGATGCGCGCCTTCGCGCGGGGCATGGAGGACCGCTTCCCGGACTTCGCGAAGTTCGCCGCGGCGCACCCGGAGTACGGCCTCGGCCGCACGCCGGCCGAGGTGACGGCCAAGTTCCACGAGCTGGCGGCGCGCTTGGACCGCACCCCGGTGGCGGAGGTGACGGGCTCGGTCTTCCGCGGCTTGACGTTCAGCGGCCTGTACGCGACGGACCTGGCCCCGCTGGCGGCGGATTGGCAGGCCCTCGACCAGGGCCGGCCACCGAAACCGGCGCCGGTGTGGGGCTCGGTCGAGAACCTCTTCGCCTCCCGGTTCGCGGTGATCTGCGGCGATGCGGCGTGGCCGCGATCGGTGGCGACGTACCAGCTGAACGTGGCGGTCGACCGCCTCCGCTACCCCCTGCTCGGCGCGGCCACGGCGAACATCTCGGCGTGCGCCTACTGGGCACCCCCGAAGGAGCAGCCGGTGCGGATCACCGGCCACGGCCCGGCGAACGTCCTGCTGGTGCAGAACGACCGCGACCCGGCAACGCCGTTGGTGAACGCGGTCAAACTGCGCGCGGCATTCGGCGAGCGCGCCCGGATGGTGACGGCCGACCAGGGCGGCCACGGCGTGTACCTGGGGCTCAACCAGTGCGCGAACAGGGCGGTGACGAACTTCCTGGCGACGGGGGAGCGGCCGGTGCGTGACATCCACTGCGCGGCCCAGCCCGGCGGGGGTTCCTGAGGGACCGCTTCCCCCGGTCACCATTCCGGGTGTGACCCGCCGGACAGGTGCGTGTCCGAGCCGATTCAGGGGTGACGCTCACGCCGTGGGTGCGGTCCACTGCTGGTTCGCTTGGCCGTTGCACGCCCAGAGGAGCACCTTGGTGCCGTTCGCGGTGCCCTGGCCGCTGGCGTCCAGGCAGAGGTTCGACTGGACGCCGGTGATCGTGCCGTTCGTGTTGACCGTCCACTGCTGGTTGGCCTGGCCGTTGCAGTCCCAGATGACCACCGCCGTCCCGTTGGCGGTGCCCTGGCCGGATGCGTCGAGGCACTTGTTGCCGTAGACCGTCAGCTGGCGGCTCGCCGTGCGGGTCCAGGTCTGCCCCGGGCCGCCCTGGCAGTCCAGGAGTTGCAGCTGGGTGCCGTTCGCCGTGGTCGCGTTGGGCACGTCGAGGCAGCGGCCGGACTGCTTGCCGGTGATCGGCCCGCCACCGGCCGGGGGCGTGCCGTCGGTGCCGGTTACGGTGAGCAGGAACGCCTCCCCGGCCGGAACCGAAGTGGCGTAGCTCGAGGTGAAGGTGCCACGGTCGGCGCCGGCCCAGACGTCGCGGACGACCGCCGGGCCCGACAGGCCCAGCGCCGACCACCGGGCGGTGATGGTGGCGGCCGAGCCGGTGCGGTTGAGCAGGACGACGGCCCGGCGGCCGGTGCCGGACAGCACCTTCTGGTAGACCTGCAGGCCCGAGGCGTCCTCGGCGACCTTGGTGCCCTGACGGCCGAGCGAGTCCTGGTCGATGGCGATCATCTCGCGGTTGGTCAGCGTCGCGCGGGTGGCGGCGCTCATGTCGCTGGGCTTGTTGCCCGCGATCAGGGGGGCGCCGGAGATCGCCCAGAGGCTCAGGTGGGTGCGGTTCTGCGCGTCGGAGAAGCCGGGCAGGCCGGCGATGAGCATGTCGGGATCGTTGTAGTGGCCGGGACTCTGCGCGCTGGGGTGCTGTGCGGCGTCGAAGTTGGCCAGCATCTTCGACATCGAGGGCCGCTCGCCCCAGTAGATGATGTCGCCGCTGGTGCGCCACAGGTTGGCGATGCCGGGCGCCCAGTTCCAGGGCTGGTTGCCGCCCCATTCGCAGACGGAGAAGGTCATCGGGCGGCCGGTCTGGGCGGTGGCGCGCGAGATGGAGTCGCTGATCTGGGTGTAGGCGGTGCGGGCGTTGAGCCCTTCGGCGTTGCCGCCGCACCAGTCGACCTTCACGTAGTCGAAGCCCCAGCGGGAGAACTGGAGGAAGTCCTGGTCGTAGTGGCCCTCGGCGCCGGTGCCGGGGTAGGCGGGGTGCCCGGTGGGGTAGTAGTAGCCGCAGCCGTTGCGGCCGGCGTCGGTGTAGATGCCCGCCTTCAGGCCCTTGCTGTGGATGTAGGCGGTGATGGCGGACATCCCTCCCGGCCACTTCGCGGTGTCGACGGTGATGTTGCCGCTCGCGTCGCGGCTGCCGGTCCACCAGCCGTCGTCGATGTTGACGTATTCGTAGCCCGCGTCCTTCATGCCGGAGGACACGAGCGCGTCCGCCTGCTGCTCGATGACGGTGTGGTCGATCGCCCCGGCGAAGGAGTTCCAGGAGTTCCAGCCCATCGGCGGCTTGGTGATCGGCGCCGGCGCGGCGGCGGCGTTCGACGGCGTCGCGAGGGAGAAGAGGGCGGCGATCAGTGCGCAGACCGTCCACAGAGGACTCAGCGGGCGCTTGACTCGGCGTGCTTGCGCGTGTGGCAACGGAACCCCCATCGGCAGTGACGGTGGAAGTGTGAACGCTAACACAGGTGCCGCCGAGGAGGCTTTTTCCGCTGAAACTTTCAGGTTCCCGCGCCGGAGTCGGGCGGTGCGCCGCCCCTGGTGGTCGGCGCGCCACCGGACCCGCTCCCGCAGGCAGCGAGAACAGCCCGGGCCGCGCCGACCCCGAAGAGCCTTCAGCACCCGGCGGCCTTCGTACGTGGGATTCGGATCGCTCGTGCCGGCGAATCTGCCGCGTGAGCGTTCAGTCGCACCAACCCCACCCGCTGGTGGCGACGGCGTCGCCGACCCAGCCCGCGTAGCTGATGCAGTCGGGCGCGTAGCCGCGCACGACCGCGTAGTACTTGAAGTTCCCCTGGTCGATCAGGTTCCGGCTGTGGTCCTCGGAGTCCCGGTACAGCCCGGCCATCGTGTCGCTGGCCACCCCGATGGACGTCCACTTGATGGTCACGACGCAGTTGTAGCCGCCGGACTTGTAGAGCAGGTAGACGCCGCCGTACTCGCGTCCGGCGTCGGTTTTGGCCGGCTTCGAGGAGATGACGCCGTAGCCGCTGCCGCACACCTCCGCCGGGGTGTACGGGTTCGTCGCCGCGGAGGCGGGCGCCGCGGTCGTCACCACGGCCGCGGCGCTCAGCAGCGCGCCGGCGAGGATGGTCCGGGTTTTCATGGCAGTTTCTTCCTTCGGCTCGGCTCGGTACACCTGGTGGGGATCGGCTACGGGCGCCAGACCCGGCGTTCGCCGAGGTCGTCCCGGTGCAGGTTGACGCCGGGGCTGCAGAGTTGCGGCCCGTCCAGGCCGAGCTCGCACACCTGGATGGAGAGGCGGTCGAACCCGCCGACCCGGTCGGGATCGCCGATGGAGAACTTGAACGGCACCGTCTTGCCGGGGCCCGCGGTGCGCCCGTCGCCGTCGACCTTCGTGTCACCGGCGTACGCGGTGAAGTAGACCCTGGTGGCGAAGTTGCCGCCGAAGTCCTCCACGCTGCCCTGCAGGACGGCGCTCCGATTGCTCCAGATGACCCCGCCGGAACTCAGCCCGACCGGGGAGACGTCGTTGCTGATGTCCCACGAGTCGTTGGGGAACGCGGTCGTCGTCGCTCCGGCCTGGCCGGCCAGCACCATCGGCAACGCCGCCGCGGCCGCGGCCACCGCGATTCCCCTGATCCACGTCTTGCCCATCGTGCGTGTCCCCTCGTCAAGATCGACCTGCTGTCGACGGGGAGCCTGGCAGTGTGCACTGCAGTCGCACTGCAGTCTTGCGGAACCCGGCCGGTCGGGCGGAGCGACGGGTGCTACACCGGACGCCGCAGGAGTGCCAGCGCCTCGTTCGCGTTGTGCTCGGCGATCCCGTGCATGAGCGCACGATCCGGGAAGTCCCCGTCGAGCAGCCGCAGGGGCCGGCCACCAGGGACAGGTGCATCGCGAGCAGGTAGAGGTCGAGCCGCCGCGGGTCGAGGCCGGGCTGGGCCAGCGCGGGGTAGTGCTCGCCGAAGCGGAGCCGGAGGAAGACGTGCTCCCACTCGACGTCGAAGTGCATCAGGCCCTCGATGTCGATCAGCACGGGGTGCCCGCCGGCGTCGATCAGGACGTGGTCGGGGCCGAGTTCCCCGTGGATCAGCCCGTACTCGGCGCGAGGAGGCACCCGGCCGGCCAACTCCCGCAGGCGGTCCCGCAGCGCGCCGCCGGCTGCCGCGATGCGTGCGTCGCGCTCCGCCGCCTCGTCGACGTGCCGCAGCGCACGGTCCAGAACCCGCCGCTCGCAGGAGACCTCGGCCCGGTCCGGCAGGCCGACCCGGCCGGGATGCCGGCTCCGGTGCCGGTGCATCACCTGGAGCGCCCCGGCGAGTTCGCCCAGGGCGTTCGCGGCACCCGCGCGATCGGTTTCGAAGAGGGCCTCGAGCGTGCCACCGGAAACGTCCTCGACCACGGCGACGTCCGCGGGATAGCGGCTCCGGCTGTCGTCCACCCGGTGCACCCGCGGCACCCGCACCCCGAGCCCGGCCAAGCTCCGCTGCGCGGCCAGGAACGGGGCCAGGCCCGAGGCCGGCGCGAACGGGTCGGCCGGGTCGGTTCCCCGTTCGCCGGGCCAGAAGTTCTCCGCGTCGGCCCAGCGGTAGACGATCACGCCGGCCGTGCCGGTGCCGTCGAGGCGGAACCGGTACACCCCCTTCTTGGTCCCGCCGCGCAGCCGGTCGACGGCGATCACGCGGCAGCCCGCGCCCAGCGTCTCCCGGACGAGCTCCGACAGCTCTTCGACGTCAGCGAATTGCCGCATCCCCCGAACCTAGGGGAGACGGCGCCGCGCGGGCACTCCCCGCCTCGGCCGAAAGTACGAGACGAGCTCGCCTCGACCGGTGCGGGGGCGCGGTGCGTCCTAACTTCCCGGTATGACTACCGAAACCGCGCGGGAAAACCCGCCCAGCACGATCATCGCCGCCTTCTTCGGCTTCCTGGTGTCCACCGTGTCCGCGATCGCCGGCGGGCTGCTCATCCTCGGCGCGCGCGACGAAATCGCGGCGGCTCTGCGGCGGACCAACCCCACGCTGGCGCCGGAGCAGCTCGACCGGCTCACGCTGGTCGCGCAGGCCGTGCCGATCGCCATCGCCGTGGTCATCGCGCTGGTCTACCTGTGGCTGTCGTTCAAGCTCAAGGCCGGCCGCAACTGGGCCCGCGTCACGCTGACCGTCTTCACCCTGCTGCAGGCGGCGTCGCTGCTCACCACCGAACCGTCGTGGGCGGGCTACCTGAGCTGCGGGGTGGCCGTCGTCGCGACGGTGCTCAGCTACCTGACGCCGTCCAACCGCTACATCGCCGGGGTTCGGCGCGCGGGCTGAGCCGGGGCGCGAGATCATGACGGCCATGCGCAGAGCGGGGGCACGGGCCCGGCGCGGCATGCTCGGCACCGAGCTCGCCGTGCTGGTCGCGGCGATCGTCGCCGACGTGGTGCTGGTGCTGCGCGTCCCCGGCGGGAGCGGGGGCTGGGCGGCGCCGCTCACCGGGCTCCTGGCTTCCACGGGGACGGCGATCCCGGTGCTGGCCGTGCTGCGGCGGCGCTTCCCCCGCCACATCGGCGTGCTGGGGAGCGTCGTCGCCGCGCTGTCGGCGCTCAGCACGGTCGTGGTGGTCACCGCGCACGCCCGGAGCCAGCCGCCGTTCGCCGAGATCGTGGCCGCCGGGCTGCTCACGGCCGCCGCCGGCCGCAAGCTCGAACCGAGGCACGCGGCTGCGCTGGCGCCGGCCCTCGGCGCGGTGATGATCGCCGCGCCCCTGCTCCGCTACGGCGCCGGCGAGCCGGAGACGCTGCTGGCGGTGGCGGCCGCGGCGTACTGGGGCGCCTGCCTCGGCGTCGGGTTGATCCTGCGGGCGGCGGACGCCCGGCAGCGGGCCGCGCTGGACCGGGTGCGCAGCCAGGAACGCCTGCAGCTGGCCCGGGAACTGCACGACCTGGTGTCCCACCACGTCAGCGGGATCGTCGTCCGCGTGCAGGCCGCCCGGGCGATCGCCGAGGCGAACGCGGACGTCGGCGGGCACGCGGCGGTCTACCGCGAGATCGAGGAAGCCGGCGGTGCGGCGCTGGCCGCCGCGCGCCGGCTGGTCGGGATGTTGCGGGACACCCGGGACGTCCCCCTGCTGTCCGGCGCCGCCCTCGGCGACGCGGTGCGCGCGGCCGCCGGCTCCGTCGCCCGCGTGGACATCGCCGAGGAACTGGACCAGTTGCCGGTGCCGTCCCAGGTGGCCACGACCGTCCACCGCGTCGTGACCGAAGCGCTGACCAACGCCCGCCGGCACGCGCCGGACGCGACCGAGGTGGTCGTCTCCGCGCGCGTCGAGGCCGACGAACTCGTGCTCGAAGTGCGCAACGACGGGGTCGCCGCGCCGGCCCGCGCCGCACCCGGCGGGTTCGGGATCATCGGCATGACCGAGCGGCTCACCATGCTCGGCGGCAGCCTGACCGCCGGGCCGGAACCCGGGGCGCGCTGGCGGGTCGCCGCACGGCTCCCGCTCGCCGGCGAGGACGCGCCCTTCGACGCCTTGCCGAGGGGGCTCTGATGACCATCCGGGTGCTCGTCGCCGACGACCAGGTGCTGGTGCGCACCGGGTTCCGGCTGGTGCTGGACGCCGCGCCGGACATCGAGGTGATCGCCGAAGCCGCCGACGGGGAGACCGCGGTCCGGCTGGCGCGGCAGCTGCGGCCGGACGTCACGCTGATGGACATCCGGATGCCCAAAGTGGACGGTCTGCGGGCCACCGAACTGCTGGCCGGGCCGGGAGTCGCGCAACCGCTGCGCGTGGTGGTGGTGACGACCTACGACGCGGACGAGAACGTCTACGCCGCCCTGCTCGGCGGCGCCAGCGGGTTCCTGCTCAAGGACGCCGGCCCGCAGCTGCTGGTGGACGCGGTCCGCGCGGCGGCCGGCGGCGAGGCGATGGTGTCGCCGTCGGTGACCGTGCGCCTGCTGGCCCGGTTCACCGAAAAGGCGCGGCAGCGCGCGCAGGGGACACCGGGCCTGCTGACCGACCGCGAGTCCGATGTGGTGCTCGCGGTCGCGCGCGGCCGGACCAACGCGGAGATCGCCGACGACCTGCGCGTCTCCCTCTCGACGGTCAAGACGCACCTGGCGAGCGTGCAGCGCAAGCTCGAACTCCGGAACCGCACGGAGATCGCCGTCTGGGCGTGGCAGCGGGGATTGCTGGGATGACCTCGACCGGGGGGCGGGACTCGCCCGGAGAACTGCCGGAGCGGCTGCGGATGGCGGGACGCCGGGTGGTGCAAGCGGTGCTGGACCAGGCGCTCGCCACCGGAGTGGGGGTGTTCGCCGCGCTCGCGGCCGGCCTCGTCGCGATTCCCTTGCTGCGGTGGGGATGGGTGCCGCCGAAGGTGATCCTGTGGGGTCCGGTCATCACGTTCTTCGCGGTGAACTACGCCTGTGACGCGGTGATCCAGATCTGGATCCCGTTGCGCCGCGGCGGGGTCACCCCGGGCATGCTGGTCATGGGGCTGCGCGTGGAGACCCTGCGGGGCGGGCCGCCCAAGGCGCGCGCCTACGTGATCCGGTGGTTGCTGATGACGGTCGACGGGTTGCTGCTCGGGCTGGTGGCCGTCGTCAGCATCGCGGTTTCCCGGCGGCGGCAGCGGATCGGCGACCTAGTGGCGCGAACCCTCGTGGTGCGGGCCGGTCCTCGTACTTTCGGTTGATCCCGGCGCCGGGAAAGCGCGCCATACTCCGGGTTGATCATTCACCCGGACGAGGGGCGTCACGTGAAAAACAAGACAGCGAGCCGGTTTCTGGTCACCGTCGTGCTGGCGGCGGCGGTTCCCGCGGGCACCGCCGCCGCGGCCACGCCGGACCGCTACACCGGCCAGGAGCTGACCTGGGGAGCGTGCCCGTTCCCCGTCACCGCCGGGGCGAAACCGGCCGAATGCGCGGTGATCACCGTGCCGCGGGACTGGGCGAACCCGGATTCCGGAGTGGACCTGAGCGTGTCCGTCAGCCGCGTCGCGGCGACGGGCGAACGTCTCGGCGCACTGCTGGTGAACCCGGGTGGTCCCGGCGGGCAGGGGAGTTCCCTCGCGGGTGCGCTGGCCGGCCTCGAGCCGAGCGTGAACGAGCGGTACGACATCATCGGCATGGACCCGCGCGGCACCGGGCACGAAGGGACCACCGACGCCGGGTTCGTCTGCCAGGTACCGGCGGGACGGCTGCCGCAGGGACCGCTCGACGCGCGGGACCGCTCGGCGGCGAGCATCGCCGAGCACCAGAAGACGCCGCGGGCGATCGCGGAGGCGTGCCAGAGCGACGCGGTCGCGCCGTTCATCACGACGTGGCAGACCGCGCACGACATGGACCTGATCCGGACCCTGCTCGGGGACGAGAAGCTGAACTACCTCGGGTACTCCTACGGCACCTGGCTCGGCGCCAAGTACGCGTCGTTGTTCCCGGCCCGCGCGGGCAAGGTGGTGCTCGACTCCAGCGTCGACTTCGAAGGCCGGCTCCAGGCCGACTTCGAGGCGTTCCCGAAGATCGGGCAGCGGCAGACCGACGAGGTCTTCGTGCCGTGGCTGGCCCGGCAGTTCCCCGACCAGCTGGGCGCTTCGCCGGCCGAAGTGAAGGAGAAGATCGAGCGGCTGCGCGGGTTCTACGCCGGGCACGGCGTCGCCCCGGACCAGTTCGACGCCCTGTTCGTCGGCAACGGCAACGAAATCCGCTGGATCCTCGTGGCCGCCGTGCTCGTCGCCGGCGCGGGGGAGCTGGACGGCCAGCCGGTCCAGCTCCCGGCGGCGCTGGCCGGGCAGCTGGACACCTGGTCGACGGCCGTGTTCGGCAAGCGGATGGCCCAGCTGACCAGCGCCGACGTCGCCGCCGGGCTGGCGGCGGCGGAACCGGACTACCGCAAGGTTTCCGGGACGCGCTACGCGGTGGCGTGCGGAGACCAGCCGACCAAGTCCGCCGGCTGGTACCGGCGCCTGTCCGACCGCCAGGGCCCGCAGTACCCGATCTTCGGCTGGGCCTACGGGCTGACCGAGCCGTGCGGGTTCTGGTCCGACCGGCCCCGGCAGGCCCTGGCCGGGCTGCCGCCCGAAGCGGCGGCGAACGTGCTGGTGGTCCAGGGCGAGTTCGACCCGCAGACCGGCTACGAGCAGGCACGTTCGGCGATCCGCGCCGCCGGGGTCCCGCTGGTGTCGGTCGACGACGCCGCGTTCCACGGCCAGTACGCCCTGGGCGGCAACCCGTGCGTCGACGGCATGGTCAACGTCTTCCTGACGGCGAACTCCCGGCCGGGCTCGGTCACCTGCCCGGGCGTGCCCCTGCCCGGCGAGGAGCGCGTCTTCCCGGTGGCCGGCCCGGTCACCGGCGGTCACGTGGCGACGGCCAGTGCCGCCGAGACCCGCGAGCCGGCGTTGCGTGCTGCCGTGCGCCGCAGCATCGGTGAGCTCAACGACGGGCGTTGACGGGGGTTCGTCTGCGAGGGGCGCTCGCCGCGGCGGCAGAGGTCAGGTGGCCTTGCCGCCTGGCGGGCAGCACCGCGTCGGGTGTCCCGGGCGACGCGGCCGCCGGGGATTTCGCGCCGGTCCGGGCGCCCGTCGCCGGCGCGCCCATGAACTCGTGGACCACTGCGGCGGCAGTCCGGGGTGAGCGCGCAGGCGTCGCGGCGGCCGGTCGCTCCCTCGGCGTGCCGCGGGGCTGAGCCGGCTCGGCGTCCCCGCCGCGTCCCAGGGGCGTGGCGTTCCCGCTGGTCCGGCGGGGTGGGACCGTCCCGGCGTCCCGGGTCGGCCGCCGGAGGGCGATCGGCGGCCCGGCCGCTGCCAGCCTTCTCGCCATGCAAAGACTCGCTCTGGCCGTCGCGGTGCTGCTGGTGTTCCCCGCCGCAGCCGCGGTCGCGGCCGAACCCGTTGCGGTGTGCGGGCACACCACCAGCCAGCCCACCCTGGCACAAGGGGCGACCGGCGCCGCGGTCGCCGAAGCGCAGTGCGAACTGAACCTGGCGACCAAGGCGAGCCGGTACACGCCCATCGGCGCGGACGGCTCCTTCGGCCCGGCGACCGACGCCCGGGTCCGCGTGTTCCAGAAGTGCGCCGCCCTGAGTGTGGACGGCCGGATCGGGCCGAACACCTGGGCCGCGCTCAACTCCTGGGCCGCGCGGCCGCGCCAGTGCGCCACCCAGGGCACCGCCGGCGCCGCGCAGAGCGTCGTGTGCGGCCTGTCCACCGCCCGCCCGACCCTGCAGAGCGGCTCCAGCGGCACCGACGTCGAGGAACTGCAGTGCCGGCTCAACCTCGCCATGGAGCCGGGGCACTACCCGCCGCTGACGATCGACGGGCAGTTCGGCGACGGCACCCGCACCCGGGTGATCCAGTTCCAGCACTGCGTCAATGCCAGTGCCGACGGCATCGCCGGGCCCACCACCTGGGCGAAGGTCACCGACTGGTCCGGCCGCAACACCTACTGCACGCCGCCGAAGCCCGCCGGGCACCCGATCGACGGCGTCGACACGGCGAAGTACCAGCACCCCGGGGGCGCGCCGATCGACTGGAACGCGGTGAAGGCGTCCGGAGTCGAGTTCGCGACCGTCAAAGCGACGCGCGGCCTGAACGTCACCGACGACTACCTGGCCACCGACCTGCCCGCCGCGCGCAACGCCGGCCTGGCCGTGGGGCCGTACCACTTCTACACGGGCACCACGGCCGGCACCGGCGGCGCGCAGGCCGACCGGTTCATCGCCGCCGTGAAGCCCACCGGGTACACCGGCCGGCGCGCCGGTGACCTGCCGCCCGTGTTCGACCTGGAGTGGAAGGACGACGGCTCCGGCGGCTGCCCGCCGCACGTGACCGTCGCCGACGCCAAGGCGTGGCTGGACAAGGTCCAGGCGGCGTTCGGCCGGACCCCGATCATCTACACCCAGAAGTCGTTCCTGGACGCGTGCCTGGGCGGCACCACGGCGTTTTCGGCCTACCCGATGCAGCTCGCGGACTACCGGCAGTCCGTCACCCAGCCCGCGCTGCCCGCCGGCTCGAAGACCTGGCTGATGTGGCAGTACACCGACGCGGCCATCCCCGCCGGCATCCCCGCGCCGGCCACCGGCGACGTCTTCAACGGCACCCAGGCCGACCTCGACCAGCTCGCCAACCGCTGAATCCCCGCTAGGAAAGGACGAGAATGAGTCTCCCCATGAGCCGCCGCTCGGTGCTCCGCGGCGCGGTGGTGCTCGGCGCGGCCGCCGCCGTGAGCCCGCTGCTGCTGACCGGCACCGCCCAGGCCTACCCGTGGTCCCGCACGCTGAAGGAGGGCAGCACGGGCGCCGACGTCACCGAGCTCCAGATCCGGGTCGCCGGCTGGGCGGCCGACCACGCCGCCCAGAGCCGCGTCTCGATCGACGGCGAGTTCGGGCCCGGCACCGCGGCGGCCGTCCGCCGGTTCCAGGCGGCCTACGGCCTCGGCGCGGACGCCCAGGTCGGTCCGGCCACCCAGGCCGCGCTCAACGCGCTGGAGCAGAGCGACGGGTCCACCGTCCACTTCAACTTCAGCGAGTTCACCGACCGCGACAGCGGCACCTTCAACGGCGGCAAGGTCAGCGCGGCCACCGCCAAGGAGAACGCCCGGCGTTGCATGTACAAGCTGGAGGCGCTGCGCAAGAAGCTCGGGAACAAGCCGATCACGGTGAACTCCGGGTTCCGCAGCATCGCGCACAACGCCGAGATCGGCGGCGCGAGCGACAGCATGCACCTGTACGGCACCGCAGCCGACCTGAACGTGCCGGGCGTGGCCAACAAGACCGTCTACCAGAAGGCCGAGACGTGCGGGTTCTCCGGACTGGAGACCTACAACACCGACCACCAGCACGTGGACAGCCGGGCCGACCTCGGCCGGTCGTGGTGGTGGGAGAACGGCACCGTCTGATCTAGCGGCCGGGCGCCGGGAGACCTGGGGATTCCCGGCCCCCGGCCGTGTTCAGCGCGGCTTGGCGTCCGTCAGCGCCGCCGAGCAGGCCGGCCAGTCGTGGAAGTCGTGGCGCACGCTCCACAGGCGGTGTGCCGCATCGATGTTCCAGACGGGGTCGAACGCCTGCCGCGGCGAGCCGCCCAGCTCCAGCAGGCGGGCGTCGGAGATCTGGAAGACGCCCCAGTTGCGGCTGCCGTTCGTGTTGGGCAGCACCCAGAGCGGATCGAGGAACGAGGCACAGCGCGCGATGGCGACCGCGGTGTCCGGCACTTCGGTGAACACGGCCCGGACCCGCTGCTCCACCATGGCCGCCGGCCAGGTCGCCATGCTGGTCCGGCGGTCGTACAGCGCGGTCTTGGTGGCCTCGTCGACCACCCCGCGGGCGGGCAGGCCCGCCAGCACCTGGAACGCGGTGACCCGGCGCAGCGTCTCCGGCCCGAACGAGCCGTCGACCGAGAGCCGCCCCTGGGCCGCGACCAGCAGGTTCTGCACCTCGGTGACGCACTCGTCGTGCTGCCCCATGCTGACCGGCGGCCGGCACCCCGGGGAGAACAGCATCCGATCGGCGTACCGGCCGGTCGCCGGTGGGGACGCGTCGGCGGTGAGCCAGACCAGACCGGCCGCCAGCAGCACCACGACCGCGATGGCCGTCGCGGCGTAGGCGCGCCGCCGGCGTGGCGGCGCGGCCTCCTCGCCGGGCCCGGCCTGCTCGGCTTCGCCGACGCGGCCGGCGTCGGCCAGGGCCCACAGCTGGTGCAGTTCCCGCAGTTCCGCCGGGGAGGCGCCGCAGACCTTGCCGAACGAGTGGACGACGCGGTAGTCGGCGGGGACGCTCTTGCCGGAGCAGTACCGGTGCAGGCTGGAGCCACTGGCCCCCGCCTGCTTGCCCAGCCGTTCATAGCCCAGCCCACTGCGGTCTTTCAGCATGCGCAGGTAGGCGGCGAACTTGTCCGTGTGCAGTGTCACTGTGACTCGAACACCTCGCTCGGGCAGCGGATGACGGACGGAAGTTAACACCGTCGCGGCGCACTCCGGGCAGAAACTGACGGATTACGCCACCCGGGGGAGCACCGCCGGGCGCGAGCGGGGCATGACATCGTGGACCGGTGAACCAGAGCCGCAAGCGTCGCCCGGGGCCGTCCCGGCGCCGGCCCGAACGCTTCAGCTGGCCGGCCTTCGTCGTCGCCGCGGTGCTGTGCGGCGGTCTGGCGGTGGCTCTACTCGCGATCGGCGTGATCAAGTGGCAGCAGGCGCCCAGCGAGCCCGCGTCCACCACCGCGACGGTCGTCGCCTGCCACACCGCGACACCGGGCAACGCCTGCAGCACCGGCGACGCGGTCTTCACGGTCGGCGCCCGGACCTACCACACCGAACGGGCCATTCCCTACGACGCCCACGTCGGGGACCGCTTCGAGATCAACTACGACCCCGGCGACCCCGAGCACAACGGCGACACCCGCACCACCGCCGTCATCTCCTTCGTGGTGGGCGGCCTCGCGCTGGCCCTGTTCGCCCTGGTCCTCACGAGCCTGGTCCGCTACCGCCGGAGGGTGCACCGGTGAGCTTCGCGGAAGCCTGCGCGAGGGTGCGGGAGCTGTGCGTCGAGCACCTGGGCGAGCACGTCGGGACCCAGGTCGCGGCCCTGGCGGAACCCGGCTTCGGGCTGCGTCCGGTGCAGCCGGGCCGCCCCGCGGCCGGCCTCGGCCGGTGGGGCGGTCCGGCGTTGCTGGACCCCGGCACGCCGTGGCCCGAGCACCACGGCGTGCCGCTCAGCCTGTTCGCCGTCCTGGACGTCGACGCGCTCGGCTCCTGGCTCGGTGACGAGCGCCCGCCCGACGGGCTGCTGAACATCTTCTTCTTCGAGCCGGACGTCCAGCGCGGGTACGTGCTCGCGGGCGCGCCTCTCCTGGACCTGGACGACCCGCGCTGCTGCCGGATCATCCCCGCGGACCCGGCACGGGCGATCGAGCGGGCAGCACCCGCGCCGGCCTCGATCCACGCCCCGGAGCCGTTCTCCGCGGTACCGGTGGTGACGCTGCCGTCGATGCGCGGAGTGTCCTACGACCCGGTCCTCGACACGGTGGACTACGGCGGAGAGACGGAAGACTCCCTCCACTACCGGTCGATGCCCGGCTGGGCGGCTTCGGACCGCCTCGGCGACCCCTGGCTCGAGTTCTGTGAGCGGGAGCAGGGCCTGTACCAGTACGAGGGCGTGTCCTTTTCGCCCGACCAGGCGTTCGGCTGGCCGCACCTGGAGAACAGCTTCCCCCAGCTGGAGGAGCCGTACCGCCACCTCATCACCATCGGCCACCACGACCTCGGCGATGGCGGCTACGTGCACTTCATCCTGCCGCCGAAGGCGTTCCGCGACGGGGACTACGAGCAGGCAGTCGCCTTGTTCGAAGGTTTCTAGGGCGTGTCCTGGTCCAGCCGTTGGACCGGCGGATCACCTTCATCAGCCCGGAACGCGATGACCAGATCGCTCGCCGCGCCGCCAATGGCTCCCGCGACGGGCGGCCACCCGCCTTCGCTGCCGAGGTCTATCGGCAGCGCAAGGGGGTCGAACGCTGCTTCGCCCGCCTCGATCCGTTCCGTCACCTGGCCACCCGCTACGCCGAGCGCGCTGCCACCCGGCCCCGCTCACTTCGCGTGAGCGGGGCCGACGGCCGCCGTCCGGCTACCTCAGCCGGTACCCCCGGATGATCGTCTGGTCGACGGTGTTGCCCGCGTCGTCGGTCGCGGTGGCCCGCAGCGAGACGAAGGCGGCCCCGGCCGGGTGCCGCAGGGCGGCGAGCCACTGCCCGTCGCCGCGGTGCAGCGGCGCGGGCTGCCAGGTGGCGCCGTCGTCATAGGACACCCGGACCGACAACGAGGTGATGCGGGCGTGCTGGCCGGTGTGCTCCACCCGCACCGGAACGAGGAACGGGACGCCGCCCGGCGCGCGGTTGTGGTCGTCCAGCCACGGCGTGAACCGCACCGCCATCAGGGGGAGGGGCCGCGCTTCGGTGCCCGGCACGGTGCCCGACCGGAACGTCCGGTCCGCGGTGACCTTCGTGGACAGCTCGGCCGAGCCTGCCCGCACCGACTCGCTGTGCAACCGGTACGTGCTCTCCTCCGGTGGCACGTCGAACTCGCTGTAGCCCACCCAAGGCTGACTGCCGATCCGCTCGTCTCCCCGGTACAGCACGGTTTCGGCGGAATCGGTCACCGACTGTCCATAGTGGCCGGAAGATGGGTCGCTGAACGGCCACAGGTCGAAGTACACCGTGTTGCCGGTCCGGCCCGCCCAGTGCGCCGGAGAACCGGGATACGGCGGGAAAGCCGGCCCGAGCACCCCGGTGTTCCAGCGTTCGGAAACGATCTCGCCCCGCCGGAACGTCCTCGGCACGGTCTGCGTGAGCCACTCGTACTGCTGCTTTCCCACGGGCTTGCCGAAGAAACGCTCCCAGGGCGTGTCGGGGCTGTAGAACTCCTGCAGCGTGAACGGAAGCGGCGCCCGCACCGTGTAGTCGCGTTCGCCGGTCTCCCCGCTGCCGCCGCTCGCGGCGTGCGTGGACCGGACGGTGGCGAGGTCGCGATCGGCGAAGTGCCGCACGAGCTCGGCCGGCACGCGGCCCCGCTCCGCCCACCGGAGGTGGTACAGGTACGGACTGCCGGTGAAGCCGCCCTGCCCGTCGCGCCGGGCGAACAGGCCCTCCGCGGTGAACGTGAACTCGGGTGCGCTCGTGGCCGAGGGTCGCACCCACACGTCGTCGAACGAACCGAAGGTGCGGAAGCCCGTCTCGCCGTAGGACGTCGTGCGCAGGAACGACTGGATCGTCTCGGAGTCGCCGGCGTCCGGCCGGTCGACCGTCATGCCGACCGGTCCGGCGTCCCGGGCGTCGATCGCCATCCTGGTGTCCCCGGTGACGGTGATCTCCGGCTCGGCGAACAGCGCCCTGATCAGCTCGTTGCCGGCGTTCCGGCCGAGGACGGTGGCGTGGAAGAAGTACCGGCCGGGTGGCAGCCGGACGACGGCCGACCCGGTCGTCACGGTGGCCAGGTAGGCCGCCGGCCGGTCGAGGCCGACGAAGCGGTAGTCGGCGATCTGTGCGGGGTTTCCCTGCCAGTCGAGGAAGTCGAGCTCGACGTCGTGGCTCTCGGCCTCCCGCTGGACACCGAACGGGGTGCGGACCACGGTCCCGGCACCGGTGGCGACGACCGTGCCGCCGTAGGTGCCGTCCGGGCCGTCGACCGAGGTGTCCGCGGTCAGCGTGGCGGTGGCCTGCCCGCCCGCGGGTACCTCGAGGGTGCGCGGCGCCACGGTGAACATCCCGGCGGGCGCCGGTTGCCCGGCCGCGTCACGCACGGCCACGGCCAGGTCCAGGGTGACCGGGGTGGTGCCGGTGTTCCGGTAGGTGAGGACCGTCGGGAGCGGTTCGTCGTCCTCGTGCGGCCACCTTGCCAGGCCGAGGGACACGCTCGCCGGCGTGGCCGACACGGGCTGGCCGACCGCCCTCGCGACGTCGACCCGGCCGGCGCCCTGCTCGTACACCGTCAGCCCGTCGCGGGGCGCGGCACTGCCCATCAGCGCGGACTTCAGCCGCGCCGGGTCCCAGTCCGGGTGCATCCCGGCGAGGATCGCCGCCGCGCCGGCCACGTGCGGTGCCGCCATCGAGGTACCGGACATGGCCGTGTACGCGTCGTCGACGGGCGTCCCGAGGTGCCCGTTCTTCGCGCGGGCGGCGACGATGCCCACTCCCGGCGCGGTGATGTCCGGTTTGACGGCGCCGTCGCCGGCGCGCGGGCCGCGACCGGAGAACTCGGCGAGCGCGTCGTCGCCGTCCACCGCCCCGACCGTCAGTGCGGCGTCCGCGACACCGGGGGTGCCGACCGACCCGCCGCGCGGGCCCTTGTTCCCGGCGGAGACCACGAACAGCGCGCCCGACTGCGCGGTGAGCCGGTTCACCGCCTCCGCCAGGACGTCCACGCTCGAGCCCTTGCCGGGGGCCACCGACCCGCCGAGGCTCATCGCGACGACGTCGGCCCCCTGCGCGGCCGCCCATTCCATGCCCGCGACGACCGTGGACTCCGTGCCGTTGCCGTTGTCGTCGAGCACCTTCCCCGCCAGGAGCCGGGTATCGGGAGCGACGCCCCGGAACCGGCCCGCCGAGGCGGCCCCGCTGCCGGTGATGATCGACGCGACGTGCGTGCCGTGCCCGACCCGGTCGTCGCTGCCGCTGGGGCTTCCGGTGAAGTCCCTGGTCCCGGCCACCGCGTCGGCGAGGTCCGGGTGGGTGGCGTCGATGCCGGTGTCGAGGACGGCGACGGTCGTCCCGCGGCCGGTGTACCCGGCCTGCCAGGCCTGCGGCGCACCGATCTGCGGCACGCTGTGCTCCAGGTCGACCCGCACCGGGCCGTCGAGCGCCACCCGCCGGACACCGGGCGACAGCGTCGTCCCGCCGCCGGCGTCCAGGGCCGCCCACACCGAAGCCAGCGCGTCCTTGGCCGGGCGGATGGCGGTGGCGCCGATGCTGGGCAGCTCGCGGCCGCCGGCGACGGCCGCGAGCCCGGCGCGTAGGCCGCCGCCGGGGTGGGTGACCACCAGCGGCAGGTCCCGCCGGGCTTCGTCGTGGTAGCCGGCTTCGACCAGTGACGAGATGTCGAACAGCCGTGGGTCGAGCTGCCCGCTCGCGACGAGCGCGGCGACGTCGTGAGGCACTACGACGCTGTGGCCGTTCTCGTCGATCCGCTGCTCGAAACCGACGTGCTCGCGGCCCGGCGCGGGTCTGACCCGGACGTCGTCCCGGCCGGTGAGCGTCACCCGGTCGCCGGTCACGAGGGTGACGGTCTTCCCGGCCGGCGGCGCCGGTGCGGCGACGGCGCTGCCGTTCGCGGACGCGGCCGGCGGCGAAACCACGACGGCCAGCGCCGTGACGACCGCCAGTGCCGCGTGACCGAGGCGTCCGCTCCGACGCGTCACGAGGTCGCCCCCACCGAGTCGACGACCACCTGGTCGGTGCTGGACCAGGCGATCACGGTCCCGGCCGGCCAGTCGGCCCCGTCCGTCGCGACCATCCTGGTGCCGATCACCCGGGAGGTCGCCGGGTCGAGGATGAGCTCGGAGCGGAAGCCTTCCGCGTTCCGCCCGATGGCCACGCCGGCGCGGCCGGTCACGTCGACCTGGCCGGCGACCCGCTCGATGCCCGGCAGCAGGGCGATGGCCCGGTACAGCGCCGCGCGGACCGCGGGCGTGAGCAGGGCGTCGGCACGGGCGGCGAAGCTGGCGGCGGTCTTGAACGTCAGGTAGTCGCTGTCGTGCTTGGTGCTGGTGCCCGCGGCGGCGCGGAACACGGCCAGCAGCCGCTCCGGGTCGGTGGGCAGACCCGCCACCCAGGACAGCGTGGGGTGGTCGACGCCCGGTGCCGTCGGCTGGCTGATCGGCAGCTGTTCCTTCGGACCGCCGTTCGGGTTCGGGTACACCTGGGTGTGCGGCCGTGGCAGGGACCGGCCGCCGGCGGCGAGCTTGCGCGCGTCCTCGTCCGTCGACGGGTGTGCGTTGAGGTTCATCGCCATCTCCATGCGGACCGTCCGCAGCCCGTCCGCGGCGAACCACGTCCTGGTCTCGGTCTCCGTGACCACCTGGGCCTCGCCGGCCGCGCCCACCGGGATCCCGGTCACGGCCTGACCGCGCGTGTGCGAGTACACGAACTGGCCGGGCCGGACCGCCAGCGGCCGGAGGTCGCCGGTGTGCGCCGCGAGCGTGATCAGTGCCTCCTGAGCCGGGGTGTCCGCGCCGACGAGCGGTGCGGGGGCGGGGCCGCCGCCGGTCGGCAGCGCGGTCGAGGGGGTGTCGCCGCCGGTCGGCTGCACCGCGATGGCGATGCCCAGGCCCGCGACGAGCGTGACCGACGCGGCGACGAGCACCACGCGCTTCCGGTGGCGGGGTGCCGGCGGGGCCTGCATCGACCGGAGCGCCCGGGCGCGCATCCGGGCGAGGCCGAGGTCGTCCGGGGGAGGGGTGTCGAGGACGGACCGGAGCAGGTCGATCTCGTCCCGTGCATGCTGGGTGCTCACGAGGTCATCTCCTGGGACGCGGATACATCGGCATGGGCGGGAAGGACGTCACGCAGCCGTTTCCTGGCCCGGTGCAGCGCGGACCGCACCGTCCCGACCGGAATCCCGAGCGCGGCGGCGATCTCGGCGTAGTCCAGGTCCGCCAGCGCGAAGAGCAGCAGCACGTCCCGCTGGCGACGCGGCATCTGTTCGAGAGCCGAAGTGATCAGCCGCACGTACTCGGCGGCATCGGTGCGCTCGACGGCCCGCTGCGCGGGCTCATCACCTCCGGCAAGGGGCGGCACCACCTTCGCCATGGCACGGTACCGCGCGACCTCCTGCCGCCACCGGCGCCGCAACAGGTTGGTGGCGATCCCGTACAACCAGGGCAGGGCGTTCACCCGGCCGGCGTCGTACCGATCCCGCTGCTTGAACGCCACGCAGAACACGTCGGCGACGACGTCCTCCGCCACCTCGGCCCCGACCCGGCCGGCGCAGTACCGGTGCAAGACCCCCGCGTACCGATCGAACAACACGCCGAACTGCTCGGCGTTCCCGGCCACCAGCTCCGCGTCCGAGCCCGGCAACCCGGCCACCGGCGGATCGCTGTCTCCCACGGCACGCAACGATGTCATGCCCCTCTTTGCCACCACCGGCCTTCCGGGTTCCCCGGCTCCGGACCGCGGGTGGAGCCGAACGGGCTCAGACGGCGTTGTCCCGTTCGTCGCGGGCGGCGAGGAGGTCTTCGCGGGCCCGGGCGACCCGGGACCGGACCGTCCCGATCGGACAGTCGCAGATCTCGGCGGCTTCGGCGTAGGAGTACCCGAGGACCTGGGTGAGCACGATGGCCTCCCGGCGCTGCGGGTCGAGGTCGTCGAGCAGCAGGCCCAGCTCGACGAGGTCCTCGAAGCCGCGGCCGGTGCGGCGCGCGGATGCGGTTTCGGCGGCCGCTTCCCAATCCTGGCCGGACGAGCGCGGGCGGACCGAGCGGGCGCGGAAGTGGTCGACCACGACGCGGCGGGCGATGGACAGCAGCCAGGTGCGGGAGGAGGAGCGGCCGGCGAACCGGGGCAGCGCCGTGACGGCGCGGACGTAGGTCTCCTGGGTGAGGTCGTCGGCAGTGGTCGGGTCGGTGAGGTGCGCCACGAACCGCCACACGTCGGCCTGCGTCGCCCGCACCCACGCCTCGAAGGCACCCTGGTCACCGCGGACGGCGGCCAAGGCGAGCGCGGTGATCCGCTCGTCGTCGCGGTCCCTGCCGGAAGTCACGATCGGACACGGTAGCCGACACCCGCGGGAACCGGGACCGCCCGGTGGGCGACTATTGGGGTGTGGACTGCTCCGAACTGCGCGAATCGATTTCGGCCCGGATCGACGGCGAGCAGCCGGCGGTACCGGACGAACTGCTCGACCGGCACCTGGCCGGGTGCCCGGAGTGCCGGGCCTGGCAGGAGCGCGCGATGGCGCTGCGGCGGTTGACGCTGGTCCGGGAGGCGCCACAGGTCCCCGACCTGACGGCCCGGATCCTGGCCGAGGTGCCCGCGCCGCAGCCGCAGCGGTGGGGCCTGCGGCTGGCGCTCGGCCTGGTCGCCCTGGTGCAGAGCGGGCTCGGGCTGGCCGAGCTGCTGGGCGCGGACGTCGGCCACGCGGGTCACGGCGGGCTCGCCGCGGCGGTGCACCTGGGCAACGAGAGCGCGGCCTGGAACTTCGCGGTCGGGATCGGATTGCTGTGGGCCGCGCTGCGCCCGGCGACCGCGTCGGGGTTGCTGCCCGCGCTGGGTGGGTTCGTGGTGGTGCTCGGTCTCGTGTCGGGGGTCGATCTGTCGACCGGGCAGGTGGCGTTCGACCGGGTCGCGTCGCACGGGCTGGTGGTCGTGGGGGTCGCGTTGCTGTTCGCGGTGCGCAGGCAGCACACGCGGCAGACCGCACCCCCGTCGGCCGACCGGCTCCCGGCGCCGGGTGCTGCGGGCGCGAGCGCTTCGGACGCTCCCGAGCTGGGGTCGGGCGACCGGCCGCAGCGGCGCCGGTTCCCGCAGCGGCCCACCGGCCGGCACGCGGCGTGATACCGCGGGCCGCGCGGCTGGAAACCGCGCGGCCGCGCGGCCGGAAACCCGCGGGAACCGAAGCCGCCCGCCGGCCGACTACCGGGTGAGGGGATCGATCGACGAGGAGCTGATCACCATGTCCGAACGTGGTTCCGGCCTGCGGCACGTCGCGACGTTCTGCGGCCAGTGCAACTGCGGGTGCCCGGAGCTGTTCTTGGCCGACGGTGCGCCCGCGGAACGCGAGGTGGTGATCACCGACGACTTCGGGCAGCGGATCGAGATGAGCCGCGAACAGCTGGCGGTGCTCGTCGCCGACGTGAAATCCGGCGTCCTGGACGCGGTGCTCGCCCCGGCGGGCTGAGCGGGCCGGCGGCGATTCCGGAGCCTCAGGAGGGAAAACCAAGTCCCTGGTCGGCCCGTTGCTCGACGCCGTGGCCACCCGGGTGTGGAGGCGGTGAGCCGGGTCACCCGGTTGCCGGGAACCAGCGGCGTTCCCGGGCCGACTCTTTCACCGGGGCGGTGGACGAAGGGAGCCGGATGTCGATCGATCAGAACGCGGAAAAGCTCACGCCGGAGCGGGAAAGCCCGGCCGAGCCTCGGCTCGGCTGGGCCGGGATCCGGCCGCTGCTGCTGCGCCTGCACTTCTACGCGGGCGTCTTCATCGGACCGTTCCTGCTCGTCGCCGCGATCACCGGACTCGCCTACGTGTGGGCGCCGCAGGTGGAACAAGCGGTCTACGACCACGAACTGCACGTCCCGGCCGCGGCCACCACGGTTCCGCTGGACCAGCAGGCCGCGGCGGCGAAGGCGCTCGTGCCCGACGGCACCCTCACCGGTGTCCGTCCCGGGCTCACCCCGACCGACACGACCCAGGTGATCTTCAACCGTCCCGGCCTGGAGCCCAGCTTCCACTGGACGGTCTTCGTCGACCCGCACACCGGTGACGTCCGCGGCCAGCTGGAAACCTACGGCTCCGGCCAGGCGATGCCGGTGCGCGCCTGGATCGACGTCCTGCACCGCAGCCTGCACCTCGGCGATTTCGGGCGGCTGTACAGCGAACTCGCGGCCAGCTGGCTCTGGGTGGTCGTGCTGGCCGGGCTCGCGCTCTGGTTCGGGCGGGTCCGCCGCAAGCGGGCCGCCGCCGGCCGGCGCGCCAAGCTCCTGACCTGGCACGGCCGGACCGGCCTGGTCCTGGCGATCGGGCTGCTGTTCCTCTCGGCCACCGGCCTGACGTGGTCGGAGTACGCCGGGAACAGCATCAGCGAGCTACGTACGCAGCTGGACTGGACCACTCCGTCGGTGTCCGCGACCGTGCCCGCGTCGAGCGGCCGGGACATCGGTCTCGACGGCGCTCGCGAAGCGACGGTGCGGGCCGGGCTGACCGGGCCGGTCGAAGTGCGGCCGCCGGCCGGGCCCGGCAAGGGCTACGTCGTCGCGCAGACGGGCCGCAGCTGGCCGACGCGGGCCGATTCGATGGCTGTCGACCCGGCGACCGGGACCGTCACCGACACGCTGCGGTTCGCCGACTACAACCTCGCGGCGAAGCTGAGCAAATGGGGGATCGACGCCCACATGGGCTTCCTCTTCGGCATCTGGAACCAGATCGTGCTGACGCTGCTGGCGGTCGCGCTGATCGCGGTGATCGGCTGGGGCTACCGGATGTGGTGGCTGCGCCGGCCGACGCGCGGGGAAGCCCGCGCCGGGCGGCCACCGGCCCGGGCCACGTGGCGGAAGATCCCGGGGCGGGCGCTGGCCCCGGCGCTGGTCGTGGTCGCCGTCGTCGGCTACTACCTGCCGCTGTTCGGCCTGTCGCTGCTGGGTTTCCTCATCGTGGACGGCCTGCTCGAGGCCCGGCGGCGGAAGGCGGCGGCATGATCACCGCGGAAGGCCTGCGCTGGATCGTGACGGTCCTGTTCGCGCTGACCGGGGCGTTCTGCGCCTATCGGTGCCTGCAGGACCGGACCGCGGGGGAGCGCACCGGCGACGTGCTGCACGTCGTGATGTGCGTGGCGATGGTCGCGATGGCGTGGCCGGCGACGATGAGCTTCGCCCGCTGGCCGCAGACGGTGTTCTTCGCCTTGGCCGCGGTCTGGTTCGTGGGCGTGGCGGTCACCGGGGCGTCGCACGGGGACCACGGCGGCCGCCGGGCGGCGTTCTACCACGTCGTGATGATGGCGGCGATGGCGTGGATGGTGTTCGTGATGCCGCGGGCGATGGCCGGCCTGGCCGGGCCCGGCGGGACGATGGAGATGCCGGGCCACGCCGGGATGTCGATGTCCGTGTCCGGCGCCGCCGGGAGCACGCCCGCGGACGTCACGACCGTCGCGCTGGTGCTCGTGGCCGTGTTCGCCGTGGCCGGGCTGGTGTTCCTGGCCCGGGCGATCGACGAGGCGCGGGTGTCCCGGCCGCCGCTGCGCAGCCTCGGCAGCGGCGCGAACGGCGTGATGGCGCTGGGCATGGCGCTGATGCTGCTGACCATGGCGTGATTGTCCTCAGTGGACTGTGGGAAGGCTCACAGCCGGGAACCGCGGCCGGGTCCGGTCCGACGGCTGAGGGGTGACGACGTCCCGGTTCCGCGCCGCGGTCGTGACGGCGGTGGTGGCCGGGCTCGCCCTGGTGCTGCTCGTCGTCGCCACCGCCGGCGATGTGTACGCGCCCTTGGGCAACGCCGATCCGGGGCCGTTGACCACCTACGGGTTCGCGGTCGTCCGGTTCGCCGCCGACGCGGCCGCGGCCGGGTGCTTCGGCGGCCTGGTGTTCGCCGCGTTCGTGGCGCCGGGCCGCCGGGGCGGCTCGTTGTCGGCGGACGCCTTCGCGGCGAGCCGGTTCGCCGCCGGCTGTGCGGCCTGCTGGCTGGCCGCCGCGGTGGTCGCGGTGCCGTTCTCGACGGCGGTCGCCGCGGGCCTGCCGGTGTCCCGCGTCCTGCGGCCCGAGGTGTTCCTGCCCACCTTCAGCGCCACCGAAGAACCGAAGGCCTGGCTGTGCGTCGTGGCCGCGGCGGCGGTGGCGACGGCGCTGGCCTGGCCGGCGATGGCCTGGCGCACCGTCGTCGCCGCGGCGGCGGTCGCCGGAGTGGGGTTGCTCTGCCCCTGGTGGCCGTGGGACACGTCTCCGTCGGCGCCGGGCACGACATCGCGACCAACGCGATGTTCTGGCACGTGCCCGCCGCGAGCGCGTGGCTCGGTGCGTCGGTGGCCCTGCTGGCCCGGCTTCGCCGCGGACCCGCGGATCTCGTCCGGCGGCGCTACCACCGGCTGTCGTTGACCTGCTTCGTGGTGACGGCCGTGTCGGGCGCGGTTTCCGGCTTCGCGCTCGCCCGCCCCGACGGGCTGATGAGCCGCTACGGGCTCGCCCTCGCGGTCGAGACCGTCCTGCTGCTCGCCGCCGGGTTCGGCATCGCCGGGTGGCGCCGGCGCCGGACGGGTCTCCGGCCGGCCGTGGCGGAACTGCTCCTGCTGGCCCTGGGCACCGGCGGTTCGGCGGCGCTGACCCTGCTCGTGCCGCCGTCGTTCGTGAACCACCCGGCGACCGTGCCGGAAACCGTCCTCGGCTACGACCTCGACGCGCCCCGGACCCTCGCCCGGCTGCTCGGGGCCTGGCGGCCGGACCTGCTGTTCGTTCCGCTCGCCCTGATCGCGGTGACGGCCTACCTGCTCGGCGTCCGGCGGCTGCGGCGCCGCGGTGACCACTGGCCGCCCGGCCGCGTGGCGGCCTGGCTCGCCGGGTGGGCGATCGTCGTGGCCGTCACGTCGTCCGGGCTCGGGGTCTACGCGCCGGGGACCTTCAGCCTGCACATGGTCACGCACATGGCGCTGAACATGTTCGCGCCGGTGCTGCTGGTGCTCGGCGGGCCGGTCACGCTCGCCCTGCGCGCCCTTCCGGCCCGCGGCGACGTTCCCGGTGCCCGCGAGTGGGTGGTCGCGCTGCTGCACGCCCCGGTGACGCGGTTCTTCGCGCACCCGGCGGTCGCGGCGATCCTGTTCACCGGATCGTTCTACGTGCTGTACTTCTCGGACCTGTTCGGCCAGGCGATGCTCTACCACTGGGCGCACCAGCTGATGAAGCTGCACTTCCTGGTGACGGGCTACCTGTTCGCGTGGGTCGCGGTCGGTGCCGACCGGACGCCGCGGCCGCTGCCGCACCTGGCCCGGCTCGGGATGCTCTTCGCGGTGATGCCGTTCCACGCCTTCTTCGGCGTGCTCCTGATGAGCAAGCAGACCCTGATCGCCGCCACCTACTACCACTACCTCGCCTTGCCGTGGGCCGGTGACCTCCGGGCCGATCAGCGGCTCGGCGGCGGGATCGCCTGGGCGAGCGGGGAAATCCCGATGGTGGTGCTGGTCGTCGCGCTGCTCGTGCAGTGGGCGCGCGACGACGAACGCAAGGCCCGCCGCGCCGACCGGCACGGCGAGGGCGACTTCGACGCCTACAACGCGATGCTCGCCGAGCTCGCGGCCCGCAGAAACTGAGGAGAAACCCGCATGTCCACCACCACCCCGGTCGCCGGGGAGGTCCGGACGGTCGAGCTGGCCGTGACCGGAATGACCTGTGCCGCCTGCTCGGCGCGGGTCGAACGCACCCTGAACAAGGTCGACGGCGTCCGCGCGTCGGTCAACTACGCGACCGAGCGCGCCACCGTGCAGGTCCCCGCCGCGGTCGGCGACGACCTGCTGGTCGAGCGCATCCGCAAGGCGGGTTACGGCGCGCGCGTCCGCGGCGAGGACGACGAGGACCGCACCCTGGCCAGGGTGCGTGACCTGCGTCGGCGGCTGTTCGTCGCGGCGCTGCTGGCCGTGCCGCTGGGCAACCTGTCGATCACCCTGGCGCTGGTGCCGTCGCTGCGGTTCCCCGGCTGGCCGTGGCTGTGTCTCGCGCTTGCGGTGCCGGTGGTGTTCTGGGCGGCGCTGCCGTTCCACCGGGCGGCGCTGCGGAACCTGCGGCACCGATCGTCCAGTATGGACACTCTGGTGTCGCTCGGGGTCCTGGCGTCCTTCGGCTGGTCGGCCTGGGCGACGCTGTTCGGGGGCCACGAACCGGGGTACTGGGTCGGGTTCGGGCCGACCGCGGCCGGCGCGGACGCGATCTACCTCGACGTCGCCGCGGGCGTGACGACGTTCCTGCTGGCCGGGCGCTACTTCGAGAGCCGGTCCCGTCGCAACGCCGCCGGGCTGCTGGCCGCGCTCGACGCCCTCGCCGCCAAGGAGGTGCGCGTCCTGCGTGACGGCGCCGAGGCGCTGGTTCCGGTGGGCGAGCTGGCTGTCGGCGACCGGTTCGTGGTAAAGCCGGGGGAGGCGTTCGCCGCCGACGGCATCGTCGAAAGTGGACGATCCACTGTGGACGTTAGCGCGGTCACGGGTGAGCCGGTGCCCGCGGAGGTGGCCCCGGGCGACCGGGTGATCGGCGCGTCGGTCAACCGCGAGGGGCGGCTGGTGGTCCGCGCGACGGCCGTGGGCACCCACACCCAGCTCGCGCAGATGACCGCGCTCGCCGAGCACGCCCAAGCGCGCAAGGCATCCGTGCAGCGGCTGGTCGACCGGATCTGCGCGGTGTTCGTCCCGGTCGTCCTCGTGCTGGCCGCGCTGACCCTCGGCGCGTGGCTGCTCACCGGGCACCCGGGGCGGGACGCCTTCACCGCGGCGGTGTCGGTGCTGATCATCGCCTGCCCGTGCGCACTCGGCCTGGCGACGCCGACGGCGTTGCTGGCCGGGGTCGGCCGCGGCGCGCAGCTGGGCATCCTGATCAAGGGCCCGGACGCCCTCGAAGCGAGCCGGAAGGTCGACACCGTCGTGCTGGACAAGACCGGCACGGTGACCACCGGCCGGATGACCGTCACCGCCTGCCGCCCGGCGCCCGGCCGCACCCGCGGCGACCTGCTGTGGTTCGCCGGCGCGGTCGAGTCGGGTTCCGAGCACGCGATCGCGGCCGCCGTCGTCGGCGCCGCCCGAGCCGAACTCCCGTCGCTGCCCGAGGTTTCGGGGTTCACCGCCCTTCCCGGCCTGGGCGCCGAGGCCACTGTGGACGGTCACACCGTCCTCGTGGGCAGCCCGCGGCTGTTCGGCGACCGAGGCATCCCCTCGGAGTTCGAGACGCCCGCCGGGGTGGCCGTGCCGGTGCTGGTCGCGGTCGACGGCGAACCCATCGGGCTGATCGAAGTCCGCGACGTCGTCAAACCGTCCGCCGCGGCAGCGGTGGCCGCGTTGCGGGCCCAGGGCCTGCGGACGGTACTGCTCACCGGCGACCACGAGGTCGCGGCCCAGGCGGTGGCGGCCGAGATCGGCGTCGACGAGGTCCGCGCCGGAGTCCTGCCCGCGGACAAGGCCCGCGCGATCGACGAGCTGCGGGCCACCGGAGCGCGGGTGGCGATGGTGGGCGACGGCATCAACGACGCCCCGGCGCTGGCCACCGCCGACCTCGGGATGGCGATGGCCCGCGGCAGCGACATCGCGTTGCGCTCGGCCGACCTGGTGCTGGTGCGCGAGGACCTGCGGGTGGTGCCGGACGCGATCCGGCTCGCCGACCGGACGCTGCGGATCATCCGCGGCAACCTGGCCTGGGCGTTCGGCTACAACGTGGCCGCCCTGCCGCTCGCGGCCCTCGGCCTGCTCAACCCCCTCATCGCCGGCGCGGCCATGTCGCTGTCCTCGGTGCTGGTGGTGTCCAACAGCCTGCGGCTGCGTTCGTTCGACGGTTCCGGGGAGAAGGAACAGTGACGGCGAAGAAGAAGTCGGACGTGCAGCAGGGTGCGGTCGCGGCGGCGAAGGCGGCGTCGCTGCAGCTGGTCCTGCAGGAGTTCCGGAGCTACTGGCGGACGCTCCGGTGCCTCACCCGGCGGCGGTCCGTCGCACGTTGGTGTCGCGCATCGCCTCCGCGAGGTCGTCGCGGGCCCGGGCGACCCGGGAGCGGATCGTGCCGACCGGGCAGCCGATGATCTCGGCGGCGTCCGCATAGGACAGTCCCAGTGCCTGGGTGAGCACGAACGCGTCCCGCCGGTCGGGTTCCAGCGCGGCGACGAGGTGGTCGAGCAGGACGCGTTCTTCGAACGCGGTGCGTTCGGTGGTCCGGCCCGCATCGACCCGCCAGTCGGCCAGGGTGGCCGGACGGGGGCGGGCCTGGGCGGCGCGGATGTGGTCGGCCACGACGCGGCGGGCGATGCTCAGCAGCCACGTCCGCGCCGAGGATTCCGCGCGGAAGCGGCCGAGGCTGCCCAGCGCGCGCAGGTACGTCTCCTGGGTCAGGTCGTCGGCGGACTGGGGGTCGCTCAGGCCGGCGACGAACCGCCAGACGTGCGGCTGGGTCGCCCGCAGGAACCGCTCGAGCGCGACCCGGTCGCCGCGGCCGGCGAGCCGGGCCCAGTGGGTGATGTCGGCGTCATCCGATGACTGTGGCCTCACACCGGCTAGTACGCGGCTCGAGCCGGGATGGTTCAAAAAGAACTCACGGGAACCATTCCGCCGTCCGGGCCGACCTTTGTGGCAGCGAGGCCACTGCCTCGTCACGAGACGGCCACGGGCCCGGAAGGTGTGACGATGACCCAGAGCACATACGTGGTGACGGGAATGACGTGCGGACACTGCGTCGCGTCGGTCAAGGAGGAGGTCGGTGAGCTGCCGGGTGTCCGTGACGTCGAGGTCGACCTGGGCTCGGGCCGCGTCCTGGTGACCAGCGAGGGCGTGCTGGCGCTGGAGCAGGTCGAGGGTGCCGTCCAGGTCGCGGGCTACCAGCTCGTCCGATGAACGAGAGAGGCCGTCATGCCGACTTCGGCCAAGGTGAGCGGGTTCGCGCTGGTGCTGGGACTGGTGTTCGGCCTGGCGTGGCTGCTGGGCAGCCTCGTCGGCCCGAGCCCGTCACCAGCCCCATCCACGCCCTCGATGCCCGGCGTGCACCTGCCCGGCACCCCGTAGGAGCCGCCTCGCCTGCCGTGCGGCCCGCACCGCCTGCATCAGCCGCGCCGCCCGCCCTGGCCGCGCCACCAGCACCGGCCCCGCCGGCAGCGCCGCCCGTGCCGGGCACGGAGATCGAACTCGTCATCGGGGGCATGACCTGCGGGTCGTGCGCGGCGCGGATCGAGCGCAAGCTCAACCGGCTCGACGGGGTCGAGGCGTCGGTCAACTACGCCACCGAAAAAGCGCTGGTCTCGGTGCCGGCGGCGCTGACCGTCGACGACATCGTCCGCGCCATCGAGGCCGCCGGCTACACCGCGCAGCCGCCCGCACCGCCGGAACCGGAGGCCGCCGAGCCCGCTGCGGCGGCACCGGATCTGCTGCGGCAGCGGCTGCTGGGCTCGGCCGTGCTGAGCGTGCCGGTGATCGTCCTCGCGATGGTGCCCGCGCTGCAGTTCCCCGCGTGGCAATGGGTGTCGCTCGTGCTGGCCACCCCGGTCGTCGCCTGGGGTGCGTGGCCGCTGCACCGCGCGGCCTGGACCAACCTGCGGCACGCCACCGCGACCATGGACACGCTGGTGTCGATGGGCGTCGCCGCGGCCTTCCTCTGGTCGCTCTACGCGCTGTTCTTCGGCGGCGCGGGCGTGATCGGGATGCGGCACGAGTTCGAACTGACCCTGGCCGCCGACCACAACCTCGACGGCATCTACTTCGAGGTCGCCACCGGCGTCACCCTGTTCATCCTCGCGGGCCGGTTCTTCGAGTCCCGGTCCCGGCGCCGAGCCGGCGCGGCCCTGCGCGCGCTGCTGGACCTCGGCGCGAAGTCGGTCTCGGTGTTGCGAGACGGCCGTGAAGAGCGGATCCCGATCGAGCAGCTGAGGGTCGGCGAGCGGTTCGTGGTCCGGCCCGGCGAAAAGATCGCCACCGACGGCGTCGTCGAGGAAGGCGACTCCGCGGTCGACCTGAGCCTGGTGACCGGTGAGGCCGTCCCGGTCGAGGTCTCCGCCGGCACCCCCGTCGTCGGCGCCACGGTCAGCATGAGCGGCCGCCTGGTCGTGCGGGCGACGCGCGTCGGCGCGGACACTCGGCTGGCCCGGATCGCGGCGATGGTGGAGCGGGCCCAAAGCGGCAAGGCCGACGTGCAGCGGCTGGCCGACCGCGTGTCCGCCGTGTTCGTGCCCGTGGTCATGGCGCTTTCCCTGGCCACCCTGGGGTTCTGGCTCGGGACCGGCGCGGACACCGCGGTGGCGTTCACCGCCGCGGTCGCGGTGCTCATCATCGCCTGCCCGTGTGCGCTCGGGCTGGCGACGCCGACGGCGTTGCTGGTCGGCACCGGCCGCGGCGCCCAGCTCGGCGTCCTGGTCAAAGGACCGGAGATGCTGGAGTCGACCCGCCGCGTCGACACCGTCGTGCTCGACAAGACCGGCACCGTGACCACGGGCAAGATGAGCCTGGTCGCCGTCCGCTCGGTCGACGGCGTCCCCTCGGACCTGGCGCTGCAGCTGGCCGGAGCGCTCGAAAACGCCTCCGAGCACCCGATCGCCGACGCCGTCGTGTCCGCCGCGCTCCGGCGGTTCGGCTCGGTGGGGGAGGTGCGGGAGTTCCGCAACGTCGCCGGGTACGGGGTGCTGGGCCGGGTCGACGGGCACCGCGTCGTCGTCGGCCGCCCGGAGCTGATGCACCGCCTTTCGGTGCGGCTGCCGAAGTCGCTGCTGGCCGTGAAGCAGAAGGCCGAGCAGGCCGGCCACACCGCGGTGATCCTGGCGTGGGACGGCTTCGCGCACGCCGTGCTCGTGGTGGCCGACACGGTGAAACCGACGTCGGCGCCCGCGGTGTTCCAGCTGCGGCGGCTCGGGTTGACGCCGATCCTGCTCACCGGCGACAACGAGGCGGTGGCGCAGGCGATCGCCCGCGAGGCGGGGATCACCGAGGTCATCGCGGACGTCTCCCCGGAGCAGAAGGTCGACGTGATCACCGGCCTGAAAGCGCAGGGGCACGTGGTGGCGATGATCGGCGACGGCGTCAACGACGCCGCCGCGCTCGCCTCGGCCGACCTCGGGCTGGCGATGGGCACCGGAACCGACGCCGCGATCGAGGCGGGAGACCTGACCCTGGTGCGTGGTGACCTGATGGCCGCGGTGGACGCGATCCGGCTGTCCCGCCGGACCCTCGGCACGATCAAGGCGAACCTGTTCTGGGCCCTGGCCTACAACGTCGCCGCGCTGCCGCTGGCGGCGGCAGGCCTGCTGAACCCGATGATCGCCGGGGCGGCGATGGCGTTGTCGAGCTGCCTGGTCGTGTCGAACAGCCTGCGCCTGACCCGGTTCCAGCCGGCGGGCGACCTGTCGGTGGCGAACGGCCGGTGAACCGGATGCCCGTCAGCGGATCGCGTCGTGCGGGAGGACGGCGTGCACGCCCCACGTCTCGTTGGCGACCTGGGTGATCCGCAGGTCGACGACCGGTGAGGCCAGCGCGAGCGCGGTGGCCCGGTCCAGGTCGTGGAGCCGCTGCAGCCAGGTCACCATGGTGGCCAGCGCGTCGGCCATCGCCTCGTCGAGGCCGGCCCCGAAGCCGAAGGTGACCCGGCCCTCGGGCGTTTCGGCGTGGATGCCCGGCACCGGCGCGTCCGCCGCCAAGGTGAGCGTGACCTCGGTGGTCATCGGGCACTCGATCGCCGTTCCCGCCGACTTCGCCGTGGCCCTGGGCCGCGTGCCCGTCGCCGAGGTGCAGCAGCGCACCGGGCACGGTCAGCGGTAGGTACAACGTCGACCCGGCGACGAGGTCCCGGCAGTCGAGGTTGCCGCCGCCGAGAGCCCGCGGCGGGATGGTCGAGTGCGGTCCCGGCTCGGCCGGGGGAACGCCGGCGACACCGAGAAAGGGCGCGATGCCGACGGTGTGGCCGAGGTCGCTGGTCGCGGCTTCGCCGTCGATGTCCCACGTCAGCCACGTTGCCGGGCCGTCGGCGACGCCGAGCCTGCGGTTGAGCGCGGTGTCCTTCACCCCGGCGGTGGTCCAGCCCCAGCCGCCGGGCGTGATCGACGTGAAGTGCACGCCCAGGACCATGCCCGGCTCGGCGCCGCGCACCGCGATCGGCCCGGTCAGGCAGTGCCCGCGCCGGGCCGGGTACATCGCCGGGCCGTTCACCCGCCGGTCCAGGTAGCCGGCGGCGTCGAGGGATTCGACCAGGACGGAGTCGCCCGGATCGACGGTGAGCACGGGCGGGGTGGCCCGGTCGAGGACGTCCACTGTGGTCTCCCGCGTCGCGGGAAGCCGGTACTCGGCCACGGTTCTTCCTTTCCGGTGCGGGTGTTCAGCGGAGCCGGGAACCGGCGGTCGGTGCCAGGCGCACCGTGGACGCGGGCTGCCCGGTCAGCGCGGCCACGGTCTCGGCCAGGGCCGCGCACCGGGGATCCCGGTGGACGGCGTCCAGGATACGTTCGCGGTCGGCGTCGTCGGCGAAGCGCCTGATCCAGACGACGGCGTCCTCGTCGCCGGCCACGGTGAACGAACCCACCACCTCCATCCCCCGTTCCCGGTGGAGGGGGATGACGGTCTCGTCCAGGTAGCGGGCCAGTTCGCTGCCGTGGCCGGGGCGGGCGTGCTCGGTGCGGATCTCGTAGAACATCGGCGGTCCTCCTCGGAGGGGGTCAAGAGCGGCGGGCGGCGGCGAGGGCGTAGACGTCGGGGGAGCCGTCCCAGGGCGCGGTGCGCAGGACGGTCCAGTGGTGGATGAGCCACCGCCCGCCGAGCTTGCGCAGCTCCAGCTCCCAGCGGCCGCGCATGGTGCAGTGGTCGACGACGCCGGGCTCGGCGGGGACGTGGTGGTAGGCGACCACGTGCGCGCGGCACGTCGCGTCGTCCCCGGACGACTGCACGACGAGGTCGGTGGCGGTGTGGTGGGTGCTGTCGAAACCCTCCAGGGTCGCGCGGGCCAGCTCGACGAGGGCGTCGGCAGTCACCGTCGTGGGCGGCCTGCCGTGGTAGTGCGTCGACAGATCCAGCGTCACCTCGTCGGCGAACAGCCGCCGCAAGATGGCCCAGTCGCGGTCGTCCTGGGCGTGGGCGAGACCGGCGACGACGTCGGCGATGGCCGCGCGATCGAGCAGATCCTGCAGTGCGCTCATGGGCGTTCCACCACCGGCAGGACCAGCCGGCTGGGGTGCGCGGGGCCGTGGTGGACGTGGTTGACGGCGACCACCACGTCGTCCGGGCCGTCGGTGGCGATCGTCGCGCCGGTGTTGGTGTTGCGGTCGTAGCGGGGGAAGTTGCTGCCGGCCACCTCGATCCGGATGCGGTGCCCCGGCCGGAAGACGTTCGCGGTGACGCCGAGGTCGAGGGTCAGTTCGGCGTCCGTGCCCGGCGCGAGGAGCACCGGTTCGGTGAGGGACTCGCGGTAGCGGACGCGCTGGATGCCTTCGCACAGCAGGATCGCCCGGCCGTCGGGGTGCACGTCGACGAGCTTGCCGGTGAAGTCGGTGTCCGGTGTGGACGATCGGATGTGCAGCACGAGGGTGATGTGCCCGATGACCTCGATGGGACGTTCGAGCACCGGGGTGGTGAAGCACAGGACGTCCTCGCGCGCCTCGGCCGCGGCCTGATCGGCCGGTCCGGGGTAGGTCCCCGGCGCGGCGGCGAGCACGGTGCCGCCCAGGCTGGGCACCGGATCGCGCGGGTCGTACCGAAACGTGTCGGTGGCGTTCTCGGCCGGGGCGTCGGACGCCAGGACGCCGTCGCCGGCCGCGGTGTTGGCTCGGCCGCCGCCGTCGAGGAAGAAGCCGGTGTACCGGGTGTCCGGCAGCGGCCAGTCCGGCTCGTCGCGCCACTCGTCGGTTCCCATGACGAAGATCCGGACCCGGTGCGTGTCCTCGGGGAGCTCGCGGTCACGGACCCAGCGGTCGAAGAACCGCAGGTGCGCTTCGGTGACGCCGGCGGTCTTGATGCTGCCGGCGAGCCCGAACGACCGGTCGGGGTAGGTGCCCAGGTCGGTCCCGTCGGGGTGGGACCAGGGGCCGATGATCAGCCGCTGGCCGTCACGGGCGGCGGCACTGCCGGCGCGGCGGCGCAGCATCCGGTACGACCGCACGGTTTCGCCGACGAAGACGTCGTACCACCCTCCGATGTGGAGCGCCGGGACGGTGATCCGCTCGCACTGGTCGGTCGCCGCGATCTCCCGCCAGAAGGCGTCGCGCTCCGGGTGGGCGAGCACGTCGCCGAGCCAGGGCAGGGAGCGGGTCACCGCGGCGCGATCGGCGATCGGCAACGGCTCGTGCAGCGACCGCGGGTCGGACAGGCCGGACAGCAGCGCTCCGGCGTCACCGTCGAGTCCACGACGCAGATTGCGCAGGGCCGAGAGGGTGCCCCAGGTCAGGACCGCGTCCTGGGACAGCGCGCCGCCGGGGGAGCGCCACGGCGCCGCGTACGGATCGGCGGAGGTCATCACCGGCGCGATCGCCCGCAGCGCCGGAACGTTCCGCGCGGCGGCCTGCCACTGGCTGAACCCCATGTACGACCCGCCCCACATGCCGACCGCGCCGTCGCACCACGGCTGCGCGGCCAGCCAGGCGAGCGTGTCGACGCTGTCCGGGCCTTCGTGGGTGTGCGGCACGAACGTCCCGGGGGAGCGGGACGTGCCCCGGACGTCCTGCGCCACCACGGCGTACCCGGCTTCGACGAGGGCGAACACGTCGGGGAGTTTCGGATTGCCGTACAGCCCGGCGTCGTCCTTGCCGTAGGGCGTGCGGACCAGCAACGCCGGGAACGGACCGGGCCCGTCCGGGAGCCACACGTTGGTGGCGAGCGCGACGCCGTCGCGCATCGGCACCGGCACGTCCACCTCCACCGTGAAGGTCATGCCGTCACCGGGTTCCCGGCGGACGAGGTGAGCATCCAGTGGCTGAACGCGGCGTAGTGCCGGGCGAACCCCTGCGGCGTGGGGGCGTGCTCCACGGCCGCCGAGAGTTCCGCGGCGCGGGCGTACCGGGGGATCCGGTCCGCTTCGTAGGCACCCAGCGCCGCGGGCACGTCGCCGCCCGGGGTGAGCAGGCGGCCGAGCAGCGCGGCGTCCTCGATGCCCAGCGTCGCCCCGGCGGTGATGTGTGGCGACATCGCGTGCGCCGCGTCCCCGGCGAGCACGACACGCCCGGACGCCCAGTGCGGCAACGGCGGCACGATCATGATCCGGTTGTGCAGGATCGATTCCTCGGGAGTGGCGTGGATGAGCTCGGCGAGCACTCCGCCGTGCTCGCCGTCGTCCAGGTGCGCGGCCCGGGCCAGCGCCTGCTCCTTGCGGGTGCCGGTCGGTTCCGGCGTGTCGAACTGGTTCACCAGCCAGTAGACGCCGCCTTCGTGGGTGCGCACCCACCCGCCGCGGCAGCGTTCGCCGCCGAGGATCACCCGGTTCCCGGTCAGGGCGAGACCCGGATCCGGGAGCACCGCGCGCCACGCGTGGTGCCCCGGGTGTTCCTCCGCCGGCGTCCCCGGCACCAGCTGCGCGCGCACCGCCGAGTACGCGCCGTCCGCCCCGACGAGCACGTCGGCGGTGTCTTCGCTGCCGTCGCTCAGCCGGACGGTGACGTGGCCGGCGTGCTCGTCGTACGCGGCGAACCCGGTGGCGAGGCGGATGCCGTCCCGGCCGACGGCGTCGGCGAGCAGGTCGGTGAGCTTCGCCCGGTGCACCAGCAGGAACCGGTGGTCCTCGACGCCGAACTCGGGCGTCTCGAGCAGCCGCCCGGCCGGGTCGTGGAAGTACATCTCCCCGGGTTTGCCGATGGCTCGCACCTGGTCGCCGACGCCGAGTTCGTCGAACACCGCCAGCGCGTTGGCCCACAGGCCCAGCCCCGCCCCGGCCGCGCGGACCTCCGGCGCGCGCTCGTAGACCACCACGTCGATTCCCTTGCGGCGCAGGGCGAGACCGCTCGTCAGTCCCACGATCCCGCCGCCGATCACCACAGCCCGCATCACTGTCCTCCTTCGTCTTCCGAACTCGACGTTAAGGACGTCCGCCGGTTGACTCCAGTGCAACGTTGGTACGGACTCATTCCACCTGTGATAATCGGCCGGTGGACTACGACCTCAACCTCATCGAGGCGCTGGACGCGCTGCTCACCGAAAGCAGCGTCACGAAGGCGGCGGAGCGCCTGCACACGTCGGCCCCGGCGATGAGCCGCACGCTCGCCCGGCTGCGGCGCGCGTTCGACGACCCGCTGCTCGTCCGGGCCGGCCGCGATCTCGTCCCGACCCCGCGGGCCCTCGAACTGCGCGGGGAGGTGCACGCGGTCGCCGCCCGGGCCCGCGCGCTGTTCGGCCCGTCGACCGCCGCCGACCCGCGGACCGCGGTGCGCCGGTTCGACCTGCAGGTCACCGACATGCTGTCCACGACGGTCATCCCGTCCCTCATCGACGACCTGCGGGCCCAGGCGCCGGGGATCTCCCTGCGGCTACGGCCGGAAACCCTCCAGGACACCCCGGCGCTGCGCGAAGGACTCGTGGACCTGGAGATCGGGACGCTGGGCCCGGGCGACCCGGAAATCCACTCGGAAACCCTCGTCACCGAAACGCTCGTCGGCGCGATCCGCCCGGATCACCCGCTGGCGAAGGTCAAGACGGTCACCGCGAAGAGGTTCGCCGCGGCCGACCACATCGTCGTCTCGCGCCGGGGCCGCGCGCACGGCCCGATCGACGAGCGGCTGGCCGAGCTGGGGCTGAGCCGCCGGGTGATCGCCGTCCTGCCGAGCTTCGCCGGCGCGCTCCAAGTGGCGCGCGGCACCGACGTCGTCTGCGTGACCCCGGCCAAGCTGGGCCGCCCGATGCTGGAAACGCTGGGACTGCGGACGTTCCCGATCCCGGTGGCCGTGCCGGAAGTGGTGCTCGGCATGGCCTGGCACCCCCGCAACCACCACGACCGGACGCACGCGCTGCTGCGCGAGCGAGTCCGCCGGATCATGGCCGCCGCCGCGGGCTGATTCCTCCGGGCCGGTGGGGCTCAGGGAGCGGCGACGAGGGTGACCAGGGTGCTGCCCTTGTCCCCGGGGATGGGCGTCCACTTGTTCTTCGAGATGTCGATCACGGTGCTCTCCATCGTCAGCCGGTCGGACTGGCCGGCCGGGACCTTGAAGCAGGCGATCGGCTCGAGGTTGCGGCGCACCCGGATGAACCCGTCGTTGCCGGGTGTCGACGGGCAGTCGGCCAGCAGCAGGTGGCCGTCACCGGTGATCAGTTCGAAGCCCTGCTCGGCCGGTGCGGTCCCGGCGGCCGCCGAGCCGGCCGTCGGCAGGGTGGCGATGAGCAGACCGGTGGCCGCAGTCAGCACCAGGAACGGCTTGGCCATTCGATCCGACCCGGCCGTGCCGCAGTACCGCGAGGAGGCGAGCGGGCGCTGCCCGGCTGGAACTGATCAGCGCGTTGCCGAAGCTCAAGGACGACCGCGCGGCGGAGGTGGCCATGGGCCTGCTGAACCGCACCGAGGCGAAGCCCCGGATCCAGGCCCTGCGGGACGATCCTCCGTCCACTTGGGACGACGACGTGCGGCCGCCGGAAACGCGGAGCCGGCCAGTTCGCGCCGGTCCCGCACAGCTCGTCGCCGGCCCCTCGACCCGTCAGAGCCGGTGGCTGGTGTGCGTGAACTCCACAGTGGACAGCATCGACGTCTCCGAGGGGTTCGTCCGCCGCCGGCCGAAGACCAGGACCTTCGCCGGTTCGACGGCGAAGACCGCGACGTCGTCGTGGCCGCCCTGCCGGAATCCGGTGTCGGTCGCCTCGTAAACCCAGCTGCCGTCCCACTTCCGCCGCCACGCCGCGGCGAGCCGGTCGAGTGCCGGGCGGTCGGTGACGCGGCGGGCCACGCCTTCGACGACCACGTCGAGAGCGTCGTCCCAGGCGTTGCGGCCGGTGGTCAGCACGACGTTCGGGTTCGCCGTGAGGTTGCGGTACTTCTGTTCGGTGGCGCCGGTGCTGAAGTGGACCGCACCGTCCAGCCACACCGCGACCAGCGGTGTCACGTGCGGCCGGCCGTCGGCGCGGACGGTCGTGAGCCAGCTGATCTGGGCGTCTTCCAGCGCCCGCGTGGTTTCGGCCCAGCCGGTGGCCTCGGTGCCGGGATCGCTGAACCGTTCGTCGAGCCGGGTTTCCATCGTCACTCCGTTCGGTCGGCCGCGGAAGCCGCGTAGGCGGCGTCGAGGCGCTCGGCGACGCTCGGGCCGTCCGGCGCCTCACCGCGGCGGGTGCCGAGGTGGATCTCGCGCAGTTCGTCCATGAAGGCTTCCCACAGCGGGGGACCGCCGGCGATGAGCACTCCCGCGCGGGCCGCGTAGGCGTCGGCCACGGGCAGGTGCCGCACCCCCCAGGCGCTGAGCTGCACGAGCACCGGGACGAGGTCGATCGCGCGTTCGGTCAGGCTGTAGGTGACCTTCTGCTTGTGCGACGCGTCCCCGGCCCGGGTGAGCAGCCCGTGCTCGACGAGCACGGCCAGCCGGTCGGCCAGCACGTTCGACGAGATCCGTTCCTCGCCGCCGAGCAGCTCGCGGAAGTGCCGCGCCCCGCCGAAAACGACGTCACGCAGGACCAGCAGCGTCCACCGGTCGCCGAAGATCTCCAGCGACAGGTTGATCGGACACCGCGACCGGGCTGCCTTCACCGCTCTCACCTCGAAACTGGTTGCGTTACGAGAGCAGTATTACCCGGGCCGGCCGGTGCCGAAACACAGCCGCTCCACCAGGGCGCCGGGGCGGTCCAGCGGGATGATGTGGCCGCAGTCTTCGATGAGGTGCTCCGTGAGGTCGTCGGTCACCGGGCGCAGCTGGCGGGCGAGGGTGTCGCCGACCGGGTGGGCGCCGATCGCCACGGTGGGCACGGTGAGCCGGGCGGCTGCGGTGGCGTGCGCGATCTGTGCCGCGCTTTCGGGCATGGCCCGGTAGTGGCAGAAGGCGCTGCGCAGGGCGTCGCGTCCGGTGTACGCCGCGGTGAAGTGGTCCCGGATCGCGGGTGGCACGCCGCGGCCCCGGGTGCCGGCGTCGAGGAACCAGCCGATGTAGTCGGCTTCGCGTCCGGCGAGGACGGTTTCGGCGAGGCCGGGGACGGCGTGGAAGCCGAACCACCACGGCGGCCCGCCGGCGAGGAAGTCCTCGGCGCCGGGCAGGCGCCCGAGCAGCGACTCCATGAGGACGAGCCGGCGGACCCGCTCGGGGCGCCGCATGGCGAGCAGGAACGCCGGCGGGGCACCCGCGTCGATACCCACGACGGTCGCGTCCGGTTCGCCCAACGCGTCGAGGAGCGCTTCGGCGTCGGCGGCGAGGGTGCCGGCGTCGTAGCCGTCTTCGGTGCGGGTGGTGGCCCCGAGCCCGCGCAGGTCCGGGGCGATGACCCGGTGGTGGCGGGCCAGGTGCGGGATGACCGCGGTCCACAGCCGCCAGGTGTGCGGGAAGCCGTGCAGCAGCAGGAAAGCCGGTCCGTGCCCGGTGACGGCCACGGTGATGTCGATGCCGTTCGCCCTGACCCGCTGCTCGTGCACCCTTGCCTCCTTGTCGGTTACCATTGGTTACCAGGTGAGGCTAGGTAATCGGCCCGGCCTGGCCAAGACGGCACTTTCCCGACAGGTGGTGAGCTCCAGGTGACCCCCTCGCCGAAGGGCGCGCGCGGCGACCTCTTCGACCCCGCCTGCCCCACCCGCCGGCTGCTCGACCGCATCGGCACGAAGTGGACGTCGATGGCGGTCAAGGTGCTGGCCGAGGCCGGCCCGGACGAGGTGCGGTTCGCCGAGCTGCACCGGCGAATGCCCGGCGTCTCGCAGAAGATGCTGTCGGTGACGTTGCAGAGCCTCACCCGCGACGGCCTGGTGGAGCGCCGCGTCGAGCCGACGGTTCCGCCGAAGGTGCACTACCGCCTCACCGAACTGGGCCACTCCCTCGAAGTGCCACTGGCGGCCCTGCGCACCTGGGCGGAGGAGCACATGCCCGCGATCGACCGGGCCAACGCCGCGGCCGGACCGGGCTAGAGCCTGCTTTTCCGGTGGCCCTCGGCCTACTTCGCCGGCAGAGTGGCCGGCGCGCGGCGGCGTCCTCGTGGCGGCCGGGGCGCGGGCACGATGCCGGTGAGCAGAGACGTCACGGTGTCGGTGATCGCCTTCAGGTCGGTGTCGTCGGTGCTTTCCAGCCACTTGCGGTAGGCTGTGCGGAAGATCTGGCTTCCCGCGCCGGCCGCCAGCTCTGCGGTGTCGGGATCGACGCCGCGCTCGTGGAGGGCCTGGCGGAACCCTTCGGCCATCTGGTGTTGCTTGATCAGATCGCGTTCCAGCAACCGCGGGTTGGCCGCGATCATCCCGCTTCGCCGCTGCAGGACGTCCCGTGAGCCGAGTTTCTCCCAGTCGAACCCGGCCAAGGTCCGGACCACGGCCAGAAGTGGCTGTTCGAGGTCGGGCGTCTGCCGGAGTTGCCGGACGAGTGCCGCGTTGAGCGGCTCCGCGTCGGCGAAGAGGATTTCTTCCTTGTCGGGGAAGTAGCGGAAGAACGTCCGGGTGGTGACGCGGGCGCGTTCGGCGATCTGGACCGCGGTGGTGGCCTCGAAGCCTTGTTCCTCGAACAGCTCCATGGCGGCCTGTTTCATCCGTTCTTCGCTGCCTTCTTCCCACCGGGGCATGGCGCCAGGATAGCCGAGGTGATGACGCGCCGCGACATCAGTGCTACGGTGATGTCACGTCGAGACATCAGGGCGCACGAGCTGCCCTCGAAAGGAGAACCATGCCTGCGAACCCCGCTACGGGACAGACGTTCATGGTCGTCGGAACCCTCCGGGACGACACCGACCCCGCGGAATTCGCCGCGCGGAGAGAGGACGAGCACCGGCAGCTGGAAGTGTTGCGCTCACAGGGAAAGATCGGTGCCCACCACGTTTCCCCGGCGCGGCGGACGACGTTCGTCGAGGTCGCCGCCGCCGATCAGGGGCAGGTGGCGGAGATCCTGGCGACGTTGCCGTTCGCCCGGTTCTTCGATGCCGACGTCTATCCGCTCGCACCCGAGGACGCGGCGGAAGGGACGCGATCGTGAAGAGCGTGCCGTTCATGACCGGGAGGGACACCGCGCCGGCGTACTGGGCCTTCGGTGTCCTCTGGGTCGTGCTGGCGGACTCGGAGCAGACCGGGGGAGCGTTCTCGGTGATGGAGCAGTGGATGCCGGCGGACGGTGGGCCGCCGCCGCACGTGCACCCGATCGACGAGTGGTTCACCGTGCTGGAAGGCTCCATCGAGTTCCGGGTCGGGGACGAGCCGCCGATGCGCGCGACGGCGGGTGATTCGGTGTGGATCCCGCGTGGGACGGTGCACAGTTTCACCACCCGGAGCGCCGCGCACGTGTTCAACGGCTACACGCCGGGCGGATTCGAGCAGGTCATCATGGGGCTGGGCATTCCCGCGGAGCGGCGTGAACTGCCACCGCCCGACCTCGGCTCCGATCCGCGCTCGGCGGCGCGGTTGATGGACAACTACTGGTCGGCGAGCGCCGACACGGCCTGGGCCGGGAAGTGGCCCCGTTGAGGTCGCCGTGTCGAGCGTCGCCGGCCGCGGTGTGGTCACCCGGATCGGTTCAGACGCCCTGGTGGCCGGCCATGTACCGGGCGTACCAGACCGGCCATTCCTCGTCGTACCGGCCGGTTTCCTTCTCGTGCTCGCCGTGCGCGGCCGCGGCCTCGCGCAGGGCCTGCTCCAGCTGCTGCGCCGAGCCGTAGGTCACGCCGGAGACGCGGCCGGGGAACCGGGTGGTGATCTCCTGCAGCAGCCAGGTGTTGCCGTCCGGGTCGCTGAACGAGGCGAACGACGAGTAGGTGCCGCGGGCGGGGTGCGCGCCGGGGGCGAAGGCGCCGGTGTCGTCGCGGTGGAAGACCTCGCTGACGTCGACGCCGAGCGCCGCGAGCTCCTTGCGGGCGGCCTCGATGTCCTCGACGACGAGGTAGGTGCCGCGCACCGACCCGGGGGCGGCGTCGGTGATGCCGGTGCCGAAGTGGACCGACGCCGGCGATCCCGGCGGGGTCAGCTGCACGACGCGCGAGGTACCGAACGCGATGTCGGCGTCTTCGCGCCAGCCGAGTGTCTTGTAGAAGTGCTTGGTGCGGTCGACGTCGGCGACGGGCAGGACGACGACTTCGAGCTTCATGTCCATGATCGGACTCCTTCTTCGGGTGGCGGCGGGGTTCGCCGCGCACCACCACAGTCGTCTCCCGGGGGTGTGGTCGCCCCCGGGAGACACCCTGGTGTTCCCCGGGCCGGTGCCCCGGGGATGGCGCTAGGGTTCCGGGGGTGTCTGGTCGGGAGCCGGAGCTGCTGGGCCGCGGCGAGGAACTCGCCGCGCTGGACGGCGTGCTCGCCGCCGCGCGGGCGGGACACAGCCGGGTCCTGGTGCTGCGCGGCGAGGCGGGCATCGGCAAGACCGCGCTCCTGGACCACGTCGCAGCGCAGGCGAGCGGCTGCCGGGTCGCGCGGACGGCCGGTGCCGAGTCCGAGCGGGAGCTGCCCTACGCCGGGCTGCAGCAGCTCTGCGCGCCCTTCCTCGACCGGCTCGAGCACCTGCCGGCGCCGCAGCGGGCCGCGCTCGGCACGGCGTTCGGCTTGACCGCGGGTGCCCCGCCGGACCGGTTCCTGGTCGGCCTGGCGGTGCTGACCCTGCTCGGGGCGGTCGCCGAGGAGCGGCCCCTGCTGTGCCTCGTCGACGACGCGCAGTGGCTCGACCAGGTGTCCGCGCAGACCCTCGCGTTCGTCGCGCGGCGGCTCTTGGCCGAGCCGATCGCCCTGGTCGCCGCCGTCCGTGAGCCCGCGGGGGAACCCGGCCTTGCCGGGCTGCCGGAGCTGACCGTCCGCGGCCTCGGCGAAGCGGCGGCCGGCACCCTGCTGGATTCGGTTTTTCCGGGCCCGCTGGACGCTCGCGTGCGGGACCGGATCGTCGCGGAAACCCACGGCAACCCCCTGGCCCTGGTCGAGCTGCCCCGGTTCTGGACCGCCGCCGAGCAGACCGACGGCCTCCTCCGCCCCGACGGCAACGCGCTCGCCGACCGCCTCGAGCGCTGCTTCCTGCAGCAGCTCGACCCGCTGCCGTCCGACACCCGGAAGCTGTTGCTGGTCGCGGCGGCGGAGCCGCTGGGGGACGCGACCCTGCTCTGGCGTGCGGCCGGCGAGCTCGGATTGGCTGCCGACCCCGCCGCGGCCGCCGAAGCGACCGGGCTGATCGAGTTCGGGCCGCGGATCCGCTTCCGGCACCCGCTGGTGCGCTCGGCCGTCTACCGGTCCGCCGAGCCCCGCGAACGGCGGGAGGTGCACCGGGCCCTGGCCGAGGTGACCGACGCCCGCGTCGACCCGGACCGGCGCGCCTGGCACCGCGCGCAGGCCACCATCACCCCCGACGAAGAGGTCGCGGCCGAACTGGCGCACTCCGCCGGCCGCGCCCAGGCCCGAGGGGGCCTCGTCGCCGCCGCGGCGTTGCTGGAGCAGGCGGCCACGCTCACGCCCGATCCGGCGCTGCGGGCCCGGCGCGAGCTCGCCGCGGCCCGGGCCAAACGCGGCGCCGGCGCACTGGACGCGGCACTGGGCCTGCTGAACGCGGCCGATGCCGGGCCGCCGGATCCGGAGCGCGACGCCGAAGCCGAACGGCTGCGCGGGCAGATCGCGTTCGACCAGCGGCGCGGCGGTGCCGCGGCGGAGCTGCTCCTGCGTGCGGCCGGACGCCTCGACGGCGACCAGGCGCGCGAGACCTACCTGGAGGCACTCGGTGCCGCGGTCTGGGCGGGATCCGGGGACGAAGCCGCGAAGCAGGCGCGTACGGCGCCCGCCGCCCAGCGCCCGCCGACCGCTGCCGACCTCGTGCTGGACGCGCTCGCCACCCGCCTCACCGACGGCTACGCGGCCGCGGCCCCGCTGATGACCAAGGCGATCGACGCCGTCCGGGCACTGGACACCGGCAGCGAGAACACCGGACGCGTGCTGTGGCTGCTGGGCAACCGGGCCGGTGGCACCCTGGCGACCGAAATGCTGGACTACGCGGCCGGGCGCGCGCTCGCCGAGCGTCAGGTCCGGCTGGCGCGCGACACCGGTGCGCTCGTCCAGCTGCAGTTCGCCCTCAACTTCCTGGCCAACCACGACCTCGTCGCCGGCGACCTGGACGCGGCACAGGCGCTCGTCGACGAGGACCGCCTGCTCGCCGAGGTCACCGGGGGCCGCCCGGTCGGGTACAGCGCGATCCTGCTCGCCGCTCTGCGCGGGCGGGACACCGCGGAGATCGCGGCGGCGGCGGAGGAGGCGGCCGAGCGGGGCCAGGGCCGGGTCGTGCGGTTCGCCGGCTACGCGAACGCCGTGCTCGGCAACGGCCTCGGCCGCCACGACCGCGCCCGCGACGCGGCGCTACGGGTGTTCGAGGACGACACCGTCGGCCATCAGGCCCTGGCGACGGCCGAGCTGGCGGAAGCCGCGTCCCGGACCGGCGACGACGTCCTCGTCGCCGCCGCGCTGGACCGGATGTCCGAACGGGCCCGGGCCACGCCGACGACGTGGGCCCGGGCGCTCGAAGCCCGGCTGCGGGCGTTGGCCGGGGAAACCCCGGACGAGTGCTACGCCGCGTCGATCGCGCTGCTCACCGGGACGCCGCTGCGGGTCGAGCTGGCCCGCGGCCACCTGCTGTTCGGCGAATGGCTCCGGCGCGAGGGACGGCGTGCCGACGCCCGGGAGCACCTGCGCACGGCCCACGCCATGACGTCCGCGATGGGCCTCGAAGCCTTCGCGGACCGTGCGCGCCGCGAGCTGCTGGCCACCGGTGAGACCGCGTGCAAGCGCACGACGGGGACCACCGGGGAGCTGACCGCCCAGGAGCTCCAGATCGCGCGCCTGGTCCGCGAAGGCCTGTCCAACCCCGAAATCGGCACGAGGCTCTTCCTCAGCCCGCGCACCGTGGAATGGCACCTGCGCAACGTCTTCGGCAAGCTCGGCATCAGCTCACGGCGTCAGCTGCGCGACGCTCGGTGAGCCGCCGGGGCCGGCAGCTCACCACCCGATGGGCATCCGCTGGGCGCCGCGGACCGGCATCTCGACCTTCCACTCGACGTCCCCGGCGATGTGCAGGCCGGGCAGGGCTCGCAGTCCTTCCTGGAGCTCGACCCTGGCCAGCGGCGCGCCGAGGCAGTGGTGCACGCCGTGGCCGAAGCCGAGGTGCTGGTTCTCCGCCCGGTCGAAGCGCAGTTCGTCGGGATCGGGGAACTGCCGGGGATCCCGGTCGGCCGCCGCGAAGTCGACGACGACGGGTTCTCCCGCGCGTACCAGGACACCGCCCACTTCGACGTCCTCCGTGGCGTAGCGCGGGAAGCCGGGCCCGTAGCTCAGCGGGGTGAACCGCATCAGCTCCTCCACGGCGGCCGGGATCAGGTCGAGGTCGGCGCGCAGCTCGGCCAGGCGCTCGGGGTGTGCCTGCAGCACGACGAGGAAGTTGGGGATGTGCGACGCGGTGGTTTCGTGCCCGGCGACCAGGATCCCGAGGCACATGTCGACCAGCTCGAGCTCGGAGAGCCGGTCGTGCTCGTCCCGGGCCTCGATCAACGCGGTCATCAGGTCGTCGGCGGGGGCCGCGCGGCGGGCGGCGACGAGCCCGCTCAGGTAGTCACGGAACCCGTCCCGGTTTTCGGCGAACTGTTCCGCCGTGGCCGTGTTCGTGGACAGGAAGGCGTCGCTCCAGGCGCGGAACTTCGGCCGGTCGGCCACCGGGACGCCGAGCAGCTCGCAGATCACCGCCACCGGCAGCGACAACGCGAAGTGCTCCACCAGGTCGACCGGCATCCCCCTGGCCGTCATCGCGGCCACGAGCTCTTCGGCCAGCTCCCGGATCCGCGGCCGCAGCTGCGCCACCCGGTGCACGGTGAACGCCTTGGCCACCAGCCTGCGCAGCCGGGTGTGCTCCGGGGGATCCCGCACGATGATCCCGGCGTCCAGCTTGACCGGCCCCATCCGCGGCACGTCGGCCGCGACGGCCATGGCGCGGCTGAACCGCCGGTCGCCCACGACGAGCCGGACGTCGTCGTAACGGACGGCCAGCCACGCGGGCTCACCGTAGGGCAGCTGGACCCGGATCAGCCCGGGTGTTTCGCGGGCCTCCGCGAAGGCCGGGTCGATGTCCAGCCCCGCCGCCGCCCCGAACGGGTAGGGAACGGGCTCGGGACGCGTCTCACCGCTCACCGTTCGGGTGTATCGGGCGAACCCGGGCGTGAGAACCGCTGATCGGCGCAAGTCCGCTCACCCGCCGGCCGGCTCCAGGTGGTCGGCGATGCGGGCCAGGTGGAGCTGCAGGTACCGATGCGCGGCGGCGGTGATCCCGGGCAGATCCGCCCCACGCAGCGTCGACCGCAGGACGGCGTGCGCCAGGGGCCCGGCGAACGCGGTCTGCGTGGCGCCCGGGATCAGGATCGGCGTCGGGGGGCTCAGGGGCGATCCGGGCGCCGGGTCAGGGACGCGAGGATGGTGTCCTGCGCCGCCGCGACCGTCGGCGCGTAGGTGGCCGGGTCGCGGCTGATGCGTTCGGCGCCCGCGCGCATGGCGCCGGACAGCAGCTCGATCGCGAGCGGCACGTCGCCGACGTCGCGGAATTCTCCGCGGGCGATGCCGTCGCGGACGACGTTCTCGACGTCGGCCACGATGGCGTGGAACGGGCTCTCCGGCCCTTCCGGCACCTCGGCGACCGGCAGCCCGGAACCGGGCCGGAACATCAGGTGCAGGGCCGGGTCCGTGCACGCCTTCAGGACCGCTTCGACGATGTCCCGCATCCGTTCGGCGGCCGGGCCGGCCGACCCGGCGATCGCGGTCACCCGGTCGATCAGCGGCCGGCATGCCCTCCGGGTCAACGCCAGGACGAGCGCGTTCTTGTCGCGGGCGTAGTTGTACAAGGTGTTGCGCGCGAGCCCGGCGCGGGCCGCGATGTGGCCCATGGAGATCGCGTCGAAGTCGTGGTCGAGCAGCAGCTGCCGAAGCGCTTCGGCCAGGTCGGCCCACACCAGCTCGTGGTGCTCGTCGATGCTGGCTCCCCGGATCCGCGGCATCCGGTCATCCTCCCGCGGGACCGGCGAGACCCGACAGGTGGGCGTTTTCCTGGTGCGTCGCAGTCAGTTTGACGCGGCTGAGGCGCCAGCCGGCCGCGGTGCGGACCGCCTCGTTGTCGTAGAAACCGGCCACCAGCCAGCGGTCGGGTCCATCGTCGGCCCAGTGTTCGGCGCGGACGTGCGCGTGGATCTTCGCGGTGTCGCCGTCGATCTCGACGACGTGCCCGCTGATGACGTGGTGGGTCGCGGTGAAGGCCGCGAAGGAGCCGCGAAGGATTTCGACGTATTCGCGCAGCGGCGTCGTCATGGGCGGAATCCCGGCGACCGCCTCGAAGTCGAGGGTCACCGGGTCGGTGAAGACCAGGCCGGGCAGCTCGGTGTACTCCTTCCGGTCCGCGATGTCGGCGTACCGGCCGAGCAGTTCGACGAGCTCGGCGCGATCGGCGAGGGTGTCCATGGAGAAGCTCCTTCCCGGCCGCTTTACGACGACCTGTCGCAAAGATTACGACAGGTCGTCGTAAACAGCAACGAGCGGGCTTCTCGGGCTTTGTCGACAGCGGTCGGCTGCCCGTGCCGAGATCAGCGGGCGCTGTGCCGGTCGCGGAACGCGGTGACGAGTTCGATGAATTCGTCACAGTTCACGTCCTGGCTCCGCTCTGCAGTTAGTCCGCCAGCCGTTCCCGGACGACGGCGCGGGCCCGGTGCAGCAGCACACGCTGGTTGGCCGCGGAGATCTGCAGCACTGCACAGACCTCCTCGGCGGTGTGGTCCCCGACGTCGCGCAGGCTCAGCACCGCGCTGGCGGGCGGGGACCCGATGGCGGAGAAATCGTGCAGGAGCGTCCACATGGGACGCTCGAGGACGACGCCGGTCGTGAGCTGGGGCATGGTCTTCCTTTCTGATACAGGTGGTCGCGGGAGGTGACGCGGAGACCGGCGGGGTAGCCGAATCCGAGGTAGCCCGACATCAGCACCGGCCGGCCCGTCGACTCCGGGTAGCGGCCCAGTGAGTAGGCGTGGTTGCCGACGTCGGGCCGCTGGTCCTCGGCCTTGGTCCCGCCGAGCGCGGCGGTCAGCGCGGCCACCGTGAGCCGGGCGTCGCCGAGCAGGGAGGGACACCGTCACCGCGTCGAACCGGCCGATCGCCGCGGGTTCGTCGTCGATCCGCAGGATCGGCTGGTTCGCGGCGATCCCGGTGTGGTTCGAAAAGGACGCGCCGACGACGATCAGGAGATCGGCCTCGTTCATCAGCTGGACTTCATCGGGCAGCACCAGGTGCGCCACGCCGCGGCGGTCGATCGCGTGCTTGACGGCGAGCGCGGCCGGCTCGGCGTGGTCGCTTCCGCGGTGGACGGTGGTGGCCGAGACGGCCACGTCGTAGAGCCCGGTGAGCAGATTCGTCGACCCGGCCCGGCGATGGCGACACACTCCGCCGGACGGCCGGTCAGGTTCCCGTAGGCGCACGCGGCGAACGTGGCCCTGTTCGGTTTTCCGGACCTGCTCACGGACTGAGCCGCCGGCCTGCGGTCACTCCGCCATTCCCGTGAACAACCCATTGTCGAACAGGACTCAACATCCTGTCCGTTTGACTATGCGGAAGAACGTTGACTTCGCGGGGTGGGAAGGTAACGTTCTGCGCGTCGAGGAACGGGGTGGTTCACGATGTCGCACGAGTACCGTCGCGCGCTCAGCCGTCGCACTTTCCTGAGCGGTGGGGCTGCGTTGCTGAGCACGCTGGCGTTACCGGCGACGCTTTCGTCGCTGGCTTGCCCGGCCGCGGCCGCCACCCGGCGACCGGCCGCGCCGCCCAACGGGTTCCCCGAGTGGAACAACAACATCGGCGTCTTCGACATCGGCAGCGAACCGCCGCACGCCACGCTCATGCCGTACGCCGACCTGGGACAGGCGCTGGCCGGCGACCGCACCCGCTCGCCGTTCCGCCAGAGCCTGGACGGCGACTGGAAGTTCCGGCACGCCGACCGGCCGGACGCCCGGGATCCGGAGTTCTACCGCGAAAACGTCGACGACAGCTCCTGGGCGACCATCCCGGTCCCGTCGAACTGGCAGCTGCACGGCTACGACTTCCCGATCTACGTCAACATCACCTACCCCTGGTGGGGCGCCAACGGGCAGAACGAAAACGCGCAGCCGCCGTTCGCGCCGACGAAGTTCAACCCGGTCGGCCAGTACCGGCGGACCTTCCAGGTCCCGGCCGGGTGGTCGGGCCGGCGGACGTTCCTGCACTTCGCGGGGGTGAAGTCGGCGTTCTACGTGTGGGTCAACGGCACCCTGCTGGGCTACCGCGAGGATTCGCGCACGCCGGGGGAGTTCGACATCACCGACCACCTGCGGCCGGGGACCAACCAGCTCGCCGTGGAGGTCTACCGCTTCCCGGACGGCGACTGGCTGGAAGACCAGGACATGATCCGCCTGTCCGGCATCTTCCGTTCCGTGTACCTGTTCTCCACGCCGACGGTGCACCTGCGCGACTTCCGGCTCGACCCGAAGCTGCGTGACGGCTACACGAACGCCGACCTCGCGGTCACCGCGAGCGTCCGCAATTACGGGGGCGCGGACAACCGCACCTACACCGTGGAAACCCAGCTGTACGACGAATACCGGCGACCGGTGTGGGCGCAGCCGTTGCGGCAGCAGGTCGGGCTCGGCTCGGCGCCGGCCGGGCAGGACGTGACCGTGCAGACGGCCCAAGGTGTCCGCGCACCGAAGCTCTGGTCGGCGGAGCAGCCGAACCTCTACACCGCGGTGCTCGTCTTGCGCGATCCCTCGGGACAGGCCATCGAGACGCTGTCCGCGCGCGTCGGGTTCCGCGAGTTCGCGCTCACCGGCGGGCTGATGCGGATCAACGGGCAGCCGGTCAGCCTGCGCGGCACCAACCGGCACGAGGAGCACCCGGCCCGCGGCGGCGCCCTCACCCGCGCCGATCTCGTCGAGGACATCCGGCTGATCAAGCGGCTGAACATCAACGCCGTCCGCACGTCCCACTACCCCAACGATCCCGCCTGGTACGAGCTGGCCGACGAGTACGGCCTGTACCTCGTGGACGAGGCGAACCTGGAGACGCACGGCGTCCGCGACCAGTACCCCGCCTCGAAGCCGGAGTGGACCGGCGCGGTGCTGGCCCGGGCCCAGGCGATGGTGCACCGCGACAAGAACCACCCGAGCGTCGTGATCTGGTCGCTCGGCAACGAAGCCGGTTCGGGCAGCAACTTCACCGCGATGTACGACTGGATCCACTCCTACGACACGACGCGGGTGATCCAGTACGAGGGCGACGACCGGCCGGGGACCAGCGACATCCGCTCGCAGATGTACCCGACCCCGGCCGCGCTCGAGCAGCGGGCGCGCGACACGGCCGACACCCGGCCGTACGTCATGATCGAGTACGCGCACTCGATGGGGAACTCGACCGGGAACTTCAAGGAGTTCTGGGACGTCATCCGCGCGCACCCGGTGCTGCAGGGCGGGTTCATCTGGGACTTCGTGGACCAGGGGCTGTACTGGCCGACACCGAAGCGCAAGCTGGTCACCGAGACCGGCCCCGCCGCTCTCACCGCGGAACTGGCACCCGCCGCGACGTTCGACGCCGGGCAGGGCCTGGCGGGAGCCGCGGTCTTCCCGCCCGCGCGGAGCCTGGACCTGACCGGTTCGGTGACCCTCGAAGCGTGGGTCACGGCCGGTGCGGTGGGCGGTCACCAGCCGATCGTCGCCAAGGGCGATCACCAGTACTCGCTCAAGCAGAGCGAGACCAATCTCGAGTTCTTCGTGTACTCCGGCGGCTGGATTTCGGCCACCGCACCGCTTCCCGCGGACTGGGTCGGCCAGGAGCACCACGTCGCCGGCGTCCTCGACCACGACGCGAAAACGCTCACCCTCTACGTGGACGGCAAAGCCGTGGCCCAGGCCGGCACCGATCGCGTTCCGGACAGCACCGCCGCCCAGCTCGCGCTGGGCACCGACTACGAGAACCCCGAGCGGGTGTTCAGCGGGCGGATCCGGATCGCGCGGGTCTACACGCGGGCGCTGACCGCGGCCGAGCTCGCCGCCGACCGGTCCCCGCAGGACCCGGCCGTCCGGTTCTGGTTCGACGCGGCCACCGCCGGCTACGCCGAGAAGCAGCCGGCCGAACGGACCTACCTGTCCTACGGCGGCGACTGGGGCGACAACCCCAACGACGGCAACTTCTGCGCCAACGGCATCGTCACCGCCGACCGCCGGATCAGCGGCAAGGCCGTCGAGGTCAAGCACGTCTACCAGGCGATCAACGTCTCCGCGGGCGCCGACCTGCCCGCCGGCCGCGTGACGATCACCAACGAGAACCTGTTCACCAACGTCAACGCCCACGACGGGGCCTGGGAACTGGTGAACGACGGCAAGGTCGTCCAGCGCGGCCGGCTCACGCCCGCCCAGCTCGACGTCCCGCCGCGATCGAGCCGGACGATCACCTTGCCGCTGCGCCGGCCCGGCCGGCCGTCCGGCGAGTATTTCCTCCGGCTTTCCTTCACCACCAAGGCACCCACGACCTGGGCCGAACGCGGGTTCGAAGTGGCGAAGCAGCAGCTGCCGGTCGATTTCGGCAGCCCCGCCGTCCCGCTGGTGCCGCTCGCGCAGGTGCCCGCGGCCACCGTGCGCGAGAGCGACCGGAGCGTCGAGATCACCGGCGCCGGGTTCAGCGTGTCGATCGCCAAGGACACCGGGCTCATCACGGCCTACGAAGCGCACGGCGTCCGGCTCGTCACGTCCGGGCCGGTTCCGAACTTCTGGCGCGCGCCGACCGACAACGACATCGGCAACGGCCACCCGAGCCGCGTCGCCACCTGGCGCTACGCGGGCGCCGAGCGGCACGTCACGGACGTCTCGGTCCAGCCGGGCCGGGCGGTGGTCGTCACGGTCACCGGCACCCTGCCGACCTCGGTCGCCTCGACCTACACCACGACATACACGGTGTTCGGCCACGGCGAGATCCTCGTGGCGCACGACGTGCACCCCGGCTCACCGAACCTGCCGTACATCCCCGAAATCGGCTCGATCCTGTTCGTGCCCGGCGAATTCGACACGCTGGACTACTACGGCCGCGGGCCCGAGGAGAACCACTGGGACCGCAACACGGGTTCCGACGTGGGCGTGTACTCCTCGACGGTGGCCGAGCAGTGGACCGGCTACATCCGCCCCCAGGAGAACGGCAACAAGACCGACGTCCGCTGGATCGCGCTGACCAACCGGCGCGGCGTCGGGCTGCTGGCGAGCGGCGAGCCGCTCCTGGAGGTCAACGCGTCCCGCTTCACCCCGGAGGACCTCTCGAGCGGCGCACTCCACGACTACCAGCTCACCCCGCGCCCGGACGTGGTGCTCCGGCTGAACCACCACCAGATGGGCGTCGGCGGCGACGACAGCTGGGGCGCGCAGACGCACGACGAGTACAAGCTGTTCGCCGACCGGGACTACCACTACACCTACCGCCTGCGCCCGCTCCCGCGCCGCGACCAGGCCCTGGACCTGTCCCGGCGGCCGACGGCCTCGCCGTGAGAAGCACTCGACGGTCCTGGCCGGCGACATCGGCCGCAGCCGAGCCGGCGAGGTAGCCGCGCCCGGCACTCGCGGCCACCGGTTGCCACCGGCTCCGGAGCTGCCGGCCGGTCTGCCGGAATCGCAAGGTACTCGTCAGGTTCGGTTCCCCGGTGGTCCGGCATGCTGAAGCGGCTGAACCGGCGCTGACGTGACCGGCCGACGGGCGGGGAAGCACAGCGGTCCCGTGTCCGCCGTCGTTCGTCCCGGTCGGATACCGAAGAAGAGGAAGCAGGTACCTCCGGGTCGTCTCCGCGGCAGCCGGCGCCGCCGCCGACCTCCACGAGTCGCTGAACGGCTTCGCTGTGCTCGTCTTGCCGCCGGGGGACTTCCGAGAGTCCGGTCCGGACCGTCTGGAGTGAGCTGCCCGCCGGGGGCGGGGGACCGGCAAAGTTCTGCCGGTGTGGGTGCCGACGCTCGTCGAAGGTCGCGAATGACTCATTCGGGACCTGGGATGCCCCGAATGAGTCATTCGCGACACCGCGGGCCCGCCCCCGCGCGCGTGGCCCGACTTTGCCGGAACCCGGCCGCCGCGGGCGATTTCGGCCGATCGACTCCGTGGGACCGATCGGCACCCCGATGTTCACACCGTCAGGACCAGGAGTGATGCCGCCAGGCTCGGCAAAATGCGAATTCGCCCCACACGAACGGCCGCTTCGCCGAGCAGGAGGGAATCGCGATATGGCCCAGCCGCGAAACCACGCCACCCCGTCCGTCCGAACGCGCCGGGAGGCCTACCTCCCGATACGCATTCCCCGGGAACTGTGGGTGTGCGTCTACCAGGTCCGCCGGGACGTCACCGTGCTGGAAGTGGGCGGTGAAGTGGACGTCTGCGGCCTCGCCGACCTGCGTTCCGCCTTCGCGGGCCTGCTGGGCACGGGCAACCGGCTCGTGGTCCTCGACTTCGGCCGGGTCGGGTTCTTCAGCGCGGGTGGTGTCGGCGTCCTGGAGCACGCGCGGTGCACGCTCCAGGACGCAGGGATCCCCTTGCGGCTGGCCCACCCGTCGCGGGCCGTCCTGCGCCCGCTCACCGCGCTCGGGCTCGTCGGCCGGTTCGACATCCACGCCGGCGTCGGCCGGGCCGTCACGGCGCCGGCCGGTGGGTGACCGCGGTCAGTAGCGTCCGGTCGCCGGCGTGCGCGTGGCCGGGACGCGGTAGGCCCAGTGCGGTTCCGCGGCCCGGCGCTCCCGCCGCGACCGTCGGATCAGGACCAGCAGCCACAGCACGCCGATCAGCGCGATCACGCCCTGGCCCAGCCAGGTCGTCGCGGTGTACACCGTCGCCACGTCTTCCGGGGGCACCACGAGGCCGCGCGGGTCGAATTGCGCCACCTGCCCGGTCAGCACCAGGGCGACCACCAGCGCGATGGCCGACATCGAGTCCCACAGCGCGTGCAGCAGCGCGACGCCGAGGAACGCCAGCGCCAGGCGCAGGCTCAGCACGAAGTGCTCGCGCGTGCTCCACGAGAACAGCAACCCGCCGAGGATGGCGGTCCACAGCCCGTGCCCGACCGGCGCGAGCAGCCCGCGCAGCAGCTCGGTCGTGACCAGATCGGTCAGCGACAGGCCCCGGTCGGTGAACAACGAGGTGAGCGCGTAGCCCGCGGATTCGAAGGCGGAGAAGCCGAACCCGACCGTCGCGCCGAGGATGATCCCGTCCCGCATGGACTTCACGGCCAGCCCGCGCGTCAGCAGCGCCAGCGCGACCAGCTTGACCGCCTCTTCGATCAACCCCACCCACAGGTACAGCCACGTCGAGGAGTAGAGCAGGTAGGCCTCCAGCACCGACGCGCCGAGAACGCCGAGCACCCCGCCGACGAGGAAGGTCCGGAACACCAGCTCGGCGGTGATCTCCCCGGAGTCGCGGCGTTCGAACGCCCACGCCACGAACGTCACCGGCACCAGGAAACTGCCCAGCAGCACCAGCGTCGGCAGGAGATTGGGGTTGCCGGTCGCATACGTCACCACCACCGACAGCACCCACAGCACCAGGCCGACCACGAAGATCCGCGCCCACGCCCGCCGGCGGGGACGGCGGCCGGCGGTGGTCATCGGCGCCTCCCGAACCGCTCGCCGCGCCCGGTGGCCGCGGTGTCGACGAACGCGCGGAAGCGCCCGGGTGAGCCGGGTTCGGCGACGCCGTCGAACCCCTGCGGGCAGCGCAGTGCCGCCCAGCCCCGCCGGCCGCCCTCGGAATCGACGCGGTACAGCGCGAAAACCTCGGCGAGCGGCCCGTCGTCGAGTTCGTACAGTACCGGTGGCGTCAGCCCGGTCAGCTCCAGCGCGCCGCCGGCCGCGGCGAGCCGGCCGCCGAAGCGGCGCAGCAGGTCGAGCAAGCCCTCGTCGGGGTGCTCGACCCGGGACAGGTCGACGACGAAGAACCGGGAGCCCGCGTGCACCAGCCCGGCCAGGTACCCCGCGAGGGTCCGTGACGCCGCCGCGTCCGCTCGTCCGGCGATCGCCACGACGGTGTAACGCCCGGGGTGCAGAGTGGAGCTGATGGTGAACTCGTCCGGGGGTGTCGCGCCGGTGAGCAGCTGATCCAGCTCCGCGAGCGAAGCAGGCGGGTGGGAGAGCCTGGTGGTCATGGTGATCCTCCGGTGGTCGGGTTTTCGTGGGCCAGGTGTTCGTGCACCAGCCGGACGGCCATCGCGCCCTCGCCGACCGCCGAGGCCACCCGCTTGACCGAGCCGTGCCGGACGTCGCCGACGGCGAACACCCCGGGACTGCTCGTCTCCAGCGGCAACGGCGCCCGAGGACGGGCCCGCCACACCTCGGCGTCCCGGAACGCGTCGGCGTCCGCCCCGGTGAACACGAACCCGTCCTCGTCGAGCGCGATGCGGCCCGACAGCCAGCGGGTGTGCGGCGCGGCCCCGATGAAGACGAACAGCGCACGGGCGGCGAGCCGGTTCCGCTCGCCGGTGCGGTTGTCCTCGGTCACGACCGCCGACATCGTCTTGCCGTCCTCGACGACCTCGCGGACTTCGGTGTGCAGGTGGACCTGGATCCGCGGGTGCCTGCCGACCTGGTCGACCAGGTAGCGCGACATGTCCTTGCCGAGGTCGCCGCCGCGCACCAGCAGGTGCACCACGGGCGAGGTCGCCGCCAGGAACACCGCGGCCTGTCCCGCGGAGTTCCCGCCGCCGACCACCGCGACCGGGTCGGTCCGGCACTGCCGGGCCTCCTGCGGGGTCGCGGCGTAGTAGAGGCACGTGCCTTCGAGGTGTTCGAGCCTCGGCAGGGGCAGGCGCCGGTACCGGGCGCCACTGGCGATGATCACCGTGCGCGTGACGATCTCGGTGCCGTCGTCGAAGCCCACCGCGTACAGCCCGTCCCGGGGGACGAGCGTGCGCGCCTCGCCCGGGACGGCGACCCGGACCCCGAACTTGGCCGCCTGGATCACCGACCGCTCGGCCAGTTCCGCACCCGAGATCCCGGACGGGAAACCGAGGTAGTTCTCGATCCGCGACGTCGTGCCGGCCTGCCCGCCCGCGGCGACGGCGTCGAACGCCGACGTCGTGAGTCCTTCGGACGCGGCGTAGACGACGGCCGCGAGCCCGCCGGGTCCGGCGCCGACCACGAGCACGTCGCGCACACCCGCCGCGGGTTCCTCGTGGCGCAGCCCCATCGCGCACGCCAGTTCGGTGTTGCTGGGGTTGCGCAGCACGCCGGAGCCGGGCAGCACCACGACCGGGGTTTCGGCGGCGGTGACGCCGAGCCGGCGCAGCAGCGCTTCGGCGCCGCGGTCCTTGTCGAGGTCGTCCAGCCGGTACGGCAGGCGGTTGCGGGCCACGAACTCCAGCAGCCGCCGGGTGTCCGGTGAATAGCACGAGCCGACGATCCGCAGCCCGTCTCCGGAGCCGATGAGCACCGCACGGCGGACGAAGTAGGCGTGCAGGATCAGATCGCCGAGGACCGGGTCGCCGAGCACCAGCCGCTTCAGCTCGCCGACTCCGACGACGAGCACCTCGCCGGGTTCCGCGGCGACGGCGGTGAAGAACGACGGCTGCCCCTCGAGCAGACCCAGTTCGCCGAGGAACCGCCCTGGCCCGTGGACCCGCACGGTTCTGGTGTCGTCCCCTTCGCGGTGCTGGATGGCGACCTTGCCGCTCAAGACGACGTACCAGTCCGTCGTCCGTTCCCCTTGCGCGTAGAGCACTTCGCCCGGGCGCACCGGCCGGCGCTCGCCCGCGGTGGAGAGCGTTTCGAGCTGCTCCCGGGTCAGCCGGGGGAACGCGCCGTGCGGATCCGGAGTCTCGACGAGGTCCTGCGCCGAAAGCGTCATACGAACGCCTCGTGCGCATAGCACCAGCGCCAGTTCTCCCCGGGCTCGAACGAGCGCACGATGGGATGGCCGATGGCGTGGGCGTGCCGGCTCGCGTGCTTCATCGGCGACGAGTCGCAACAGCCGACGTGCCCGCAGGTCAGGCACAGCCGCAGGTGCACCCACGGGGTCCCGGCCGCGAGACACTCCTCGCAGCCTTGAGGAGTGCGGGGCACCACGTCTCGGACGAGAGCCAGGTGCGGATCGGTGACGGCGGTCATGTCTTCGCCTCCTCCGGCGAGTCGAGCGCTTGGTCCAGCCAGTCGCGCAGAACGTTTTCCGGGGCCGCGCCCGCCTGCCGCCGGACGACCTCGCCGCCGCGGAGCACGAGGAGCGTCGGCACGGCCATGACGTCGAACCGGCGCGCCACTCCCGGCGCCCGGTCGACGTCGACCTTGACGAGCTTCACCTTCCCGGCCCGGGCGCGGGCGAGCCGGTCCAGCGCCGGGCTCACCGATCGGCAGGGGCCGCACCAGGTGGCCCAGAGGTCGACGAGCACCGGGATGCCCGCCTGCTCGGCAATCCCCGCGAAGTCGTCGTCGCCCGCGTCGACCACCCACGGCAGCGGCCGGTGGCAGTGGCCGCACTTCGGCGACCCGTCGGCGGCGACGGGGATCCGGTTGGTCTTGCCGCAGTGTTCGCAAGTGACGGTCACGGTTTTCACGCCGCCTCCTCTGCCGGGGCGCGGAACTCGACGGCCAGGTCGCCGTCGACGGCGTCGACCACGATCGTCAGCCCCTCGGCCAGCTCCCCTCGCAGCAGCGCGCGCCCGATCCGCGTCTCGACCTCGTGGGAGATGTAGCGGCGCAACGGCCGGGCTCCGTACACCGGGTCGAACCCGCGCTCGGCGATGAACCGCCGCGCGTCGCCGGTGAGCTCGACCGCGATGCCCTGTTCGGCCAGCCGGCTGCGCAGCTGGTCGAACTGCAGGTCCACGATCCGCTCGATCTCCGGCAGGCCCAGCGGGGTGAACAGCACGATGTCGTCGACGCGGTTGAGGAACTCCGGCCGGAAGTGGTGGCGCAGCTCCGCCAGCACCGCGTCCCGTGCCTCCGCCTTGATCTCGCCGGAGGAGGTGACGCCGTCGAGCAGGTGCTGGGAGCCGATGTTGGAGGTCATGATGATCACGGTGTTGCGGAAGTCGACGAGCCTGCCCTGCGCGTCGGTGATCCGGCCGTCGTCGAGCACCTGCAGCAGCGTGTTGAACACGTCCGGGTGGGCCTTCTCGATCTCGTCGAACAGCACCACCGAGTACGGCTTGCGCCGCACCGCTTCGGTGAGCTGCCCGCCCTCGTCGTAGCCGACGTACCCCGGGGGCGCGCCGAGCAGCCGGGAGACCGTGTGCCGCTCCTGGTACTCGCTCATGTCGAGCCGGACCATGTTGTCCTCGCTGTCGAACAACGCCCCGGCGAGGGACTTCGCCAGCTCCGTCTTCCCGACCCCGGTGGGGCCGAGGAAGATGAACGACCCGATCGGCTTGCGCGGGTCGCGGATCCCGGACCGGGCGCGGATGATCGCGTCGGCGACCAGCCGGACGGCCTCGTCCTGCCCGACGACCCGCTCGTGCAGGATCTCGTCGAGGCGCAGCAGCTTTTCGCGCTCGCCTTCCTGCAGCCTGAAGACCGGGATGCCGGTCCACTGCGAGACGATCTCGGCGATCTCGTCTTCGGTGACGACCTCGCGCAGCAGCCGCTTCTCGCCCTGTTTCCGCGCCAGCCGTTCCTCTTCGCCTTCGAGCTGGCGCTCCAGCTCGCGGATCTCGCCGTAGCGCAGTTCGGCGGCGCGGTTGAGGTCGTAGTTCCGTTCCGCTTCTTCGGCTTCGTGGCGCACCCGCTCCAGGTCCGACCGCAGCTCCTGCACCCGCCGGATCGCCTGGCGTTCGGCGTCCCACTGCGCCTTCTTGGCGTCGGTTTCGGCCCGCAGGTCCGCCAGTTCCCGGCGCAGCTCCTCCAGCCGTGCCTTGCTCGCGTGGTCGGATTCCTTGGCCAGCGCGGCCTCTTCGATCTCCAGCCGCGTCAGCCGCCGGGTCAGCTCGTCGAGCTCGGCGGGCATCGAGTCGATTTCCGTGCGCAGGCGCGCGCACGCCTCGTCGACGAGGTCGATCGCCTTGTCCGGCAGGAACCGGTCGGTGATGTAGCGGTGCGACAGCACGGCGGCGGCGACCAGCGCACCGTCCTGGATCTTGACGCCGTGGAACACCTCCAGCCGCTCGCGCAGCCCGCGCAGGATGGAGATGGTGTCCTCGACGGCGGGTTCGTCCACGACGACCGGCTGGAAACGCCGTTCCAGCGCGGCGTCCTTCTCGATGTGCTTGCGGTACTCGTCCAGCGTGGTGGCGCCGATCATGTGCAGCTCACCGCGGGCCAGCATCGGTTTGAGCATGTTGCCCGCGTCCATCGCGCCTTCGGTGGCGCCCGCGCCGACGATCGTGTGCAGCTCGTCGACGAACAGGATGATCCGGCCCGCGGCGGCCGTGACCTCGCCGAGCACGGCCTTGAGCCGCTCCTCGAACTCGCCGCGGTACTTGGCCCCGGCCACCAGCGCGCTCATGTCGAGCGAGAAGATCGTCCGGTCCCGCAGGCCCTCGGGCACGTCGCCGCGCACGATCCGCTGCGCGAGCCCTTCGACGATCGCGGTCTTGCCGACGCCGGGATCGCCGACGAGCACGGGGTTGTTCTTCGTCTTGCGCGACAGGATCTGGACCACCCGGCGAATCTCGGCATCACGCCCGATCACCGGGTCCAGCTTGCCGGCGCGCCCGTCGGCGACCAGGTCGCGGCCGTACTTCTCCAGCGCCTCGTAAGCGCCCTCGGGCGTCGCCGAGGTGACGCGCTGGTTGCCGCGGATCTTCGTCAGCGCGGTCAGGAACGACTCGCGCGTCACGCCGTGCTCGCGCAGGACCCGCCCGGCCGCCGACTTCGTCCCCTCCTCGGCCAGCGCCAGGACCAGGTGCTCGACGGAGACGTACTCGTCCTTGAGCCGCCGGGCTTCCCGCTCCGCGGTGTCGAGCAGCCCGGCCAGCCGCCGGGTGACGTAGACCTGCCCCGGCGAGGCGCCGGGCCCGGTCACCTTCGGCCGGCGACGCAGCTCCGCTTCGGCCGCGGCGCGCAGCGCGTCGACGTCCGCGCCGGTCTGCGCGAGCAGCCGCGGGACGAGCCCTTCGGGCTGGTCGAGCAGCGCGAGCAGCAGGTGTTCGCCGTCGGTCTCGGTGTGTCCGAGGCGTCCCGCGAGGTTCTGGGCCTCCTGCAGTGCTTCCTGCGACTTCTGGGTCAGCTTGCTCATGTCCATCGCCGGTGGCTCCTGACTCGGGCTTCGAGGACGTCGATGCGGTCGAGCAGGTCGAGCACCAGCCCGAGCGCGGCGTAGTTGAGGGACAGGGTGGCGCGCAACCGCTGGATCCGGGCCAGTCTGGCCACAGTGGACAGGGGGAAGCACGGGCGCCCGTTCGCGTCCGGGGTCGACTCCACCAGGCCGAGTGCCGCGAACCGGCGGACCAGCTCGGGGTGCAGCCCGCTGCGCACGGCCACCGTCTCGAGGTCGAGCCGGGCCGGGCGGACGAGCACGTACCGCGCCATCAGGTCCTCCTGGGATCGAAGTCGGACACCGCGGCGAGCTGTTCGTACAGCTCGCGTTCGCGCTTGCTCGGGCGCTTCGGCACCATGATCCGGACCTCGGCGTAGAGGTCGCCCGGCTTGCCCTTCGGGTTCGGCATGCCCTCCCCGCGCAGCCGCAGCCGCCGCCCGCTGGACGAGCCCGCCGCGACGCGCGCCTTCACCTCGCCGCCGGGGGTGGTGATCGGGACCGTGGCGCCGAGCGCGGCCTCCGACGGCGTCACGGGAAGCTGGACGTGGATGTCCCGCCCTTCCAGGCGGTACCGGCGGTCGGGCCGGATCCGGGCGACGAGGTAGAGGTCCCCGGGGGCGGCGTTGCCGGAGCCGCGCCCGCCCTGCCCGGCCAGCCGGATGCGCTGCCCGTCGAGCACCCCGGGCGGGATCTTGACGTCGTATTCGCGGTCACCGCCGATGGTCAGGTGCCGCCGTCCGCCGCGGTAGGCCTCCTCGACGGTCAGCTCCAGCTCGGCTTCCTGGTCCGCGCCCGGGACCGGGCCGCCGCGTCCCCGGCCGCCGAAGAGGCCGCCGAGGAGGTCTTCGATGTCGACGCCCTCGAACCCTGCGAACCCACCGCCGGAGGTGGCGTGGCGGACCCGGCCGCCGCGCGGTCCGGCACCGGCGCCGACGCGCTGCTCCCAGTCGTCGGGCACCTGCCGGAAGTCCGCGCCGAACCGGTCGTACTTGCGCCGCTGCTCCGGGTCGGACAGCACCTGGTAGGCCTCGCCGATCTCCCGGAACCGTTCCTCGGCCTCCGGGTCCTTGTTCACGTCCGGGTGGTTTTCGCGGGCGAGCTTCCGGTACGCCCGCTGGATCTCGTCGGGCCCGGCGTCCCGGCCGACGCCGAGCGTGGCGTAGAAGTCCCGTGCCACGGGCCCTCACCTCCGCGGCTGGGCCACGGTGACCGCGGTCGGCCGCAGCTGCCCGCCACCGGTTCCGTACCCCGGCCGGACCACCCGGGTCACCGTGTTCGGTTCGGTGCCCGGCTCGTCGACGACGGCGACCACTTCGTGCCGGGCCGGGTCGAACGGGACGCCGCTCTCGTCGTCGCGCTCGTACCCGAGCCCGGTCAGCAGCTGCACGGCCTGGTCGCGGATGGCCAGCACCCCCTGCACGACGGCGGTGGGATCGGCCTCGGCGTGCGCGAGCGCCAGTTCCAGGTTGTCGATGACGGGGAGGAAGGCCGCCGCGACCCGGGCCCGTTCGGCCGCCCGCTCGGCGCGCAGCTCCGCCACGTGCCGCTTGCGGGTGTTGTCGGCGTCGGCCATCGCCCGGCGCCAGCGGTCCTCGCATTCGGCCGCCTTCGCCTCGAGCTCCCGGATCCGGTCCTGCCCCGCCGCCGAGACGGGCGCGTCCTGGGGGCGGGGTTCCGCGCCCGTCCCGGCGGCATCCGCGGCGGCTGTCCCCGACTCCGCGGATTTCCCTGTGGTGGCCATGGTTTCCTCACGCTCGGTCGAAGTCGGCGTCGATCACGTCGTCGTCCTCGGACTGCTCTCGCTGCGGCGGCGGACCGCCGTCGCCGGCCGGCCCGGCCGCGGTGAGCCCGGCCAGCACCTGCTGCAGTTCCGAGGTCAGCTCGCGCACCCGGTCCAGCGGCGCGTTCGACTGGACGGCTTCGCGGGCGTCGGTGATCAGCATCTCGGCGCGGGCCTTCTCGTGCGCCGGCGTTCGGTCCGTGATCGCCTTCTCGGCCTGGTACGCGACGGTGTCCAGCAGGTTGCGCGCCTCGACCTCCTCGCGCAGGCGTTCGTCGTCGGCGCGGTTGCGCTCGGCCTCGCTGACCATCCGTTCGATCTCGGACTTGTCGAGGTTCGAGCTCTCGGTGATCGTGATGCCCTGCTCGGCGCCGGTGTCCTTGTCGCGCGCGGTGACGTTGACGATGCCGTTCGCGTCGACGTCGAACGTCACCTCGATCTGCGGCTCGCCGCGCGGTGCCGGCCGGATGTCCTTGAGCTGGAACCGCCCGAGCACCCGGTTGTCGGCCGCGCGCTCGCGCTCGCCCTGCAGCACCACGATGTCGACCGCGGGCTGGTTGTCCTCCGCGGTGGAGAACACCTCGGTGCGCCGCGCCGGGATCGTCGTGTTCCGCTCGATGATCTTCGTCATCACGCCGCCGCGGGTCTCCACGCCCAGGGACAGCGGGGTGACGTCGAGCAGCAGGACGTCCTTGACCTCGCCCTTGAGCACCCCGGCCTGCACGGCGGCGCCGAGCGCGACGACCTCGTCCGGGTTGACGCTCATGTTCGGGTCCTTGCCGCCGGTCAGCCGGCGGACCAGGCTCTGCACGGCCGGGATCCGGGTCGAGCCGCCGACCAGGATGACCTCGTCGATGTCGTTCGCGCTGACCTTGGCGTCGGCCATCGCCTGCCGCACCGGGCCGAGGCAGCGCTCCACCAGGTCGGCGGTGATCTGCTCGAACTCCGAGCGCCGGACAGTGGCGGTCAGGTGTTTCGGCCCGCTCGCGTCGGCGGTGATGAACGGCAGATTGACGCTCGTCTGGGCGACCGAGGACAGCTCGACCTTGGCCTTCTCCGCCGCCTCGAACAGCCGCTGCAACGCCTGCGCGTCCTGCCGCAGGTCGATGCCGTTGTCCGCGGCGAACTTGTCCGCGAGGAAGTCCACGATCCGGCGGTCGAAGTCGTCGCCGCCGAGGTGGCTGTCGCCCGCGGTCGCCCGGACCTCGACCACGCCGTCACCGACGTCGAGCAGGCTCACGTCGAACGTGCCACCGCCGAGGTCGAAGACCAGCACGGTCTCGTGCTGCTGGGAGTCCAGCCCGTAGGCCAGTGCCGCGGCGGTCGGCTCGTTGATGATCCGCAGGACGGTCAGCCCGGCGATCTTGCCGGCGTCCTTGGTCGCCTGCCGCTGCGCGTCGTTGAAGTACGCGGGTACGGTGATCACGGCCTCGGTCACCCGCTCACCCAGGTTCTTGCCCGCGTCGTCGGCCAGCTTGCGCAGCACCTGCGCGCTGATCTCCTCCGGCGAGTAGAGCTTGCCGCGGATGTCGAAGCGGACGACGCCGCCCTCGCCCTCGACGACGTCGAACCCGACCGCCTTGGCCTCGTCGGACACCTCGTCGAACTTGCGGCCGATGAACCGCTTCGCCGAGTAGATGGTGCCCTTCGGGTTGAGGATCGCCTGGCGGCGGGCGAGCTGCCCGACCAGCCGTTCACCGCTTTCGGTGAACCCGACGACCGACGGGGTCGTCCGGGCCCCCTCCGAGTTGGGGATGACCCGCGGCTCACCCGCTTCCCAGACGGCGATCACCGAGTTGGTCGTGCCGAGGTCGATGCCGACTGCCCTGGCCATCACGCACCCCCCGGCGCCGGGGGCAGCTTCGCCAGCAGCGCCCGGGCTTCGTCGGCGACTTCGGCGTCGGCGACGACCTCGTACCGGGAGGGCGCCATCGCCCGGACCGACGCGAAGTCCCGGCGGCCGCGCTGCAGCGCGTGCGCGACCAGCCCGAAGACCGCCCCGACGATCGCGCCGAAGACGAGCCCGTAGAGGGCGAGCGTCAGCGTGGCGAGGACGGGGGTGAACCAGTTGAACAGGCCGAACAGCCAGCCGATCAGGAGCCCGGTGAGGGCTCCCGAGCCGGCGCCGCGCAGGGCGGCTCCGCCGTAGTCGAGCCGGCCGATGACCTGCTCGACCAGCTGCACGTCGCGGCCGATGATGGCGGTCCGCTGCACCGGAAACCCTTGGTCGGACAGGTAGTCGACGGCACGCTCCGCCTCGCGGTAGTCGTCGTAGGAAGCGATGGGGACGCGTTCGGGGGCGTGGCGTGGGGAAGGCGCGGTGGCGCCCGGCTGTGCGGTCATGGCTCGCCTCCTAGGCGTTCGCGTGTTCTTCGGTGCGGTCGTCGGTGAGCTGCCGTCGCTCTTCGCGGTTCCCGATTTCGACCCGGCGGGGTTTGCTCGACTCGGCCACCGGGATCCGCAGGGTCAGAACGCCGCGCTCGAAGTCGGCCGACAGCCGGGAGGTGTCCAGGTTGTCCCCGAGGAACAGCTGGCGGCTGAACTCTCCCTTCGGCCGCTCGTCGATGATCAGTTCGGCGCTCTCGTCGCGAGCAGGCCGGCGGGTCGCCCGCACCGTGACGACATTGCGTTCGACGGACACGTCGACGTCGTCCGGATCGATTCCGGGCAGGTCGAGCGCGACGCAGAATTCGTCACCACGGCGGAACGCTTCCATCGGCATCGCGCGGGGTGCCGTGCGCCCGCTCAGCACCTGTTCGCTCAGGCGTTCCCAATCACGGAAGGGATCGAAACGCATCAAGGTCATGGTCTAGTCCCATTCCGGTGCGGACCGTCCTGCCGGGAGTGTCCGATCCGCACCGATTTTCGCGCTCAATTGTCCGGCGGGCAGGCGTTTCCTGCGTGCCACGCCCGGCATACGGCGACGGGGTGTGCCTGTCCGATGCGTTCCACGGTGGCAAAGGAGCCCGCTGTCCGCGTGCGCCCCGCAGGCCGAATTTCCGGGAGCGTTGTCGTCCCGGCAGAACAGGTCGCGGCGGCGTAGGGTGCGAACAGCAGGTCGGCGCCGGGGAGGCCGGAAATGACGCCCGAGAACGATGCGGTTCCGCTCGGCCACGAAGCCAAAACGGACAGTTGGTGGCGTGCCCAGTTGTCGGACCTGTACGGCCTATTCGCGATTTCGATGATGATGTTCGACGGCCGCGAAGCGGCGGACATCCTCCGGCTCGCCGCGACGTCCGTGCCGTCGCTGAGTGGTTGCACAACCGATGCGGCGTACCTCATCGACGAGGACGGCACGGTCACCCCGCAAGATGGTGCGGAAGAGGCGTACCCCGGCCTCGGCGCGGAAGTCGGCAAGCTCGGCGGGCACAGCGGGCGGATCGAACTGGCCGACGGCCACTGGCGCTGGTGCTACGCCCTGCGGGGACTGGGAGGACTGACGGGCAACCTCGTCGTCCGGGCCGAGAAGTCACCCTCCCGTGATGAACTCTTCCTGCTCAGCTCGCTCGGCCAGCAGACCGCCGCGGCGCTGGCCAGCTCCGCTCTGCTCAAACGGGAACGGCGGCAGTCGGTGACGCTGCGGGAGCTCAACGAACAGCTGTCGACGTCGGTGAAGCGGCTCAAGCGCCAGACACAGGTGCACGACGTGCTGTCCACCATCTCGGCGTCCGGGGCCGGGGAGCCGGGGATCGCGAACGCGCTGCACGAGCTGACCGCGCTGCCGGTGGCGATCGAGGATCGGTTCGGCAACCTGCGCGCGTGGGGCGGTCCCGGCCGGCCGGACCCGTACCCGAAGGTCGCCGTGCACCGGCGCGAGGAGCTGCTGCGGCACGCCGCGACCCTGTCCGAGCCGGTCCGCGTGAAGGACCGGCTCATCTCCCTCGTCCGGCCGCGGCACGAGGTGCTCGGCGTGCTCGCCCTGATCGACCCCGGGCGGACCGCCGGCACGGACGAGGTATTCGCGCTCGAGTACGGCTCGACCGTGCTGGCGCTGGAACTGTCGCACCAGCGCAGCCTGGCCGAGGTGGAGCTACGCCTGCGCCGCGACCTCGTGGACGACCTCATCACCGGAACCGGTGACGGGAGCGCCTACGCCCGTGCCGACGCGATCGGGCACGATCTTCGCCGCCCGCACCACGTGGTCGTGCTGCGCTGGTCCGGTGAGCTCGCCGAGGACATGGTCGCCGAGGCCACGGCCCGCGCCGTGACGACGCTCGGGCTTGCCTCGCTCGTGTCGCGCCACTCGGGCGCGGTCGTGCTGCTCGTGGCCGGGCCACCGGACGGTGCGGCACTGCACGCCTCGCTGTCGGAAAGCCTCGGCGCGGAGGGCGCGATCGGGATCGGCAGCCGCTGCGACACCCCGGCGCGGTTGCCCAAGTCCTACGCGGAAGCGGTGCGGGCGCTCGAGATCCGGCGCGGCTCGCACACCCCGAACGGGGTCACGACGTTCGACCAGCTCGGGATCTACCGCATCCTCGACACCGGGCAGAACCACGCCGACGTCGTCGAGTTCGTCCGCGAGTGGCTGGGGAAACTGCTCGACTACGACGCCCAGCGCAACGCCGAGCTGGTCGCGACGCTCGCGCAGTACCTCGAATGCGGCGGCAGCTACGGCGACACCGCCGCCGCGCTGATGATCCACCGGAGCACGCTGCGCTACCGGCTCGGCCGGATCCGGGACATCACGGAGCTCGACCTCAACGACGTGGACAGCAGGCTGAACCTGCACCTCGCCACCCGGGTGTGGCAGGTGCTGCGCGGATCGGAGTGACCGGAGGCCACGATGGACCAGGAGAACCGGACCGGGCACGAGGTCACTTTCGGCGGAGTCGCGCTGGCGCCCGGGGACCACCTCTGCGTCTTCCACCGCGGCAGGACCGATCGGGACCGCCTCCTGGTCCCGTTCCTCGCCGAGGGCCTGCGGGCGGGGGACGCCGTGCTCTACCTGGCCGCCGAGGGGGAGCGGGAGACCTTCCGCGAGCGGCTGGCCGCCGCCGGCGACCTCGACCTGACCGAGCCGGACGGCGGCCACCTCCGGGACGGTGAGTTCGCACCCGACGCGCTGTTCGGGACGCTGGACGGCTGGTCGCGACGCAAGCTCGCCACCGGAGACCACTCGTTCGGGCGCATCGCCGGTGACATGAGCTGGGCCGCGCCCCGGCTGAGTTCCGCGCTGATCGATGCCCTCCTCGCCGAAGAGGTCGCGGTGACCGCGTGGGGGAAAAGGTTCCCCCAGGTCGTCCTGTGCCTGTACGACCTCGACCTGTTCGGCGGCGACCTGATCATCCCGATGATCAAGGCGCACCCGAAGGTCTGGATGGCCGGGACGCTCGTCGAAAACCCCTATTACTGCTCAGCGGCCGAAGACGGGCACCACCCCGGCTTCGAACGGAGGAACACCCCGTGACCGGTTGCCGGGCCGCGGGGGCCACGCTGCTGTTGCCGGAGGACTTCTCGGTGGACCGGGGTCGTCGCGTTCCGGTACGAGGCCGCGTTGAACGAGGTCACCAGTCGCTACCCGCAGGCGATCCTGTGCATGGACGACCTCTCCCGGTACCGGGAGAACATACTTGCCCCCGGCGACCCTCGTGTGAACGGAGGCTCGGCGGGTACGCGACGGCGAAAGCATCCGCGGGGAAGGAGCCTGCCGTGGTACAGCACGAGAAGTGGCTGACCGCCGTCGAAGACGTTGCCGAGCTGGACCGGGCCGGAGCGAGGGCCGCGCTCGCCGCGGTCATGGCCGCGTTCGCCCGGTGCCTGCCGGACACCGGCCGTGAGTGGCTGGCCGATCGGCTGCCCAGTCCCGAGGCCGGGCCCGTCCGCGATCCCGGGCCGGCGAACCTGGAGTCGGGCACCGACGTCGAAGCGGCGGTGGCCCGGCGGCTGCGGACCACGCCCGAGCGGGGCCGCTACCTGACCCAGGCGGTCCTCACCGCGCTCACCCGGACCGATCCCGGGCTCGCCGAGGAGCTTCGCGGCCGGCTTCCGCACGCGGTCGTCGAGACGCTCACCCCGGCGGGCGAGTCGCCCCGCGACGCGGCGAGCCACCGGCCGGAGGTGCCGACGCGGTTGTCGGACGAGGAAGTGGCCCGCGGCCTGCGTCACCTGACCGGGTGGACCGGGGACCGCCACGGCATCGAGCGCACGGTGCAGCTGCCCGCCGACCGGATCAAGCCGCTGGTCGACCGCGTCGAGCGGGAGGCGCGGGCGATGAACGACCACGCCCACGTCGAGCCGGCCGACGGCGGGGTGACGTTCCGGCTGCGCACCGGTCGTGACGGAGTCGTCACCGAACCGGATCTGTGGCTGGCCGGACGGATCGACGAAGCCGTCGCCGCGGTGGGGTCCGGGGGACGGCCCGGTTGAGTGGAGCCGAAGCGGATACCCGTACGCCATGGACGACTCCGAGAACTGGTGGCGCGACGCCGTCGTTTACGAGGTCTACCCCCGCAGCTTCGCCGACTCGAACGGGGACGGCACCGGAGATCTCGCGGGGCTGCGCGCGCGGCTCGGCTACCTGGCCGACCTGGGCGTGGACGCCGTGTGGACGACGCCGTGGTACCGCTCGCCGATGGTCGACGGCGGCTACGACATCGAGGACCACCGGGCCGTCGACCCGCTGTTCGGGACCGACGCGGACGCGCTCGAGCTGATCGCCGAGGTGCACCGGGCCGGGCTGCGGCTGCTGATCGACGTCGTGCCCAACCACACCTCCGACCGCCATCGGTGGTTCCAGGCCGCGCTCGCCGCCGGGCCGGGTTCGCCCGAACGGGGGCGGTATCACTTCCGGCCGGGGCGCGGCGACGGCGGCGAGCTGCCGCCCACCGACTGGCGCAGCGTCTTCGGCGGTCCGGCGTGGCGGCGGGTGCCGGACGGCGAGTGGTACCTGCACCTGTTCGCCCCGGAGCAACCGGACCTGAACTGGGACCACCCCGACGTGCGCGCCGAGTTCGAGGACCTGCTCCGGTTCTGGTTCTCCCGCGGGGTCGACGGCGTCCGCATCGACGTCGCCCACGGCCTGGTGAAGGATCCGGCGTTCCCCGATCTGGGCGCCGACCACGAAGATCTCATGCGGCCGCCGGACCGCACCCGGCACCCGCACTGGGACCTCGAGGGCGTGCACGAGATCTACCGGTCGTGGCGCACGGTCGCGGACGAGTTCGGCCCGGACCGGGTGTTCGTCGCCGAAGCCTGGGTCGCGAAACCGGAGCGGCTGGCGTGCTACGTCCGCCCGGACGAGCTGCACACCGCGTTCAACTTCGACTTCCTGCGCTGTTCGTGGGACGCCGGGGCCCTGCGTTCGGTGATCGACTGCACGGTGCAGGCCCTGCACGCGGTGGGGGCGCCCGCGACGTGGGTGCTGTCGAACCACGACGTCGTCCGGCACGTGACACGGTTCGGCCGCGCGAACACCCGGGTCGAGGACCACCCCTGCCCGACCGAGCCTGCCGACCTCGCGCTGGGCAGGCGGCGGGCCCGGGCGGCGCTGCTGCTGATGCTGGCGCTGCCCGGGGGTGCGTACCTCTACCAGGGCGAGGAGCTGGGGCTGGAAGAGGTCGAGGACCTGCCCGAGGACGTGCTCACCGATCCGACGTGGGAACGCTCCGGCCACACCCAGCGGGGCCGTGACGGCTGCCGGGTGCCACTGCCGTGGTCGGGGACGGCGCCGCCGTTCGGTTTCACCGACGCCGGCGTGCCGACGTGGCTGCCGCAGCCGGCCCGGTGGCGGGAGCTGACCGCGCAGGCCCAGCGCGACGACCCGCAGTCGATGCTCTGCCTGTACCGCGCCGCCCTCGCCGCGCGGCGCGAGCACCCCGCGCTGGGAGACGGGACGATGGCGTGGCTGCCCGCGCCGGGGGGAGTCCTGTCGTTCGCGCGTGAGCCGGGCTTCGAGTGCGTGGTGAACCTGTCGTCCGGGCCCGTCGAGCTGCCGGACGGCGCGCGGGTGCTCCTGGCCAGCGTGCCGCCGGAGGGAGGCCTGTTGCCGGTGGACGCCGCGGCGTGGCTGGTCAGGCGGTGACGAGGCGGATCCAGCGGTAGCCGTGGCCGGCGACGGCCACGTCCGCGGGGTCGATCCGGTCGTCGTAGCCGCCGTCCTCGAACACCGCCAGCGCGACATCGTCCGGCCCGGCCGGGATGCGGACGCGGCAGGCGGACGGGCCCAGGTTGTGCACGAACACCATGCGGCCCTTCGCCGTCTCGGCCCGGTGCACCAGCACCTCCGATGGGCCGCCGTCGACGGGTTCGTGCGTGCCGACGGCGATCTCCGGGCACTCCTTGCGGGTGTGCAGGACCCGCTCGAACCAGGTCAGCAGGCTGTTCGCGTCCCGGCGCTGGCCGAGGACGTTGACCCGTTCGAAGCCGAACGGCCCGCCTTGGACGGGCGGGGAGACCAGCTGGTCGGCCGGAGCGCGGGAGAACCCGCCGTTGGGCCCGTCGGACCACTGCATCGGGGTGCGGATCGCGGTGCGTTCCGGCAGCGCCAGGTCCTCGCCCATGCCGATCTCGTCGCCGTACCGCAGCACGGGGCTGCCCGGCATGGTCAGCAGCAGGCTGTAAGCCAGTTCCAGGCGCCGCCGGTCGCCGTCGAGCATGCAGGCCAGCCGGCGCCGGATGCCGCGGTCGTAGAGCTGCATGTGGGGCTCCGGCCCGAACCGGCCGATCACGTCGGCGCGTTCTTCCGCGGACAGGCCGCCGAGGTCGACCTCGTCGTGGTTGCGCAGGAAGGTGGCCCACTGCGCCTGGCCCGGTAGCGGGGGCGAACGCCGGAGCCGCTCCCGGACGGGTTCGGCGTCCCCGCGCGCGAGCCCGAGCATGAGAGCCTGGTTGAGCCGGAAGTCGAAGAGCATCGTCGCGCGGCTGGCCTCGTCGTCCGCGGTGCCGAAGTACTCCAGCAGCTCGTCCTCGGGCACGTTCGCCTCGGCGAGCAGCACGGCGTCCCCGCGTTGCCAGGAAACGGTTTCCCGCAGCTGCCGCAGCAGCCCGAAGTCCCGCCGCCCGCGCGACTCGATGAGGAAGGGGGCCGCGTCGATCCGGAACCCCGCGACGCCGAGCCGCAGCCAGAAGGTCACGATCTTGGCCAGCTCGGCGCGGACCTCCGGGTGTTCGACGTCGAGCTCGGGTTGAAAGCGGTAGAACCGGTGCCGGTACCAGCGGCCGACGGCCTCGGCGTAGGTCCAGGTCTCCTCTTCGGATCCGGGGAACACGCACCCGTCCCACCGGTCGGCCGGTTCGTCGTCGGCCCAGACGTACCAGTCGTGGTGCGGTGCCGTCCGTTCGGTGAGGGCCGACCGGAACCACGGGTGCTCGTCGCTGGTGTGGTTGACGACCAGGTCGAGCACGATCCGGATACCGACTTCGTCGGCCTGGCTCACCAGTTCGGCGAAATCCCCGAGCGTGCCGAAGCGCGGATCGATGCCGTAGTAGTCGGTGATGTCGTAGCCGCCGTCGCGGCGGGGCGAGGGATGAAACGGGTTGAGCCAGATCGTGTCCACCCCGAGCCGCCCGAGGTAGTCCAGCCGGTCGGCGAGCCCGCGCAGGTCACCGACCCCGTCGTCGTCGGAGTCCTGGAAGGTCTCGATGTCGAGGGAGTAGATCACGCCGTTGCGATACCACCGATCCACGGTGCGGCGGCTACCCGTCGGCCGCGGGGACAAACTCAGTCGTGGGATCGCGCGAGGTGCTGTCCACGGAGGATGGCGTAGAAGTGGTCCGGGTCGTGCGGGAAGGGGAACCCCATGGCACAGGCCCGTTCGGCGTCCTGCCGGATGCCGCGCAGCGCGCCGGGGGACAGTTCCGGAACGCCCGGGCCTTCGGTGCGCAGCCAGTCGAGCAGGTCGTCCCACCCGGCCCAGTCACCGGCCGCCAGTACCGTCCCCACCGCCGCGCGGTCGAACTCTTCGGCACGCAGGTCGTCGGTCGTCGGATCGTCCTTTTCGGTCATACCTGGTCGTACCCGGAGATCCGCACGGCAAACGCCCGGCCGTTTGCCGGTGATCGAGCCGGGAACCCGGAGGGCTGACCTCGCGGATCGAGGAAAGGTTCGAAGATGACCGCTCAGCGAGAGGCCCTGGTGGTGGGTTTGCTGACCGATGAGGGATTGCCCGGTCAGCTCGTCGGAAGAATCGCCGACGGGCTGCCCGCCCGCCTGGCTCGTGACCTCGGTGAGGAGAGGTCCTGGCGCGTCGAGCACGAAACGCAGGCCCTTCCGCTGAACGAGGAGGGTGACATCCCGATGCTGGCCTTGGCGGAAGAGCGCCGGGAGAAGCACGGCTGGGACCTGCTGGTACTGATCACGGACCTCCCGCGGCGGGCGGGCACGGTCCCGATCGCGTCGGACTACAACGCCGACCACGGGGTGGCGATGGTGTCCTTGCCCGCGCTCGGCGCGGTGCGCCTGCGGCACCGGGCGCGCCGGCTGATCGTCCACCTGGTCCGGCACCTGGTGGCACCCCGTTCGACGAAGGCGGTCGATCCGCCCCCGCGGGCGCTCGACCGGCTGCGGGAGCTGGTGGCGCCGACGCGGCACGTCGAGGGCCGCGGTGCCGCCGACGAGCACCTGGCACTGGCGGGGGTGCGCGGGCGGGTGCGGCTGCTGGCGGGGATGATCCGCGACAACCGGCCGTGGCGGCTGGTGCCCAACCTCGCCGGGGCCACCGCGGCCGCGGCCGGGACCGCGGCCTATGGCATCATCACCACCTCGTTCTGGAAGCTGGCCGAGGCGTTGCCCGCGGTGCGGCTGGCCGGGATCACAGTGCTGGCGATCGTGGTCATGGCGGGCTGGCTGATGGTGCACAACCACCTCTGGGACTCCCCGTCCGGGCACCTGGACCGGCGGAAAGCGCTGCTGTACAATGCGTCGACCGCGTTGACGTTGTCGATCGGCGTCGCGTGCATGTACGCGATCCTGTTCGGGCTGGCCCTGGTGGCGTCGATCGTGCTGATCGAAGGTACCTACTTCGGGCAGACCCTCGGCCATCCGGCCGGGCCGGCGTCGTACCTGAAGCTGGTGTGGCTGGCCACCTCGGTGGGCATCGTCGCCGGGGCGTTGGGCTCCAGCGTCGAAGACGAGGAACGCGTCCGCCGGGCCACCTACAGCCGCCGTGAGCGGGAGCGGCAGCAACGCAACCGCGAACGTGCCGAAGAAGCCGGAGACGGCTGAGCGGCCCGCGCCTCCGGCCGCCGGGTAAGCCGGCGGCCGGAGGCGCAGGTGCCGGTCAGGGTTTGAGGACGACCTTCTCGCAGTCGTCCTGCTTGTTCTTGAACATCTCGAAGCCGCGGCCGGCTTCCTCCAGGGGGAGGGTGTGGGTGATGATCCGGGTCGGGTCGAGCTCGCCGCGTTCGATGCGGTGCAGCAGCGAATCCATGTAGCGCTGGACGTGGCACTGCCCGGTCCGCAGGGTCAGCGACCGGTTCATCCACGCGCCGGCCGGGAACTTGTCGAGCAGGCCGCCGTAGACGCCGATCACCGAAACCACCCCGCCGCTGCGGCACGACATGATCGCCTGGCGCAACGCGTGCGGGCGGTCGGTCTCCGACCGCACGGCCTGCTTGATGCGGTCGTAGGCGGCGATGTGCGCGCTGCCGTGGGTGGCTTCCAGCCCGACCGCGTCGATGCACTTGTCGGGTCCGCGGCCGCCGGTCAGCTCCAGGAGCCGGGACCGGACGTCGACCTCCTCGAAGTTCACCGGGACGTGGCCCGCTTCTTCGGCCAGCCGCAGCCGGTAGGGCTCCTTGTCGATGGCGATGACCTTCGCCGCGCCCAGGAGCCGGGCGCTGTCCATGGCGAACTGGCCGACCGGGCCGGCGCCCCAGACCGCGACCACGTCGCTGGAGGTGATGTCGCACATTTCGGCGCCCATGTAGCCGGTGGGCAGGATGTCGGAGAGGAACAGCACCTGTTCGTCGGTCAGGTCCGACTCGATCTTGATCGGGCCGACGTCGGCGAAGGGCACGCGCGCGTACTGCGCCTGGCCGCCCGCGAAGCCGCCGGTCAGGTGCGAGTAGCCGAAGATCCCGGCGACCGGGTGGCCGAACATCTTCTCCGCGATCCCGGCGTTGGGGTTGGAGTTCTCGCAGCACGAGTACAGCTCCGCGGCGCAGGCGGCGCACGCGCCGCAGGCGATCGGGAACGGCACGACGACCCGGTCCCCGGCGCGCAGCTTGCCCGGGTCGACGCCCGGGCCGACCTCGACCACTTCACCCATGAACTCGTGGCCGACGACGTCGCCGTCCTGCATGGTGGGGACGTACCCGTCGACCAGGTGCAGGTCCGAGCCGCAGATGGCGGTGGAGGTGATCCGCACGATCGCGTCGCGGTGGTTGAGGATCTTCGGGTCGGGGACGTCACGGACCTCGACCTTGTTGCGGCCCGACCAGGTGTTGGCCCTCATGCGTCCGGTCCCTTCTCCAGTTCGGCGTCCGACAGCGGTTGTGCCGGCCGTTGCGGGAATTCCCTGCGTGCCTGCTTGCCCCACGGCGCGCCGTCGGAGCGCACGACCTCGCCGGTCTCCAGGACCTGCTTGAGGCGGCGCAGGTCGTCGTCGAGCTGCTGGTGCGGTTCCTCGCCGAAGTACTTGGCGACGGCCTTGCCGACCGCGCCGCCGGGGATCTCGTACGCGAGGACGACGTGCACCTCGGTGCTCTCCCCGTCGGGGGCGGGGGCGAACCAGACGGTGCCGGCGTTCGGCACGGTCGCTTTCCCGGTCGAGCGCCACGCGATCCGCTCGCCCGGCGTCTCGTCGGTGATCTCCGCGTCCCATTCGACGTCCTGGCCGAACGGGGCACTGGCGGTCCAGTGGCTGGTCCGGTCGCCGGTGGCGCGGACCTGCTCGAGGTGCGCCATGAACGACGGAAGGTTCTCCAGATCGCGCCAGAACGCGAAGACGTCCGGCGCGGGTTTGCGGATGGTGGTTGCTGCGGTCAGTTCCACGGAATCTCCTTTGTGTGCGCCCCGCGCTGCCCGCGCGGAGCCGGTGTGGTCCGCTCGGGTGGCCCGCACGGCGGTCAGCAGGTCCAGCGCGGTGATCCCGGCGACGGCGCCGGTGACCGCGGCGAGCCGCCGTCGCCGGCGCCCGCCACGGTGGGTGAGGGCCACTCCCAGGGCGGTCAGGTCCATCGCGTCGCCCGCGACCCGGGTCCACGCCCAGACGCCCTTCCGCCGGCTGGTCAGGAGCCCGGCCGCGTGGACCAGCTCCCGCACGCCGACGACCGTGACCACCGCCTGCGACTTCGCGGAGTCGTCGACGCCGCTGATCCGGCGCACGGCGTGGGGGGCCATCAGCTGTGCCAGGCCGAGACCGAGACTCATCCAGCCCAGTCGCCGACCGTTCTCCTGCGTTGTTCGTTCTGCTGCGGGGCTTGCCGAGCGCGTCATGGTCAGCCTCCGATCCGATTGCGCCCTGCCGAACAACCGGGTGAAGCACGCCCCGGGCCTGTCCGACCGGGGGCGGCTACCCCTCGGCGATCCGGCTAACCCACCGATTCCCCGAGCCGAGCCGAATGAGGCGGGCCGAAGCTCCCGCGCCCGACCGCGTCGCTGCTGGGCCTGTCCGTCCGGATCAGCGGCGGCGAGAACCCGCGTCTGCCTGCTGACCGATCCGGTGACGCGGACGCCCGCCGCGCCGGCCGGTCACAAATCGCGGGGCTGTCCGGTCCTAGCGGGTGTATCCGTTCGTCGAGGAGGTCTTCTCATGTCATTGACCGTGCTGCAGGAGGCGAAACCGCCCGTCATCCCGGAGGGGGCGCACGCGATGACGATCGTCATCGAGTACCCGCCGGGCGACCCCGGCACCCCGCCGCACCGCCACCCCGGGCCGGCCTTCGGCTACGTGCTGGAGGGCGAAATGGTGTTCGAGCTGGAAGGCGAGCCGCCGCGGGTCGTCCGCGCCGGCGAAGCGTTCTGGGAGCCGGGCGGCGACGTCATCCACTACCAGGACGGCAACAACCGCGACGACGTCCCGGTGCGGTTCACCGTCACCATGCTCTGCGAACCGGGCAAACCGATGGTCGACCTGGTGAGCGAGGACGAACTCAGCGCGAAGGGATGGTCGCGGAAGTGAAGATCGCCGTCATCGGCGGGACGGGGCTCATCGGCTCCCGGGTCGTCAAGATCCTGACCGCGAACGGGCACGAGGCCGTCCCGCACTCGCCGTCCACCGGGCTGGACCTGCTCAGCGGAAAGGGCCTCGCCGAAGCGCTGGCCGGGGCCGACGTCGTCGTCAACCTGACGAACTCGCCGACGTTCGACGACGCTTCGCCCGCGTTCTTCCGGACGACCATGGACAACCTGCTGGAGGCGGCGGGCGCGGCCGGCGTCGGGCACGCGGTCATCCTCTCGATCGTGGGCGCCGAGCTGGTGCCGGACCTGGTCTACTACCGGGCCAAAGTGCTGCAGGAGGACATCCTCAAGGCCGGGCCGGTGCCGTACTCGATCGTCCGCGCCACGCAGTTCTTCGAGTTCATGGCCGCGACGATGTCGTGGACCTCCGACGAGAACACCGTCCGCTTGCCCGCGACGCGCATCCAGCCCATCGCCGCGGACGACGTCGCCCAGACGGTCGCCGACGTCAGCATGGGGACCCCGCTGCGAGGGACCCGCGACGTCGCCGGGCCGGAGGTGTTCGCCCTCGACGAGCTGGGCCGGATCACCCTCGCCGCCCAGGGCGACCGGCGGCCGGTCGTGACCGACGACCAGGCCGGCCTGTTCGCGGCCGCGTCCGGCGACGCGCTCATCGCCAAGGACGGCGCCGTCATCGCGAAGACCACCTACCGGGACTGGCTGGGACGGTGAAGTGACCGGGCCCGCACGGCGGTGGCGGTGCGGGCCCGGTCAACCGCGGTGCCACCCGGCCAGCTTGGCCGGGTTGAGCACGATCCAAAGCGTGGTGACCCGGGACCCGGCGGTTTCGGCGCCGACGACCGCGACGGCGCGCGAGGCGTGGCGCAGGGCGAGCCCGGCGCGGCCGTTGACGGACTCCACGGTCAGCTCGGCGTCCGCACGTCCGCCCATGACCTCGATGACCAGCCGGGCGACCTCCGCCGCGCCGCGCACGGTCCCCGCCGGCGCGGGCACCAGGCCGCCGCCGTCGCACGTCGCGACCGCGTCGTCGCCGAGGACGGCTTCGAGCGCGGCGCTGTCCCGCCGGCGGCAAGCCGCGGCGAACCGGCGCACGGTCGCGTCATGCGGGTCGAACACGGCTTCCTCCCGCCGGCGGGTCAGGCCGGAATCGACACCGCCTTGTTCTTCTCGGGGTTGACCAGCCACAGCAGCTGATCGATGCCCTCGGCGGTCGCGCTGACCGTGAGCAGGCCGTACACGCCACCGTCCTGGAGAAGCACGGCGGCGGTCCGCCCGTTGACCCGGGTCCACTCGATGTCGATGTCGTCCCAGAACCAGCCGGAGATCGCCTGCAGGAACTTCGCCACCCGGACGCTGCCCACGAGCGGACGGCGGGCGACGCCCTTGCGGCCGTTGCCGTCGGACAGGTTGGTCACGTCCGGGGTGAAGAGCCGCTCCAGTCCGGCCATGTCGCCGGACCGGGCGGCGGCGAGGAACGTGGTCAGCAGTTCCCGCTGCTCGGCCGCGGGCACCGACGCGTGCCGTTCGCTCGTGAGGTGCTTGCGCGCCCGGCTGACCAGCTGGCGCACCGCGGCTTCGGTCGAGGACAGGATGTCGGCGATCTGGGCGTAGGAGTAGTCGAAGGCTTCTCGCAGCACGTAGGCGGCGCGTTCGCCGGGCGTGAGCTTCTCCATCAGCAGCAGGGTCGCGAACTCCAGTGCTTCACCGCGTTCGGCGCCCAGGTACGGGTCCGCGCCGGTGTCGACCGGTTCGGGCAACCACGGCCCGATGTAGGTCTCTCGCCGTTTCCGGGCCGACTGCAGGACGTTGATGGCCAGCCGGGTGGTGGTCGTCGCCAAGAACGCCTCCGGGTTGGTCACCGTGGACCGGTCGTAGGAGTGCCAGCGCAGCCACACGTCCTGCACCAGGTCCTCGGCCTCGGTGACGCTGCTGAGCATGCGGTAGGCGATCCCGAACAGGCGCGGCCGCACCTGCGTGAAGGCGGCCGTGGCCGCCTCGAGATCGGCCACGTCGCCGAGTTCGGCACTCATCCCGGAATCCGCCACCCCTCGACTCTACGACGTCGGCTCCGGGGGGCTCATTCGACGAGCTTGCCCGCGGTGGACACCTCGCGCGCGACCCGCCCGGGCCCGGACCAGACGAGGTTCACGCGCAGCGACTCGTCGAGGTCCGGGTGGTCCGCGCGGTTGTGGCAGCCACGCGTCTCGCGGCGTTCGAGCGCCGATTCGAGCGTGGCTCGCGCGGCCAGCGCCGCCGCCTTGAGGTCGAACGCGTGCGCCAGGTCCTGGAACCCGGCGATGTCGGGGTGGACGCCCACGGCACGCATCCGGCCTTCCAGTTCGTCCAGCTCGGCCAGGCCGGTGCGCAGGCCGGTCTCGTGGCGGACCACTCCGGCGTGTTCGGTCATGGTGTTCCGCACCGTGCGCTGCAGGGCCCGGACGTTCTCCGGGCCGTCGGCGGCCAGCAGCTCGTCGACCTCGCCCCGGGCTTCCTCCGTCGCCGCCGGTGACCGCTGTTGCGCTCTCAGGTCGCGTGAGTAGCGCGCGGCGGCTTCACCGACGATGCGGCCGTAGACCAGCAGCTCGATCAGGGAGTTGCCGCCGAGCCGGTTCGCGCCGTGCAGACCGCTCGCCGCCTCGCCGAGGGCGTACAGGCCTTCGACGCCGGTGCCGTGGTCCTCCGGCCGGACCCAGACCCCGCCCATGGAGTAGTGCGCGGTGGGCGCGATCTCGATCGGTTCCCGGGTGATGTCGAGCATCTGCAGTTCGAGCAGGGTCTGGTAGACGCGGGGGAGCCGGCGCATGATCGTCTCCCTCGGCAGGTGCGAGACGTCGAGCCACACCCCGCCAGCCGGCGTCCCCCGTCCCTCCTTGATCTCGGTGTAGGCCGCCAGCGCCACTCTGTCGCGAGTGGACAGTTCCCTGCGGTCCGGGTCGTACCCGGCCATGAACCGCTCGCCGAGCGCGTTGCGCAGCACCCCGCCTTCGCCGCGGGCCGCCTCCGAGACGAGCGTGCCCGCGGCGTTCTCCGGCGCGATCAGACCCGACGGGTGGAACTGGACCAGTTCGGCGTCCCGGATCCGGCCGCCGGCCAGTACGGCGAGCCGGAAGGAGTCGCCGGTGTTCTCGTCGCGGCGGGACGAGGTGCGCCGCCAGATGCGCGTGTGCCCGCCCGCGGCGAGGATCACCGCGTCGGCGTGAATCACATAGCGTTTCCCGTCCGTGAGGTCGAATCCATAGGCACCGAAGACGACGTTGTCCCGGACCAGGATCCGCGTGACGTAGACGGTGTCCAGGACCGGGACGCCCACCTGCGCCGCCCTGTTCACCAGCGTGCGCTGGATTTCCAGTCCGGTGTAGTCACCGGCGAACGCGGTCCGGCGGTAGGTGTGCGCGCCGAAGAAGCGCTGGGAGATCTTCACGTGCGAAGGGCATGCCGTAGCGTTCGAGGTCCTCGATGCCCCGGGCCGCGTGCTGCTGCCACGAGTCTTCCGGGTCCATCGTCGCCAGCGCCGCGTTGATGCCGCCCGCGGCGAGGGTGGTGTGCGCGTCCGACTTCGCCCGCTTGCCGACCGCGAGGACGTCGACACCCTGTTCGGCCAGCTCGATCGCGGCGCGCAGGCCGCCTCCGCCGGTCCCGATGACGAGGACCGACGTGGCGATCCGACGCTCGGTCATGGTCACTTCACCGGCGGCGGGTTGAGCGGGAGCCAGTCGGCGAACCGCGTGGCGGACAGCTGCGCGCCGGGGCCGGGCAGGAGCATGTCCTTGTCCAGCAGGGCACCGAAATAGCGCGCTTCGGGGTCGGTGACGACCTCGCGGGGGTCACCGCGGAAAGCCAGCCCGGTGCGGATCAGCTCGTCCAGCCCGAACTGCTCGGGACCGGCCACTTCGACGGTGCCGTTCAGCGGTGCGCCGACGGCGACCCGGCCGACCGCGGTGGCCACGTCTTCGGCCGCCATGGGCTGGATGCGCGCGTCCGGCAGGCGCACGGTGTTCCCGTCGGTCGCCGCCTGGGCGATGCTGCCCACGAACTCGAAGAACTGCGTGGCGTGCACGATCGAGTACGGTTGCCCGGCCTCCTTGATGAGTTTCTCCTGCGCGATCTTCGCGCGGAAGTAACCGCTTTCGGAGAGCCGCTCGGTGCCGACGACCGACAACGCCAGGTGGTGCCCCACCCCGGCCTTCTCCTCGGCGGCGAGGAGGTTTCCGGTGGAGGTGCGGAAGAAGTCCAGCACGGCGTCGTCGGCGAACGAGGGTGAGTTCGAGACGTCGACCAGGACCTGGGCGCCCTCCAGCACCTCGGCCAGCCCTTCGCCGGTCAGCGTGTTCACGCCCGAATCGGGGGACGCGGGAACCGCTTCGTGGCCGTGTGCGGTCAGCTTCCGGACGAGCTTCGAGCCGATCAGCCCGCTGCCGCCGATCACGACGATCTTCATGGTGTGCCTTCTCCTCCCGCGCCCCGGCCGCTCCGGGACGTCGTTCTCCGGCAAGGACCGGACAGGCTGCCGGTTTGTGACAGCCCGGCTGTCACAAACCGCGACGGCGTCCGGTCTTGGCTGGCGACACCGACCCGACGAACCGGAGTACCGCATGGACACCCGTGGCGCTCACGCCATCGACACGATCGACGATCTCCGCCGCCACCTGCAGTGGGCGATCGAACTCGAGCACGCGACGATTCCGCCTTACCTGTGCGCGCTGTACTCGCTGGACCCGGCGCGCAACCCCGAAGCCACCCAGGTCGTGGGCACGGTCCTCGCCGAGGAGATGATCCACCTGGCCCTGGCCGCGAACCTGCTCAACGCCGTCGGTGGCTCGCCCGAGCTCGACACGCCGGAGCTGCTGCCGCCGTACCCGCACCCGCTGCCCCACGGCGACCGGTCCGTGCACGTCCACCTGGCGCCGTTCGGCCCCGAAGCCCTGGAGCTGTTCCTGCGCATCGAGCAACCCGCGTCCGCGGACGCGCCGCCGCAGACCGACGAGTACCGGACCATCGGGCAGTTCTACGCCGCGATCGAGGCCGGATTGCGCACCCTGTGCGACGAACTGGGGGAGGACCGGGTGTTCACCGGCGACCCCGCCCGGCAGATCGGCGAGTTCCACCTCCGCGGCGGAGGTGGCCGGGTACTGCCGGTCCACGACCTGAAGTCCGCATCGGCCGCGCTGGCGGAAATCGTCGAGCAGGGGGAAGGGGCCGCGCGCACGGACGTGTGGGACGGCGATCGCGACGTCTTCCACCCCGACCGGGATGAGGTCGCGCACTACTTCCGGTTCCAGGAGCTGAAGGTGGGCCGCCGCTACCGGACCGGCGACACCCCGCAGTCCGGCCCGACCGGCGAGGCGATCGCGGTCGACCTCGACGGCGTGCTGCCGATGCGGCACAACCCCCGGACCGCCGACTACCCGGAGGGTAGCGCCATCCGGGTCGCCCAGGAGGAGTTCAACCAGACCTACAGCCTGCTGCTGTACCAGCTGGAAGAGGCGTTCACCGGCAACCCGGGCGGGATGATGGACGCGGTCGGCACGATGTTCGGGCTGCGCAAGCAAGGGCTGGCGCTGATGAAGATGCCGACCGGCGACGGGAAGACGACCGCGGGCCCGACGTTCGAGTACGTGCCACCCGAGCAGCGGAACTGAAGCACCGGCCGCCGGTTCTTACCGCGAACGCTCACCTTGCGGCGGCTGCCTGGCCGAGGGGGTATCGCACGCCGGTGAGGTCTTCGGAGACGGCCCAGAGGCGTTGCTGCACGGTCAAGTCGTAGGAGCCGGGGCTGGAGGTGACCAGCTCCGGGTGGCCGCGTCGCCCGGCCAGGCCGTCGGGGCCGTAGTACTGCCCGCCGAGGACGGCCGCCGAGGTGCTCGATCCGCTCCTGCACCCGGTTCAAGCCGCTCCATCACCACATCGACGATCCACCACCACCCGGCTGACTGCCGTTGCAGTACTAGACGGCGTCCTGCCACCGGACGTGGGGCCCGCCGGCGGTACGGGCGTGGCCCAGCCGGTCGGCCGCGTCGGCTTCGGCGGCCGTCACCTCCTGGTTGCGGTACAGCGTCGCGGCGGCGCGGAACCATTGGGCCGCCGTGATCTCGTTGTCCGCCAGCAGGCTGATCTCGCCCAGCACACGCAGCGCGTTCGCCTGGCCGTGGGCGTTGTGGTGCCTGCGGTGCAGGTACAGGGCCGCGTGACAGTGGCGGCGGGCGGTTTCGTGGTCGCCGAGGCGGGTGGCGTGGCGGCCGGCCGTGGTGAGGGCGTCCGCCTCCCACACCGGCAGGTCCGCCCGGCGGCACAGCCGGACCGCGCTGATCGCGTAATCCAGGGCCTGCCGGTCGTCGCCGCGGCGGCCCCAGGCCCACGCCAGCTGGTAGTGCGTGTGGGCCTCGTCGCCGGTGTTCCCGTGCCGCTGGGCCAGGTCCATCGCCAGCTGCAGGTGCTCGACCGCCTCGTCGTGCCGTTCCAGCTCGACGCAGGCGGCGCCGAGCCGGCGGTGGGCCACCGTGCGGGCCGCCGGGTCGGGCAGGTGGCGGGCGGCGTCGAGCGCCGTCCGCCACACCACCGCCTGCTCGCGGTGGTGGCCGCGGCGGGTCTGGAACGTCAGCAGGACCCAGGCCAGCTGCCAGACGACCGCGTGCATCCCGGCATCCGCCGCGGCCTGCTGGACGGCCAGCAGGTTGGCGTGCTCGGTGTCCAACCAGGACAGTGCCGCCGCGACGTCGCCCACCGGGTGCGGCCGGACGACGGCCGGGGCGAGCCGGATCGGCAGGGCGTGCGGGTTCAGCAGGCGCTCGGCGGTGTAGGCGGTGTGCAGGTGGAAGTCGGTCAGCCGGCGCAGGGCGGCCGAGCCGGGGTCGGCGCCCGCCGACCGGGCACTGGACCGGATCAGCTCGTGCATCCGGTACCGGCCGCGCGGGTGCTGGCCGAGCAGGGACGCCTCCTCCAGCGCGCGCAGGGCGGCGCCCGCCTCGGCCGGCCGGAGACCGGTGAGGGCGGCGGCGGCCGGCACGCCGATGTCCGGCCCGGGCGCCGTGCTGAGCAACCGGATCACCGTCCGGTCGCGGTCGGACAGCGCGCGGTAGGACCACGACAGGACCGCGGGCAGGCTGGCGACCGGGTCGTCGTCGGCGAGGGCGGCCGCGCCCTGGCGGCGCAGTTCGGCGGCGAGCTCGGTGAGCGGGACGTCCGGGTGCAGCTGGGCGCGGGTGGCGATGATCCCCAGCGCGAGCGGGAAACCGCCGCACGAGGCAGTCAGCTCGGCCACCGCCGCCGCCTCGGTGCGCGCCCGGCCGCCCAGCCGCCGGGCCAGCAGGGCGCGGGACTCGTCGTCGGCCAGGACGTCCAGGTGCAGCCGGCCGGCTCCGTGCGCGGTGGTCAGCCCGGTCAGCCACCGGCGGCTGGTGACGAGCACGACACAGTGCCCGCTGCCGGGCAGCAGGGCCCGGACCTGGCCGGCGTCCGCGGCGTTGTCCAGCACCACGAGCAGGCGTTTGCCGGCGGTGACGCTCCGGAACAGCGCCGCCTGGGCGTGCGGTTCGGCGGGCAGCCGGTCCGGATCGGCCCCCAGCGCGGCGAGGAAGCCCCGCACCGCCACACCGGAATCCATCGGGCCGCCGCGGTCGGCGCCGAAGCCGCGCAGGTCGACGAACAGCTGGCCGTCGGGGAACCGGCCGGCGTTGCGGTGCGCCCACTCCAGCGCCAGCCACGTCTTGCCGATCCCGCCGGCCCCGCTGACGACGGCGATCGGGCTCGCGCCGTCGGGCACCGGCGATCCGGCCAGGAAATCCGTCAGCCGGGCCAGGCAGGCTTCACGGCTGGTGAAGGGGGTGGGCCGCGGCGGCAGTTGCCGCGGCACGGGCACCGGCGGCGCCGGAGGGGACGCCGTGAGGTCCGGATCCGCGGTCAGCACGCGCTGGTGCAGCTCCCGCAACGCCGGGCCCGGGTCGGCGCCGAGCTCGTCGGCGAGCCGGGTGCGCACCCGCTGGAACTCCGCGAGAGCCTCGGCCGGGTGACCGGCCAGGTACCGCGCCAGCATGAGCTGCCCGGCCACGCGTTCGTCCAGCGGATGTGCAGCGGCCCGGGCGGTCAGCTCGGACAGCAGGCCGGCGTCCCGGCCCAGTCGCAACGCCAGGTCGATGCGGTCGGCGTCGGCGGTGAACCGCTCCATCGCCAGGCCTTCGCGCACGGCGGCGAGCCACGGGACGTCCACGTCGGCGAAGGCCTCGCCGGACCACAACGCCGAGGCCTGTTCCAGGAGGGCCCAAGCGGTCTGCTCGTCGGGTTCGCTGCGGGCGCGCCGGACGAGGTGGCGGAACTCGTGCAGGTCGATACGGCCGGGTTCGACCAGCAACGCGTACCCGCCGCCCCGGCGCTGCAGTTCCACGCCGCCACCGGGCGGCAGCTGCTGCCGCAGCCGGGACACGTAGTTGCTGACCACCTGCCGGGCCCGCAGCGGCGGCCGGTCGCCCCACACCCGGTCCACCAGCTGGTCGGTCGACACGACGAGGTTGGCCTCCACCAGCAGCACCGCCAGCACGCACCGCTGCCGCGCGTGGCCGAGGGCCACCCGGGCGCCGCCGTCCGTGGCGGTCACTTCGCCGAGCACCCGGAACCGCAGCACGCGTCAGTCCCGCCCACGGCGGCTGACCAGGCGATTCCACGCCGGTGGTGTATTCCCGGTGAAGACGTCGGCCAGAGTCTTCGACGTACTCGGTTCAGCCAGCACCTGCAATCCCCCCGCGTCCGGGATAGCAGACCTGGACGGCGCCTTGGGCGAACCTCCGTTCGATTCACGCGATCGGCGGAGCGGCCTCGGGCGCCGGGGGTTCCACGAAGGGGAGGTTCCACGCATGAGGAAGTCCGGTATCTGGGCGAGTGGCACGCTGGCCGTCGCGGCCATGGTGGCCACGGTGACCCCGGCCGTCGCGGCGCCCGCCACGAGTCTCGCGGCGACGTCCATCTTCACGGCCTACGAGAAGGGCGGGATGACGGGGCGGAAGGCGTTCATCGAAGGCTGTGGTGAACACTCGATCCCGTACCACGGCTCGTACGAGTGGGACGCGCGAGGACAGAGCGGCCACCTGTTCAACCAGGGCAGCACCGTGCCGCACTACCGCCTGTCGAGCAGCGTCGACACCAGCCAGCGGACCGGCTTCGCCTGGGTCAAGATCCTGATCGTCTGCTGAGCTCCGGCCCGGCGACCGGCCGCTTCCGCCGGGGGAACGGGGAGCGGCCGGTTGCCGGAGGTGAGCGAGCCGTCCCGCGTCGCCAGGTCGATCGGGGACGTCTCCGGCCGGACCGGAGCGCGCCGGCGAGGGGGTGGCCGGCGCGCTGCGGTCCGTGCCCACCCGGTTGTCCCCGTGGACGCGGCGGGAACCTCGATCACCGGTGCCGGTACAGCAGCCACACGAAGGACGGCCGGGGGCTGCCCGGGGGCGATGACCGTGCGGCCCAACCATTGCGCTTGATCCGTTCCCCGGCCGCCGCCAGGACGACCTTGGCCGGATCGGGCCGGACCCCGAGCGTGCGCATGGCGGCCTGGAACGTGCGCACGTCCTCCGCGACGCCGTCCGCGACCTGCGCCAGCGAGCTGGTCGCGCAGGTGGCGGGGTGCGGCCCCCGTCGTCGGTCGCCGTTCCGCTGCGGTCCGTCATGACCCGCGCACCCCGCTCAATCCCCGCTGACGGCGGTGAGCAGGCTGCGCTCGCGGACCGCGGACGCCGACAGCGTCTTGTAGCCGTGGTCGTCGAACACGACTGTCACCGTGTCGTCGTCTGCGGACATCACGATGCCGCGACCCCACTCCGCGTGCTCGACGCCGCTGTTGACCGGGAAGTCCCCGCCATCGGACGACACCGCTTCGGCGGTGCCCGCGATGCAGGTGTCGCAGTTGCCGCAAGGTTGCTCGAGCTGCTCCCCGAAGTAGCCGAGGAGGAACTGGCGGCGGCACCCGGTCGTTTCGGCGTAGCCGCGCATCATGTCGATCCGGGACCGGATCAGCCGCTGGTGCGCTTCGGCGGCCTCGACGCCCTGCTCGACGGCGTGTTCGGGGTCCACATCGGAATCGAGGTACTCGAGGCGGCCGTCGGCGGTGACGCCGACCGAGCCGGTCTGCTCCAGCAGGTTCACTGCCCTGGTGCGCTGGGCCGCCGAGACGCCGATCTCCCGGCCGAGCTCGGCCGGTTTCAGCGGGGTGTCGTGCTCGGCGAGGGTGGCGGCCACCTCGGCCAGCGCCTGCTCGGGTGCCTTCGCGGCGGTGAGGAACTTCTGCCTGCCCAGGTCCCGCGGCCGGTGGTACAGCGTGATCTCGGCCGGTTCGCCGTCACGGCCGGCCCGGCCGATCTGCTGGTAGTACGTGTCGAGCGATTCCGGCGCCGCCGCGTGCAGGACGAACCGCAGGTCGGCCTTGTCGATCCCCATGCCGAACGCCGACGTCGCCACCACCACGTCGAGCTCGTCACGCAGGAACTGCTCGTGCACCCGTTCGCGGTCGGCCGCTTTCATCCCGGCGTGGTAGGCCGCGACCCGGACGCCCTCCGCGGCGAGTTCCTCGGCGTAGGTTCCGGCGTCCTTGCGGCTGGTGACGTACACCAGCCCTGGACGCGTCGCAGGGTCGGCGGTCAGCGCCCGCGTGCGGGTGAGAACGGCTTGGTGGCGATCGTCGTCGTCCGGCAGCGGGTCCACGCCGAGACGCAGGTTGGGCCGGTCGAAGCTGGCGAGGACCTCCCGGTGGTCGCGCAGGCCGAGGCGGGTCACGATGTCGCTGCGCACGGGCAGGGCCGCGGTCGCCGTCAGGGCGATCACGCGGGGGTGGCCGAGCCGCTCGATCACCGGCGCCAGGCGCAGGTAGTCGGGCCGGAAGTCGTGCCCCCAGGCGGAGACGCAATGCGCTTCGTCGACGACGAACAAGGAGACGCCGAGCTCGGCGACGGCGTCGAGCACCTCGTCGGACGCCAGCTGTTCCGGGGACAGGAACAGGTATTCGGCGGTGCCCTCGCGCAGCGCCTCCCACGCGTGCTTGCGCTCGGCGGCGCGTTGTGCGGAGTTCAGGGCGACGGCCCCCGGGGCCCGGCTCTCTTCGATGCCCTCGATCTGGTCGTTCTGCAGGGCGATCAGCGGCGACACGACCAGGGTCGGGCCGTCCAGCAGCAGCGCGGGCACCTGGTAGATCGCCGACTTGCCGGCCCCGGTCGGCAGCACGGCGAGGACGTCGTGCCCGGCCATCACCTGCTCCATCGCGGCCAGCTGCTCGTCGGTGAGCTGGGACCAGCCGAAGGTGTCCGCTGCGATCCGCTGCAGTTCGTCGCGTCTTCTCGCCATCCGCCGCAAGTACCCGCGCCCCGCGGGCGAAAACACGCCGTATGGCTCGGCGATCGGCGGCTAGCCGGGAGCGGGCGGGGTACCTGCACCCATGACCCAAGTTCGAGGGACCAGCCGCGCGATGGCCGCGGACGCCGACATCGTCCTCAACACCGCCTCCGATCTCACTCGCGCCCCGGCGTGGCTGCCGGCCCCGGTGCAGGTGGTCGGCACCGGAGCCGGCACGGTCGACCTGCGGTGGCGGGAGGAGGGCGTGCACCGCTACGAGATCGACCTCGATGCGGCCGGGCACCGGCTGGCCTGGCACCCGGCCGGGGACGGCGCCTGGGCGGGTGAGCTGCGGGTCACCGAACAGGGTGCCGGGTCCAGCCGCGCGGAGTTGCTGGTGGAGGCCGGCGACGACGTCGACGCCGGCGAGGTGCGCACGGTGCTCGACGCGGCGCTGGAGGCCTTGGCCGCCGAAGTCGACCAGAACTTCACCGTGAGCTGACCGCACCACCGACACGGAAGGTGAGGCCCGGATGCCCAGGCGCTCGGAACCCGCGGTCGCCGCGTCCAGCCGGTGGACCGACGACGACGGCGTGCGCGCGCCCGGCGGATCCGTGCACGCTTGGCGGCCGGGGACCAACCAGACCCGGTGCGGACTGCCGTTGCACAAAGCCGGCTTGGAGCGGTTCCCGCACGTGTTGTGGATCGACGCCCGTTGGCTGGCCGACACGACCGACGAGCGCATGGTGCTCTGTCACCGGTGCGCCGCCGCGACCGGCGACCGTCCCGGGCGCCGGCGGTGGACCAGGGAGCGGCCGAGGCCCTGACAGAGGCTCGGCGGCCGGCTGCTTCGCGGTGGCGCTCGTCCCGAACTGCCGGCGCCGGTTCAGTCGCCGGAGCCCTGACGGTCCAGACGGGAGACGGTGCAGCCGGCCAGCCGGTCGCTCGCGTCCCGCGCGTGGGCTGCGCACAGCCTTGCGGTCACGCCGCCTTGGTCGGTCACCACCGCGGCGACCGGCTCCGCACACGGTGTGTGAAGCCGGTCGTAGTCCCACGCACCGGCGCAGCCGGGGTCGGTGCACCAGGCGCGTCCTCCGGCCGAGTGCAGCGTGACGCCGTGGGCCGGGCAGATGCCCCACGGAACGTCGCACAGGCCGGGGTCGCGGGCGACCCGGACCCGGGCCAGGTCCTCGGCCGTCCGGGAAATCTCGTCGGTGTAGTCGCTCAGGTCGTGGGTCGCCTTCGCGATGGGCCGGGCGAGGCGCTGCAGGTGGCCGTCGGGGGCGGTCCGCAGCCGGGCGGCCACCTCCGCGGTACGTGCCGCGAGCGCTTCAGCGTCGGCGGCGAGCGCACGCAGCTCGGCCGGCAAGGGCTCGGGCGTGGTCGGCTCAGGCATGCTCATCCTCGATGGTTTTGGGTGATCAATGAGCGCGGACTGCGCAAGTACCCCGAACCTCGTACCCCAAACCACGACCTGCCGGTCGACAACCCGAAAGTCCAGCCGTTCGCCGCACCCTGGGGTTGAACAACTGATGTCGTGCTCGACCTGCTGCCGCTCCGAGCTCGGCGACCCGCGCGGCGGCGATGACCGTCCGCGAGTACGGGCACTGGCAGCCGGCACCGACTTCCTCGAGTAGCGACCTCCAGACTCCGTCCGGTCGGGCTCCTGGTGCATACGGCCGAGCCGCTGGCGTGGTCCAGCGTGATCACCGGCGTCCGCCGGGAGTGCTCTTGGCCACTGTTCAAAGCGCCGGCGCCGGGGTATTCGCGAGACTGGAAGCAGTCGAAAGGACCGACGTGAACGAGAACCCCACGCCCCGGCTCGTCGCGAACCCGAACCGGATCCAGGTGCGGACCGAAGCGGACCTGCGTCGCGGGGCGCCGCCCGCGGAGCCCGAGGCCGAAGCAGTGTCCGAGCGGCACTGAGCCCGGTCCGGTGTGGAGTGTCCACACCGGACCGTATCCACTTACGGTGCCCAGGGGGCCGCGACGGTCCAGCTGCTGTCCGCCGTCACCGTCTGGGGACGGTCGGAGCCCGTTCCGCCACCGGAAGCGATGTAGACGGCGGAATCGAAGTGCCGCAGGAACGCGCCCGGGATGTTGAGCGACTCGAACGTCACGCCGGTGCCGCCCAGCCCCGGCCGCGTGCAGAACGTCGCGTCCGCGTGCATCAAGGCCGATCCGTCGTCGACCGAGTTGCGGACGCGCCCGTCCTGGTGCCGCAGGAACTGCCCGGGGTAGTTCACCGACTCGAACGAGTAGCACGACGACTCGCCGAGCCCGCGCCGCACCGTGTACGTCGCGTCCTGCTTGAGCAACGCGCTGCTGCCGCTGGTCACCACCTCGGTGTAGGCCAGGCCGCCCGCGTGCCGCAGGTAGCGGTCGGTGTAGCCCCACGTCGTCACCCGCAGCGACTGCCGCGCGTTCACCGCCAGGGGCACCGAACTGCGCCACAACGCCGGCGCCGAGACGTCCCACGTCGCGTCGGCGGCGAAACTCGTCGCGGTGTCCCACGGGTTCGGGCCGCCGCTCACGGCCAGGTACACGGTTTCGTCGTAGTGCCGCAGGTACCGGCCCGGCAGGTTCAGCGACTCGAACGACGTCCCGCCGGCGGCGAGACCCGGGCGGTCGCACCAGGTGGCGTCCGCGGCGAACGTACCGCCGGTGTCGCTGTCGATCCGGACCCGGTTGTCGGCGTGCCGCAGGAACTTCCCGGGGAAGTTGACCGATTCGAACGAGAAGCACCGCGGATCCGCGAGGCCCGCGACGGTCCGGAACGAGCCGTCCTGCCGCGGTCCGTCGGCGCTGCCCGTGGTCAGCACGTCGGTGCGGGCGAAGGAGTCCGCGTGCCGTAGGTACCGGTCGGTGTACCCGGGCGTGGTCACCCGGAACGACCGGATGTGCCCGAGCGTCAGCGGCACCGCGGCGTTCAGGTTCTTCGAGGCGTTGATCAGATCGGTGTGCGCCGCGCGGACCAGCCCGGTGTCGACCTTCTGCACCCGCCGGTCGTAGGTGAGCAGCCCGTTGTACTCGCCTTCGACGTCGGTGATCTCGGTGTAGACGAACGCCGACAGGCCCTTGGTGGTCATCAGCTGGCGCGCGTCGCGGACCATGCCGGTGTAGCGGTCGTTCAGCTGCGCCGCGCTCACCATCTGCTCGTAGGCGAAGAACTTGCCGGTGGGGCTGTACTCGTGCCCGGGGTTGCGCAGGCCGAGCCCGCCGAACTCGCCCAGCACCGACACCCGCGCCCCGGCCGGCCGGGGCGCGTCCGGCCCGGTGTACACGTGCCAGTCGATGATGTCCCCGGTGCCCGGATCACCCTTCGACGCGCAGCAATTGAACCCGCTGTGCGCGTCCACCAGCCGCGTCGGGTCCTGGTTCTTGATGTTCGTGGTGACGCGCCTGGTCTCGGCGAGGTTCCACTCGCCCCAGCCTTCGTTGAACGGCACGTAGGTGATGACGGCGGGGGAGAAGCGGTGCTCGTCGACGATCTCGCGTGCTTCGGTCTCGAACTCGGCGATCTGCGCCGGCGTGCGGTCGGCGTTCGCGTTCGTGGTCGACGGGATGTCCTGCCACACCAGCAGTCCCAGCTTGTCGGCCCAGTAGTACCAGCGGGCCGGCTCGACCTTGATGTGCTTGCGGACCATGTTGAAGCCCAGGTCCTTGTGCTTCTGCAGGTCCGACGCCAGCGCGGCGTCGGTCGGCGCGGTGTACAGGCCGTCGGGCCAGAAGCCCTGGTCCAACGTGCCGACTTGGAACACGAACTCGCCGTTGAGGGTCGGGCGCAGCACGCCGTTGACGTTCTTGGTGCCGACCTCGCGCATGCCGAAGTAGCTGACGACCTGGTCGACGGTCGTGCCCGCGGCGTCGCGCAGCGACACGCGCAGGTCGTAGAGGAACGGGTCGTCGGGTGACCACCGCCGCGCGTTCGGCACCGGCACCGAGAACTCGGTGAAGCCGCCGGTCGCGCTGCCGGCGACGGCCCCGCCGGTCACCGCCTCGGCGAGCACGGAGTAGCCGCTGACGTCGCCGCGGCCGAACACCCGCACGCGCGCGGTGTTGTCGGCCAGGTTCGGGCGGATGTCGACGGAGTAGATCGACGTCGGCGCGGTCGGTTCGAGCCAGACGGTCTGCCAGATGCCCGAAGTCGGCGTGTAGAAGATGTCCGACGGGGTGGTGGCCTGCTTGCCGACCGGCTGCTTCTCGTCGCGGCCGTTGGTCGGGTCGTAGACGCGCACGACGATCTCGTTCACCCCGCCGTTGAGCCGGGCGGTGATGTCGGCTTCGAACCGGTCGTAGCCGCCCTTGTGCGTGGCGACCTGGACGCCGTTGACCCACACGGTGGCTTCGTAGTCGACGGCGCCGAAGTGCAGCTGCACGTGCCGCCCGGCCCAGGCCGCCGGCACCGTGAAGGTGCGGCGGTAGAACATCAGGTCGCGGTTGTCGTTGCGCATGATGCCCGACAACGCCGACTCGACCGGGTAGGGGACCAGGATGCGCTCGGGCAGGGTCTGCCCGAGCGGCGGCGCGGCGTAGCGGTCGACGCTGCCGTTCGCGCCGGTGGCGGGGTTGAGGAACTCCCACTCACCGTTGAGCGACTGCCAGTCGGGCCGCGTCATCTGCGGCCGCGGGTACTCGGGCAGCGGGTTCGTGGTGCTCACCTGCGAGGTCCACGGCGTGGACAACGGCGGTGGCTTGGGTGCGACGGCGGCGTCGGCCGCCGGCACCACGGGAAGGATCGTGCACAGCAGTGCGAAGACCAGGACGAAGAGACGGCGCATCGGACTCCCCTTCGGACGCGCACGGAACCGCGCACCGGCCTGGCGGGGACGGCGAAGCACTCCGGGCGGGCGGGCACGCCGAGCCCGGAGCACTACCGCGGGCCCGTCAACCGAACGTAACACGGAACACGGACAAACGGAACAGAGCAAAATCCACCAGACAATCAACACGTGACGGCTTGGCTGCTACCTCCACGCACGAAGCCCGCCGGCGGTTGAGTCTCCGTCGTGGGCAGGACGTCGATTCGCGCGGGTGATGTTCTCGACGGCCCAGCCGGTGCCCGCGCGCGTCCGGGCGCGGGCTTCCGCACCGGGGTTCGCCGCCGCAACGCAGGTAGGGCTCGACCTCGATTGCCCGCCCGAAGTCGGGGGCGTCGATCATGTTGCTGCCGCCGATGTACAGACCGACATGGTGGACGCGCCCGGGAGAAGATGCGTCACCGGCGGACTGCAAGTCGGTATCCCATTGTCGGCACGCGCGGGTTCGTCACGACCGACGTGAGATCTTCGTTCGTCGGCTTGCAGTACCTGTCGGCGCTCGCCCGTGGGCGCGCATTCGACGACGAATGTCTCGCTGCGGCCGACGACGTGCAGTGCGACGACGTCGATGTTCACGACAGGCTCGTGCCTGGTAATCCGCACGAACACCTGCACGCCGTTGCTGCCTTCGGATCCTGCTAGTCCGCCGACGATGTAGAAGGCCTGTACGCGAAGCCGCTCGGCGTCTCGGCGGCTCTCGCGCCGCCGCTCGTCGCTGGCGACCCGGAGGGCCACCCACGCTGCGATCAACGCGCCCAGGCCGCCGAACCACTGGCCAACGCCGGCCCAGTCGCCGGGACTCAGCCACCGGCGGAGGGTATAGGTCACGAGAACGACAAAGGCAATCGTGCCAAAGATTGCCCACGTCGACTTTCTGACGTCCCTGATCGATCGGCGCTCTCGTCTCATGATTACCGTCCTCACGGTGGCCGTCTACGGGGCCGTTCGGGACGCGCTCAAGCCTTTCCTGACATCTCCCCTCGGTGCGGCCAAAGCTGCGATGATCACCGCATACGGTGCGCGGCACGCTAGTTCGACGGCCCCGGCGATGCCCAGAACAGCATATGCGACACCCCACGCCGGACCAGGCAGCAGACGGAAAGCAAAGCGCCAGGCGGGCGGGTCGTTCGGTGCGGCGCCCGGTCCGGGGTTCGGCGCCCTTCTGCGACAGTTCATGAGAAGAGAATCGCCGTGCGCAGGTGAGGTGCCAAGCCCTGACACGTAATTTTTTCGATTAATCGCGGTGGTGCACGGCGCCTTAAGGCACCGTGTACGCGCCGTCACCGGATGCATGTGGTGGCGCTCGTCCAGGCCGTCGGCTTGCGGGTTGCCGGGGCCTTGCACGTGCCAAAAACGCATCCATGCAAGTCGAGTGCCACCGTGGGTGGTCTTTCACCCTCCGAAATGATCACGTTTCCTGCTGGTTCGCTTCGCATATCCCGCTGCACCCTTTCTTTTCGGTGCCGCTTCAAATGGCTCATGGACGAGGCTATCGATTCTTTCGAGATCCTATTGACTGTCGGTCGTGTCGTCGGCGTGGATAGGTGCGTGCTGCGGCGAACACTTCCCGGACCCGACTCGATTGTTCGACAACAAGGATGGAGTACGTGTGTCGCCGAGGATCTTGAAGGACCAGTCCGCCGCCAGGGTGTTGCCGCATCACCGGTTTGGGAAGCACTACCGGTCCACCTGTGGCGATGTCGCCGAGATCGTGCGGTTCAGTGCTGCTCCGGTGAAGCCGCCGCGGGGGCGGGTGTCCGTTGCGGACGCTGCCCAGGATTGGCCCACGGCAGGAAGAGCCCGGCACGGGGAGTGGCGTGCCCGGTACGAGCGTCCCGATGGGACGTGGGGCCACAGGTCAGGTTCCCCCGCCAAGAAGGCGGACGAGGAGTGAGTCGCTGCCGTGCCCCGCGGCTGGAGCCGAACACGGTCGCGAAGTACCGCTCCCTCCGAACACCCAGTTGCTTCCACAATGGAAGGCATGGCCGCTGATCGCGGTGCGTGCGCGGATGATTCCGGCCAACCCGTGCAGCGGTGTCCGCGTGTCCATGGGTGAGTTCGACGCCGAGCGGTTGGTCGCCACGCCGGCGCAGGCGTGGCGGGCCGCGATGCGGCTCCACGAGATGGGGCTGGGGATGTCGAGGTTCGTGCTGTGCCCAGCTGATGGACAGCCATCGGGACCGTTCGTGCTGTGCAGCCGAAAAGGGCATCCGCGGCGGCGATCGAACTTCCGGATCCGGTTCTGCGGCCGGCGTGGGACGGAGTCGAGTTCGACGATGCCGGGGCGGGGGAGCGGCGCCCGCCCGATCCTCCGACGTCCACCTTTCACGAGGGCCGCCACACCCACAGCACATGGGTCTACGAACACCTGACGCCGGCGATGGTGAACCAGATCCTGGACGCCCTGGAGGAACGCCGGCTGCGGTCTCTGGCGTCCCTGTATCCGGGGGAGCGGGCCAAGCTGGTTCCCGCACTTGCGGTCGCGGCGTTTGGACGACGGCCCGGGGCCCCATCGCCATCTGACGACTGAAGCCCCGCCCCTCCGGGGAGGGACAGGGCGTCTGACCTGCAAAAACTTGTGGTGCGCGATACTGGGATTGAACCAGTGACCTCTTCCGTGTCAGGGAAGTGGAAACCATGGTTAAACCAGGTCAAATGCGTATCGCGGCAGGTTGTGGCCCGGCATGTTCCCCGGAGGGGCTGGCTCAGCGACGTCGCCGCGGGTTGCCGTCGCCGAATAGTCGCCAGATCAGTCGACGGGCTCCATGTGTCCGCGACTGGCCGATCAGGTGCTGAGTAGGCGGACAACGGCTCAGTAATGCTCGGTGTAACAATCCGGTTTCCATGCGTTGATTGGTGTCGCTTGGCGTCTTTGGCTGAACGGCGGCAGCCCGCGTGTTGCTCCGAGGGCTTCCGAAGTTCGGGTTCGGTGCCTATCGAAGGTTCAGGAACGGGCGCATTCGGGCTGTCGGAGCGGATGGGCCAACGATCAGGCCGCGGCGCTGACCCGCGACGAGATCAAGGTGGATCTGGCGCTCCCGCCGTCCGACTCGGACACGGTCACGTTCGGCTAGGTCCATCCCGAGCCGCCGGTACCGCGCGCCGGATGACACGTTGTCGAGCTAATCGAGTTGTCCGCGGCGTAGACCCTCGCGGAATCCGTCGACGTCTGGAAAGAGCACGCGCCGTCGACGGTTGTATGTGCGTTTCAGAGGGTCGCGCAGTTTGTCCTTGACGGTGGCGGGGATCACGATCGCACAGAACGGGAGGCTGGCCGGGCGTCCCGGCCCGCTCTCCGTTGAGAGGAGTTTGCTCAGCTTGTCGGCGCCTGGCGCTGGCCCCATCGGGTTCAAGCCCATCACTCCGGGTGCCTTGTGCTGCTTCGGAACCGCACAGCCGAGAAAAAACCCTTCTTGTGCTTTCATGCGCTCGTCCGGCAGAGCTGGGAACGCTCGGAACATTTGACGGTCTGCGGCTGACTTCTTCAACGCCTCCTCGTAGGCTGACCCGAGGGGATTTGACATGTCGCCCCACGTGCGAGCGCCATGCTGGAACGTCTCGTACCATGGTGTCTTGGTGACGTCGATCGCGAACAGGACGCCATCGGATTTCGGTACCTTGCCGTCTTCGTGGGACTCTTGCTGTTCTGTTGCGAACCATAGTGCGGTCATCGGGTTGGCGGTCACGTCGATCAGACGGGTCGGGACGCCGTGGTGCTGGAGAACGGCCAGCATGTGCATGTCCGTGGCTGACGGTCCAAGGTCGCGGCCAAGACCCCAGCGGCGAGCTTCAGTGAGGATGTCCAATTCACGGGATCGAATGCGCTCCTCTGTCACCTCTTCGCCCGTGCCTCGAATCTCGCGGAACAAGGATGCACTGAAGTCCCAAGCCGCGTCGTTCTGGCCTCGCCACGCGTACGTGCGATCCTGCGCCAGCAAGGCGATACGGCTGATCAGCTTGAGAAGCTGGTGGGGTGTTTCGACTTTGATTCCCCAGCCATCAGCAAGCCAATTCTTGAACGTTGGTGGTCTCACCAGTTCACGATAGCTCTGTGAGGCTTCTTTTGCAGAGCGCACTTGCGGGCCGCCGAAATCACTCTTTCGTGTAGGAGGGGTAGTGGCATAGAACCCAACCACTGTGTTGCCAACAGGCGGCAGGTCGCCGCGACGTTGCCGCTGATCTCTTCGGTATGACGCAGGACGGCCAGACGCCGGCTCGCGCGCCTGACCAGGTCCTTCTCACTCCACACTCGCGCAGCCATGGGCCTCCCTTGATCAGGAACCCAGACTGTCAACAACCTCTGTCAGTTTTAGATCTAGGGCATTGTGGACTCCGGCTGTCAGTGCTTCACCCACGATACGGGCTGTCGCGTCAGTTTTCGGCGATACGGACCCCGGGCTAAGCTGCATCACGGTGCTCGATCGGGTTGAGGAGGACAGTGCCGGGTAGCGTGCCAGTGGGGTTGGATCGTTACGTCCGGCGGTCCACCGAGGGAGTCGACGGCGTCCTCGACGAGGACGGATTTCTCCAGGTGCCGATTGCGGAGACCTTCCGGTGGTATGGCGGCCCGCAACCCATCCCGGTGGTCGGCTTGGCGGGCTCAGGCAGCTTTGTTTTGCTCGCGCCGGGTGGTGCCGGCAAGACGACGGTCCTCAATGCCCTGAGAAGCAGCGAGCCGGCCGCGACGGTCGTGGACCTCAGCCTGCACGACAGGAGCGGGATGCATCGCGAGTTGGCCGCGGCGGTCGACCTCGGCCGGCCTGTCTACCTCGACGGGCTGGACGTCGCCGCTCGGGAAGATCCTGCCGCGCTTCGCATTCTGCAGGCCCATCTTGTGAAGCCCGAAGCGCGCGCGGTTCCCTGGCGGCTGGCCTGCCGCCCGGCCGCGTGGGACACGCGCCTGACCGCTGCGTTGTCCGGCGCTCTGGCCGACTTCCACGAGTTTGTGCTTTTGCCCTTGGACCGCGCCGCGGGCTGCGGCGCTGTGCGAACGAGTGGGCGCGCCGGCTGGCTTTGTTGACGTCGTGACCAAGGCGAAGCTCGGCCGTTTGGCAGCCTCGGCGCTGTGGTTCCAAGCCGCTGCGGAGCGGTGGCGAGACAGCGAAACACTGCCCGCCAGCCCATTGGCCGCGATCGAGTACGAGGTCGGCCGTCTCTTGGCCGACTCCGGCACGACGGCCAGTCCAACGCTCCCGCTCGACCGGAAGCGTCGCATCGCCATGCGCATGGCCGCGATGGCTGTCTTCGGCGGCATCAATCGTTTTGCTCGTTCCGGCGAGTCGGCGGCGGGCCGTTGCCCGGTGGGGACACTTCCGTCCACTGCCGAACCGGATGAGCCGGGGGTGCCGGTCGGACCGGATATGTACTCCGAAGTGCTCGATACGGCACTCTTCGATGCGGCGCCCGGCGGCACGGTGGCTTTCCGGCATGAGCAGTACTCGGAGTACCTCGCTGCGCGGTACGTGACCGGCCGCGACAGCGTCACTCGCGCTCAGATCAGGGACCTGCTCCGAGCGGGACCGGATGGGCAGGTGCCTGGGGTTTTCGGTGGAGTCCTGGCCTGGCTGCTCGCTCTCCGGCTCGAGCTGGCGGATGATCTCGTCACGGCGAACGCCCCCTTGCTGGCTCAAACCGGAGTGGAACTGCCGTCTGACGAAGTCCGCGGCTTGATCACCTCGGCGCTGCTCGAGACCGCACGAGCCGGCGACACCGAGCCGGAGTGGGGATACGAACTGTCTCCGCTGGTGCATCCGGCGCTTCAATCCACCCTCTGTCGGCACCTGGCCGCTGGTTTGACGGACGCCGGGCACCTGTGGTGGGTCGCTCGGCTGACCGAAGCGGCACGGTGCCCCGGTGTTGCGGAATCCCTTCTCGCGGAAGCGTTGACGGAGAAGTGGCCGGCCTGGGCACGCCGTCAGGCAGTAGCCGCGGTCGCGGCCGGTGGAGATCTCGCCACGGTCAACGCCTTGTCTCCGCTGCTGAGGCTCGACGCCGAGCGAGACCCGGATGACGACTTGCTGGCCTCGGCGATTGAAGCCCTGTATCCGCGGTTGCTCAGCACCACGGCACTGCTGGAGGTGCTGCGCCCGCGCACCAATCGCTCCCTGGTCGGTGCCTACCTTGTGTTGCTGACCCGCTTGCCCGAGCTGTTCGCGGTCGGCGATCTGCCGGAGATCCTGGAGTGGGCTTCCGAGTTGACGGCCATCGCTGGCGACGGCTACGGCCTGTTTCCGGAGCGGCTCGTCGATATCGCCTGGCGAAACCGGCGGGTCTACGGCGTCCTGCCGGCCTTGGCGCGTCTGGTCGCGCGACTGATAGCACCGTCGTCAGGCGTCCGCTGGACCCACCGCCGGAAGCTGCCCTGGGAAGCGGCTGCCGACGAGGAGAGGCGCTCGCTTCTGGTTCTTATCGCACGGAATATTAGTCCGGAGAATGTGTACGACCTGATCACATTTCACCTCGCCGGTGATGACGACGTCGACTATCTTCTCGCGACCTTGCCGATGCTACCCGCGGAGAGCTGGCCGGTGCTCGTCGAGACCCTTGGCTGTGTCTTTCGCGAACCCAACCGCGTCCAGGCCGATGCTGTCCTGATGATGTCGGAGGACCATCCCGCCTTCGCTGCGACGGCGGGCTTTCGTGGCGCAGTGAACCCCGACTCGTCGTTTTCAGAGCAGCGTCGTCGAACTCGCCGACGCGAGCTACTCAAGGAAAAAGAAGCTGACGACCAGGTCCGCCGTCAGCGAGACCGTCTGACCGAGGCGATCGCCGCCGCCGACGCCGATGCCACCGAGTGGTGGACGATTGCTCGTGCCTTGGCCCGGGAGGGGCACGATCGTGACGATCTGTTCACTCAGGACCTCACCTCCCGCTCCGGTTGGAAGCTTCTGGACGAGTTGGAACGCGAGACTGTGTTCAAGATCGGCTTCCGATACCTCGAACGACACCAGCCAACTACCGGTCCCGAACATCTAGATCACATCAATGACCTTGATGTCATACCCGACTGGTCCGGTGTTTATTTCCTCACGACGCTGGCTGCTCACCGGCCGGAAGCTGTCCGAGGACTCGACGTCGAGGTGTGGCGGCGTTGGGCTTCACCCATTGTCACGGCGTGGAACAACGACCACGATGACAACGGCCGAAAACTTCGGCAGGCCCTACTCGGGCTCGCCCAACCGCCTGCTCGTGTCGCTCTGGCCGACGCTGCGCTCGCCGCGTTGCCGGCCGAATCCGATTTTCTCCCCCAGCATGCTACCTACCGGAGTCTCACCCCGGAGCTGGCTTCGAGGCTGGCGACGCGTCTGCTTCGAGGCGATCACTACGGACCTCTCGGCGTAAATCTCGTAGGCCTACTCGTCAAAGAGGCTCCGGCTACCGCCTCCGAATTCTGCCTGCGCCTTTGGGAGACGGGGCAGGCCATGTTGGCGGACGCTGCCCTGCGTGGCCTCGCCGAGCACGACCCGGACTTGGTCTTCAAGCTGTACGACGAGCACAAGCTTGACGCCGAGGAGTTGGCGAATGTGGCGCCTTGCTTCGAGGTTGCCGCCTTGAGCGATCCAGGTGTCGGTTTACTTGCCCGAATACTCGTCGATCGGCATCCGCCGCATCAGGATCCGCCATGGAGCGAACGTCCGAACGGAAACTGGGAGGTAGTGCGGGCCCGCGATCGAGTGCTCGGCGAAGTTGTCGCACGCGGCTTCGTCAACGTTCTCGAAGACCTGCACAAGGATCAGCACGAGACCGATCGATGGGTTCTTGCTCGCTATCTTCGGCAGGCGAGGGCCCGCGCCCGCGACATGGCCTTCAGCCCGGTCGCACCCGCCGAACTACTGCAGCTCCTCGGACGCGCCGACGCGCGACTGGTGGGCAACGACGAGGACCTGCAGAGCGCAGTGATCGAGGCCCTTCGCGATCTTCAGCACACTCTCCGTCGCGACTCTCATCGTGACGTATGGAATCTCGGGGACGTCGCGACCCCTCAGTCCGAAGACGACATCTCCGACTGGGTGCGGCGCAACCTGGAGCAACGCCTAGGCGGTGGCTCGGTCGTCGGCCGCGAACTTCAAGTGCGGCGCCTCAACGACAAGGGAATCGGCACTCGCGCGGACCTGACAATAGTCGTGTCGACAGCTACCCAGCCCCGTCGCCAGATCATGGTGATTGTTGAAGCGAAACTCGTCAATCACCGTGAGCTGTTCACGGCCATGCGCGCGCAACTGGCCGAGCGATATCTCGAGCCGATGGGTCTGCGATGTGGTATCTACCTGGTGTATTGGGTTGACCCGGCGCAGCGTCCGCAGTCTTGGCGGGGCGTCCGATCGGACCTGACCGTTCTCTTCGGCGAGCTAGCGGAGCAGGCGCGTGGCCTTGAACCCAAGTTCAGGGTGGTTCCTTTTGTACTGGACATCAGCCGTCCAGTCTCTTGAGTCGTGCGCGCCGGTGGCGCTTAGGCCGTTGACTGGCGGGGACGTCGGCCGCAGCCGAGGGGCGCAGTTGATGGGTTGGATCGGCACGTGGACAAAGCACTATGCGCCGACGGGCCAGGCGTCGTCTGCCGGCAGGTGCGGGAAGCAGTCGTCAGGCAACCGCACTCGTTCGTTCTGTCGACGCGCTCCGACCGGGGCTGACCTTGATCGCGTCGCTGGAACGAACAAACTCCGGTCCCGCGTGCTGCGGCAATGGCGCGTTGCCGCTCACAGGCCTGGCGAGGCCGCTGCTTAGATGAACTCCTCCGCTGGCCCGCCAGGTTCGAGTGCTGCCCGCACTGCTTCGCGCGGGGTGGGTAGTAGACGCCGAGGACGCTGAATGTGCGGGGGTGCGCGGTGACGTTGCCGACGTAGAAGGCGACGTCATGGCTGGACCCGCAGATTTCGTCCAGGAAGCGTCGGCGCAGGTGCTCGGCAGCGGTGTCGTCGTCCATGCCGCGTAGGCGCAGGAGTTGAACGGCGACAAACTCCCAGTCGATGAAGCCCTGTTTGTGGCCTCCGCAGTCCGGTTCAGCGCACTGGTAGTGGTAGGTGCCGGCGAATCGCGGCGCGCGCAGCGGGGTGCGGTCTTCGTTGTCGAAGAGGCTGAATTGGCTGACGTAGTCGTTGATCTTGGCTTGCTGCTCTTTGGTCCACCCGGCATGACGGGTTATCCGCAGATCGGAGATCCGTCGTGGTCGGATCAAGGCGAGGGACTGGCTGGCCATGGTCGCCCCGCGGTGCAGGCTGCACATCGTCGTGTCGGTGCTGATCGCCGGGTCCAGCCACCGGCGGCGAGGTGCCCAGGGGTTGAGGTGCCCGGTGACCTTCAGCGTGTGCATCTGCGGGGCGCCAGCTTTCCCGTCGGCTATCTTGCCGTGCCGGAACGGCCTTGACCGACACGATGTCGTACTCCTTGAAGCTTTCGTCGCCTCCGAGTTCGCGGAAGTTGATCGGGTACAGGCGTATCCATCCTGGACGGATGGGATCGAGGCTCGGTCCGGCGACGCAGACGGTTTCCCCGTACTTTTCTGACGGATTTGGCGCCGCCTTGACTGTGATCAGGACCTTTAAAGTGACGGCCTGATCGCCAGCCGGCTTGTCCGGCAATTCGTTCGGTTGCCCGAACATCGACATCTGGGTCATCGGCCCTCCTCCTCGCCGATCATGACTACCGAACGTAACTCTCACATTGCCGAATCGAGAACGCCCAATCGAGTGAAGCTTGCGCCGTGCCCGACTAAGTAATCTGGCGGACTCCCGGTTGTTTCGGTGGCGTACCGATGCGGCGACACCGGCACCCGGGGGACCGGCGCCCGCGACTTTGCGCCTCCGCCGGGGTTGTGCTGCGGCTCGATAGCGCCAGATGTGGGGCCGCTGCGGACCCCGTCGTCAGCCGCGAGCCGGTCTACCTATAGTGATAATCCTTGTTCCGAAGGTGAGATCAAGTGGTCCTCGATGGGTTGCGCCGGTTCGCTGTGCCGGTGGAGAAGGCTGTGTTGCTCGACGATGACGGCTTTCTCCTGCCGCCGTCGGATCCCGGGTGGCGCTCCGGTGACGCGGTGTCGCCGGTCTCGGTGACTGAGCTGCTTGCGGAAACGGCGAGTTTCGCGCTGCTTGCCGCCGGTGGAGCCGGTAAGTCTGTCACGTTTACCGATCTGGCCAAGGCCGAGCGGGGCGCGCGGCGGATCGATACCGCCGCGCTTACGATCGATCGGCTCGAGCGGGAGCTGGACGACGCGTGCTTGGATGAGTCTGCGGTCTACCTCGACAGCCTCGACCAGTCAGCCTCCGTCGAGCCGCGTCTGCTGCCGTGGCTGCAGCGGTACCTGACCGCGCCCGCCCGCCGCGGGACGCGATGGCGGCTCGCTTGCCGTGCGGCTGCATGGGACGCGGTCCTCGGCCGTGCTCTGTTTCGGGATCTGCCAGCGTTCACCGTCTGGAAGCTGGCCCCGCTAGACCGCGATGCCGCGACGGAGGCGGTCGAGTGCGCGGTCGATGCGTCGGAATTCGATGCCGCGGCGTTCATGAAGGACTTGGTCGGAGCAAGGCTGGGCCGGCTGTCGGGCTGTGTCGGCCAGCTCGTTGCCGTGGCGAGATACTGGTCCGAGCAGGGCGAGCTGCCGCGCAGCGCGGCGGACGCTATGAAGTTCGAGATCGAGTATTTGCTGCGCGAAACCGACGAGCGTCGGCAGCCGCGGCTGCCGATGGACCGGTCGATGCGGCTGGCCCAACGGCTCGGCGCCTTCACGATGTTCGCCGGGAACCAGGCACTCACCGTCGGCCCCGTGGGCAACCGTGCGACGCTCCCGGTCGGGGAACTCCCATCCGATCCGGAGCCCGACCAGCTCGCGCGGACGATCGAACCTGCTGACTACCGCGCGGTGCTCGATACGGCGTTGTTCGATCCCGGCCCGGCGGGGTCCGTGGTATTCAAGCACCAGCGTCACCTTGAATACCTGGCCGCTGCGTACCTCGTTGAGCGAGGGATCCGCGCCGGTCAGATCCCCGTCCTGCTCGGGGTACACGCCAATGGCGTGCTGCCGACCGCGCGGATCGGCGTCGCGTCCTGGCTGGCCGCGCTGGCTCCGGACCTGGTCGCTCGGTTGTTCACCGATAACGCAGCGATGTTTGCCTCGACCGCCGCGGTCGTCGAGCTGCCGTCCGACGAAGCCCGCGCAGCGCTGGTGAAGGGCCTGCTGGAAGCCGCGGCCCAGGATGACGCCGAGCCTGATTGGCGACTCGACCGGGCCGGCCTGCTGCACGCCGGGCTGACCGAACAGCTGGCCGAGTATCTCGCGCGCGGCCCGGCGAACGCGGTCCAGCTCTGGTGGATCGCCCGGCTGGCCGCCGCGGGCAACTGCCGTGCGGTCGCGCACGCGTTGGCACGCGCCGCGCTCAAGACGGAATGGGTCGGCTATGCACGCCGCGCGGCAGTGGCCGCCGTCGCCGAGCTAGACGACGAGCACGTGCTGCTCTCGCTGCGCGAACTGCTCATCGTGCCGGACGACGACGATCCCGACGCGGACAACGAAGTCCGCGCCGCGGTGATCGACGCCCTCTACCCCCGGTTGCTCAGCACCGCCGAGCTGACCCGTGCGCTGAGGCCGCACCGGTCGATTCTGTACGGTGGCTACCTCCAGACCTTGCGGGAGTTACCCAGCCGCGTTCCCGACCACGACGTTGCCGCCTTTGTCACCTGGTTGGCTGACCACACGTGGCGAACCGATGTTCGTGACGAGGACCAATTCGACGACCTCCGCGCCGGCGCGATCGACCGGGCATGGCAGCAGGTCGGTGACGACGTCGTCCGAGGTCAGTTGGCTCGGCTGCTCGTGGCGTTGGTTCGCTCCGGCCGCTGGCACCGACCGTCGGCCCAAAACAAGCGGCGTCCCTGGGCCGATGGCGCGCCCGAGCACCGTCGGGTGCTCGCCATCGACGCGGCGGCCGTCGGGGAGGACACCTGGTACGCGGTCCTGACTCTGGGACTACTCACCAGCGACGACGCAAAATGGCTCCTCGACACGCTGCCTTCCATCGCACCGCAAGCGAAAACCGCGTTGGCCAATTGCCTGCCCCAGCTGCTTCACAGCCCGCCCGCGGCCCTCGCGGATCGCATTCTCGAACTCGCACCGGACCACCCTGGCTACCAAGCCACGGCGTTCCTTCGCGCTGAAGCCCAGATCTACGACGAGTCGGTGCAGCCGCAGCGTCGCATCGCCGCCGAAGACTACAAGCACCAGCGTGAGCTGGCTGCTCGGCAGGAGCGCGTGCGAGAAGATCTTCGTACCGCGTTGGCGAACCTCGCTGCGGAGCCCGGATCGTGGTGGCGCATCCCATGGCTTCTTGCCGAGGATGCCGGAAACTACAACGACATCGTCGAGGCCACCACCCCGGACCTCACCAGACGGCCCGGCTGGTCCAAACTGGATACTGAGGAGCGCCGGCTCATTCTGACCGCGGGTTTTGTCTACCTGCACACCCACCGTCCCTCCGCTGCCACGTGGTGGACGGAGAGGACGTGGACTTTTGAAGCGGCGCTCCCGGACTGGTCAGGTGTGTACCTTCTGGCGACGTTGGCCGAGCACTTCTCGGAATTGCTCGACGGTCTGCCCGACGAGGTGTGGGCACGCTGGATGCCGTCGATCGTCGCCACCCCCGTTTTCGGCGGGGACGACTCCATCGGGCCGCGCCGCCGTCTGCTCGACGCCGTACCCGCCCAATTACGCCAGCAGCTGATCGATGCTGCGCTCGAGCACCTGGCCGCTCTCACCGCCGAAGGTGGTTCGCTCACACCGCAAGCTGTCTACATTCATCTCGCGAAGGAGCTCGCACCGTCGATCGCCGAGCGTCTCCTCGCCGCATCCACCGAGACCGGCCTTGACGCAGAACTGCTCAACCTGCTCGTCAAGGACGGTACCCCGGAAACCGCCTTGGACACCTGTCGTCACCTCATCAAAGCCGACTCGCCGCTCGCCCCGCACGCTCAGACCCACCTGGCGAAACTCGACCCGGACTCGGTGATCGACGCCCTCGCCGCCGCCCCTCCGCCGCCGGACGAACTGGCCGAGGCAGTCCAGAACCTCGACGTCGCCCTACTCGACCCACCGCGTCTCGCGGTCGCGGCCCGCCTGCTACTCGACAGCCACCCCTATGCCGAGGACCCGCCCCTAGAGTCTGGGTTCTCCTACACCCCGCGCCACCGCGCTCGCGATCTGCGTCGGCACATCCTCGAGCGGATGGCGCTGAACGGTCACAGCGAGGAACTCGCGGCGCTGAGCCACGGCCGCCCGGACACCGACCAGCAGGCACTGGCCTACCACCAGCGGATCGCCCGGGCCCGCCAGGCCGACCTCTCACTGGGAACGACCCTGCCCCGCACACTGCTGAACCTGCTCCGTCGCGGTGACGCCCGACTCGTGCGCGATGACGCCGACCTCCAGCACGTCCTGCTGCAACAGCTCGACGAGCTCCAGCACTACCTGGCGAGTGCTTGGCGCGAGATCTGGAACGACGGTCGACCGCAGACCGAGGACGACGTGTCCGACTGGCTCGAACGCAGGCTCGAGCACCTCGACGAGTTGATCATCGACCGCGAAGTACAGGTCAGGCGGAAAAGCCGCGGCATCGGCACCCGCATCGACCTCACCGCGACCACCAAGACGACGGATGGCAATAAGGCTCGAGTCTTCGTCGAAGCGAAGCGCGTCGACAACCGGGAACTCATGACTGCCATGAAGAACCAACTGATCGACCGATACCTCATCCCCAAGAATCGCCGCCACGGCATCTACCTCGTCTACTGGATCACCCCGACCCAACGTCCCGACGGCTGGTCGAGGACCAAAGCAGCAGACGTGACGACCTTGGCACGTCAACTCGACGAGCAGGCACGCCAAGCGGCCGAGGCCGGCTTCCGGATCGTGCCGTACATCCTCGACATCAGCCGTCCAGAAACCCCGTGAACTCAGCGGTGTGACGCCCGGCAGGAGCGTTACATCGCCGACTATGAAGAGCACTTCCAGGTGCTGATCGACGTCGTCGAGCACGTCACCCGCGACGTCGCCGAGCCGCTTGATCGTATCGAACGGCTTGCACTGAACCACTTCCAGCTTGCCGGTGACCCGTCAGGGCTGTTGAGGTGAAGCGGTTGTCACTGCAGGAGAGCGGTAGGAGAGGCGGCGACCAGCCGGTGAGCAAGCTGCTCGTCGACGCGTACTCCGGCGGCGCCGGGAGGGGACACCACCCACATCCCGGCCGAGTGCAGCTACACATATCGCCGAGCTGCGCCGCTGTGGGGCGCTCGGTCAGCTGCCTCTCAACTAAGCCGGGCTTCAGCCCGGTTTGACGCTGTGAGACATCACCCAATCCCAGAAGTCCGCCACGGTAGGGTTCTCGCTGGTGTCTCGGCGGCACAACTGATCGATGAATTGAACCCGCAGGCGCAGCACTGCCGCACCGCTGGCCGCCATGGGGACCAGCTTGGCCGATTGGGAATCTCGCAGGAGCTTGACAAACGTGGTCCACACCGCCGGACCGAAGGCCAGCTGCCATCGCGAGATGTCATCCGCCGGCAGCAGGCCCTGCTGGTAGACCACCACCGAATCGGGACGCTGCCTGAGATTGTTCAACCGGGCCTTGACAGCGTCGACGAACTCCTCGTTGTGACCGTCGTCGGGACGGCCGGGACCGGGACACCGAGCTTATGCAGCGTCCGCTGGATCTCATGCGGTCGTTCGAAAAGCGAACCCAGGGCGATCAGCTGGTTGATCCCGATGTCTTCGAACTGTTCGATGTCAGCGAGATGCTGGCTTTCGGCTGATGGCCACAGGGCATCGATCGTGCCTCGCTCGAACCGCAGGTTCTTGGCCTCTTCGGCAGGGATTCGGGAGTGAACCACCTGTGCAAGGGTATTTGCCCGATGCGGCTGCAAGCGAATAGTATGCATAACTGGGAGTTGACACGATCTAAGTCGGCCGTAGTCGCAAAGGAGCACGACGACGACGTCGTCGTCTCGCGCCTCTAGTAAAATCATTCCGTTGTAACGAGATCGCTAATTAAGAATACTTCTATGCTGATGCCTGCTGTTGGATGTACACGATTGCAGTTGCTGACTATACGTAGATTGCAATTGGTAGCACTGTGAAAGAGAGACCCTCGATCGTGGCCGGGAAGTCAAGGTCGAAGGGTGGTGGAGTCTTCCCGTTGGTCGACTTCTTCTTTAGGGCCTCCGGTATCGCACCTTCGTTGACTGACTTTTTCATCGTGTCGGTTATCTGTGAGAAAATTGACTGAACCCAATCTTGGTTCATGCGGCTTAGTAGTTTGTTCTTTCGGAAGATGGGAACATCGCGCTCAGGCCTGGTGATTACCTTGCCAAACACGGTGAACTCGCCGTCGAGTGGTCGATCAGGGTCTGCGGTAATGAAGTGTTCTGCCTCGCACACTACGAGAGCAGTCAGTGCTTCATTGATCTTGCAATGAAATTCGGTGGTGGTTCCTCGGCGGAAGTCGGTGCGTACTGCATCAGCAATTGTTCGCGCTAGATCGGCTTTCGTGGTAGCTTCTTGCTCGGCGAGTTCCCACTGGGATTTCAATTTATCGATATCCCAGCTGTCTTCGACTAACTTGGGCCGACTTGACTGGCGGACTGAAAACCGAGTTATCTCGGCGACCAGGTTGGGGCTGCCTAGATCTAGCAGGGCGCTGATCGGGTCTGGACGGAAGCTGCCACGGAATTTTACGAGAGTGCCCGCGTCGAGTTCTTCGATGTTAACGCTGCTATCAATGACTCTGGTGGAACTATCCAGAAGAAGATGAAGATGATGTAAATATAGGGCAATATCGCGAGATACTTCAACGCGGTATCGACGTGATGAGCTTAGAGAGTTCTTTGTCGATGAATCTCTTCCGCCGCCAAGGTTGGCTTCCAGCTTGGTGATCCCGGGAAGGCTTACGGCCGCCTTGGCGCTACCTTTTCCGGAGTTTGTGCTGGTGCGAGCCTGGTCCGATGCTTCGGTGGTCTCGATCTGGCTGGAGTTGGGAAGACCGTCATTCGTTGCGCTCTGGTAGAGACTTCCAACAAAGTCTGCGTTCTGATAGACGATGACGTACCGCGCTTGTTCATCTGACATCACCTGATTATCGCATATGACCCGGTTTTAGGCGTGTCGCATGGGCGCTGGTGCACGATGCATCGGCCGAGTCCCGGCGACGGTGGCTGCCTGGCCGTCGTGACTAGCCCGGTGGATGGGTGACACTGACACCGGCGAGCCCACTGGCTGTTGCGCTGGCCGATCTCACCGTCCTTGTTGCAGATGACGTGCTAGAATTGGCGGTTCTGCGCTATCTGCTTGCCCCTTGGCGGTGGCCGGCCTTGGTGTTGGCGGTCGGCGGCTGCCTTCGACCTCGTTCTTCCACTGGCCGTTCTGGTGGTAGGTCTCGACGCCGCCCTTCAAGGCTCCGGCCTTCCGTCGGAAGCTGCAGGAGCCAGAAGTCGATCTGGCTGGCGGGCCGTAGTGAACGACGATCTCACGGTTCAGCACTGCGGCTCGGCCGTCGAGAGCGGGTGAGGACGCCGGCGAGGTCGGCGAACTTGTGGGTGGAGTCGATGCTGTTGCCGCTGGTGGGCACAGTCGTGCCGTCCGGGCGATCTGCATGCAGGTCCGGTAGCCGTTCAGCGTGTACTCGTAAGCCCATTCCGGGCCTTCGCACAGGCGACCGCCGTCGGCGTTGGTCAGCATTGACCTGATCCAGGCCGGCACACGTTGGAGCCATGCACAGCCATGGCCAGCTTCTCGGGAGCGAGACGCTATCGTCCGGTTCCGACGGTAACCCGGCTGGCCTAACGGTGCAGTGTTTGCGCTGGTCAACACCCTGAATGATGACACTTGGTAGGAGTACAGGTGCCCTGCGCTGCGGGGCAAGGTTCTGCGAGGTGACCTTGACCAGCCCGGCTTGACAGATGCTGCAGAGTCTCGCTATTCGAACAAGTGTGCGATGAATTCGGGTTCGCCCGCGGCTTCCCCTAGTGGGCGTCTCCGGTGCGTGTTCGTGGTGCTGGAGGTGTGTGGTGGCGGTGCCGGAGGCGGTGGCCGGGTTCGCAGCGATCCCAGGCGTCCGCATGGCTGCGCAGCTGGGTGAGCCGAGCCTGGATACCGCAGGGTCCGCCGGATCCCTGCCGGTGGCGCCGGCCCTGGCGGGGCTGCTGCCTGGCGGGCTGCGGCGCGGCAGCACCGTGGCCGTCGGCGGATCGACTGCGCTGGTTCTGGCGCTGCTGGCCGAGGCGACGCGGGAAGGATCGTGGGCGGCGATCACGGGCATGCCGGCTGTCGGGGTGGCTGCGGCCGCCGAGCTGGGCGTGGATTTGAATCGGCTTGCGCTCGTGCCGGACCCGGGAGTTGAGCTGGTTGCGGTCGTGTCGGCGTTGATCGACGGGTTCGACCTGGTCGTGCTCGGCCCGGCCGCTGCCCGCGGGATCCAGCCGCCACTCGCGCGTCGGCTGGCCGGACGCGTGCGCAACCAGGGCGCGGTCCTGATCTCTGCCGGCGGATGGCCGGGCGCCGACCTCGAGCTCAGAGTCGCGAAACGCCGGTGGCGCGGACTCTCAGGAGACGGTTTCGGCCACCTGGATGCCCGCGAGGTCGTCGCGACCAGCCGAGGCCGCGGGGCGGCGACTCGCCCACGTCACGTCGCGCTGCAGCTTCCAGGCCCCGATGGCGCTATCGCCGCCGTTGAGGCAACCGCCAGCGGTCGGCTGTGGGACGTCGCTGGATGATCTGCACGACGTCGTGGTGGCGCCCATCCCGGCCGGGATCATCGTGAGCCGGCCTGTGATCGACGGTGTGATTAGTGGTGCCGTTCGGGCGGGGGCGCGAGGTGAGTTCGGTGGGCTGATTCCGGTCCGGCCGGCGACCGGCAAGCTCGTAGTTTGCTTGCGTGGTCACCGGCTCGATCTGGACCTCTACGACAAGCTCAAGCCCTACAGCCACCGCTATCAGCTGCACGGAGCGCTCTGCGAAGTCTGCCGCGCACAGGAAGGCTGCGATCCCGCCGCCCGGCGCCTCGCCGAGTGGGCGCACCTCGACGTCACGATTCAGCACGCGCCCGGCACGGCTCCAGCCGATGGGCTCGTCTTGGTCGCCTGTCCGCCGACCGCGGGGACGCTGGCCGGTCGGATCGAACTCCATCTCGACGGCACCGAGGTCGGCGCAGCCACCGCGAGCCCGTGCGCGAGCTGCCGGACGGCCACCCTCGACTACGTCCACATTGCCGCCAACTACCGGCGCCTCGGCTTCGGCCGGACACTAGTGGCGGCCGCCGTGGCTCGGGCGCCGTCGTACCGGTGGACGGCGCCGCTGCCGGATGGTCCGGTGGCGCAGTCGTTTCGTGCCCGGATCGCCATGCGCCGACCTGGTCAGCGATGCGTGCACGCAGGGGAGGCTGATCTCCGACGGTAAGCGCCGCGGGAGCGGTCCTATCGAGCTGTGCCGCGGGCATCGCCCGTTCGGGTTGTTCGTCTGTGGCGGCGTCGCTGCAGTCCCTATCGCTCCTACCCTGAACGTGGCCGGATGGCAGGGAAGGAGCCAATGTGGGTGTGCCGAACCCGACACCGGGATCGTGGACGATGGAGGCTTTCGCCGACCGGGTTCGCCTGCGTCACGCGCACCCGTTGAACGTGGAGCTGCGGCAGTGTCAGCAGATCCAGCGCACGCCGGCGTGGTGCTGCCTGAGCTGGAGCTGCCGAACTCGTCCGCGCGCCGGCTGGGATTCGTGGCTGCCGACCTCGGGCCGGTGATCGCCGCGCTCGATCTCGTCCTGGCGGACGATTGCTACTTCGACTACATCAACACCGCGGATGCGGATCTCGGCCGTTGGCGCAAACCTCGCGTCGTCCAGAATTGGGTCACGGTCGACGGGCCTGTTCTTGCCACCGCAACGACCGTCCACGACAGCTCCGTGGACCTGAGCTACGACCACGTCGCCGAGCTGCGCCTGGTGCTCGTTGACCTCGCGAACGGCTCTACCTGACCTCGACGCCGATTTCAGGCAATGAGGGCCAGGGGAGCGTTGGGGAAACGGTCGTCGAGGAGCCTCTGCAGCAGGTCCGGCAGTTGGGCCGGCAGCAGCTTGTCCGTAGACCGTGACAGCGTGGCAGCGGACCACCAGCGGCGTTCGATGAGGCCGGCGCGTTCGTTGGCGGTGTGGCGGAGGGCGACCTGTGGCGAGTCGTGCCCGGTGCGGGCGAAGTACACATGGTCGAGCCGGTGGTGCTCGCGGCCGCGGTAGGTGAAGCGGCTTTCGCGGGTCCAGAGCTTGCGGCCGATCTCGTCGAGGATAAGGCCGGTTTCCTCGGCGATCTCGCGGCGGGCGGTGTCCTGGAGCTTCTCGCCGGGGTCTTGGCCGCCACCGGGAAGTTCCCACCAGTGGTGATCGGGGTTGTCCGGGTCTCGGGCGTGGATGAGCAGGACCTCGTCGGCGCGGTTGAGGAGCAGGACGCGGGCGCCGACCCGCAGGGTCGGTTCGCTGGCGACGGTCATCCGGTGGGTCCTCGGGCTCGGCGGCTGATGTGACGGCCGGGCACGAGCACCCTGGCTAGAACAGCGTTGCCTCGCGATCTGCGGCCGGGTCGGAGGTTATCAGCGGCGCGAGCGCGGTGAGAGTCAGCTGGACGGCGAGTCCGGAGTGATCCGTGAGCACCGGGTTCTCCTGGCGCGTGTTGTGGACGTACACGCAGCTGGCGAGGCGGGGAAGAAGCGTGGTGGAGGCGTGGGCGTGGTCGTAGCGGTAGCCGAGTTCGGCGCGGCGGGCCCAGCTGTGCTCGACGGCGGTCGGATGCAGCGCGCGGAAGAGGTCGATGAGGCCGTGCCGGTCGGTCAGGGCCGTGTAGAAGGCGGTCTCGAATGGCGCGAACTGCCCTGGGTGAGGCGGTACGTGCCCGGGTTCCAGGACGTTGAGATCACCAAGCAGTAGAACGGCGGCGGCGTCCCCGGTGGCTTCGTACGCTCGGTGGAAGGACTCGATCCACTCGCGCTTGCGGGTGGTCTTCGCTTCGGTGGCGCCGCGAGAAGGGACGTAGGCGCCAAGGATGCGCAGCGGACCACTGTCGGTGTCCAGCACGATGCCGGCCAGCCGGGCAGGAAGGTAGGACATCGCCGCGCCGATCGGGTCCACGGTGGACGCGAACCGGGAGAGCAGCATGACGCCGCGTTCCTTGTCGGGGTGCTCGGGGAACGTGACTGCCCAGCCGGCGTCGCGGTAGGACTCGGCGATCAGCCGAGTGCCGGGCCCGGAACCGGTCTCGGTGAGCACGAAGACGTCCTCGTCGCGGTGGGCGAGCCAGTCGCGCTGGCGGCAGGCTCGTTCGACGGCGGGGTTGCCGACGTTGAGGGTGAGGGCGGTCAGGGGCATGCCGGGCTCTCCGTGAGGGTGCGGTGGATCAGGTCAACGATGGTGCCAGCCGTGGTCCGGGGATCATCGGCGCACTCGATCATCTCGACGGGCCAGCCCTGGTCGCGCAGGAACGTCATGGCCGCCAGGTAGCCGCGGGTTTCGCGAAAGCTGCTCGGCCAGCGGCAGGCCTTCCTCGAGCACGTACGCCAGCGTCAGCGCGACCGGCCGGGCGCCGCGCATGGCGAGGTCGTTGACCGTGCCGTACACGGCCAGCGAACCGATGTCGCCGCCCGGGAAGAAGCGGGGCGTGACCACGAAGCCGTCCGTGCTGACGACCAGGTCGGCGCCGACGAGCGCGGCGTCCTCGAGCGGGCCGCGCTCACCCAGCTCGCCGGCGATCACGGTCGTGATCAGATCGGCCATCAGCCGGCCGCCGGACCCGTGGCCGAGCAGGATTCGTTCGGTCTCGGTACCGGGGAGCGGGCAGGTGAGCCGCTCCGGGTCGATGGTGGTCATCGTGCCTCCACAGTGGACTTCCGGCGGCCCGCGTGGTGGAAGGCCGCGCACGTGCCTTCGGTGGACACCATCGGTGCGCCGAGCGGGGTGAGCGGGGTGCAGCGGGTGCCGTAGGCGGGGCAGTCGGTGGGGATCGCGGTTCCCCGCAGGATTAGCCCGGCAATGCAGTCCGGGTGCTCGACCGCGGGTGTCCCGCCGGTCGGGAAGCGCGCTTCGGCGTCGAAGGCGGCGAACTCGGGGGTGAGCACCAGCCCGCTCGCCGGGATCGGGCCGATCCCGCGCCAGGTACGCTCGCCGACCCGGAAGACCCGGCGCACGGCCTGCTGCGCGGCGGTGTTGCCCTCCCGCCGGACGGCCCGCGCGTACTGGTTCTCCACGGCCGCGCGCCCGGCTTCGAGCTGCTGCACCGCCATGACGATGCCTTCGAGCAGGTCCAGCGGCTCGAACCCGGTGACCACGATGGGCACCTGGTAGCGCTGGGCGATCGGCTCGTACTCGGTCCAGCCCATCACCGCGCAGACGTGCCCGGCGGCGAGGAAGGCCTGCACCTGGTTGTCGGGGGCGTCCAGGATCGCCGTGATCGCGGGTGGCACCAGGACGTGGCTCACCAGCACGGAGAAGTTTTCGAGATCGGTGGCGGCCGCGTGCAGCACGGCCATGGCGTTGGCCGGCGCGGTGGTTTCGAACCCCACGGCGAAGAAGACGACCTGCCGGTCCGGGTGCTCGCGGGCGATCCGGACCGCGTCGAGAGGGGTGTACACGACCCGGACGTCGCCGCCGCGGGCCTTCACGCCGAGCAGGTCCCCCGCGGTGCCGGGCACCCGGAGCATGTCGCCGTAGCTGGTGAAGATCACGCCGGGGCGGGCCGCGATGGCGACTGCTGCGTCGATCGTGGCCAGCGGGGTGACGCAGACCGGGCAGCCGGGTCCGTGGATCATCCGGATGCCGGCCGGCAGCAGCTCGTCGATGCCCTGGCGGACGAGGGTGTGCGTCTGGCCGCCGCAGACCTCCATGATCGCCCACGGCCGGGTGGCCGTCGCCCGCAGCTCGGCCAGCAGCCGGCGGGCCAGGACGGGGTCGCGGTACTCGTCGAGGTACTTCACGACGCGAACTCCGGCCCCAGCTCGCCCGCCAGTGCGTCGGGGATCGCGCGGAGCACGGCCAGCGTCCGGGCGGCTTCGGCCTCGTCGACCTGGCTGATCGCGAACCCGACGTGCACGATCACGTAGTCGCCCACCTCGGCTTCGGGGGTGTAGGCGAGGCACACCGGCCGCCGCACACCGTCGAAGTCGACGGTGCCCATGAGCAGGGCCGGGCCGTCGGTCAGCGCGACGATCCGGCCGGGTACCCCGAGGCACACCGGGCTCACCTCCCGTTCATCCGGGCGCAGGCGATCGCTGCCTGGCCGTAGCTGATGCCGCCGTCGTTCATCGGGACGCGCGCACCGGTCAGCGGCCGCAGGCCCGCGGCGGTGAGCCCGTCGACGACGTTCGCGGTGAGCAGGCTGTTCTGGAAGACGCCACCGCCGAGACAGACGACGTCGGTCCCCGCGGCGTCGGCGGCCTTCACCGCGAGCGTGACGACGACTTCGGCGATGGTGCGGTGGAACCGCGCGGCCACCTCCCCGGCCGGGACGTTCGCCGCGGACTGCAGTGCGTCGCGGAGGGTGGGGACCGGGTCGTACACCCAGAGGCCGTCCCGCTCGTGCAGCTCCCATCCGAGCGCTTTCCGCGCGTCGTACCGCATGGCAGCCGCTTCCAAGCGAATGGCCGCTTCGCCCTCGTAGCTGTTGTCGTCACAGAGGCCGAGCAAGGCGCTGACGGCGTCGAAGAGCCGTCCGGCGCTGGAGGCACGCGGACAGTTGACGTCCCGCGCGATCATGGTGCGGACGACCGCGAGTTCCTGACTGTCCACTCGGGTCAGCAGGGAGCCGGCGAGGTGTCCGGGCACGGTGTCGTCGAAAGATTCGGCCCCGTAGAGGTAACCCAGCGCCATCCGGGCCGGGCGCCGCACCGCGGCCGCGCCACCCGGCAGCGGGGCCGTGGCGAACCGGGCGAACCGCCGGAACTCCCGGTAGCCCGCGAGCAGGACTTCACCACCCCAGAGCGTTCCGTCGTCGCCGAGCCCGAGCCCGTCGAGCGCGACTCCGACGAACGGCGTCGAGACGCCGTGTTCCGCGGCGGTGGCGGCGACGTGGGCGTGGTGGTGCTGCACGCCGATCCGGCGCTCGGCGGGCCAGCGCCGGGCGTGCTGCGTGGACAGGTAGCCCGGGTGCAGGTCGTGGGCGCACCACACCGGTTCGGCGTCGAGCCAGCGGACCAGGTCCGCGGCGGTGCATTCGAACGCGGCGAGCGTGCGGGCGTCCTCCAGGTCCCCGGTGTGCGGGCCGAGGTGGGCCAGGCCGTCGCGGGCGAGCGCGCAGGTGTGCTTGAGCTGCGCGCCGAGGGCCAGCAGGGGTTCCGGGGCCGCGAAGGGCAGCGGCAGCGGCGCCGGCGCGTACCCGCGGGCCCGCCGGATCGTCGTGGTGCGGCCGTGCCGGGGCCGCACGACGGAGTCGTCGGACCGGGACCGGATCGGCCGGTCGTGAGCGAGGACGCCGTCGGTCACCGGCCCGAGGGTGGCGAGCGCCTCGGCGTCGTCGACGACCATCGGGCCGCCCGCGCGGTTGCCGCTCGTGACGACCAGGGGGCGGCGGAGCTCGGCCAGCAGCAGGTGGTGCAGCGGGGTGGTCGGGAGGAACACGCCGATCTCGGCGAGGCCCGGCGCGATGCCGTCGGCCAGCGGTGCGCCGGGGCGCCGGGAGAGCAGGACGATCGGCGCCGCGGCCGACGTCAGCACGCCGGCTGCCTGCTCGTCCACTTCGGACAGCAAGCCGACGTCGCCGAGGCAGCGGGCCAGAACGGCAAGCGGCTTCGCGGGCCGGTCCTTGACCTGCCGGATCCGGCGCACCGCGGACTCGTCGACGGCGTCGCAGACGAGCTGGTAGCCGCCGAGTCCCTTCATGGCCACGATTCCGCCACCGGCGAGCACGGCACAGGCGGCGGCGAGGGCCTCCTCACCATGCACGTCCGGCGCCCAGCTCAGCCGCGGACCGCACGTGGGACAGGCGATGGGCTCAGCGTGGAACCGCCGGTCCGCCGGGTTCCGGTACTCGGCCGCGCACGCCGCGCACAGCGGGAAGGCATGCATGGTGGTCCGGGTGCGGTCGTAGGGCAGCCGCTCGAGGATGGTCGCACGCGGCCCGCAGGCGGTGCAGGTGAGGAACGGGTAGCGGTAGCGGCGGTCGGCCGGGTCGAACAGCTCACGGACGCACTCGGGACAGGTCGCCAGGTCCGGCGGCACCTCACCCCCGCGGCCCTCGACGCTGGCCGCGACACGGAAGCCGGGGCCGAGCGAGATCCGGTCGGCCAGCGCGGTGACGTCGATGCCGGTGACGCGGGCCTGCGGAGGCGCTGAAGTGGTGAGCCCGGCGACGAAGTCGGCCACCCGGCCGCCCGCCGCGCGGATCACGACGTGGCCCCCGGCGTTGCGCACGTCCCCGCCCACGCCCAGCTCGGTGGCCAGGCGGTGGACGAACGGCCGGAACCCGACACCCTGCACGGTTCCGCGCACGTCGATCCGCACCCGGTCACCGCTCGGTGTCTCCGCCATCCCACCTCCCGCGTCCGGACCACCACGGTTCCCCTCCGGGCCGTCCGGCGGACAGGGCACGAAGTACCCGTGGCGGTGACCTTCGGCCCTAGGCCCGTTCGCGGCGTCGCCGGTTCAGTGGCTCCGGGAGGTCCGGATGACGAGCGACGGCACGGTGACGATCGACCTCGCGGGACTTGGCGGGCTGGTGGAGGCGCTGATCCTTGACGGCTACCGGGTGATCGGCCCGACCGTGCGCGACGACGCGATCGTGCTCGCCGAGCTCGAGTCGGCCGAACAGCTCCCGGTCGGCTGGGGCGTCAGCACCGGACCGGGCCACTACCGGCTCCGCCGGCGCGCCGACAGCGCCGTGTTCGGGCATTCGGCCGGCCCTCAGGGCTGGAAGCGCTGGCTCCACCCGCCGCGTCGCAAGCTCTTCGAAGCCACCGCGGACGGCCGGTTCACGGTCGAGGAGCCCCAGCAGCCGCGTTACGCGTTCCTGGGCGTGCGCGGGTGCGACCTCGCCGCGATCGCCGTCCTCGATCGGGTGCTCGGCGGCGGCGCGCACCCCGACGGCTCATACCGGCGTCGCCGTGCCGACCTGTTCATCATCGCCGCCAACTGCACCGAGCCGGGCGAAGTGTGCTTCTGCGCGTCCATGGGCACCGGCCCCGCGGCCGGCCCCGGGTACGACCTGGGCCTCACCGAGCGCGTCGACGAAGACGGGCACCGGTTCGTCGTCGACGTCGGCAGCCCGGACGGCGCGCGCCTGCTGGCCCAGGTCGGCACCCGGCCGGCCCGCGGTGCCGAAGTCCGTGCGGCCCGGGAAGCCGTCGCGGCCGCCGCGGACCGGATGGGCCGGGCCATGCCGGCCGCCGATCTGCCGTCGGTGATCCGGAAAAGCCGGGAGTCGCCGCAGTGGGATGAGGTGGCGAGCCGCTGCCTCACCTGTGGCAACTGCACCATGGTGTGCCCGACGTGCTTCTGCACCACCACCGAGGACGTCACCGACCTGTCCGGCGAGCACGCCGAACGCCACCAGCGCTGGGCATCCTGCTTCGAACTCGATTTCTCCTACGTGCACGGCGGCAGTGTCCGGACCTCCGGGTCGAGCCGCTACCGCCAGTGGTTCAGCCACAAGCTCGGTACGTGGCACGAGCAGTTCGGGACGTCCGGCTGCGTCGGGTGCGGCCGGTGCATCGCCTGGTGCCCGGCGGGGATCGACATCACCGAGGAAGCGGCGAAGCTGGCCGGGGGCTGCTCGTGACGGCCGAACCGATGGTGCCGGTGCCGTACCGGGTCGCCGGGCGGGTCGTGGAGACCGCCGACTCGGTGACCGTCCGGCTGGAGCCGGTCGGCGAACCGGTGCCCGAGGCGCGCCTCGGGCAGTTCATGATGCTGTACGCCCCCGGGATCGGCGAGGTGGCGATCTCGGTCAGCGGCCCCGGGCCGATGCACACCATCCGCGCCGTCGGCGCGGTCAGCCGCGCCCTGCACGACCTGACCCCGGGCCGGGTCGTCGGCGTGCGCGGCCCGTACGGCACGAGCTGGAACGTCGAGGACGCGGCCGGGCACGACGTCGTGATCGTCGCCGGCGGGGCCGGATTGTGCCCGCTGCGGCCGGTGCTCACGGCGGTGCTCGACGACCGGGCCCAGTACCGCCGGTTGGTCGTCGTGGCCGGGGCCCGGACCCCGGCGGAGTTCCTGTTCCCGCACGAGCTGGCCGCCTGGGCGCGGCGGCACGACGTCGAGGTGGTGCGGACGATCGACCGGCCGGCCGAGGGCTGGACCGGGCCGGTCGGCTTCGTGACGGAACCGCTGTCGGCGCTGGACCTCGACCCCGGGCAGACCCGCGCGTTCCTCTGCGGGCCGGAGCCGATGATGCGCGCGTGCGCGGAAATCCTGCTGGCGAAGGAAGTTCCCGCCGCGGCGATCCGGGTTTCCCTGGAACGCGCGATGAAGTGCGGCATCGGCCTGTGCGGCCACTGCCAGCTCGGGCCGCTGCTGGTCTGCCGGGACGGCCCGGTCGTCGACTACACCGTCGCGGGCCCGCTGCTCGCCATGAAGGAGCTGTGATGACGACGCCGACGCTGGCCGTCTGGAAGTTCGCCTCCTGCGACGGCTGCCAGCTGACCCTGCTCGACTGCGAAGACGAGCTGCTGGAGCTGGCCGGAAGGGTACGGATCGCGCACTTCCTCGAAGCCTCCAGCACCGTCCTCCCCGGTCCCTACGACGTGTCGCTCGTCGAAGGGTCGATCACCACGCCGGGAGACCTGCGCCGCATCCAGGAGGTCCGGGCCGCCTCGAAGGTGCTCGTCACGATCGGGGCCTGCGCGACCGCGGGTGGCGTCCAGGCCCTGCGGAACTTCGCCGACGTCAGGGAGTTCGCCTCGATCGTGTACGCGCACCCGCAGTACATCGACACGCTGGCGACGTCCACGCCGGTGGCCGCGCACGTCCCGGTGGACTACGAGCTGCACGGCTGCCCGATCGACCGCGGCCAGCTGCTCGGCACGATCACCGCGCTGCTCGCCGGGCGCGCCCCCGACCTGCCGGACACCAGCGTCTGCACCGACTGCAAGCGCCGCGGGCTCACCTGCCTGCTGGTCGCCGGCGACACGCCCTGCCTCGGCCCGGTCACCCGGGCAGGCTGTGGGGCGCTCTGCCCGGGTGTCGGCCGTGGCTGTTTCGGGTGCTTCGGGCCGATGGCGAAACCCAACACCCCGGTGTTGATCCCGCTGCTGCGCTCGCGCGGGATGAGCGAGGACGACGTCGACCGCGTCTTCAGCACCTTCACCGTCACGGAAACGCGCCGGGAGGAACCGTGAGCCACCGCAGCCGGCAGCTGAAGGTCAGCTCGCTGGCCCGGGTCGAAGGCGAAGGCGCGCTGCGCGTGCGGATCGCCGACGGGCGGGTCGAACGGGCCGAGCTGAACATCTACGAGCCACCACGGTTCTTCGAGGCGTTCCTGCGCGGCCGGGCGCACACCGAACCGCCGGACATCACCGCGCGGATCTGCGGGATCTGCCCGGTGGCCTACCAGACCAGCGCGTGCAACGCGATCGAAGACGCCTGCGGCGTCACCCTCGACCCCGGGATCGCCGCCGCACGGCGGCTGCTCTACTGCGGTGAATGGATTTCCAGCCACGCCCTGCACATCTACCTGCTGCACGCCCCGGACTTCCTCGGCCACCCGGACGCGATCAGCCTCGCCACCCGGCACCGCGACGTCGTCGAACGCGGCCTGGCGCTGAAGAAGGCCGGGAACACGCTGCTGGAGACGATCGGCGGCCGGGCGATCCACCCGGTCAACGTCCGGGTCGGCGGGTTCTACTCGCTGCCCACGCGCGCGGACCTCCGCCCGCTCGCCGAAACACTGCGGCGGGCCCTCGACGACGCCCTCGCGACCGTGCGGTGGACCGCCGGGTTCGACTTCCCCGACGGGGAACTGGACGACGACCTGCTGGCCGCGGCCGAGCCGGGCCGCTACGCCATCGCGGACGGCACCCTGCACACCGCCTCGGGTCTGGCGTTCACCCCGCGCGAGTTCCCGGAGCACGTCGTCGAAACCCATGTCCCGCACTCGACGGCGCTGCACGCCGCACTCGACGGCCACCGCTACCTGACCGGGCCGCTCGCGCGCTACACCCTCAACTCGGCCCAGCTGTCCGAGACCGCCCGGCAGGCAGCGGCCGAGGCCGGTTTGGGGCCGGCGTGCCGCAACCCGTTCCGCAGCATCCTCGTCCGCGGGGTCGAGATCGTGTACGCGATCGAGGAAGCGCTGCGGATCATCGAGGCGTGGGAACGTCCGCCACGCGCCTTCGTCGAGGTACCACCGCGCGCCGGAACCGGCCACGGGATCAGCGAAGCACCGCGAGGTACGCTGTACCACCGCTACGAACTCGGCCCCGACGGGCTGATCCGCGCCGCGACGATCGTCCCGCCGACCTCGCAGAACCAGGCCGTGATCGAAGCCGACCTGAGGCGGGTCGTCGAGGACCACCTCGACCTGGGCGACGCCGAGCTGACCACGCTGGCCGAACGCACGATCCGCAACTACGACCCCTGCATCTCGTGCGCCGCGCACTTCCTGGACATCACCTGGGAGGGCCGGTGACCCGGGCGGTGGTGATCGGCGTGGGCAACGAATACCGCCGCGACGACGGGGTCGCGGTGGCGGTGCTGGCCGCGCTGGACGCGGACCCGATCCCCGGTGTCCGCACTGTCCTGTGCGACGGCGAGCCGGCGGCCCTGCTCGACGCGTGGTCCGAGGTGGACACCGCGGTGGTCGTGGACGCTGTGCTGTGCGAGCCGGCCACGCCGGGTCGCGTGTGGACGTCCACCGTGGATGGCTGGCCACCCCGGGCAGTGCCGGCCAGCTCGCACGCACTGGGCATCCCGGACGCGGTCCGGCTCGGCGCCGCGCTCGGCCGGGTGCCGAAAGAGCTGGTCGTGTACGCCGTGGAAGCTGCGGAGCTCGGTCTGGGTACCGGCTTGACCCCGGCGGTGCAGGCCGCGGTCCCCGAGGTGGTCCGCGCGGTGCGGGACCGGTTGGGAAACCCCGGCGAGTCACCTGTCACCGGGTAGTCGGGCGCCGAACGGGTTCACGGTGCGTCCGGTGAGAGGCGGTAACCGGGGACGAGGACCTGCCTGCCGTCGGTGAGCCGAACCCATACGGAGCCCGGTCGCAAATCGGGGTCCTTGGCGATCACCACTCCGCGGGCGTCGCGGTACTGACCGCCGATGACATGGACCGACGCGCCCTCCGGGAACGCTTCCTCACCGAGCGGGCCGTCGGGGATCGGGAGCCCACCGTGTGCCATCGGCCAGCCTCCTCCGGTCCGCCCACACCGACGCGAACTCCTGGGACCAGCGACCCTCCGCAGGAGCGCGAACGACTCCGGTTACCCGGGAGCGTCTCCCGTGAAACTGCCGCGCCGCAGACCCGCGGACTGCCACGCGCGCGGAACAACCGGCGGGGGGCAACCGGTGCCATCGGAAAGGCGGGATCAGCGGTCCCGCCCTTCCGATGCCGGTGCGGTGCTGAACTGGCCCTGCCAGGTGGCCTGGGCGCCGGAGTCGCCGATGCGGTAGATGTCGACGACCGCCGCGCCGGCGGCTGCGATGGACAGCACCGAGAGCACCACCGTGACGGTCGTCGACGCCGGGCCCAGGAACGTGCGGCCCGGCCGCCGGGTTTCGCGCTGGCGCCACCACACCAGCAGGGCGAGCACGGCCACCGGGAGCGCCACCCAGAGCGCCGTGTCGCCGAGCTCGGTGTGGGTGCGGACCAGCGGGGTCCGCGCGACCCGGCGTTCGAGCCACTCGCCCGCCTCGGTGGTGATCGGGACCAAGATGACGACGAGGACCGAGAGGATCGCGTTGGGCCCGGCGAGCTTGCCGCGTGCGGCCGGCCACAGCGCGCTGAGGACCAGGAGCAGAGCCGAAAGCGGCAGCAGCACGACGATGGCGTGCACGAGCAGGATGTGGGCGGGCAGACCGTTGACGGTGGTCATGGTGTCCTTTGTGGAGGGATGCGGGGGGCTTGGACGCGGACTCTCTCAGGGCGCTCGGGCAAGTGCGGCGACTTCGTAACCAGGCGCCCGGGTGGCGACCCATTCCGCGACGTCCTCGCCGCCCCGGGCGAAGGCGGCCGTGGCGAACACGTCGGCCCACAGGAGCGTCGGCCCGGTGACCGTAACGGCCTGCAGTCCGCCGGGGTCAGTGCCGGTGTGCGGGTCGACGACTTGGGGGCCGCGGGCGGCCGTTCCGCGGGGGAGCTCGCCGCGGCGGAGCGCGCTCACCTGGCTGCCGGGCCGGTAGGTGCTGAACAGCTCGTCGGCGGCTCGCAGGTGCCCGAACACCGCCGCCACGGCCGGTTCGACGCCCGCGTCGGAGTCGATGCGCCGGCCGCGCAGGTGCAGGCTGGCCTGGGTGCCCATGACGGGCCGCGTCCAGGACCGCCGGGGTGCGCTGGTCACCGGTGAGCCTGGTCGATCGCCGACTGCAGGGACTGCTGGTAGCCCTCGGAGGTGTAGGTGGCGCCGCTGACGGTATCGATCTGCGCGCTCTGCGCTTGCAGGGTCTCCTGGTTCAGCTCCGGCACGGCTGCGGAGTTGATCCGGACGTCGCGGCCGCTTTCCTGCGGGTACTCGATTGCGTCCGCCGCGGTGATCCGGCCGCCGGAGACGGTGATCCGGACCTGGACCGGGCCGTAGCGGGTGTCGGCGGCGTCGCCGGTGAACGTCCCGTCACCGGTGGCCGCCGCACCTGTCGCGGTGGTGGCCGGGCTCGCCGTACGGGACGGCTGGGTCCGGCCGGTGGCGACGGGCGTGGCGTCCGTGCTCGTGCGGTAGCTGAACAGCAGCACGACGACGGACACGGTCGCCGCGGCGGCGATGGCGATCCGGCGCATCGGGCGTCTCCTTTCCTACCAGGCGAACCGTTCGCAGTGGACGCGGTCCGCGGGAACACCGGCGCGACGTACGCTGCCGAGTACCGCGACGGTCCAAGCGTCGGGACCGCAGACGTAGACGTCATGGTCGGCGATGTCGGGTACGAGGTGGCGCAGCACCTGCTCGTCGGGCACCGGGGCGTACCCGGCGGGCAGCCAGGACGCCCGATCCCGCGAACGCGGGCCGAGCAGGTAGTGGACGCGGACCCCGCGGCGGACGGCGAGGTCTTCGAGCTCGCGCCGGAAGAACAGGTCCGCCTGGTGCCCGGCACGCTGGAACAGCACCGCGTCCCCGGGGTGGTAGGGCAGTTCCTCCAGCAACGCGCGCAACGGCGTGATCCCGATGCCCGAACCGAACAGCGCGATCTTCCGTCCTTTCCGGACAGTGCCGGTCAGCCGGCCGTACGGGCCTTCGAAGAACGCTCGCGTGCCAGGCTGGAGCGCGGCCAGGCGTCGGCTGCCCGGGCCGAGGTCCTTCGCGGTGATTCGCAGCCGGTACCCGTCCGGGGCGGCCGAGAGCGAGAACGGTTTGCCCCGGGTCCAGCCGGGGCCGTCGGGGAAGCGCCAGACGAAGAACTGGCCCGCCGCGACAGGCAGCCGGTCGAGGTCGCGGCCGCGCAGGTACACCGAGACGACCCCGCGGCCTTCGGGGACGACCCGCTCGACGACCAGCCGGTGCCGCGCGTTGAGCCACACCGGCCGCGCGACGCGGAACACCAGCACGGCACCCGCGGCCGCGGCGTAGGCGGTCCACCAGAACGCCGTCGCGACCGGCGAAGCCGTGAAGTCGGCGCCGGTCCACAGTTGGTGCGGCAGTGCCAGCCCGGCGCCGAGGTAGGCGTAGAGGTGCAGCAGGTGCCAGGACTCGTAGCGCAGCCGCCGCCGGGCGGCGCGGACCGACGTCACGGCGACCATGCCCAGCGCGGCGGTCCCGGCGGCGGCCAGGAGCATGCCCGGATAGGTCGTCACCAGCGCCCAGGCTTCGCCCAGGACGCCGGAGCGGTCGGTGGCGGCGTAGCCGAGGGTGATGAGCGCCAAGTGCGCGGCCAGCAGCGTGATCGACGTGAAGCCGGCGATCCGGTGCCGCCGGGCGAGCTCGTCCTGGCCGTAGCTGCGCTCGACCCAGGGGATCCGCGCCATGAGCAGCAGGTGCAGCAGCAGGAGGTCCGCGGACAACAGGCCGGTGAGCCGTCCGGTGGAGGTGAAGAAGTCCGCGCCGAGGTCCTGCACGCCGCGGCCGGACACCCAGAGCGCGACCACGAACAGCACGCTCAGCCAGGCCGTCAGCCCGGCGGCGTCCCGCCACCACACGCGGGTCACAGGCCGCGTGACGCGGCGGGCGGACAGCATGGTGGTGGACATCGGGCTCCTCGGGGGTGATCGCCATCCACCCTTCCGAAGCCCGGTTAGCTGTCGGCGTGACGAGGGTGAGAGCTCGGTAAGAGAAGATCCGCGCCGACGGTGAACCCCACCACGGCGCCACCACCGGGGCGCGGCCCGGCGAAGACCGTTCCGCCGTGGGCGAGCGCGATGTCCCGCACGATGGCCAGGCCGAGGCCGGAGCCGGACAGGCCGCGGGCGCCGTCGGCGCGGTGGAAGCGGTCGAACATGCGGGCCGCGTCGTCGTCGCCGATGCCCGGGCCGCGGTCGAGCACCTCGACGCGGCCGTCGCGCACGACGACCTCGATCGGGCCCTCGGGCGCGAACTTCACGGCGTTTTCCAGCAGGTTCGTCACCGCTCGTTCCAACGCCTTGGCCTGGCCGGTCAGCGTGGACGCGTCGGCCTCGACGGCGATGGCGCGCCCGGACCGCCGCCGGACGCGCTCGGCGGCGCGGCCGGCGATCTCGCCCAGCTCGACCCGCCCCGGCTCCTCGGCCTCGTAGCGGCGGGTGGCCAGGTCGACGAGCTCGTCCACCAGGTGGGTGAGTTCGCGGGCTTCCCCGTGGACGTCGTCGAGCAGGCGGGCGCGGGAATCCGGGCTGAGCTCGGCGAACCGCCGCAGGACGCTGGCGTTGGTGCGCAGGCTGGTCAGTGGGGTCCGCAGTTCGTGCGCGGCGTCCTGGACCAAGCGTTCCTGGTCGGCGCGGGCGTCGGCCAGGCGGCCCAGCATCCGGTCGAACGACGTCGCGAGCCTGCCGACCTCGTCGCGCCCACCGGTCGGGACGGCGACTTCGTCGAGGCGGCCGTCGCTGACCTGCTCGGTGACGTCGGTCAGCCGGACCAGCCGGCGGGTAATCTGCCGGGCCAGCAGCCATCCGGCCAGGGCCGCGACGGCCAGGACCAGGGCGCTGACGCCGGTGATGCGGGCCGCCAGTCCCTTGAGGACGTGCCGGGATTCGTCGACGTCGATGCCGAGCTGGATCGCCCCGCGGCCGGGGCCGAGAGCCACGGTGATCACCCGGTAGTCGTCGCGCCCGGCGGTGAAGTTCGTGTAGCGGTGGTCGCCGAGGGAACCGGTGGCGGCGAGCGTCCGGTCGTCGTCGCCGACGTCGAGGCGCACCGGACGGCCGCCGAGGGGCCGGGTGCTGCCGTCCGGAGCGATCGCCTGCGCCACCATGGGCTGAGCCTCGTCGTGGTCGTCGTCATCGGGGCCGCGGGTGACCGGGCTCGGGGCGAGGATCTGCGTCGCTCCGGCGGCGACCTCGGCGGAGGTGGTGAGCAGCGACCGGTCGAGTTCGGCGTTGATCCGTTCCGAAGCGGCCTGGTAGCTCAGCACCCCGACGAGGATCGCGGCCGCCGCGCCGACCCCGGCGAAGGCGATGGCGAACTTGCTGCGCAGGTTCATGCCGGCCGCACCGAGTAGCCGACGCCGCGGACGGTGTGGATCAGCCCGGTCGCCCCGGCCTGCTCCAGCTTGCGGCGCAGGTAGCCGATGTAGACGGCCAGGTTCTTCGAGTCCGCGCCGAATTCGTAGCCCCAGATCCGCTGGTAGATCGTGGTGCGGTCGAGCACGATCCCGGCGTTGCGCACGAGCAGTTCCAGCAGGTCGAACTCGGTTTTCGAGAGCGCGATCTCGGTGCCCTGCCACCACACCCGCCGCGCCGCCGGATCGACCGCCAGCTCGCCCAGCCGCAGCGTGCGCCGCGCGTCCGGTTCGGGGGACGTGCGGCGGAGCAGGGCCCGCAGGCGCGCGAGGAGTTCGTCGAGTTCGAACGGCTTGGGCAGGTAGTCGTCCGCCCCGGCGTCCAGCCCGGCCACCCGGTCGGGGGTCTCGACGCGGGCGGTGAGCATGAGGATCGGCGTGGGGTCGCCTTCGGCCCGCAGGACGCGGCACACGCCGAGGCCGTCGACGCCGGGCATCATCACGTCGAGGACGATCACGTCGAACTCGTCGCGCCGGGCGGTGGCGAGCGCGCTGACGCCGTCGGTCACCTCGGTGACGTGGTAACCCTCGAGGTCGAGGGCCCGGACGAGGGACTCGCGGATGGCGCGGTCGTCGTCGGCGAGCAGGACGCGGTGCGGCATGGCCGCCATGATGCCCCCGCGCGAGCTTCGCGTCCTGTCCAGGTTTTCGGGGCGCCAGCGGCGGGTTAACGGTCGGTAATCCGGACCGGTCCGGTGCCGGGCGATGAAGCAAGCGGTGCCGCATCGACCCCGGAGCAGGGCACCTCCGCCCACACCGTCTTGCCGACCGGATTCTCCAGCACGCCCCAGGCGTCCGACAGCTTTCCACGATTTGCATACCGCGGCCACCGGGTCTGTCGAGGGACGGCGTGGCGACGACGGGCCGATCCCGGCTGCCGTCGTCGACCTCGATCCGCACCCGGCATGGCGCCCGAGTGTGGCTCATCCGGACTTGCCAGGGGGCCCTGGCCGTGGTCGTAGGCGTTGGTCACCAGTTCGGTGGCCACCAGCAGCACGTCCCCCAGGTGGGCGTCGTCGACGTGGGTCAGGGTGCGTGAGGCCCAGCGGCGGATCTGCACCAGAGCCGGTGCGGTGGTGCCGCGGAGGTCCATCGACCATCGCGACGGCTCATCGCCGGCGCCGCTCCGTTCGGACATGGCGGCATCGTCCCTTTCCGGGTCTCCGTCCTCGCTGCTGAAGACGTCCGCGCTTCGGCGATACCCCGGTTACGGCGGAGCCAATCCTCGACGTTCCGGCTCGGGTCAATCCTGGTCGGCGCGGTACTTGAGCTTCACGAGCCGGGTCGCGGCGAAGAGTGCCGCGACGGCGACCGCGCCGAGGGTGGCCAGCAGGCGGTTCACGTCGACCGCCGGTTCCCAGCGGAGCTTGCCGTCCTTGATGACGTACGCCCCGACCGGCTTGGCCGACAGCCCGAATCCCGCACCTTCGCCGGAACGGCCCTTTTCGTCGCGGCTGTCGCCGCCGCCACCGCCGGTGCCGACAGCCGACGCCACGATCACTGTGACGCCGTCGACCTCGTACGGCTCGCCGTAGACCATCCTGGTCTCCAGCCCGTCCTTCGCCTTCGCGAGCAGTTCGTCGACCTTCATGCGGCGAAGTCTCACCGCCGGCAGCGCGGGAGCCACAGAGCCGATGGTCCCCTGCGCGGGTGACCGAGGGCCCCGGTGCCGGTGGCGTTCGCCCGCGGTGGCGGCCACCTCGTCGCGATTGGCTGGGGACACACGAAATCAGCGACCCCGGAGGCCGTCATGGCGTACCGTCCCCCGCTGGCCGAGCTCGGGCTGAACACCGGCAAGAAGACGCGGTTGCACCGCATCCTGCACGAACACGGCCTGCGCAACGGCACCGCGTTCTTCCTTCCCTACGACCAGGGCCTGGAGCACGGTCCCCGCGACTTCTTCGCCAACCCGGCCGCGAGCGACCCGAAGTACATCCTCAAGCTCGCGCTCGAGGGCGGCTTCAACGGCATCGCGATCCAGATCGGGCTGGCCGAGAAGTTCTACTGGGACTACGCGGGCGAGCTGCCGCTGGTGCTGAAGCTCAACGGCAAGACCGAGATCCCGTCCGACGCCGAGGCGCTGTCCCTGCTGCACGGCAGCGTCGAGGACGCGGTCCGGCTCGGCGCGGACGCCGTCGGCTACACCCTCTACGTCGGGACCCCGGCCCAGGAGCAGGACTTCGCCCAGCTGCGGCAGGTCCGCGCCGACGCCCACCGGCTGGGCATGCCGCTCATCGTCTGGGCCTACCCGCGTGGCTCGGCCATCGAAGCCAAGGGCGGCCGCGACTCCTTCTACGCCGTCGACTACGCCGCGCGCACCGCGTCCGAGCTGGGCGCCGACGTCGTCAAGGTCAACTTCCCGCACCCGGCGAAGATCGACAACGTGCCCAGTGCCTACGCCAAGGAGACGACGAGCCCAGCAGGCGATCGACGCCGTCGTTCGGTCGGCCGGGCGGACGCTGCTGCTGGTCTCGGGCGGCGGCAAGGCCGGCGACGAGGCGATGCTGGAGAAGGCACGCGAGTCGATGGAGGCCGGGGCGACCGGGCTGATCTTCGGCCGCAACGTTTGGCAGCGCGATCACGACGAGTCCCTGCGGTTCGTCTCGGCGCTGCGGGACATCCTCGCCAAGTACCCGAGCGCATGAGCACGACCGAGGTCCGCATCCACGGTCGTGGCGGTCAGGGCGTGGTGACGGCGGCCGAGCTGCTGTCGGTAGCCGCGTTCACCGAAGGGCGGCACGCGCAGGCGTTCCCCAGCTTCGGCTCGGAACGCACCGGCGCGCCGGTCGTGTCGTTCTGCCGGATCTCCGGCGCGGCGATCCGCACCCGCGAACCGATCGTCCAGCCTGACGCGCTGATCATCCAGGACGCCACCCTGCTGCACCAGGTGAACGTCTTCGAAGGCCTCAAACCCGAGGGCTACCTGCTCGTGAACTCCGCGCACAGCTTCGACGAGCTGGGGCTGGGCGAGTTCGTCCGCGGGTTCCGCCGGGAGCGCCTGCTGGTGGTGCCCGCGACCGAGCTGGCGAAGAAACACCTGGGCCGGGCGGTGCCCAACGCGGCGCTGCTCGGCGGGTTCGCCGCGTTGACCGGCGTGGTCGAGCTGCGGTCGGTGATCGCCGCGATCGCCGGCCGGTTCACCGGGGCGAAAGCCGACGGCAACATCGCGGCGGCCACCGCGGCCTACGGGTTCGTCCGCGCCGAGCGGGAGGAGCTGACCGGTGCTCAGGCAGATTGAGGGCTCCCGGGCCGTCGCCGACGCGGTCGCGCTGTGCCGTCCGGAGGTCGTCTGCGCCTATCCGATCTCGCCGCAGACGCACATCGTCGAAGGGCTGGCGGAGCTGGTGAAGTCCGGTGCGCTCACGCCGTGCGAGTTCGTCAACGTCGAGTCGGAGTTCGCCGCGATGTCCGTCGCCATCGGCGCGTCCGCCGCCGGGGCGCGGGCCTACACGGCCACCGCGAGCCAAGGTCTGCTGTACATGACCGAGGCGGTGTTCAACGCCTCCGGGCTCGGCCTGCCGATCGTGATGACGGTGGCCAACCGGGCGATCGGCGCGCCGATCAACATCTGGAACGACCACAGCGACAGCATGGCCCTGCGGGACGCGGGCTGGATCCAGCTCTACGCCGAGACCAACCAGGAGGCCGCGGACCTGCACGTCCAGGCGTTCCGGATCGCCGAGGAGCTGTCCACGCCGGTGATGGTGTGCATGGACGGCTTCGTGCTGACCCACGCCTGGGAACCGGTCGACACACCGGACCAGGACCAGGTCGACGCCTTCCTACCGCCGTACGAGCCCCGTCAGGTGCTCGACCCGGCCGAGCCGTCGTCGATCGGGGCGATGGTCGGGCCAGAGGCTTTCACGGAGGTCCGCTACCTCGCCCACGCCCGGCTGATGGAGGCGCTCGACGTCGTCCCGGACGTCGCGGACCGCTTCGCCGAAGCGTTCGGCCGCAACTCCGGCGGGTTGATCCGGCCGTATCGCACCGAGGACGCCGAGACGATCGTGATCGCGCTCGGCTCGGTGCTGGGCACGCTCAAGGACACCGTCGACGCGCTGCGCGAAGACGGACTGCGTGTCGGCGTTCTCGGCCTGACCTGCTTCCGGCCGTTCCCCGCCGACGCGGTCCGCGCGGCGCTCGGGCACGCCCGGCACGTCGTCGTCCTGGAACGGGCCTTCGAGCCCGGTGTGGGCGGGATCGTCACGCAGAACGTCGTCGCGACCGCGGAGGTGCACACGGTGGTCGCCGGGCTGGGCGGCCGTGCGATCACGAAGGACTCGCTGCGCCGGGTCCTGCGCTCCGCGGACCGGTTGCCGCCGCTGACCTTCCTCGACCTCGACCGCACGCTGATCGACCGCGAGCTGGGCCGCCTCGCCGCGACCCGCCGGTCGGGGCCGACGGCCGAGAACCTCCTGCGCGACCTCGGTGCGGTCGCTTCGCGAATCGGGTGATGACATGGCGGTGACGCCGATCAAGTTCTACCAGACCGGCAGCTTCGCGGTCGGCGGCCGGCTGCTCGGCGACGACCAGCGCAGCGTCCAGTCCGACCGGCAGCGGATCAACTCCATCGACTGCGGCCACCGGGCCTGCCAAGGCTGCGGCGAAGCGCTCGGCGCCCGGTACGCGCTCGACGCGGCGATGCGCGCGACGGGCAACCAGATGGTCGCCGTCAACGCAACCGGCTGCCTGGAGGTCTTCTCGACGCCGTATCCCGAGACGTCGTGGCGGATCCCGTGGCTGCACTCGCTGTTCGGCAACGCCCCGGCCGTCGCCACCGGCGTCGCCGCGGCGATGAAGGCCAAGGGACGCACGGATGTCCGTGTGGTCGGCCAGGGCGGCGACGGCGGGACCGTCGACATCGGTTTCGCCTGCCTGTCGGGGATGTTCGAGCGCAACGACGACGTCCTCTACATCTGCTACGACAACGAGGCGTACATGAACACCGGTGTCCAGCGCTCCGGCGCGACGCCACCGGCCGCCCGCACCGCCACCACCCCGGCGGTCGGCGCCGAGCCGGGCGCGGTGTTCGGGCAGGGCAAGAACGTCCCGATGATCGCGCTGGCCCACGAGATCCCGTACGTGGCCACCGCGACGGTCGCGGACCTGCGTGATCTGGAAGCCAAGGTGACGCGGGCGATGGAGTTCCGCGGCGCGCGGTACCTGCATGTCCTGGTGCCGTGCCCGCTCGGCTGGGGCAGCGCGTCCCACGACACGATCCGGATCGCCCGCCTCGCCAAGGAAAGCGGGATCTTCCCGGTGTTCGAAGCGGAAGCCGGCGAGATCGTCGCGACGTCGAAGATCCGCCGCCGGGTGCCGGTCGAGGACTACCTGCGGCTTCAGACCCGGTACGCGCACCTGTTCGGCGACTCACCGCACACCGAGGTGATCGAGAAGATCCAGGCGCTCGCCGACCGCAACATCCGCCGGTTCGACCTGCTCGAGGAGGCCTGATGGAGCACGAGAAGCCGTTCGCGATCACCCTCGACGTCGGTTCGAGTCGGGCGAACAAGACCGGTGCCTGGCGGACCGAGCGGCCGGTCTACGTCGACCTGCTGCCGCCGTGCAACCAGGCCTGCCCGTCCGGGCAGGACATCCAGAAGTGGCTCTACCACGCCGAATCCGGTGACTACGAGAACGCGTGGCGCGGGATCATGGCCGACAACCCGCTGCCCGCCGTGCTCGGCCGGATCTGCTACCGGCCGTGCGAGAGCGCCTGCAACCGCGGCCAGCTCGACGAAGCCGTCGGCATCAACTCCGTCGAACGCTTCCTCGGCGACGAGGGCATCGAGCAGGGCTGGACGATCCCGGTCGCCGAGCCGTCCGGCAAGCGGGTCCTGGTCGTCGGCGCGGGCCCGGCCGGCCTGTCCGCCGCCTACCACCTCGCCCGGCTCGGCCACGCCGTCACCGTCCGGGACGCCGAAGCCGCGCCCGGCGGGATGATGCGCTACGGCATCCCGCGCTACCGGCTGCCCCGCGACGTGATCGACGCGGAGATCCGCCGGATCGCGGACATGGGTGTCGTCTTCGAGCAGAACAGCCGGGTCACCGACGTCGTGGCCGCGAAGGCGGGGTTCGACGCGGTCTTCCTCGCCGTCGGCGCCCAGGTCGGCAAGCGGGCCTACATCCCGGCCGGCGACACGGCACACGTCCTCGACGCGATTTCGCTGCTGCACGAGATGGAAGACGGCGAACCGCCGCTGCTCGGCCGCCGCGTCGCCGTCTACGGCGGCGGCAACACCGCGATGGACGCCGCGCGCACCGCGAAGCGGCTCGGCGCCACCGACGCCGTCGTCGTCTACCGCCGCACGCGGGACCGGACGCCCGCCCACGAATCCGAAGTGGCGGAGGCAGTCGAAGAAGGCGTCGCGATGCGCTGGCTCTCGACGATCAGCGAGATCGACGGCGACGGCATCACCGTCGAGAAGATGCGCCTCGACGAGTCAGGCTTCCCGCAGCCGACCGGCGAGTTCGAGCGCCTCGCCGCCGACAGCGTCGTGCTGGCGCTCGGCCAGGACACGGATTTGTCCCTGGTGGACGAGCTGCCGGACGTCGAACGCGCGGACGGGGTCGTGCGGGTCGGCCGGGGGATGATGACCGGCCACCCGGGAATCTTCGCGGGCGGGGACATGGTGCCCTCGGGGCGGACCGCGACCGTCGCGGTCGGGCACGGCGCGAAGGCCGCTCGCGAGATCGACGCTTGGCTGCGCAACGCCGTCGCTCCGGAGCCGCCGGCGCGGCGCGAGGCGACCTTCGACGACCTCAACACCTGGTACTACAGCGACGCCGACCGGACCGTCCGGCCGCACCTCGACCTGTCCCGGCGGGTGTCGACCTTCGATGAGATCAAGGGCGGTCTGGACGCGTCGACGGCCCTGTTCGAGGCCCGCCGCTGCCTGTCCTGCGGCAACTGCTTCGAATGCGACAACTGCTACGGCGTCTGCCCGGACAACGCGGTGATCAAGCTCGAACCGGGGGAGAAGTACGCGGTCGACCTCGACTACTGCAAGGGCTGCGGGATCTGCGTTGCCGAATGTCCCTGCGGCGCCATCGAAATGGTGCCCGAAGAAACCTGAGGAGAGATCATGCAGGAGAAACGCTGGCACGTCGAAGTGCACATCGACGAAGACGACGACGGCCGCACCCGGGCCACTGCCCGGCTGCACACGGCCGACGACACCCGGGTCTCCGGGACCGGTGTCGCGCGGCTCAACCCCGCCGACACCGACGTGCCCGAGATCGGCGACGAGCTGGCCGCGTCGCGCGCGTTGAGCGACCTGGCCCACAACCTGCTCGAATGCGCGGCCGGCGACATCGAAGCGCTGACCCGCAAGCCGGTCCGGCTCGAAAACTGAAGGGAGCGGACATGCGCATCCTCGTCGTCTTCGAGTCGATGTTCGGCGCCACCGAAGAGGTGGCCAAGGCGGTCGGCAAGGGGCTGGCCGTGTCCGCCCCGGTCGAGGTGGTCAACGTCGACAAAGCGCCCCGGGATCTGACCGGCGTCGACCTGCTCGTCGTCGGCGGGCCCACCCACGTGCACGGCATGAGCCGCGGCGCGACCCGGAAATCCGCCGCGGACCAGGTGGACTACCCGATCCGGTCGCGGACCGGCGTGCGGGAGTGGCTGGACTCCCTCGACGTGGTGCCGGCCGAGCTGGCCGCCGCGGCCTTCGACACCCGGATCGACAAGCCGCGCGTGTTCACCGGGGCGGCGTCGCTCGGGGTGGCCAAGCGGCTGCGCCGGCACGGGTGCCGGCTCGTCCTGCCGGCGGAGAGCTTCTTCGTCGGGACCGAGTCCATCGACACCGGCCCGGAGCCCGGCGAACCGGAACGGGCCGAGGCGTGGGGCGCGGCGCTCGGGGCGGCACTGGTCCGCGCCGGCTCCTGACGGCCGTGGCGGACGTCCCGACGGTCGGCGTGGAGGAGGAGTTCGTGCTGCTGGACACGCGGACCGGGGCGGCCGTCCCAGCGGCCCCGCGAGTCTTGGACGTCCTGCGGGGAGAACCCGGTGTGGTGCCGGAATTCCTGCGCTTCCAGGTGGAAACTCTGACGGGGGTGTGCCGCTCACTCGCCGAGGTCCGCGCGGATCTGACGAGGCTGCGCCACCGGGTGAGCGAGGCGGCGGCGGAGGTGAGGTGCCTGGCGGTGGCGACCGCCGTCGCGCCGTTCGGCACCACCCCGCTGGTCACCGCCGACGCGCGGTACGAGTGGCTCGCGGCGCGGTTCCCCGCCTTGGTCGCCGGCGCGGGCACCTGCGCCTGTCACATCCACGTCGGCATCCCGTCGCGGGCGGCGGGGGTGCGCGCGCTCGCCGGGCTGCGGCCGTGGCTCGGTGTGCTGCTGGCGCTCACCGCGAACTCGCCCTACGTCGACGGCGCGGACTCCGGGTGGGCGAGCGCCCGGTACCCGCTGTGGTCCCGTTGGCCGACGGCCCGGCCGCCCGCCGCGTGTCGGGACGTCGCCGAGTACGACGCTGCGGTCGCCGAGGCGATCCGAAGCGGTGCCGCGCCCGACGCTCGCGGCGTGTACTTCTACGCCCGCCTGTCGCCGCGGCACCCGACCGTCGAGGTGCGGATCGCCGACGTCTGCCTGGACGTGGGTGACGCCGTCGTGCTCGCGGGGCTGGTGCGGGCGCTCGTGGCCACGGCGGTGCGGGGCGAGGTGGTGCCGCAGCCGTCCGACAGGGCTCTCGCGCACGCGCTGCGGGCCGCCGCCCGGCACGGCCTCGATCGGCCGGGCGCCGCACGTCTCCTGGCGTACGTCCGGCCTGCGCTGGAGGAGGCCGGAGATCTCGACGTGGTGCACCGCGGTTGGTGCGCGCTCGCCGACCACGGCGGTGGCGCGGTCCGGCAACGTGCGCTGCGGGCGGTGTCGGCCACCCCGGCGGAGTTCGCCGCCCGGCTGGCCGCGGTGACCCGGGGAACCGAAGACGAGAGCCTGGAGGCGGCACGATGAACGCGGAAACAGTGACCGGCGCGGCGGAGTTCCACGCCCTGCCGGTGGCCGCGGCCGCCGAGCAGCTCGGCGTCGACCCGGCCCGGGGGTTGAGCCATGAAGAGGCCGAAGCGCGGTTGGGGCGCTACGGCGACAACGTCGTCCGCATGCCCGCCGGACCCGGGCCGATCCGGCGGTTCCTGGCGCAGTTCCACAACCCGCTCATCTACGTCCTGCTGCTGGCGGGCGTGGTGACGTGGGTGTTCGGCGGGCACGTCGACGCCGGGGTGATCGCCGGGGTCGTGCTGCTGAACGCCGTCGTCGGGTTCGTGCAGGAGTCCCGGGCCCAGCGCGCGCTGGAGGCACTGTCCAAAATGGTCCCGGTCGAAACGACCGTCGTCCGCGAGGGGGTGCCGCAGCGCGTGCCCGCGGCCCGGCTGGTGCCGGGGGACGTCGTGGAGCTCGCCGCGGGCGACCGGGTGCCCGCCGATGTGCGGCTGGCCGAAGTACACCTGACCGAGATCGACGAGTCGGCGCTGACCGGGGAGTCGGTGCCGGTGGTGAAGTCCGCCGAGCCGGTTCCGCCGTCGGCTCCGGTCGCTGACCGCACCGGCTGCGCGTATTCGGGGACGCTGGTGACCCGGGGCCAGGCCCGTGGGCTGGTCACCGCCACCGGCGGCGCGACCCAGCTGGGCGGGATCCAGCACCTTGTGGCCACTGCCCAGGTCGTCGAGACGCCGCTCACCCGCAAGCTCGCACGGTTCTCGGGGCACCTGAGCTGGGTGATCGTCGCGGTCTCGGCCGCGGCCTTCGTGCTCGGCCTCGTGCGGGGCACCCCGGCACCGGAGATGTTCACCGCGGTGGTCGCGCTCGCCGTCGGCGCGATCCCGGAGGGACTGCCGGCCGCGGTCGCGATCGTCCTGGCCATCGGCGTCGTGCGGATGTCCCGGCGTGGTGCGATCGTGCGGCACCTGCCCGCGGTCGAGACCCTCGGCGGCACCACGGTGATCTGCACCGACAAGACCGGCACGCTCACCCGCAACCGGATGACGGTGACCACTCTCGCGGCGGCCGGTTCGCCGGTGCCGGTGGCCGAAGCGGGGAAGACGCTGCGGGAGTGTCTGATCGCGGGTGTCCTGTGCAACGACGCGGAACTCGAGGAAGGGGATCCGACGGAGATCGCGCTGCTCGGCGCGGCGATCGCGGCGGGCTTGGACCCGGACGCGATCCGGGTGGCGGCGCCGCGCACGGACACCGTGCCGTTCGAGTCCGAGACCCGGACGATGACGACGGTGCACGGTGAGGTCGCCTATCTCAAGGGCGCGGTCGAAGAGGTCGCGGCCCGGTGCGAGGCCGAGGTGGTGCCCGGCGGCGATGTGCGGCCGCTGGACCGGGACGAGCTGGACCGGGTGCACGGATCGCTGACGGCGCAGGGCTTGCGGGTGCTGGCGTTCGCTCGGAGCACGCCGGGGGCCGCGCCAGTACTGCTCGGCCTGCAGGCGATGCACGACCCGCCGCGGCCGGAGGCGGTCAGCTCGGTCGCGGCCTGCCGGAGCGCGGGCATCGACGTCAAGATGATCACCGGCGACCACGCCGGAACGGCCCGCGCGGTCGCCGGAGAGGTGGGCCTGGCTTCCGGCCGGGTCCTCACCGGCGCCGAGCTGGCCGCGCTTCCGGACGCGGAGTTCGATGAGACGGTGGCGGGCACCCAGGTGTTCGCACGGGTGTCACCAGCGCAGAAACTCGACCTGGTCCGGGCGTTGCAGCGGCGCGGGCACGTGGTCGCCATGACCGGCGACGGTGTGAACGACGCCCCGGCGCTGCGCCGCGCGGACATCGGCGTCGCAATGGGCAAAGGCGGCACCGACGCGGCCCGCCAGGCCGCCGACATGGTGCTGACCGACGACGACTTCGCCTCGATCGAGGCGGCGGTGCGGGTGGGCCGCGGCGTGTTCGACAACCTGCGCAAGTTCATCGCGTGGACGCTGCCGGCCAACATCGGCGAGGGCATGGTTGTCCTGGTGGCGATCCTGCTCGGCGCGACCCTGCCGATCGTCCCGGTGCAGATCCTGTGGATCAACATGACGACCGCGGTGTTCCTCGGCTTGACGATGGCGTTCGAGCCGACGGAGCACGGGATCATGGGACGCCCGCCGCGCCCGCCCGAGCGGCCGCTGTTCACCGCGTCCCTGCTGCGGCGGGTGGTGCTCGTGTCGCTTTTGCTCGTGGTGGCGGCTTTCGGTGCGTATCGCCTGCAGCTCGGTTCTTCCACTTCGCTCGCGGAGGCGCGGACGACCGCGATCAACGTGTTCGTCGGCGTGCAGGCGGCCTATCTGCTGAGCTGCCGGTCGCTCGATCGGCCGGTGCTGCGCGCGTGGCCGGGGCACAGTCGGATGTTCCTGCTGGGGCTGGGGTTGACGGCCGGGCTGCAGCTGCTGCTGACGTACGTGCCGGTGATGAACACGTGGTTCCACACGGCGCCGGTGGGGTTCTCGTCCTGGCTGTGGGTGGCCGGGGCCGCGGTGGTGGCGTTCGCGGTGGTGGAGGCGGACAAGCTGCTCTGGCGCCGATACACCGTCAAAGCCAGTCGCGGCGTTTGAACAGCGCATACAGCGTCGCCGAGATGATCAAGATGGCCAGCATCGACACCCACACGCCCGAAGCCGTCCCGAAGCCCGGGTACGGGATGTTCTGGCCGTAGAAGCCGGTGATCGCGGTCGGGACGGCGATGATCGCCGCCCAGCTGGTGACCTTCTTCATGATCGTGTTGAGCCGGTTGCCCTGGATGGTCAGTTGCGTCTCGCGGATCGTGGCGATCAGCTCGCGCAGGGACTCCGTCCACTCCGTCGCGCGCAGGACGTGGTCGTAGACGTCCTGGAAGTACGGCAGCAGCGTGTCGTCGCGGCGCATCAAGGCGGCGACGATCTCGCGCATCGGCACGGCCAGGTGCCGCAGGCGGCCGAGGCTCCGGCGCAGCCGCAAAGACCGGCGCTGCAGCTCGGTGGGGTCGACGTGATCGGCGAACACCAGGTCTTCGAGGGCCTCGACCTGCTCGTCCAGGGCCTGGACGGCGTCGAGGTGGCCGTCGACGAGGTAGTCGAGCAGGCCGTGGAGCAGGAACGCGGTTCCGCTCTTGGCGAGTTCCGGCGTGGTGTCCCAGCGCGCCACCATCGCGTCGATGTCGGTGGTGTTGTTGCGGTGCACCGTGATGAGCACGCGGTCAGTGACGAACGCGTCCAGCTCCGACGCAGCCAGGACGCCGTCGGTCACGAGCACGGTGTACGCGGCGAGGAACGAGTGGTGGTCGTAGCGGACGAACTTGGGGCGCTGGTGGTCCTCGTCGAGGACCGATGCCACGGCCAGCGGGTGGAGCCCGAGCTCGGTGGCGAGCGCGGCCAGGTCCTGCCCGGTGGGAGCGTCCAGGTCGAGCCACAGCGTCACCGACGGGTCGGCGAGGTGCCGGGCGGCTTCGGCGGCGGGGAAGTCCTCCCGCTCGAGGACACCGCTGCGGTACAACCGGCTGCGCGGCATCGGCTCAGTGGTCGTGGGCGGCGGCGAGGCTGGCGCGGCAGGCGCGGACCAGCTGGCGGGTGGCCCGGGTGGCCGGGGTGTCGCCGCAGGACGGGCAGCGGACCGAGACGTCGCCGGCCAGCTGGTCGATCGCGACGTTCAGCGCGCATTCGCAGGCGCGGCACCAGCGGGTGCCGGTGATGATGACGACGTGCAGCGGCGAGGCGACGCAGTCGTGCAGCCAGCGGCGGTGGGTGCGGCAGGTGACGCGCTCCAGGGGGTCCAAGCCGTCCTCTTCGGACAGGTCTTCCGCGGTCAGCGTGCGCGCCAGGTGCTGGTCGACGACGTCGGCGTAGCGGGGTTCAATGAAGTCGGCGGGCCGCAGGGCGAGCCGGTCACGGCGGTTGCGGCGGAGGGACGTCGGCTCGGCGGTGGTCGCCGGGGCGAATCCGGGGTTGGTGTCCATGGTGTGCCTCACTTTCGTCGGATTCCAGAGTCCGCCTGGTGAGGCCGGGGGAGGAGGGCCGGACCGCCCCGGCTCCCGGGGCCTCTCGGCCCCGGTTCCGGTGGGGCGAAGGCCCATCCGCGTGAGGACTTCCGTCAGGAGACGGTGCGTACCAGGTACACGGGGCACGCGGCGTTGTGCAGCAGTGCCTGGCCGGTGGAGCCCAGCAGCAGGCCGGGGAAGCCGCCGCGGCCACGGTCGCCGAGCACCACGAGCTGCGCGGTCGCGCTGCGCTCGATCAGCTCGCGGCGCGGGTGACCGCGGACGACGACCCGCTCGACGGTGACGCCGCCGGCGTCGTGTTCGCCGGTGATTTCGCCCAGCAGCTGCTCGCCGGCCTCGGTGGCGGCCTGCGGGTCCAGGTGCGGTTCGGTCTCCGGGCGCGGCTCGTCCGCCGACGCGTGCACCACGACCAGGCGGACCTTCCGCGCTTGTGCCTCGGCCACGGCCGCCGCGAGGATGCGGGCGCTGGGCTTGCTGCCGTCGATCCCGGCCACGACCGGCCGATTCGCCGCCTCGGGGTTGTCCCAGGAGTCGCCGCGGACCACCACCACGTCACAGGCGGCGTGCGCGCCGACGGCCGAGGCGACCGAACCGGCGAGCAGGCCGGTCAACCGGCCGCGGCCACCCGAGCCGACCACGACGAGCGCCGCCGTCCGCGACGCTTCGATGAGGGCTTGCGCGGCCCGGTCGGGATCGAGTCGCGTGGTCACGGCGGTCGCGCCCTGCGCTTCGGCGATCTCTTGCGCCGCCCGCAGGTAGCGCTGCCCGTGCGCACGGAGGACATCCTTCATTTCCTCCGGCGGTGGGACGACCCCGCCGGCGAGGAGCGCGGGGAAGTCGAGGGCGTGCACGATCTCCAAAGTGACGTTGCGCAGCCGGGCGGCGCGGGCCGCCCAGCGGACGGCGTCGAGCGCCTCGCCCGACCCGTCGATTCCGGTGATGATCGGTTGTTTCGTCGTGTTCATCGGCGGCTCCCGGTCCGGCTGTCGGGCGCCGACCGTAGGGCGACGACGTGACCGTTCGCTGCGGTCGGAAGTCCTTCCGCGAGGGGACTTCCGGCGGCCTCTTCCCGCAGCACGGCAAGCACGACGGTCCCATCGACCGTCTCGCGCTCCTGCAGTTGCCCGGCGAGTGCATCGAGGGCGGCTCGGTGCCGCTGCAGCAGGTCGGTGGCCCGGTCCTGCGCCGCGCGCACCAGCCGGGCGATTTCCTCGTCGACCGCGCGCTGGGTCTGTTCCGAATACGGCCGGCCCAGCAGCTCCGGCTGCCCTTCCGCCGCGCTGTAGCCGATCGGGCCCAGCTCCGGCGACATCCCGAACTCGGTCACCATCTTCGCCGCCAGTGCCGTCGCGCCGGCGAGGTCGTTCGCCGCCCCGGTCGAGGTTTCGCCGAACACCGCCAGTTCGGCGGCGCGGCCGCCCAGCCGGACCGCGAGCAGGTCCGTGAGGTGGCTTTCGCGGTAGAGGTGCCGCTCGGCCTCCGGCAGCTGCTCGGTCGCGCCCAGGGCCATCCCGGCCGGCAGGATCGTCACCTTGGCGACGGGATCGGCGTGTTCGCACAGCGCGGCGACCAGCGCGTGCCCCGATTCGTGCACGGCGACCGAGTGGCGTTCTTCGGGCAGCAGGGCGTTCGAGCTGTCCCGCCGCCCCAGCAGCACCCGGTCGCGGGCGGCGGCGAGGTCGGCGGCGGTCAGCACCGTGCGGTCGTCCCGGACGGCGTTGATCGCCGCCTCGTTGACGAGGTTCGCGAGGTCGGCGCCGGAGAAGCCCGGCGTGCCGCGCGCGACGATGCCGAGGTCGACGTCCGGGGCGAGGTGCTTGCCGTCGATGTGGGTGGCCAGGATGGCCGCGCGCTCGGCCTGGTTGGGCAGCGGCACGGTCACCTGCCGGTCGAACCGGCCGGGCCGCAGCAGTGCCGCGTCGAGGGTCTCGGGCCGGTTGGTGGCCGCGAGCACGACGACGCCGCCGCTCTGGTCGAAGCCGTCCATCTCGGCCAGCAGCTGGTTGAGCGTCTGCTCCCGTTCGTCGTGCCCGCCGGTGCCGCGCCGGCCGCCGACGGCGTCGATCTCGTCGATGAAGATGATCGACGGCGCCCGTGTCCTGGCCTCTTCGAACAGGTCCCGCACCCGGGACGCGCCGACCCCCACGAACATCTCGACGAACGCCGAGCCGGTGATCGACAGGAACGGCACGCTGGCCTCCCCGGCGACCGCGCGGGCGAACAGCGTCTTCCCGGTGCCGGGCGGGCCGACCATGATCACGCCGCGCGGCCCCTTGGCGCCGGCGGCGGCGTAGCGCGCCGGGTCGCGGAGGAAGTCGATGATCTCGCCGATCTCCTGCTTGACCCCTTCGTAGCCGGCGATGTCGGCGAACCGGGTGGTCGGGCGCTGCGCTTCGATGATCTTGGCCTTCGCACGGCCGAACCCGGTCATGCCGAGCCCGCCGCCGGCGGACTTCCGGGCCCGCATCCCGGCCCACACGAGGAACCCGAGCAAGAGGAAGAACGGCAGGTAGCCGAGGAGCACCGACAGCAGCGAACCACTGGCCTTGGCGGCGGTGATCTCGACGTTCTTCTCGCGCAGCTTGGATTCGAGCTGCCCCGGCTCGAGGGCGGTGGGGATGCGGGTGGTGAACGCCGGACCGCCGCGCCGCTTCCCGTCCACCGCGCCCTGGTCGTCGACCGTCACCGACTCGACGTGCCCGGCGTCCACTTCGGACAGGAATTCGGTGTAGGTCATCGACGGTGCGGCGGGCGTCAGGAAGGCCGGCACCACGAGCACACCGAGGATCAGCAGGCCGATGGCGGTGAGCAGCCAGTTGCCGGCTCGTGGGCGCCGCGGCGGCTCCGGTTTCGGTGCGGGCGTGGGCGGCGGGCCGGACCGGGCCGTTCGGGACATGGGAGGCGCTCCTGGGGTCGCGGGATGCCCCCACCTTCGTCGCTGCGCCGACGGGGAAGAAGGGCCTAACGTCCCCGGCCGGGAGGACCACGGCAGGTCGCGTCGCCGAGACCGGTGGCGCATCCTGGCCCGGGAGTCCCCGCGACCCGAGGAGGACGGATGACCCTGCCGACGACCATGACCGCCTGGCGCGTCACCAGGCCCGGGCCCATGTCCTCCGGGCCCCTCGAGCGATCCCGCGTGCCGGTGCCGCGGCCCGCTGCCGGCGAGCTGCTGGTGCGCGTGCTGGTGTGCGGGGTGTGCCGGACGGACCTGCACGTCGCGGAGGGCGATCTGCCGGTGCACCGGCCGGGCGTGACACCGGGGCACGAGGTCGTCGGCGAGGTCGTGGCGCTCGGGCCGGCCGCCACGGGCTTCGCGACCGGCGACCGGGTGGGCATCGCGTGGCTGCGCGAAACGTGCGGCACGTGCCGGTATTGCCTGCGCGGCCGGGAGAACCTCTGCCCGGACTCGCGGTACACCGGCTGGGACGCCGATGGTGGATATGCGGAGTTCGCGGTCGTCCCGGCGGCGTACGCCTTGCCGTTGCCGGACGGCTACACCGATGACGAGCTGGCGCCGCTGCTGTGTGCGGGGCTGATCGGCTACCACGCCCTCGCCCGGGCCGAGGTGCCCGAAAACGGCCGCCTCGGCATCTACGGCTTCGGCGGCAGCGCGCACCTGACCGCCCAGGTGGCGATCGCCCGCGGCGCCACCGTGCACGTCATGACGCGCAGCGCCGAGGCCCGCAAGCTGGCGCTGGAACTGGGGGCGGCGTCAGCCGGGGAAGCCGCCGACCCACCGCCGGAACCACTCGACTCGGCGATCCTGTTCGCGCCCGCGGGCGAGCTGGTGCTGCCCGCGCTGGCCGCGCTCGACCGCGGCGGCACACTGGCCATCGCGGGCATCCACCTGTCCGACATTCCGCCCTTGAACTACCAGCAGCACCTATTCCAGGAGCGGCAGGTGCGCAGTGTCACGGCGAACACGCGGGCCGACGCGCGGGAGTTCCTGGACTTCGCCGGAAGGCACCACCTCAGTGTCAGCACCGTGCCCTACGCGCTGGCCGACGCGGACCAGGCGCTGGCGGACCTGGCCGCGGACCGCGTCAACGGCGCGGCGGTGCTCCGGGCCGGCTGAGCCGGGCAGCAGCCGGACGGTCGAAACCACCCACCGGGGCAACCAAGACGACCAGCACGGCGAGCGGGCCGCCGTCGTCGGTGACGAGGGCCAGAACCGGGGCGGCCGGCGCCCCGGCGCCGAGCCGCACGCTGAACCACCTCGCCGCGCCGTCCGGAATCCAGCGCCCAGGACGAACGCGGCCAGGCCCAGCAGCGCGGTGGGCAGGAGCGGCCGAAGGTCACCGGCCGCGGGGACGAACGACCGCAGCGACCGCCTCCGCGCGCCCCCTACCGTCGGGATCACGAACCGCAACCCCCGGAAGGAAACGTCATGAGCGCAACCGGAAACGCGCCGATCGTGGTGGCCGTGGACGGCTCGGAATCCGCCGCCGCGGCTGCGCTGTGGGCGGCCGGGGAAGCGGCCCGGCGGCACGCTTCGCTGCTCGTCTTCACGGCCTACGGCTACGAAGACGCGGCGTTCGGCGGCAAGGTCTACCCGCCGTCGGACTGGCTGGCGGTCAAGGAAGCCGAAGCCGACCAGTTGCTGCGCCGGACGCGGGCGACCCTCGAAGCCGCCGTTCCCGGGCTCGAGGTCGGCACCGAAGCCAGCGACCGCGGGCCGGTTCCGGCCCTGCTGGCGATGTCGGAACGGGCCCGGCTGCTCGTCACCGGCGAGCCTGTCGGCCCGATCGCCGGGCTGTTCAGCGGGTCTCCCGACGTCGACCTCGCCGCCAAGGCCCACTGCCCGGTGGTCGTGGTGCGCGGCAGCGAGAGCGTCGACGGCCCGGTGGTCGTGGGCGCCGACGGCAGCCCGCTGAGCGAAGCGGCGATCGCGTGGGCGTTCGAAGAGGCCTCTCTCCGCAACGCACCGCTCGTGGCCATCTACACCTGGCACGACGGTGACACCGCCGGCCTCTTCAGCGACGGCAACGTCGCCTTCCAGGGCGAGTCCCTGCGCGACTCGGGGCAGCGGCTGCTCGCCCAGCGGCTCGCCGGGTGGCAGGAGAAGTACCCGGACGTCGAGGTCGAGCGCCGCGTCGAGCACGACAAGCCGCGCCACCGCCTGCTGTCGGCGAGCCGCGGCGCGCAGCTGGTCGTCGTCGGCAGCCGCGGCCGCGGTGGCTTCACCGGGCTGGTCCTCGGCTCGACGAGCCAGGCCCTGCTGCACCACGCGGCCTGCCCCGTGATGGTCGTCCGCACCGAGAACGCCTGAAGGAGTACAGACATGACCACGGTTGCCGCGGTGATGACCGCCGACCCGATCACCGTCTCGCCGCAGACGCCGTTCAAGGACATCGCCGAACTGCTGACCGGCAACGGGATCAGCGCGGTCGGCGTCGTCGACAAGACGGGCGCGCTGATCGGCGTCGTCTCGGAAGCGGACCTCCTGCCGCACCTGTGGGAGGACCCGAAACCCCGCCGCCGCGACCGCCGGCTGGCCCGCAAGGCGACGGCGTGCACCGCGAAGGACCTGATGACCAGCCCGGTCGTCACGATCGACGCGGAGGACTCCCTCGCCGTCGCGGCGGCGAAGTTCGCCCGCTCCGGCGTCCGCCGGTTGTTCGTGCTGCGCAACGGAAAGCCGGCGGGCGTGCTGTCCCGCCGGGACCTGGTCCGGGTGTTCACCCGCGGCGACGCGGAGCTCGAACGCGAGGTGTGCGACCGGATCCGGCGGCTGAGCTGGGGCCCGGACCGGGTCCGCGTGGAGGTCCGGGCCGGGATCGTGACGGTGGTGGGCCGCGTGGAGCGGCGCAGCGACATCGACCCGGTGACGCGGTCGATCAGCGAGCTGTCCGGCGTGGTGGAGGTCCGCAACCGGCTGGACTACGTCTGGAACGACGTGGCTTGAGCCGCGACGGGAAGGCCTCCGCCCGGGTTCGGGCGGAGGCCTTCCGGTCCTCGCTCAGTGCTTGTCACGCGGCGGGTTCGGGTCGTGGCCCTTCGGTGACGTGTCCTTCTGCCGAATCTGCCCATCCCGGCCGTGAACGACGGTTTCCCCGCCTGTGTTCGCGGTGATCTCCCGCGCCCGGGCCGAGGCCTGTGCCTGAGTGTCGGTGTGAGCGCTCGCCCTGCCGGCTCCGGGCTTCTTCACATCCCAGCCGCCGTTGGGGTTCGGCACCACGTGCCGGTCCTTGTCAGTCATGCGATCGTGCTCCTCGTTTTGGCTGTCCTGCGCCAAGGGCGTAGGCCGTTACTCCGAGGAGAGCACTGCGAACTCGGTGATCACAACCGGTTTCCGGTAGGTGGCGTCGTTTCCGCGGTCAGTGGCGGCCGCGCAGTTGTTCCGGAATCGGCAGGCCCACGCCGTACGGGTGGGGGAGTGGCCGCAGGACTTCGCTGATCGGCCGGCGCGGCGTCGCCGGAAGGGGCGCCGCGTCGTTCGGTCCGTAGCCGACACGGACGACCAGCTGTGGCTCGAGCCGTCCGCCGAGGACGCAGTCGCGGACCAGGCCGCGCGTGCTCGTGAACTCGAACGGTTCGGTGTACACACAGGACGCCAGGTTCAGCCGGGTAGCGGTGAGCAGGACGGCGCTGGCGGCTTCGCCGGCCCGGAGGCGGTCCAGTTCGGTGTCGCCCGCGGTGGCGACCACCGTGACTACCGCGCCGTCGGGGCCTGTCGTGTCCGGGATGCGCCCGCCCGCGAATTCACGGATCCGCAGTTCCCGGCGGGGCGCGAGAGCCAGGACCGCGTTCCGGGCGGGCACGCCGTCCGGGGCATGATCGCGGCCGCTCCACGCGGCCAGCTCGATCTCGTAGTCCTGGTCAGCCCGGTGCAGCCCGGCAGCCTCCGCGGCCGCGGTGCTGAGCACGGTCCGATGCGGTGCAGCCGTCGCCAGGTGCAAGGCCGCGCCCTGGTCGGAAGCACTCTTCTGCAGCAGCACCTCGTCCCGCACCAGCAGCGGCCGCTCGGCGAACCGGCGCCGGTCCGAACGGCGGCGGGGGATGGCCGCCGCGAGTGCGATGTCGTCGTCACGCGTGTCGTGAGGCACCAGGTCGATCCGGGCGAGGACGCCGGGCTCAGGCAGCCGGCGGATCTGCGCGGCCCACCCCATCGCCGCCGCGGCGACGGTGAAGTAGTGCAGCGCGCACCCGCAGCTGACGAGCAGGTCGCGGCCGTCGGGATCGGTGTGCTGCAGCCGGCGCCCCGGATCGGCGCGCAGCTCGACCGTGTGGCCGTCGAACCGCCAGAGCCACGGCTGGGAGTTGTGCACCGAAGGAGCACGCACCGCGAGCGCGACGGCCGCTCGCACGGTGTAGGCGTCGGGCGTCGTGGGGTCCATCAGTCCTCCTTGGATGGGGTGCCTCCATGCTTGCCGCGGCGCTTCGCCGGCCACAGGGTCCAAGGGCTTCCCGGAGGTGACCGTGGCGAGGCCCTTCGGCCCTTTCCGGCGCCGGGCCCACGGCTGAGGCTGGGTGTCCCGGCCGACCGCAGGAGGCACCATGGACCACACCCCGGCTGACCGGACGCGACAGCGGGAAGCCGGTCTGCTGACGCTCGTTCTTCTGCTCGTCGCGGCCGGTGGGATCACCAGGTGGACGGGCGCGCCGGTCGCCGCCGACGTCGTCTGGGCCGTCGCCGATCTGGTCACCCTCGTGCCGGCCGTCGTGTGGGTCGCCGCCGATCTGCGGGCCCGCCGGTGGGGTGCCGATCTGCTCGCCGTCCTGGCCCTGGTCGCCACGCTCGCGGTGGGCGAGTACCTCGCGGGCGCGATCGTCGCGGCGATGGTCGCCACCGGGCGCGTCCTCGAAGCCGGCGCGCAACGGCGGGCGAGCCGGAACCTGACGGCGTTGCTCGACCGGGCGCCGCGGGTGGCGCACCTGCGCACCGCGACCGGCCACGAGACCATCCCGGTCGGCACCGTCCGGCCCGGCGACCTCATCGTGGTCCTGCCGGGTGAGGTCGTGCCGGTCGACGGCGTGCTTCCCGACGGCGGCACCTTCGACGAGTCCGCGCTGACCGGCGAGCCGCTCCCGGTGCAGCGGCCCGCGGACGACACTGTCCACAGTGGAGTGGTCAACACCGGTGCGGCCGTCGCCGTCCGGGCGAGCGCGGCCGCGGCCGACAGCGCTTACGCCGGTGTCGTGCGGCTCGCCGAGGAGGCCGCGGCCCGCACCGCAGGCGTCGCCCGGATCGCCGACCGGGTCGCTGTCTGGTTCCTGCCCGCCTCCCTGCTGATCGCCGCGCTCGCCTGGCTGCTGACCGGGGAGGCGGACCGCGCGGTCGCCGTGCTGGTGACCGCGACGCCGTGCCCGCTGCTGCTGGCCGTGCCGATCGCGGTGACCGGTGGCATGTCCCGGGCGTCGAAGGCCGGTGTGGTGGTCAAGGACGGCGTTGCCCTCGAAGCGCTCGGGCGGGCCGGGATCCTGTTGATGGACAAGACCGGGACGGTGACCAAGGGCCGTCCCGAGATCACCGACGTCGTGTGCGCCCCGGGGCGTGACGTTGCCGAGGTCCTTGCGCTGGCGGCCGGGGTGGAGCAGTACTCGCCGCACGTGCTGGCGACCGCGGTGGTGCGGGCCGCGGCGTCGGCCGGAGCGGCTCCGGCCGCCGCCGAAGACGTCACCGAAGAGGTCGGGTCGGGTGTTCGCGGCCGGGTTCGCGGCCGCTGGGTTCGCGTCGGCCGCCGGCTCGATGCGGACCTGCCCGCGTGGGCCCGGGGCGCGGCCCGCCGTGGCCGGCTGGATCTCGCCTCGGTGCTGTGGGTGGAGTCGGACGGCGAGCCCGTCGCGGCCTTGCTGGCGAAGGACCCGATCCGGCCCGACGCCGCCCGGACGATGCGCCGCCTGAAAGTCGCCGGGATCCGCGAGATCCGGCTCCTCACCGGCGACCGCGTCGACAATGCGCGTGAAGTGGCCGCGATGCTGGGGCTGGACGACGTCCACGCGGAGGTGACACCGGCGGAGAAACTCCGCGAGGTGGAGGCCGCCCGGGCCCGCGGCGTGACCGTGATGACCGGCGACGGTGTCAACGACGCGCCCGCGCTGGCGGCGGCGGACGTGGGCGTCGCGCTCGGCTCGCGAGGCGCCACGGCGGCCGCGCAGGCCGCCGACGCGGTGATCCTCGACGACCGCCTCGACCGGCTCGCGGACGCGGCGGAGATCGCCCGCCGGTCCCACCGGCTCGCGGTGCAGAGCGCGGTCGCCGGGACGCTGCTGTCGCTGGTGGCGATGCTGGCCGCGGCCGGCGGCGTCCTGGTGCCGGTGGCCGGGGCGCTGGTCCAGGAGGCCATCGACGTGGTGGTGATCCTCAACGCGTTGCGCGCGCTCGGCGACCGGAAGCCCCGCAGGCCGGCCCCGGCGGCGATGGTCCGGCGGTTCGAGTCCGAGCACGAGAAGCTGCTCCCGGCCCGGGCCGCGGTCCGCCAGGCGGCCGACGCGCTGGCCGAGGGAGCGACCCCGGCCGCGGACGCGGCGGTCCGCACGGCGGCACAGCTGCTCGCCGACCAGCTGCTGCCGCACGAGCAGGCCGAGGAGACCGAGCTGTATCCGGCGTTGTCGACGGCACTGGGCGGCCCGGAGAGCACGGTGACGATGAGCCGCGAGCACGCGGAGATCGGCCGCCTGGTCCGCCGGCTGGAGCGGCACCTGGCGGAGGAACCGAACGGCATCCAGCCGGACCAGGTGGACGATCTGCGGGCGACCCTCTACGGGCTGGATGCCGTGCTGACGCTGCACTTCGCGCAGGAGGAGGAAGCGTACTTCACGCTGCCGTCCTTCTGAGCGGACCGAGGATGTGCCCAAGGTGGCCTTGGTTGCGTCAGACGCACCGAAGGCCGCATTGGGGCGCTCGTCCCGAGGGTCTGCGCTACCTCGCCGGCCGGTGGGCTTTCGCGCCCAGCATCGCCAGCTCCAGCGTCCGGGCGATGTCACCCGGGCTCACCACCCCGACGAGCACGCCGTCCGAGACGACCAGCGCGAGGTCCTGTCCCGGGCGTCCGCCGATCCGGCCGAGGACAGCCGTCAGCGGGGTCGACGGTGCCGACACGAGGCACGCCGGCGGGCGCGCGCAGACGTCCTCGACCCGCGTCGCGGCGCGCTCCTGCTCCGGGACCCGGGCGAGCATCGCCAGGCTGATCACCCCGACCGGGCGGCCGTCGAACGCCACTACTGGGTAGGTGCGGAAGCGGGTGGTCGCGGCCTGGTCGACGAACCCCTGGATAGTGAACCAGCCGGGCGCGGTCACCGGGGCCGGGGTCATGATCTCGTCGAGCCGGATGCGCCCCAGCAGCTCGCGCGCCGGGCCCACGGCCAGCTCGGCCCGGGCGCTCAGGCCCAGGAACCAGCCGATGCCGGCCAGCCACAGCCCGGCGAAGCTGCCGGACCACAGCAACCAGGCCAGTCCCAGCGCGGCCAGGACCAGCCCGAGGACCTGACCCGACCGGGCCGCCGCGGCCTGGGCTCGCCGCTTGTCGCCGGTACGCCACCAGACGAGTGCCTGCAGGACCCGCCCACCGTCCAGGGGCGCGCCCGGCAGCAGGTTGAACGCCGCCAGGACCAGGTTCGTCCACCCCAGCCAGCCGAGCGTGACGCCCACGACGTCGGACAGCAACAGGGACGCACCCAGGAAGCCGGCCCCGGCCAGCAGGCTCGCCGCCGGGCCGGCGATCGCGACGGCGAACGCGGTGCGCGGCGTCGGGGCATCGTCGGTCAGCTCCGTACTGCCGCCGAACAGCCACAGCGTGACGCGGTCCACCGCGAGCCCGCGGTGCCGCGCCACGAGCGCGTGGCTGAGTTCGTGGACCAGCAGCGACGCCAGGAACATCACGGCCCCCACCGTCCCAGTCGCCCAGTAGACCAGCGGGGCCAGGCCGGGCAAGGCTTCCGGCAGCAGTGACCGGGCCAGGAGCCACGCCAGCAGGGTCATGGTCAGGAGCACGGACCAGTGCGCGCCGACCCGGATACCGGCCGGGCGCCCGAGCGGGAAGGTGGCGTTCATCTTCCGACCGTCCTCCCGCGGGCGCGCGCGAACGAGGGCCGCACCGCTCCGGAGCGAGGGACCAAAGACCCCTGCTCCGCCGACGTCCGGCCGCAGCACGGACGACTGCCGGGTTCGTAGCGTCGGGGGCATGCCCGGTACCAAGAAGCTCCCGCGCGCGGTCTACGAGCGTGAACTGCTGCGCCTGCAGGCCGAACTCGTGAAGCTCCAGGAATGGGTCCGGGCCGAAGGGGCGCGGCTGGTCGTGGTGTTCGAGGGCAGGGACGCCGCCGGCAAGGGCAGCACCATCAAGCGCGTCACCGAGCACCTCAACCCCCGCGTGGTGCGGATCGCCGCGTTGCCCAGCCCGACCGAGCGCGAGCGGACGCAGTGGTACTTCCAGCGCTACATCGAGCACCTGCCCGCCGCGGGGGAGATCGTGCTGTTCGACCGCAGCTGGTACAACCGCGCCGGCGTCGAGCGGGTGATGGGGTTCTGCACGCCGGAGGAGCATCGGCGGTCCCTGCAGCAGTGCCCGATCTTCGAACGGCTGCTCGTCGACGACGGCATCCTGCTCCGCAAGTACTGGTTCTCCGTCAGCGTCGACGAGCAGGAACGCCGGTTCCGCGCCCGCCTCGACGACCCCATGCGCCGCTGGAAGCTCTCGACCATCGACCTGCGGTCCGTGACGCACTGGGAGGACTACTCGCGGGCGAAGGACGACATGTTCGTGCACACCGACACCGCCGAATCCCCCTGGCACGTCGTGGAAAGCGAGGAAAAGCGGCGCGGGCGGCTGAACATGATCGCGCACCTGCTTTCGAGCGTCCCGTACTTCGAGGTGCCCCGCCAGGCTGTGTCGTTGCCCCCACGGCCGGAGCCGACGGGCTACTTCCGGCCCGACCGGCGGCTGCAGACCTACGTTCCCGATCACGCGGCGACCCTGCTGCCGCGCTGAACAGAGGAGAAACCATGGACGACAAGGAAAAGGCGGCCATCGAAGCCGAGGCACGCCGCGATGTCGCCGAGCGCGGCCGGCACGGGCCGAAGGTGGGCCGGTACCTGCACGTGGTCGAACACCACGCGATCAAGGAGAACGAAGAAGACCTTCCTCCGGTTGCCGCGGACGAACCGCGGCAACCGGCGGGCGAACGTCAGGGCTGATCGGTGCGCGTGTAGGCCGCGAGGGCCCTTTCCCGGGCTTTCGCGGCTATCGTGCGGATGAGCGCCGTGTGCACGGACCCGATGGCCGGCCGGGCGATCCGCCAGTAGCGGCGGAACTTCAGCCAGCTCTCCGGATCGCTCATCCGGACCCGGGTGTGCACCGTGAGCACCGTGCGGTGCGCGCCGTAGGGCGCGACCGACACGGCCATCACGAGCTTCCCGAAGCCGGGCTCGTCGAACGCCGCGAAGTCGTCGGCCTCCACCCGGCGCCACGTGATCACCGGCTTCCAGAACTTGCCTGCGGCGCCGAGCGCGAATTCGGCGCCCGGCCGGTCGCCGAGCAGTGTCCATTCGGAGCCGGCGTCGAGGTCGTCGGCCGTCAGGCGGGTCGGCCGGCGAGGCGGGCCGTGCCGCCGGTTGTGCCAGCGTTCGGGCAGCGTGCGCAGCCACCCTGCTGCCGAGACGATGCCGCCCCGGACGTCGGTGAAGTCGAGGTCGCGCGCCGCGGAGTAGGTCTCCTTCACCGGCGCGTCCACGATCGTCGTGCGCACCAGCTCGAAGTGCGGGTGCGGCAGGAAGTGGTCGATGAACAGATCAGGTGTGGTCATCGTCCCAGCGTCGGCGACGGCGGCCGTGCGGACAGGCGGATTTGGTCCCCGGTGAAAAGGACTTCGGGCCCTGACCGGCCACTACCGGCCCCACCCATGCTGAACCTCCCGGACCCCCAGGAGGAACTCATGACCGCAAACCGGCCGGTGCTCGCCGGGGTGGACGCTTCCGAGCCCTCGTACGCCGCCGTCCGCTGGGCGGCCAGGGAAGCAGGGCGGCGCGACACCACGCTGCGCCTGCTGCACGCCTGCATCTTCGAGGACGCGCCCGCGCACGAGCACGACGAGCTCCTGCTGGAACACATCTACCGCCGGCTGCACCGCGCGGCCGGGATCGCCCGCGACTGGGCGCCCGGCGTGCGGGTCGAGACGGCCGTCCGGCTCGGGCTCGCCGCCGACCTGCTGCTCGAGGAGGCGGCGGACGCGGCACTCGTCGTCCTCGGTTCGCACGGCCTCGGTGGCCTGCGGGGCGCACTGATCGGTTCGGTCGCCCTGCGCGTGGCCGCGGAGGCGCCGTGCCCCGTCGTCGTGGTGCCCGGGCACCAGCCGACCCGGACGGGACCGGTCGTCGCCGGGGTCGACCGGTCCGAATCGAGCGAGCACGCGTTGCGGTTCGCCTTCGAAGAGGCGGCCGCGACGCGGGCGCCGGTGCTGATCGTGCACGCGGGGGACGACGACGCCGAACTGGCGGCCCGGGTCGCCGGCTGGCAGCGCAAGTACCCGGATTTGGAGGTCCGTACGCAGGTCGTGCGGGAGCGGGTACCGGCCCGCGCGCTGCAGCACGCCGCCCCGGACGCCCGGCTGATCGTCGTCGGCACCCGAGGCCGCGGCCCGGTCGCCGGCGGAATCCTCGGCTCGACCGGCAACGCCCTGCTGGCGCACGCGGCCTGCCCGGTTGCGGTCGTGCACTGAAAGGAGCCGAAGTGAAGGCACGCGACATCATGACGAGGCCGGTGGTCCGGGTCGGGCCCGCGACGCCGGTCCGCGAAGCCATCGTGCTGCTCACCGAGCACTGCGTCGCGGCGTTGCCGGTGGTGGGCGAGGACGACACGGTGCTCGGCGTGTTCACCGAAGCCGACGCACTCCGCAGCGGCCTCACCGGTGCGGCGCCCGACGTGCTGGTGGCCACGAAGATGACCACACCCGCGGAGACGGTGCGGCTGGACACGGACATCACCGAGATCGCCCGGCGCATGCTGGGCGACCGGCGCCGCAGCATCCCGGTGGTCGACGACGAGGGCGTCCTCGTCGGCATCGTCAGCCGCCGCGACATGCTCAGCCCACTGGTGCGCCAGGACGACTCGATCGCTTCGCACCTCAACGCCTTGCTCACGGACTACAGCGGGCACCGCGACCGGTGGGCCGTCTCGGTCACCGGCGGCATGGTTACCATCCGCGGCACTTTCACCGACGAGGCCGAGCGCCGGGTCGTGACGGCGTTGGCGAAGACGGTCTACGGCGTCGTCGGCGTGGAGCTGTGGGAAGAAGCGTCGGTGCGGACATGAAGATCCTCGTCGCGGTGGCCACCCGGCACGGTGCCACCAGGGAAATCGCCGAAAGCGTGGCCACCGCGCTCGGCGCCGCGCCGACCGACGCCGGAGTGGGCGCGCAGGTCGAGGTGCGTGACGCGGGCCTCGTCCGTTCGGTCGACGGCTTCGACGCCGTGGTCATCGGCAGCGCCGTCTACCTGGGGCACTGGCTGGAACCGGCCAGGGAACTCGTGGAGTCCTTTTCGGACGAACTGCGCCGGGTTCCGGTCTGGTTGTTCTCCAGCGGACCCGTCGGGGAACCGAAGCGGCCCGCCGAAGAGCCGGTCGCCGTCGAGGATCTGGCGCAGCGGTTGAACGCCCGCGGGCACCGCCTGTTCGGCGGCAAGATCGATCGCCGCACCCTCAAGTTCCCCGAGCGCGCCGTCGTGACGGCGCTGCGGGTCGCCGACGCCGACAACCGTGACTGGCCCACGATCCGCGCCTGGGGCCGCGAGATCGGGACGAACCTCGCCCGCTTGGAAAGGAGCGTGTCATGACCGAATACCCGGTCCGCGTCGAGGCGACGCTGGACGAGCCGCTGTCCCGCGGGCTCTGGCTGGTGAAGTGGCTGCTCGCCGTCCCGCACTACATCGTGTTGGCGTTCCTCTGGTTCGCTTACCCGTTCGCCACGATCGCGGCCTTCTTCGCGATCCTCGTCACCGGCCGGTACCCGCGGCCGCAGTTCGAGTTCACCTCCGGCGTGCTGCGCTGGAGCTGGCGGGTGCAGTACTACTCCTACGCCGCGCTCGGGACCGACCGGTACCCGCCGTTCACCCTGGCCGACGTCCCGGACTACCCGGCCCGGCTCGAAATCGCCTACCCCGAACGGCTTTCGCGCGGCCTGGTGCTGGTGAAGTGGTGGCTGCTGGCCATCCCGCACTTCATCGTCGTCGGCCTGTTCGTCGGCGGCGGCACCTGGCTGGCGTCCCGCACGAGCGACGGCACCTTCGACTGGGCCGCCGGTGGCCTCGTCGGCGTGCTGGTCCTCGTGGCCGGTGTGGTGCTGCTGTTCACCGGCCGCTACCCGCGGCCGATCTTCGACTTCGTCCTCGGCATGGACCGCTGGGTCCTGCGCGTGGCCGCGTACGTGTCGCTGATGACCGACGAGTACCCGCCGTTCCGGCTCGACATGGGTGGCGCCGAGGCCGGCCACGAACCCCCGCACCCGCAGCCGCCCCACCCGCACGCGTCGGGCTGGACCGCCGGGCGGATCGCCGCCGCGATCACCGGTGCCGTGCTGGTGCTCGGCTCGATGGGCCTGGTCACCGGTGGCGCGGCTGTGCTGTGGGCCGACCGGACCCAGCGCGACGCGGACGGCTACCTCACCGCGTCCACCACCTTCGTCTCCGGCGGGTACGCCGTCGCCACCGATCCGGTGCGGCTGGAGGGCGTGTCGGTGCCGAAGTTCGAGGGCTTCATCGGTGACGTCCGGATCCGGGTGACGGACACCGCCGGCCGTCCGGTCTTCGTCGGTATCGGCCGCACCGCCGACGTCGAGCGCTACCTGGCCGCTACCGAGTACACAACCCCGGGCAACCGCACACACCCCGGCGGCGCCCTGGCCGTCTCGCCCGGCGACGCCGGCGTGTGGGTCGCGAGCGCGTCCGGCGCGGGCACGCAGACCGTCACCTGGCCGGTGCTGAACGGGCAGTGGACCGCGGTCGTGATGAACGCGGACGCCGCGCGCGGGATCTCCGTGCGCGCCGAAGCAGGCGCGACCGCGCCCGCCCTCGGCTGGATCGCCCTGGCGCTGCTGGTGTCCGGTCTCGTCGTGCTGGCCGGCGGGGTGGTGCTGATCGGCGTCGCCGCGCACCGGGCTTCGCACCGCCCGAACGCCGCTGAGCCATCCACTGTGGACGCTTGAGGAAGGAACGATCATGCATGCACAGCCGGGCGACTGGCTCGTCGTCAAGGGACCGTGGGTCGACGCGCCCGAACAGCGCGGCCGGATCATCGAGGTCCACTCGGCCGACGGGACACCGCCGTACGTCGTCCGCTGGACGGCCGACGACCACGTGTCGACGGTCTTCCCCGGCCCCGACGCGGTCGTGCTGACCGCCGAGGAGGAACGGGCGGCCGAAGACCACGCCCGCACCCGGTTCGACCGGGTCCGGCGGTACCTCCACGAGGAGGGTGGCCATGTCCGGGTTCGTTGACGGCGCGGTCGTCGCCGGGATCGACGGTTCGAGTTCGGCGGTGCAGGCCGCCGTGTGGGCGGGCGCGGAAGCCGTCCGCCGGGGGCGTCCGCTGCGGCTGGTCCAGGTCTACGCGCTGCCGCAGGTGAAGGCGCCCGTGGCGTTCGGTACCCACGAGCAGGTGCGGGCCGGGCTGGCCGAGCGGGCCGAGGGCTGGCTGGCCGAGGCGAAGGCCGCGGTGCTCGCCGAGCACCCCGGCCTGGAAGTCGGCACCGCGGCCCGGGAGTGGAGCCCGGTCACCGCGCTGGTCCAGGAGTCTCAGCACGCCGAGCTGATCGTGCTCGGCTCCCGCGGGCTGGGCGGGTTCACCGGGCTGCTCGTCGGCTCGACCGCCGTCGCGGTGGCCGCGCACACGCACTGCCCGATCGTCGTCGTCCGCGGCCGGACTCCGCACGATCCGCCGCCGAGCACCGGGCCGGTGGTCGTCGGGTCCGACGGCTCGCCCGACAGCGAGGCCGCCATCGCGTTCGCCTGCGATGAGGCGAGGCTTCGTGGCACGGCGCTGGTCGTGGTGCACACGTGGAGCGACGTCCTCGCCGACGGCATGCTGCGCCCGCACCCGCTGCAGGAAGACCCGGCCGAAATCGTCGCCGCCGAGCGCGGCAAGCTGGCCGAGCAGGTCGCGGGTTGGCAGCGCAAGTACCCGGAGCTGGCGATCGAGCTGGAGGTCGTCCGCGGGCGACCGGTGCGCACACTGTTGGAGCGCGGTGAGGAGGCGCAGCTCATCGTGGTCGGCAGCCGTGGGCGCGGCGGGTTCACCGGCATGCTGCTCGGCTCGACGAGCCAGGCGCTGATCGCGCACTCGCCGTGCCCGGTGGCGGTGGTGCGGCCGGTCGGGAGCCCGCGATGACCACGGCCCGGACCCGCGCCACGATGCGCCTGCTGGCGACGTTCGAGACCCTGCTCGCCGCGAGCGCGGTCTACGGCGGGATCGCCCTGATCGCCGGAGCTCCGGGATTCACCATGCCGGTCGAATGGCTGGCACCCCTCGGCCTGACCAGCTGGGCGCTGCCGGGCGTCGCGCTCGTGCTCGTCGTCGGCGGGTCGCTGGCCGCGGCGTCGGTGTTCGCCTGGCGGATCGACTTCCGGGCGCCGATCGCGGCCCTGGCCGCCGGCGCGGTGCTCACCGGCTGGCTGGCCATCCAGTTCGGCGTGATCGGGGTGCGTGCCCCGGTCCAGTGGGTGACCGTGGCGCTCCTCGTGGTGCTGGTCGGGCTCGCGCTGCTGGCCCGCCGCCGGCTGGGGTCGTCATGAGCGCCACCGTGACGAGCCTGCACGAGACGGAGTTCTTCGACACCGACTCGCTGCGCCTGCTCCGGCACCACCTCACGCTGGGGATCCGGGACGGCCGGTGGTGCCTCGACACCCCGGACGGCCCGATCACCCTCGGCGGGTGGTGCTCAGGGAACAACCACGCCACGAGTGGCCCAAAGCCGCCCGCCGTCCGGCCGCGAAGGTCCTGCCCCGGCTGGCCCGCGCGGTGGCCGAAGACGTGGACGGGCGGGTTGCCGCTCTGGCCACGGCGCCCGACCGGGAACGGGCCGTCCACGACATCCGGAAGGCCGCCAAACGGCTGCGGTACGCCCTCGAAGCCGGGGCGGCTGGCCTTCCCGTCGACGTGAAGGCGCTGCGGGCCTTCCAGGACCTGCTCGGCGAGTTCCAGGACGCCGTGGTCGCCCGCACCTGCGCGTCCTCCAGGCGCGCCACGGCGGGTTCGGCGCGATCCTGACCGCCGAAGCGGAGACGGCCGGGCGGTGCGCGGACGAGCTGCCCGCAGCCTGGCGGCGCATCGACCTCGGTCCTTTGTGGACCTGACCGGGCGAAAGGACGTAAGTCCTCGCGACCGGTGACCGATGACGGCGGTGGGCGGGGACCGGTCTTCCTAGATTGATGGGGACCGGAAAGGAATTCCCGATGCGAGCACGCGACTTGATGACCGCGCCGGTGATCACCGTGCACCCGTGGACGTCCGCCAAGGAGGCGGCCGAGCTGCTGGCGGCACACGGTTTCACCGCACTGCCGGTGGTCGACGACGACGACCGGCTGGCCGGCATCGTCACCGAGGCCGACCTGATCCGCGGCCGCATCCCGGCCGACCCCCGTTACATTCGCGAACCGTACGAGGCGCCCCAAACCGGCAAGGCCGTCGGCGACCTGATGACCACTCCGGTTACCGCGATGAGCACCGGCACCGACGTCGCCGACCTGTGCCAGGCGCTGGTCGACGCCCGGATCCGGGCGGTGCCGATCGTCGACGGCTCGGCCGTCGTCGGCATCGTGACCCGCGGTGACGTCGTGCGGGTGCTCGCGCGGGATGACGCCGACATCGCCCGGGACGTCAAGCACCGCCTGGAGATCTACGGCGGCAGCGGCCGCTGGCACGTCGACGTCCACGACGGGTTCGTGCACATCACCGACCAGTTCGACGACGACTCCGACCGGCACGTCGCCCAGTTGCTGGCGCTCGCCGTCCCGGGGGTCGTCGCCGCGGAAACCGCTTATGCGGGTGAGGAGCAGAAACGATGACCGCCAACGACCCGAGGATCACCGTGGGCGTCGACGGCTCGGCGGGGTCGACCGCCGCCGTCACGTGGGCGGCGGAACTCGCCTCCCGGCGCCACCTGCAGCTCAAGATCGTGCACGGCCTGCAGGTCGCCGGCCTGTACTACGGCGGCGGCATGACCGGCATCGGCGCGGCGACGCTGTTCGAGGCGGTCCAGAAGGACGGCGAGCGGGCCATCGCCGACGCCCGCGCCCTCGCCGCGTCGGTCGACAAGGACCTGGTCATCGTGACTGATTTGCCCAACGACCCGCCGGTGCCGATGCTGATCGACGAGTCCCGGCACGCCAGGATGCTCGTCGTCGGGCGGACCGGGACCGGGGGATTCCCCGGCATCCTGGTGGGCGGAACCGCCGCGACGGTGGCCGCGCACGCACACTGCCCGGTGGCGGTGATCCGCGGGCGCCACGACTCGACGGCGGTCCCGGAGGCCGGCCCGGTGGCGGTCGGCATCGACGGCAGCCCGAACAGCGAGCAAGCCATCGGCGTCGCGTTCGAGGAAGCCTCCCTGCGCGGCGTCCCGCTGGTCGCGGTGCACGCCTGGAACGACATCGTCTACGAGGACACGCGCGGCACCGCCCGCATCCTGACCCAGCCGGAAAGCCTGGAAGAAGGCGAAGATCGGTTGCTGACCGAGCGGCTCGCGGGCTGGCCGGAGAAGTACCCGGACGTCGAGGTCCGGCGGGTGCTCGTGCGCGACCGGCCCCGGCATGCGCTGCTCGAAATCTCCGCGGAAGCGCAGCTGGTCGTCGTGGGCAGCCGTGGCCGGGGTGGCTTCACCGGGATGCTCCTGGGCTCGACGAGCCAGGCGCTGGTCCAGCACGCGCAGTGCCCGGTGCTCGTGGTCCGCCCGGAGCGGAAGGCATGACCGCCGTCGAAGCACGCCCCGCGGTGCTGGGCGGCACCGAACTCGCCCAGGTGGACGCCCTCTGGCGGGCCGCGAACTACCTCTCGGCCGGCCAGATCTACCTGATGGCGAACCCGCTGCTGCGTGAGGGGCTGCGGCCCGAGCACGTCAAGCCGCGGCTGCTCGGGCACTGGGGCACTTCGCCCGGGCTCAACTTCGTCTACGCCCACCTCAACCGCGCGATCCTCACCCACGACCTGAACGCGATGCTGGTCACCGGCCCGGGCCACGGCGGCCCGGCCCTGCTGGCCAACACGTGGCTCGAAGGCAGCTACACCGACGCGTGGCCGGAGGTGACGCGGGACGCCGCCGGGATGGCCGAGCTGTTCCGGCAGTTCTCCTTCCCGGGCGGTGTGCCGAGTCACGTGGCGCCGCAGGTGCCGGGCTCGATCCACGAAGGCGGCGAGCTGGGATATTCCCTCGCGCACGCCTACGGAGCCGCGTTCGACAACCCGGGGCTGCTCGTCGCCTGCGTGGTCGGGGACGGCGAAGCCGAGACCGGCCCCCTTGCCACGTCCTGGCACGCCAACAAGTTCCTCGACCCCGCCCGTGACGGCGCGGTGCTGCCGATCCTGCATCTGAACGGCTACAAGATCGCTAATCCGACGCTGCTTTCGCGCATCAGTCCGGCCGAGTTAGACGCCCTGCTGCGCGGCTACGGGTACGCGCCCATCTACGTCGAAGGCAGCGACCCGGAGACGATGCACCAGGCGATGGCCGCGGCCCTCGACTCGGCGATCGCCGATCTCGGCAGGCGCCCGATGATCGTGCTGCGCAGCCCCAAGGGCTGGACCGGACCGTCCGTTGTGGACGGTAAGCCGGTGGAGGGAACCTGGCGGTCCCACCAGGTCCCGCTCGCCGAAGTCCGGCACAACCCCGATCACCTGAAGCAGCTGGAGGAGTGGCTGCGCTCGTACCATCCGGAGGAGCTGTTCGACTCCCGCGGCCGTCCGGTCGCGGAAGTCACGGCGCTGCTCCCGGTGGGGGAGCGGCGGATGGGCGCGAACCCGAACGCTAACGGCGGTGTGCTGCTGCGGCCCCTGACGCTGCCGGACACCGCGGCCCACGCCGTCGCCGTCGGCACGCCGGGCGCGACGGCCGCCGAGCCGACCCGGGTACTGGGCCGGTTCCTGCGGGACGTCTTCGCGCTCAATGCCGACCGGGCGAACTTCCGCCTGTTCGGGCCGGACGAGACGGCGTCCAACCGGCTCGACGCGGTTTACGACGTCACCGCCAAGGAATGGCAGGCGGCGATCGAACCGGTCGACGAGCACCTGGCGCGCGACGGGCGCGTGCTCGAGGTGCTGTCGGAGCACCTGTGCCAGGGCTGGCTCGAGGGCTACCTGCTGTCGGGCCGGCACGGGCTCTTTTCGTGCTACGAGGCGTTCGTGCACATTGTCGACTCGATGGTCAACCAGCACATCAAGTGGCTGCGGGTGCACCGGCAGATCCCGTGGCGGCGCCCGATCGCGTCGCTGAACTACCTGCTCACCTCGCACGTGTGGCGGCAGGACCACAACGGGTTCTCCCACCAGGACCCCGGGTTCGTCGACCACGTCGCGAACAAGAGCTCCGAAGTCGTGCGGGTGTACTTCCCGCCGGACACGAACACGCTGCTGGAGGTCGCGGCGCACTGCCTGCGTTCTCGCGATTACGTGAACGTGGTGGTGGCGGGCAAGAACGACACGCCGAACTGGCTGGACGCCGAGCAGGCCGCGCTGCACTGCCAGCGTGGGGTGAGCATCTGGGAGTGGGCGAGCAGCCACACCGACCGGGAGCCGGACGTCGTCCTCGCCTGCGCGGGTGACGCCCCGACCTTGGAAATCCTGGCCGCGGCGAAGATTCTGCGTTCGGAGTTGCCGGACCTGGCGGTGCGCGTGGTGAACGTCGTGGACCTGATGCGCCTGCAGCCGGAGGTCGAGCACCCGCACGGGCTCTCGGATCGGGAGTTCGACGCGTTGTTCACGCCGGACCGCCCGGTGATCTTCGCTTACCACGGCTACCCGTGGCTGATCCACCGCCTGGCTTACCGGCGCACGAACCACGCGGGGATGCACGTGCGCGGCTACACCGAACACGGCACGACGACCACGCCGTTCGACATGCTGGTGCTCAACCACATGGACCGGTTCCAGCTGGTGATCGACGTGATCGACCGGGTGCCGGGCCTCGTCGCGACGGCGGGCGTGCTGCGGCAGAAGATGACCGAGGCCCAGGGACACCACAGTCGCTGGATCCGGGCCCACGGCGAGGATCTGCCCGAGATCCGCGACTGGGCCTGGGAGGGCTGAGGCGCCGCGAAATCTGGTTCGGTCAAGCCGGGCTCGTCCGGGTCGGTGACACGATAGAAGTCAACGGCAGCAGGGCGAAGCCCGGCGATTTCGCGACGGCCGTCCACGTCGGATCCGGCCGGCGCAGCCAGTCGTCGGCGACGAGCACACGGCAACCGAGGTCGAGCAGCGCCTCCGTCTCCTCCTGCGCGTCGATCCGATAGGGACAGCTCCGGGTGTCGTGCGCCGGGGCGTCCGTGAGGACGAGGATCGTCCGGGGGCCGACGTCGGTGACGAGTTCACGGCAACGCTGCAGAGCGTCTTCAAGGGCTTCTTCGAAGTCGCCGCCGCCTCCCAACGGCAACCCTTCGGCTGCATCGAGGGCGTCGGCGAGAGACGGGAACGGCCCCAGCGAGCGGACGAGGAAAGGTTCGCCATCGTTGTGATCGGTGTAGGCGATGATACGGAATTCGTGGTAGTCAGGCGCGAACACGTCGTCGAGCAGCACGGATTTCCGTGCCTGCCTCAGCCGGCCGTTCATGCTCCCCGTCCGGTCGACCACCAGAACGAGGCCGTTGACCGGTTCCTGCGTCGTGACGCCCGGTGGAGTGGTCGCCACCTGGAGAGTGTTCACGAATGCCGCGGGCACGTTGCCGGGCCGGAACTGCTCGGCGAGCCGGACCTGTGCCCACACGCTGCCGCCGTACTCGGCGTCGGGATCGCTGTTCTGACGGTAATCGCAGTGGTTGACCACCCAAGTCACATGTGGCCGGAGGCTGGACGCGTAGCGATCGGCGACCCCCCACGCGGTCGAGGAGCGGGTGTCCCCGTGATGGCGGCCCCGGGGCATCTTGATGCGGTCCTTTGCCTCTATGACGACCAGTTCCCGACGGTACGGCGGTGGCGTCGACACGGTGACGTCCGGGGTCAGCTCGCCGTCCGTGGTTCGGCACCGGGGCTCGTGCCACACGTCCAACGTCAGGCTCCGATCCTTCCCGTGTTCCAGCCGGCAGACCGGTTCCTCGGTGGCCCCTCGGGACAGCACCCACACCCCGTCCGAACCTGGAGCGCGGACCAGGCGCGGCACCCAGCCGCCCTGCTCGCAGACGTCGATGGTGGTGCAGAGCACCCACACTTCATAGAGCAGTTCCCGCTGCCGCCAGAGCGGGAGGTTCAGGAACTCCTCGATGGAGTCGAGGAGTACGGTGGCATCGGTGGACCCGGTCGGGTGAAAGACCTCGGAAGCCAGCCAGTCGGCCGCTTCGCGGCTCGCGTCGGCCAGTGTGTTCAGCCAGAGCGTGAGGGCGGCCGGATCGTCGAGGAGCTCACGCTCGAGCTCACGGCGGGATTGTGGCCGCCACCGGCCACTGCGCCATTCGGCGACGAAGCCCGCCAGGTGTCCCATGGCCGTTCCGTAGCTGTCCACTGCCTCGACAGCGACCGGCCGCAGGTCGTGGTCGAGGCCGAGATCCATGCGACGTTTGATGTTCGAGACTGATGTCGGCTCTGCTCCGGTGGTGATCACCCGCGCGCTCCGGTATCGCTCGACCTCCGATTGCACCCGTCTGGGAAGCCAATCATAGTGGTCGGTGATGGTGAACAACTCACCGGTGAGCTCGATGGGCTCCATCGGCAGGGCGTCGATGTGGGCCGTGTATGCTCGGATAAGCCATTGAGCGGTCGAGACCAGCCGTTCGCCGGCCGCCGCGGCCTCGGCCGCGGCACGGGCCGCGACCTCCCAGCCGACGGGAGCGTGAACGTACACCTGGACGGTCGTCCCGGTCGCGCGGGAATCGATCTCGGGACGAATCCAGGCAAGGGCGAGCAAGCCGTCCAGGAGCCGGATTCCGTCGTTGGACCGGATCGGCCAACTTCCGTAGAAGGCACCGTTGTCGGCTACAGTGAACCGCTGGAGCGCGTCGTGGTCGATCAGCCCGATCTCGAGTGTCGTGAGACGCTGCTCAAGGCTTCGCACCTGCTCGATGAATTCCGGACTGATGACCAGTTGCTCCTCGTCCACATCGCCTCGCTGCAGGTGGAACGTATCGCTTGTTCCCGTTGTGGTTGCGGAATACGCGGCCAGGTAGCGGTAGATCTCATCGACCATGGCCACGAAGCGGCCGCCGCAGCGCACGACTTCGTTGAGCAGAGCACCCGCTGTGGGTGCGGCGCCGGCGAGCTGCTCCGCGGCAGCCGTCCGGAGAGCTGAGGCGCGTCTGGGCGTTTGCCGGGGGAAGCTTTTGTCCAGGGTTGCGAATTCCAGCCCGAATGCCGCGAACAGGTCGTCAATAACGTCCCGCTCATTCTTGCCGGTGCCCAGTTCCAGTGCATCGACGACCAAGGTAGCCAGATTCATCCGGATTTCCGCGTCGCTCATAGGTAGATGGTATCCTTTCTTGCTCCCGTTTCGCATCGGTGAGCGCGGATGGAGGGCCGCATCGTGACGGAAGAGGTTTCATGCGTCGTGCGCCGCGGGTTCGCCGTCCCGGCGGAAGCGGCGTGGCAGGTGCTGAGCAGTCGGGTGGGAATGCGGCGGTGGCTCGCCGACCCGTCGCATCCGGGGATGGAGGTCGGTGCGACCTTTCCTCGTAGAGGGAGCATGCCAGGTCAGATCGCAGAGGTCGGACTGGGTGCCGTCTTCCACGTGATTTTTCCCGGAGGTGAGCGGGCTTCATTGGAAATCGTTGCCGCTGGGAAACGCAGCGAACTGGTCGTGACCGTTCGAGGTGGCGCTGCAGCTGCAGCTGAGGGGTGGTCGGCTGTCTTGACCGGGGCGCAGTACCTGATCGACGAGGTGAGGAAGAGGCGTAACGCCAGACAGGCCGTGGTGGTCATCCACGGGATCGGGAACCAGCGGCCAATGGCGACCCTCAGGCGGTTCACGGCCGCGCTGGCCGGCCCCAGCGAAATGTGGAGCAAACCGGATCGGGTTTCCCGTTCCTACGAGCTGCGGCGGCATCAGCTGCGACGTACGCACTTCCGGCCTCGCACCGACATCTTCGAACTCTACTGGGCGGACAAAGTACCCGGGACGAAACTGAAGCAGATCACGGCCTGGCTTCGCTCGTTGATGCTTCGCCGTCCGGCCCTTGTCAGCCGGCGGCTGCGTCCGGTGTTCTACCTTTCCTACGGCGTGCTCCTCGCCTTGGTGATCGCTGTTGTGGCGCTGGCTGCCGCTGTGGGCGTGGACGGGGTGAACCACCTGGTGTCCGGCGTGGCGGCCCTGGCGAAGATCGGGTGGGTCAGCCTCCTGTTGTCGGTCGTCGGCGCCGCGGCGAACACGGTGATCATCTCCACTCTGGGGGACGCCGCCCGGTACTTCGATGACGCGCCGGACAACATCGCCGTCCGCCAGTCGATTCGCGAGAGCGGGATGTCCCTGTTGCGCAGACTGCACAAGGAAGGAAAATTCGATCGTATCGTCGTTGTGGGGCATTCCCTGGGCAGTGTCATAGGCTACGACCTGATCTGCCGGTACTGGCTCGAGGTGCACCGGTCCCACGGCCGGCCGCTGGTCGTCCGGCAAACCGCTTTGCCCGGTTTCCTCGAGCGGCTCGGCAAGCCGATCGTCACACAGGACGACTTGGATGGTTACCGCAAGGCGCAACGAGACTTGTGGCGGGATTACCGGCGAATGGGCCAGCCGTGGCTGATCACGGATCTGGTGACTTTGGGCAGCCCGCTGACCTACGCGGAGACGTTGCTGGCTCGGTCGCCGGAAGAACTGCAGACCCGGGTTGCTCAGTTCGAGTTGCCGGTCTGCCCGCCACGATGCGACGCTGACGAGCTCACTGTGAACGAGAAGTTCCTTGTGGACGGACACATAAGGTCGATCAAAATGCCGACGCATGGAGCGCCGTTCGCGTTGGTGCGCTGGACGAACTTGTACTTCCCGGCGCGATGGCTGGTCTTCGGAGACCCGATCGGTGGTCCCCTGGCACCGGTTCTGGGCTGCGGGATCAAGGATCTCCCGGTGACCACGTCACGCTGGATCCGCCGGCGGACACCGTTGGCGCACACGGCCTATTGGCGTTGGTCGGCGAACGACGAGAAAGCCAAGGCCACACGAGCGCTGCTCGAAGCGGTGGGGCTGGAATCGGGCCGTTGGCTCGACGAGCACGTGAACGAGATGCCCTGGGAATCCTTCATCGACGGCGAAGCCGGGTTACGAGATGAGTCATGACTGACTGTCCCTTCACATCGGTCGCGATCCGGACGGCGACGATCCGCCTGGGACTGCGAGGACGATCGTCGGTAGCGACGTGAACTCCGCCGGCCGGTGCGTCACCACCAAAGCTGACCGGCTCTCGGTCGCCTTCAGTACGTCGGCCGCCAGCGCCGACGCCGTCGGCGCGTCCAGGTGGGCCGTCGGCTCGTCCAGCAGCAGGATCGGACGGTCCGACAGCAACGCCCTTGCCACGCCGAGGCGCTGCCGCTCGCCGCCGGACACCGGGGTTCCGTGTGTTCCTAGTGCGGTGTCGAGGCCGTCCGGCAGGCCCGAGAGCCACGGCGAAAGCTGAGCCTGCCCGAGAGCGGTCCGCAGCTCGGTGTCGGTGGCCGAAGGGCGGGCCAGGCGGAGGTTTTCGCGCAGCGTGCTGTCGAACAGGTGCGTGTCCGGGCCGCACCAGGCGATGCGCTCGCGGACCGAGTCGCCGTCGCAGGTCAGCGTGTTCGTCTCGTCCAGCAGGATGCGGCCCGCCGAGGGGTCGAGGTAGCGCATCAGTGCCGCGATCACCGTGCTCTTGCCCGCGCCCGATCGGCCTGTCAACGCGAGCCGGCGGCCGTGGCCGAGGTGGAGGTCCACGTCCTGGACCGCGTCGACCGAGGTATCCGGCCAGCGGACCGACAGGTGCTCGGCCGCCAATCGCGTGGCCTCCGGGGCGAGTGCGGTGGCCGGGCCGCAAGGCGCGGGAAGAACGTCCAGCTCGGCGAGACGGCGGGCAGAACCCGACGCGCCGAGCAGCCGCTGGGCCGCCTCCGGCAGGCCGGCCACCAGCTCGGCCGTCGCCAGCGGGATCAGCGCCAGCACCGCCAGCGCGGGACCCGGAACCCCGGCCAGGATGCCTAGCACCAGGCACGACACCGACGTCAGCCCGACGCCGAGCGTGGCGATGCCGCCGCCCAGGCCGCGCCACACCGCGGACCGGCGTTGGAAGGCCGTCAGGACGGCGTCGAGTTCGCGCAGTCGCGAATGCCGCCGGGTTGCCGCGTCGTGGGTGATCAGGTCGGCCGACGCCTGCAGGAGCTCCACCGTTCCCGCGGTCAGGTCCGCCCGCAGCCGGGCCGTTTCGCGCTGTGCCCGCCGAGCCGCCAGCGCCGCGACAAGTGGGGCCAACACGCCTGCGACAGCCAGACCGAGAGCCGCCGCGAGAAGTGCGCCCGGCAGGATCACGCCGAGGGTGACCGCGGTGGCCGTCAGCACCAGGAACGTCGACACCCCCGGGACCAGGCCGCGGACCAGAACGTCCTGCTGGCTGTCCACATCGGACACCAGCCGGTGCAGCAGGTCGCCGCGCCGGAGCCGGGCGGTGCCCGCCGGGCCGATCCGGACCAGCTGTGCCCACACCCGGACCCGCAGCTCCGCCAGGGCACGCAAGGCGACGTCGTGGGACAGCAGCCGCTCGGTGTAGCGGAAGATGCCCTTGGCCAGGCCGAACGTCCGGACTGCGACGATCGCCACCATCAAGCTCAGCACCGGTGGGTGCAGGGCTGCGCTCGCGATCAGCCACGACGACGTCGCCGTGAGGGCGACTCCGGAGCCCAGGGCGGCCGTCGCGGCCAAACAGGCAAGGACCAGCCGCATCCGGTGGGGCCGGATCGCCTCCCGCAGCGGCCGCCACCGGGAAACATCCACTGTGGACGAAGAAGAGATCGGAGGCGCAGCCGGTCGCGAAATCGGCCGCGGCGCAACGGCGTCCGGGACAGCAGGAAGGACGGCCGGCTCGCCGAGCGAGATCACCCGGTCGCAGCGGGCCAGTACCGCCGGGTGGTGGCTGACGATCACCGAGGTCCGCCCGGACAGGACCTTGGGCAGCCGCTCCAGGATGGCGGCCTCGGTCTCCGCGTCGACGCCCTCGGTGGGCTCGTCCAGCAGGATCAGCGGCCGGTCGAGCAGCACCGCACGGGCCAGTGCGACGCGCCGGCGTTGCCCGGTCGACAGCCCGGCGCCCAGCTCACCGACCACTGTGGAAAGCGGGACGTCGAGCGCCGCGGTGTCGGCGGCGGCGAGCACGGCGTCGTCGGTTGCGTCGGGGGAGCCGAGGCGGATGTTGTCGGCCACGGTCCCGGCAACCAGGTGCGGCTGCTGCGGCACCCAGGCCAGGTGCCGGTGCCAGGTCGCGCGGCCGATGTCGGCGAGGTCGGTGTCGCCGACGAGGATCCGGCCGCCGTCGGGTCGTCGCCAGCCGAGGAGCAGGTCGATCAACGTCGACTTCCCCGCCCCGCTCGGCCCTGTCACTCCGACCACCTCGCCGGGTGGCAGGCGCAGGCTGAAGCCGTCCAGGATCGGTCCGGACCGGCCGTCGACCGTGACGTCTTCGCAGCGCAAGGCGACTCGCTCCAAGTCGGGGACCACACCCGTGCCGTGGTCGCCACTGGGCGTGTCGGCGAGCGCGATGATCTCCTCGGCCGCGGCGAGACCTTCGGCGCTGTCGTGGAACCGCGCGCCGACCGCGCGCAGCGGCAGGTAGACCTCCGGAGCGAGGATCAGCACGGTGAGCGCGGTCTGCAGGTCGAGTTCGCCGGCCAGCAGCCGCAGGCCGATCGACACGGCGACGACCGCCACCGACAGCGTCGCCAGCAGTTCCAGGGCCAGCGCGGAGAGGAAGGCGACGCGCAGCGTCCGCATCGTGTGCGCGCGGTACTGCCCGGTGATTTCCCGCAGCGACCGGATCTGCGCCCGCGCCCGGCCGAACGCGGTCAGCTCGGCGAGTCCGGCGACGAGGTCGAGGAAGTGGTTCCCCAGCACGGACAGGGTCTTCCACTGCCGCCGGACGTCGCGCTGGGTGTAGAGGCCGATGAGGATCATGAACACCGGGATGAGCGGCACCGTCAGGCCGACGATCACCGCGGCGACCCAGTCGGCGGCCAGGATCCGCACCCCGACGACCAGCGGGACGACCGCCGCGATCAGCAGCTGCGGCAGGTACCGCGAGAAGTACCCTTCCAGGCGGTCGACGCCGTGGGTGGCCAGGGCGGCGACCTCGGCGGGGGAGCGGTCCGCCCGCCGGGGCCCGATCCGCAGCGCGGCCGCGATGACCGTCTCGCGCAGCTGGGACAACGCTCGGGCGGCGGCGCGGTGCGCGGTCGTCTCGGCCAGCCAGGAAATCCCGGCCCTCGCCAGGACCACCAGGGTCAGCAGGCCGAGCGGCAGCGCCAGGCTCCGGGCGCCGAAGCCGTCGAGGAAGGCCCACGTGATCGTCTTCGCCAGCAATTCCGCCTGGGCGAGCACCAGCATCGCGGTGAACACACCCAGCGCGGCGCAGGCGACGACGAACGGCCGGACTGCCTTCGCGTGGCGCAGCAGCCGCGGGTCGAGGGGCTTCACCGGCGGCCCGCGGGCAGGCCGCCGCCCGCCGGGATCGACGCCCGGCTGATCCGCTTGCGGAACACCCAGTACGTCCAGGCCTGGTAGGCCAGCACGATCGGGGTGAACACGACCGCGACCCAGGTCATGATCTGCAGCGTGTACGGCGTCGACGACGCGTTGGTCGTGGTCAAGCCGAAGGCCGGGTCGGTCGTCGAGGGCAGGACGTTCGGGTAGAGCGACCAGAACAGCGTGAAGGTGACCGCGATGATCGCGGCGGCGGTGCTCGCGAAGGCGTACCCGTCGCGCTCACCGGCGGCGAACAGGACCGCCGCGACGAGGAGCAGCGCGGCGAGGGCCGACGACAGCCACGCCCAGCCGCCGTGTTCGATCGCGGTGTAGGCGAGGAAGACGCCGCCGAAGACGATCGCCGTGCCGCCGAGCGCGCGGGCGAGCGTCCGGGCCCGGTCGCGCAGGGCGTCGGTCGTCTTCAGCGTCAGGAACACCGCGCCGTGGAAGGAGAACAGGCTGAGCGTGGCCAGGCCGCCGAGCAGGGCGTACGGGTTGAGCAGGGTGAAGAACGTGCCGGTGAAGTGGTGCTGGGCGTCGAGCGGGACGCCGTGGACGATGTTGCCGAACGCCACGCCCCACAGCAGGGCGGGGGCGGCGGAGCCGAAGACGATGACCCAGTCCCAGGTGTTCCGCCAGCGCGGGCTGTCGAGCTTGCCGCGGAACTCGAACGCCACCCCGCGCAGGATCAGCGCGACCAGCACGAGCAGCAGGGCCAGGTAGAAGCCGGAGAACAGGCTCGAATACCAGAGCGGGAAGGCGGCGAAGGTGGCGCCGCCGGCGACGAGCAGCCAGACCTCGTTGCCGTCCCAGACCGGGCCGATCGTGTTGATCAGCACGCGGCGGTCGGTGTCGTCGTGGCCGAGGACGCGCAGCAGCGTGCCGACGCCGAAGTCGAAGCCTTCGAGGACGAAGTAGCCGGTCCAGAGGACCGCGATGAGCAGGAACCAGATGTCGGTGAGGGCCATGACGGGTCTCCGGCTCAGTAGGCGAAGGCCGCGGGGCGCGGCTCGTCGGACTCGGGCTCGTGAGGTGCTTCGGGCGGCGGGGGACCGGCCTTGGCGTAGCGGACCATCAGGACGCCGTCCACGACCGCGAGCACGCCGTAGAGCAGGGTGAACACGATCAGCGAGGTCAGCACGCTGCCCGCGGAAACCGTGGGCGACACCGAATCGGCGGTCTTGAGCACGCCGAACACCGACCAGGGCTGGCGGCCCATCTCGGTGAAGATCCAGCCGACGCTGTTGGCCAGGAACGGCAGCGCGATCCCGGCGACGGCGGCGGGGAAGAACCAGCGGGCGCGCGGGGTGCGGCCGCGGCGGAACAGCCAGAGCCCCACCAGGGAGATCAGCAGGCAGAGGAAGCCGAAGCCGATCATCAGGCGGAACGTCCAGTAGGCGACCGGGATGTCCGGCCGGTACTCGCCGGGCCCGTAGGTCTGCTGTTCGGCGGCTTGGAGGTCGTTGATGCCTTCGACCTGCCCGTCGAACTTCCCGGTGGCCATGAAGGAAAGCACGCCGGGGACGCGGATGCTGAACTTCTCCTGCGAGCCGTCGAGCGAGCCGATCGTGAACAGTGAGAACGACGCGGGCGCGACGGTGTCGTAGAGCGCTTCGGCGGCGGCCATCTTCATCGGCTGCTGCTGTGTCATCAGCCGGGCCTGCAGGTCACCGGTGACGATGACGCCGAGGCTGGCGATCAGCACGGTGACCAGGGCGAGCTTCATCGACGGCCGGAACACGTCGGCGTTCTTTTGTCGGCGGAGCTGCCACGCGCTGATCCCCACGACGAACATCCCCGCGGTGAGGAAGCACGCGGTGATGGTGTGCGCGAAGGCGCCGATGGCGGTCGAGTTCGTGAGCACGGCGCCGAAGTCCTTGAGCTCCGCACGGCCGGTGGCGGGGTTGACCGCGTAGCCGACCGGGTGCTGCATCCAGGAGTTGGCGGCGAGGATGAAGTACGCCGAAAGCAGCGTGCCGATCGCGGCGAGCCAGATGGTGGCCAGGTGCAGCTTCTTCGGCAGCTTGTCCCAGCCGAAGATCCACAGGCCGAGGAACGTCGATTCGAGGAAGAACGCGAGCAGGCCCTCGATGGCCAGCGGCGCGCCGAAGATGTCGCCGACGAAGGTGCTGTAGTCCGACCAGTTCATCCCGAACTGGAACTCCTGCACGATGCCGGTCGCCACGCCCATGGCGAAGTTGATGAGGAACAGCTTCCCCCAGAACTTCGTCATCCGGCGGTACTTGTCGTTGCCCGTGCGCACCCAGGCCGTCTGCATCCCGGCGACCAGGAAGGACAGCCCGATGGTCAGCGGGACGAAGATGAAGTGGTAGACGGTGGTGATCCCGAACTGCCATCGGGCGAGGTCCAGGGCGCTCATCCGGTATCTCCTGCTCGTTCGCGGGTTACCCGGCGAGCATCCGGTGCCGACGGCGTCCGGCCTTAGGGTCCTTGGTCACTTCCCGGACGGTCCCGGGTCCCTGCCGCCGAGGGTCCTGTGGTCGTACGCTGATGCTGTCCGACCCGTCTTTGGGAGGCTCTTCATGCTTCGTGTGTTCCTGGTCGACGACCACGAGGTCGTCCGCCGTGGCGTTGCCGACCTGCTGGACGAGGACGAGAACCTCACCGTGGTCGGCCAGGCCGGCAGCGTCTCGCAGGCGCTGGCCCGCATCCCGGCGCTGAACCCGGACGTGGCCGTGCTGGACGTCCGCCTGCCGGACGGCAACGGCATCGAGCTGGCCCGCGAGCTGCGGTCCAAGCTGCCCGAGCTGAAGTGCCTGATGCTGACCAGCTACACCGACGAGCAGGCCATGCTCGACGCGGTGATGGCCGGGGCGAGCGGGTTCGTGATCAAGGACATCAAGGGCATGGACCTGGTCTCGGCGGTGCAGGACGTCGGCGCGGGCAAGTCCCTGCTCGACGCCCACGCCGCCGCGGCGCTGATGGCGAAACTGCGCGACAGCCAGGCGAAGAAGGGGCCGCTGGCCGACCTTTCCGACCAGGAACGGAAGCTGCTGGAGCTGATCGGCGAGGGGCTGACCAACCGGCAGATCTCCGAGCGGATGTTCCTGGCCGAGAAGACGGTCAAGAACTACGTCTCGCGGCTGCTGACCAAGCTGGGCATGGAACGGCGGACGCAGGCCGCGGTGCTCGCCACCGAACTGCGCAACCAGGGCGGCTGAGCGGCTCGCCCTGACGCGCCTCAGCCTTTGCGGCGGCGAGGCGCGGCCGAGCGCGGCGGTGTCGCGCGCATGTGTTCGCGCACCGGGGCCAGGAGGCCGGCGAGGGCTTTCACGTCGTCGCGCGAGAGCGGCTCGAACAGCAGGCCGCTGACGACCTCGACGTGCCCCGGCAGCACCTTCGCGAGCAGTGCGCGTCCGGCGTCGGTGATGGTGACCGTGACACTGCGTTCGTCGTCCGGGGAAGTTGTCCGCTCGACCAGGCCGGCCTTTTCGAGCAGCCCCGCCTGGTAGGTCAGGCCGCTGCGGCTGTAGACGACGCCGTCGGCGAGGTCGGTCATGCGGTGGCTGCCGGTCGGGGAGTCGCCGAGCCGGGCCAGGAGCTGGAACTGCACGTAGCTGATGTCCCCCGCTTCCTTCAGCTGCTGCTCTACGGCGTGGCGCAGCAGGCTGGTCACCTCGATCAGGTCGAAGTAGGCACCCAGCTGCACGGGATCGAGCGACGGCGACATGCGCCCAGTCTACTGCTTCGAATTCGAAGAGAGCGTGACCGACCTCACTTGCTTCGAGTTCGAAGCAGTTGTACTGTCGTCGTCAGTTGCTTCGAACTCGAAGCAAAGAACCTGAAGGAGTTTCCGATGAAGGCAGTGCGTTTCCACGAGTACGGCGACCCGAGCGTCCTGCGTCACGAAGACGCGGAGCTTCCGGCGCCGGGTGCCGGGCAGGTCCGGGTCCGGGTGGCCGGAACGTCGTTCAACTCCGTCGACGGCAACATCCGCGGCGGATTCATGCAGGGGCCGATCCCGGTGGAGTTGCCGCACACCCCGGGTCTCGACGTCGCCGGCGCGGTGGACGCGCTCGGCGAGGGTGTGACCGGCTTCGAGGTCGGTGACCCGGTCGTCGGTTTCCTGCCGATGGACAAGCCCGGCGCTGCTGCCGACTACGTGCTGGCTCCGGCCGAAGTGCTGACCGCGGCGCCGAAGAGCGTCCCGTTGGCCGATGCCGCCGCGCTACCGGTGGTCGGGCTGACCGCTCGCCAGGGGCTGTTCGACCACGGCAAGCTGACGGCCGGGCAGCGGGTGCTGATCAACGGGGCCGGGGGAGCGGTTGGTGGGTATGCGGTGCAGCTGGCGCACAACGCGGGCGCGCACGTCATCGCGGTCGCCGGGCCGCGCAGCAGCGTCACGGCTGCCGACGAGGTCATCGACCACACGAGCACCGATGTGCCCGCGGCGGTGACCGAGCCGGTCGACGTCGTCCTCAACCTGGCCCCGGTCACCCCCGAGCAGCTGGCGGCGCTGGTGACGGTGATCCGCCCCGGCGATGTCCTGGTGAACACGACGGTCTGGATGCCCGCACCCGGCGACGAAGAACGCGGTGTCCGCGGCATCGACCTGTTCGTCCGCAGCGACGCCGGTCAGCTGGCCGAGCTGGTCGCCCAGGTCGACCGGGGCGAGCTGCGGATCGATGTCGCCGAGCGGGTGCCGCTGGCCGACCTGGCCGCGCTGCACGCCCGGGCTGCCGAAGGTGCCGTGCACGGCAAGGTCGTGGTCCTGACCGCCTGACGGTCAGGTGCTCAATGCGGTGGGCTCCATCAGGACGTCCGCCAGCGACCGCCGCGGTGTCCACGGCACGGGCGCGCCGCGGCCCAGGCGCAGCACGATCTGGGGCCACAGGCCGCCGCCGAGCAGCTGGCGCAGTTCGGCCCGGACCGCCGAGACCTCGACCGGCTGGGAGATGAACGACGCATCGAGCCCGGCCACCGTCGCCGTCAGCAGGACCCGCTGCATCGCCTGACCCGCCCGGAGCCGGTCGACGCGGGTGTCGTCGAACGAGCCGATGACCACGACCAGCGGCTCGGAGTCGTCGCGCCGGCCGCGGTCCCGGGTGCCGAAGTCGCGTAGCACCCAGCCGCCGTTGTTCGAGGGCATCGACCCGGCCGCGTACTCGGGGACCCCGTCGCGGCTGTCCCGGTCACGCCCGGTCCACTGCCGCCACTCGGCCAGGAACGCCGGGTCCGTGAACTGGGCGTGGTGGCCCTTGTGGACCAGTTCGCGCAGGCCTTCCAGCTGGTTCCCGGTCAGCCGCGGCAGCCACGCCTGCTCGACCTCGGCGGCGTGGCGCAGCTCGGCGACCACGGACGCGGGGATCGCGTCCGTCTCGAACGGCGTCCGGTTCGTGTGACGGCGGGGGATCGCGTCCGCCAGCTCGACCATCCGCCGGTCGGGTTTCCGTGCCGAGAACGGCCGGACCACGGCCAGCAAAGTCGGGTCGTCACGCCGGGGGAACAGCGTCGTCGCGGGGTGGGCGCCCAGTGCGTGGATGGCGGCGCGCACGTTGAACAGCGCGGCCCCGCAGGACAGCAGCAGTTCGCGCCGGTCGGCGTCGGCCACCGGCAGGGCGCGGTCCGGATCGGCGTGCAGCTCCAGGCCCGCGCGCGTGCAGCGGTAGCGCCATGGCTGCGTATTGTGCGTCGACGGCGCCAGCACCGCAGCGCCGATGACGGACTTCACCTGATCGGAGTCCAGCAAGCCGATCGAAGTGATGGGTAGTGTCATGGTTTCCCCTCGTGCCGCGAGGCGGCACACTGGTGATCCGAAAGCTTGGTTCGACGGTCTCTCGCACCGCAGTGCCGCGGAAAGGGGACAAAGTCACCGATGATGCGGAGGCCGTGGTGAGCGAAGCCGGGCAGGGGCCACGGCGGATGGCGGGCACGCTGTCCGGCCTGCGGCTGCGCGAGCTGCTGCGCGACCTGCAGGACCGGATCGAGCTGCTGATCGGCACCCGCGACAAGATGGACGGCCTGCTCGACGCCGTGCTGGCCGTCGCCTCCGGGCTCGAGCTGGACACGACGCTGACCCGGATCGTGCAGGCGGCGATCGAACTGGGCGAGGCCAAGTACGGCGCGCTAGGCGTGCTCGCCGAAGACGGCAGCCTGTCCGAATTCCTCTACATCGGCATCGACGACGAGACCCGCCGGCTCATCGGTGACCTGCCCGAAGGACACGGCGTGCTGGGCGTGGTGATCGAGGAGGCGAAGCCGCTGCGGCTGGAGGAGATCTCCGCGCACCCGGCCTCGGTCGGCTTCCCCGCCCACCACCCGCCGATGCACACCTTCCTCGGCGTGCCGGTGCGCGTGCGCGACGAGGTGTTCGGCCGGCTGTACCTGACGGAAAAGAAGAACGGGGAGCCGTTCACCGACGACGACGAGGTCGTCGTCCAGGCCTTGGCCGCTGCGGCCGGGATCGCGATTGAGAACGCGCACCTCTACGAGCAGGCGCGGGTCCGGCAGCAGTGGCTGGCCGCGACCAGCGAGGTGACGACGGAGCTGCTCGGCGGCACCGACCCGGCGGAGGCGCTCAACCTCATCGCCAGCCGCGCGCTGGAGCTGACCGGCTCCGACGTCACGATGCTCGCCCTGCCGAATTCCGGGCGTCTCGACGTCGACGAGGACTGGGGTGACGACGTCGACGACCTGACGGTCACGGTGTGCGCGGGTACGCGGGCGGCCGAGCTGTCGGGGACGCGCATCGACATCGAGGAGAGCGTGCCGGGCTCGGTGTACCGGGACCGGACGCCGCGCAGCGTGCCCGAGCTCGCGCTGCGCGAGCACCGGTTCGGGCCGGCGATGGTGGTGCCGCTGCGGGCGGGCGACCGGACGACGGGCGTGCTCATCGCGGCGCGCGAGGCCGGTTCCTCCGGGTTCGAAGCGGCCCAGCTCTCGGTGGTGGCGTCCTTCGCCGACCAGGCGGCACTGGCCCTGCAGCTGGCGGCGCAACAGCGGGCGGCACGCGAGCTGGACGTGCTCGGCGACCGCGACCGCATCGCCCGTGACCTGCACGACCACGTCATCCAGCGGCTGTTCGCGGTCGGGCTGTCGATGCAGAGCACCCAGCGGCGGACGAAGTCGCCGGAGCTGCAGAAGCGGCTCGGGGACAGCATCGAGCAGATGCACGAGATCGTCCAGGAGATCCGCACGGCGATCTTCGACCTCCACGGCGGCGCGGCGGGCGAGACAGGGATGCGGCTGCGGCACCGCCTGCATGACGCGATCGCCGAGCTGACCGACGACGCACCGCTACAGCCGACTGTCAGCATGTCCGGCCCGATCGACACGGTCCCGACCCAGCTGGCCGAGCACGTCGAAGCGGTGGTGCGGGAGGCGGTCAGCAACGCCGTGCGGCACGCGAACGCGTCGGCGGTGTCGGTGTCGATCGCGGTGCGGGACGAGGCGATCCGCGTTGTCGTGGTCGACGACGGCAAGGGGCTCGCGGAAGGGATCTCGCCGAGCGGGCTGGGGAACCTGCGCGATCGCGCGGAGGCTTCTGGCGGCACGTTCTCGCTGGACAACGGCCCCGAGGGCGGGGTCAGGATCGAATGGTCGGCGCCGGTCGCCTGACCAGTGATTGCGTCGATTCCCGGTCAGGCGCCCGGAGAGGGCGCCTACTGCCGCCGACGAAGAAGAAGCGCCAGAACTTCGCGAGCTGACTTCCGGCGGGCCGCCGTGCGCGCCAAAAGTGCTGTCATCGCGGCGGCTGCAACCGACGCAGCGTAGGTAAGCGGCACAGCAGCGGCTGCGAGGGCGCCGTCGTGAAGGAGCTGCGGCAGGTTCGTCATGTTGGTCTCCAAACCAGAGAGCAGATCTGTCGCCCTCAGTTGTGCCCCTTCTTAGCCGTGTCCGGCGAGGTCTCCTCGCGCTACGGTGTACAGATGTGCAGGTCACGAGGGGTGCCCGGAATTCCGGACCGGGTCCGGACCGGATTTCGGAACGTTCCGCACCTGATTGGACTCGCTCTGTGAGCGAGGTGGGGGCGGGGCAGCAGTTCAAGGCCGCGCTCACGGAGTTGCGCATGCGTGCTGGCAACCCGACCGCTCAGGCGATCGTCGACCGCGCCGGAGATGCCAAGCCGCTGCGGGCGAAGATGAATCGATCATCACTTAGTGACTGGTTTCGAGGCAAAAGTGTTCCGGCTGATCGGCGTGTTGTGGAAGTGCTTGTCAGCGTGTTATCCGATCTTGCGAAGGGGCGTGGTGCTCCGTTATCGCTGGAAGAACGTTCTAAAATTCTGCGTCTTTATCGAGGTGCTCATGCTGAGAATCAGGCTAGGCGCGGTAATCGCAATACTCAAGCTGGAGGAATTCCTGAGGGTGAGCCGCTGGCTGCTGAGGACTCGGTGGGTCTCCTTAGTGCGCGTTTCGGCAATGTCTGCGCCTTCGCTGGGTGTCGCAATCCATTGATGAGCAATAGAGTGGGTGACGAACGCTTCCTTGGTTCGGTCATCCAGGCTGACCGTGATTCCCTCGATCAACGGACAGTTCCCGCAGCTGAGGAAAAAGTAAATGCGGAGAGTAACGTCGTCTTGCTATGTGGGCGGCATGGTCGAGAGCTGAGGGAGGGGGTGACTGTGAAGACTATGCAACAACTTCAGGCGATGCGTGACGAAGCGTTGCGGACGCATGCTGTCGGACTGCGTCAACATCTGCCGAAGTTGATGTCGCTCAACTATGCGAATCCGGTCAGACTGGCCCAGTTGGCTTTGTTCCACGGGCAGAATGTCTCCTTGCCGAGTGGGGGTCCGCCGGCAGGGATCGTCGGGATGAATCAGTGGCTTGCTGCAGTGCTCGAAGCGATGAGTCAGGTTCAACTTGAGACTCGACGTCTTACTCTGGATTTCGACCTTCGTACTCTCAATCCGGGTGACCTGCTTGTTTTTGATCGACAGATCCGTACGTTGCACGGTGCAATGCCGAATGAAAGCCGAACTCTGACAGGTAATTTGGATATCGATCCGATTGCATATTTCGAACGTAGCGGTGTGCGGGTGATCATGCAATTGGATCCGAGCCTGATAACGACAAATTCCGCCTTTACTGACTTTGGCGCAGGTGCGGTGCGGCTTGCTGGACTTTGTTTGATCAAGAGGCGGATGACGCCATCTGAACCGCCGACGACCAAGCGAAAGTCAAAGTTGCGGTTCTTGGCCTCGCCGCTCCTGTTGGGTATTGCGAAGTATGACGAGCGTGATGCGGACATCAGTGATCGCCGTGTGTTTGAGGGGTATGATCCCGATACTGATGAAACTGTATGGCTGGGCCCATGGAATATGCCACGTGATCAAACGACTGGTTAGAAGCCATGTTCATGGACGAACGGCTGGCGGCCGGTTGCTGCCTACGGGGCTTGGTAACTAGCCAGCCTGTGTAGCTGTCGGCAAGCGTTCCAGCTTGGTGACGAAGGTCCTCCCGGTTCGGGCAATCCGGCCGCGTCGCGCGGCCACCGAACCGAGGTCTCCTTGTCCTGCGACACCGGATGTCGCACGGAAGGAGGAACGGATGACTGCCCTGGTGCCGGGCTCACGCCTGGCGTTGCCGAGCATCGCGGCGTGGCTGGAGAACCCCTGGCCGTTCGCCGAGCACAACCCGGTCCGGATCGAGGAGTCCACTGAGGACGGCAAGTACCTCGTGCGGGCCGAACTGCCCGGCTTCGACCCGGAGAAGCACATCTCCGTGACCACGCACAACGGGCTGCTGACCATCTCCGCCGAGCGTGAGGCGAAGGAGACCGGCGAAGGCCGTAGCGAGTTCTTCTACGGCACCTTCAGCCGCACGGTCAGCCTGCCGGCCGGGGCCGACCCGGCGAAGGTCAAAGCGACGTACGCCGACGGCATCCTCGAGATCTCGATGCCGGTTTCGGAGCACCCGCGCGACAAGCACGTGAAGATCCAGGTCACCAAGGACTAGGTGACCCTCCGCGGTGGGCGCGGCCCTCGGTCGGCCGCGCCCACCCCCATGCCCCGAGGAGATGCGATGACCCGGGCCCTGCTCGCGCACGGTGACGTGGTGCTCGTGCGCCCGTTGCACCCGGGCGACACCGCCGAGGTGCTCGCCCTGCACACGCGGCTGACCCAGCAGGACACCTACTTCCGGTTCTTCGGTACTCCGTCCGGTTTGGACAAACTGGCGGCTGGAATCGCCGCCGACCCCGGCCCGGGTCATTACGCCGTGGGCTGCTACCGGCGTGGCGAGCTCGTCGGCGTCGCGAACTACGAGGTTTTGCACGACTCCGCGGACGCCGAAGTCGCCTTGGTGGTCGACGCGACCATGCGGACCCAGGGCGTGGCGACCCTGCTGATGGAACACCTCGTCTCCCACGCCCGCAAGACCGGCCTGAAGCGGTTCCTCGCCGAAGTCCTCGCCGAGAACGCCAACGTCATCCACGTCTTCCGTGACCTCGGCCTGCGCTTCGAGGCCAGCATCGGCGGCCCCGAGCGTGACGTCGTGATGATCCTCGAAGACGATCCCGCGTATGTCGAGGCGGTGCTCGAGCGCGACTCGGTCGCCGACGCCGCCAGCCTGGCCCACCTGTTCAAGCCGTCCTCGATCGCCGTGATCGGCGCGGGACGACGGCCGGGCTCGGTCGGGCACGCGGTCCTCGGCAACCTGGTCGGCTCCGGCTTCCCCGGTCCCGTCGAGGTGGTGAACCCGCACGCGGACGTGATCCTCGGTGTGCCGAGCGTGCCGTCCGTCGCGGCGCTGACCCGCACCCCCGACCTCGCGGTGATCTGCCTGCCCGCACCGGCCGCCGCGCAGGCGGTCGAAGAGTGCGGGAAGCGCGGGGTCCGGGCCGTCGTCATCATCTCCTCCGGATTGACCGGTACCGGCGCGGGCGAGCGCGTCCACGCCGCCGTGCGCGACTACGGCCTGCGGCTGGTCGGCCCGAACTGCCTCGGCGTCGTCTCCACCGACCCGGCCTGCCCCTACGACCTCACGTTCCTCGCCACGCCGGTCCGGCGGGGCAACATCGGCGTCGTCACCCAGTCCGGCGGGGTCGGCATCGCGCTGGCCGAATCGCTCGGCGATCTCGGCCTCGGCGTGTCCTCGCTGGTCTCGACCGGGGACAAGTACGACGTCAGCGGCAACGACCTGCTGATGTGGTGGGCCGCCGATCTCCGCACCGAACTGGCCGTGCTGTACCTCGAATCGTTCGGCAACCCGCGCAAGTTCAGCCGGCTGGCCCGCCGCCTCGCCCGCACCCGCCCGGTGCTCGCCGTCCGCTCCGGCAGCGGCGACACCGCCCAGCGCGCGGCCGCCTCGCACACCGCCGCGGCCGCCACCCCCGCCGTCACCCGGGACGCGCTGTTCGAGCAGGCCGGCGTCATCGCCGTCGACACCGTCGCCGAGTTGGTCGACGTCATCGCCGGGCTGTCCTGGCAGCTCCTGCCCGGTGGCCCGCGAGTGGCCGTCGTGAGCAACGCCGGAGGCGCCGGAGTCCTCGCCGCCGACGCCTGCGAACGCGAAGGCCTGGTCATGGCCGAGCTGTCCCAGGACACCCGGGACCGCCTCGCGAAGCTGCTGCCCGCCGAAGCGGCGGTGCGCAACCCGGTCGACACGACCGCGGCCGTCCCGCCCGAGGTGTTCGCCGGCGCCCTGCGCGCCGTCCTCGACGACGACGGTGTCGAGGCGGTCATCGCCGCGACCGTGCCCACCGCGGTCGGCGATCCCGGCACGTCGCTCGCCGCGGTGCTCCCGCCCGAGTACAAGACCGTCTTCGCGGTCCGGCCCGGGCAACGCGCCCGGGTGGCCCCGCTGGTGCCCGGCCGCGGTGTCACGGCCTGCTACGACGACCCCGCCGCGGCCGCGGCGGTGCTGGCTCGGCTCGTCCGCTACGAACAGTGGCTCAACCGGCCCGAAGCGGACGAGCATGTCGAGCCCCTCGAAGATCCGGACGCCCTGCGGGCCTTCGTAGCCGAGCGCGAAGGTTGGCTCCCGCCCGCCGACGCCGTTGAACTGCTTCGTCTCGCCGACATCCCGATGGTGGAGACCCACTACGTGGAAGCCGGGGACTCGATGGACGCCGCGGCCGCCGACCTCGGCTCGCCGGTGGTCCTCAAGGCCGATGCCGAGGGCCTGCTGCACAAGACCGCCGGCGGCGGTGTCCTGCTCAACGTGCGCGGCGCCGACCGGACCATGGAAGCGTTCCGGGTCCTGCGTTCCCGCTTCGGATCCGCCCTGCGGGGCGTGACGGTCCAGCCGATGGCCGAACCCGGCCGCGAGCTGCTGGTCGGCGTGCGCTCGGACCCGGTGTTCGGGCCGCTGGTCGTGTTCGGCCTCGGCGGCGTCGACACCGATTTGATCGCCGACCACGCCGCCCGGCTCGCCCCGCTCACCGGCGCCGACGCGGACCTGCTCCTGGACGGGCTGCGGGCGTCGAAGGCGCTCTGGGCGTCCGGCCTGGACCGGGCGGCGCTGCGCGAGCTGCTGCTGAAGGTCAGCCGGCTGGCCGAGCTGGTGCCGGAACTGGCCGAACTGGACCTCAACCCGGTGCGCGTGCGCTCGGAAGGGTGCGTGGCCCTGGACGTCCGCGCCCGCCTGGAGCCCGTCGCGGCGGAAGACCCGTTCCTGCGCCGGCTGCGAGACTGAAGGAGCGACCTGTGCGTGTGCTGACCTTGAACCCCGGCTCGTCGAGCGTGAAGGTGTCGCTGGTCGCCGACGGCACCGCCGTCGGCTGGGCCGCCTGGGACCTGACCGACCCGGCCGTCGTGGGCCACGCGGTCCGCAGGTGGTCCGATGTGGACGCGATCGCGGTCCGGTTCGTCCACGGTGGCTCGCAGAAGGCACCAGCGCGCGTGGACGACGCCCTGCTCGCCAACCTCGAACGGCTCACCTCCCTGGCGCCCAACCACCAGCCGCTGTCGCTGGCGGTCACGCGGGAAGTCCGCCGCCTGCTGCCGGACGTTCCGGTGGTGGCCTGCTTCGACACGGCCTTCCACGCCCGGATGCCCGAAGCCGCCGCCCGGTACCCGCTCCCGCGAGCGTGGACCGCGCAGAACCGCTTGCGCCGCTACGGATTCCACGGCCTGTCCTGCCAGTACGCCCTGCACCGGACCGGCGAGCTGCTGGGCCGCGCGCCGGAGGACCTGCAGCTGGTGTGCGCCCACGTCGGCGCCGGGGTGTCGGTGACGGCGATCCGCGACGGCCACGGCGTCGACACGAGCATGGGCTTCACCCCGCTCGAGGGCGCCATGATGGCCACCCGGTCCGGTTCGGTCGACCCGGGCCTGCTGCTGCACGTGATGCAGACGGCGCCGATGAGCCCGGCCGAGATGTCCGCGAAGGGCGCCGGGTCTTCGACAACGTCCGGAAGTTCGTGCTGTACATTTTCGCGCACGCGGTGCCGGAGGTGCTGCCGTTCCTGCTGTTCGCGGTGTCGGGCGGGATGATCCCGTTGCCCTTGACGGTGTTGCAGATCCTGGCGATCGACCTGGGCACGGAGACCTTGCCCGCGCTGGCACTGGGTCGTGAACCCGCGGAGCCGGGGCTGATGTCGCGACGGCCGCGACGGCGTTCCGAAGGCGTGGTCACCGGGCGGATGCTCCTGCGTGCCTGGGGAATCATGGGACTGTTGTCGGGAGTGCTGGTGCTGGGCGCGTTCTTCGCGGTGCTGTACGCGGCGGGCTGGCACCCGGGCGCGGACGTCTCCTCGGGCGCGTTGCACGCGGCGTACTTGCAGGCGACGACGGCGAGCTTCGCGGCCATCGTGTTCTGCCAGGTGGGCACGGCGTTCGCGGCCCGCACCGAGCGCGTGTCCCTGCGCTCGGTGGGCCTGACGACGAACCGGTTGCTGCTGGGCGGAATCGTGTTCGAGCTGGTGTTCGCGGCGGCGCTGATCTACCTGCCGCCGCTGCAGGCGCTGTTCGGGACCGCGGCCCTACCGGCTTGGGTGGTGGCGATGTTGCTCCCGATGCCGGTGATCGTGTGGGCCGCGGACGAGCTTTTCCGCTGGGCGACCCGCCGAGGCGCCGCTCGGAGGTGACACTCACGCCGCGGGCGCGGTCCACTGCTGGTTCGCCTGGCCGTTGCAGGACCACAGGAGCACCTTGGTGCCGTTCGCGGTGCCCTGGCCGCTGGCGTCCAGGCAGAGGTTCGACTGGACGCCGGTGATCGTGCCGTTCGTGTTGACCGTCCACTGCTGGTTGGCCTGGCCGTTGCAGTCCCAGATGACCACCGCCGTCCCGTTGGCGGTGCCCTGGCCGGATGCGTCGAGGCACTTGTTGCCGTAGACCGTCAGCTGGCGGCTCGCCGTGCGGGTCCAGGTCTGCCCCGGGCCGCCCTGGCAGTCCAGGAGTTGCAGCTGGGTGCCGTTCGCCGTGGTCGCGTTGGGCACGTCGAGGCAGCGGCCGGACTGCTTGCCGGTGATCGGCCCGCCACCGGCCGGGGGCGTGCCGTCGGTGCCGGTTACGGTGAGCAGGAACGCCTCCCCGGCCGGAACCGAGGTGGCGTAGCTCGAGGTGAAGGTGCCACGGTCGGCGCCGGCCCAGACGTCGCGGACGACCGCCGGGCCCGACAGGCCCAGCGCCGACCACCGGGCGGTGATGGTGGCGGCCGAGCCGGTGCGGTTGAGCAGGACGACGGCCCGGCGGCCGGTGCCGGACAGCACCTTCTGGTAGACCTGCAGGCCCGAGGCGTCCTCGGCGACCTTGGTGCCCTGACGGCCGAGCGAGTCCTGGTCGATGGCGATCATCTCGCGGTTGGTCAGCGTCGCGCGCGTGGCGGCGCTCATGTCGCTGGGCTTGTTGCCCGCGATCAGGGGGGCGCCGGAGATCGCCCAGAGGCTCAGGTGGGTGCGGTTCTGCGCGTCGGAGAAGCCGGGCAGGCCGGCGATGAGCATGTCGGGATCGTTGTAGTGGCCGGGACTCTGCGCGCTGGGGTGCTGTGCGGCGTCGAAGTTGGCCAGCATCTTCGACATCGAGGGCCGCTCGCCCCAGTAGATGATGTCGCCGCTGGTGCGCCACAGGTTGGCGATGCCGGGCGCCCAGTTCCAGGGCTGGTTGCCGCCCCATTCGCAGACGGAGAAGGTCATCGGGCGGCCGGTCTGGGCGGTGGCGCGCGAGATGGAGTCGCTGATCTGGGTGTAGGCGGTGCGGGCGTTGAGGCCTTCGGCGTTGCCGCCGCACCAGTCGACCTTCACGTAGTCGAAGCCCCAGCGGGAGAACTGGAGGAAGTCCTGGTCGTAGTGGCCTTCGGCGCCGGTGCCGGGGTAGGCGGGGTGCCCGGTGGGGTAGTAGTAGCCGCAGCCGTTGCGGCCGGCGTCGGTGTAGATGCCCGCTTTGAGGCCCTTGCTGTGGATGTAGGCGGTGATGGCGGACATCCCGCCCGGCCACTTCGCGGTGTCGACGGTGATGTTGCCGTTCGCGTCGCGGCTGCCGGTCCACCAGCCGTCGTCGATGTTGACGTATTCGTAGCCCGCGTCCTTCATGCCGGAGGACACGAGCGCGTCCGCCTGCTGCTCGATGACGGTGTGGTCGATCGCCCCGGCGAAGGAGTTCCAGGAGTTCCA
>NZ_JACKQP010000003.1:725399-917095 GCF_031625235.1 Amycolatopsis sp. 505
CACCAGCCGTCGTCGATGTTGACGTATTCGTAGCCCGCGTCCTTCATGCCGGAGGACACGAGCGCGTCCGCCTGCTGCTCGATGACGGTGTGGTCGATCGCCCCGGCGAAGGAGTTCCAGGAGTTCCACCCCATCGGCGGCTTGGTGATCGGAGCCGGCGCGGCAGCGGCGCTCGGCGTTGCCGCGAGGGAAAAGCAGGCGGCGACCAGCACACATACTGTCCACAGAGGACTGAGTGGGCCCTTGATTTTGCGTGCTTGCGCGTGCGGCAACGGAACCCCCATCGGCAGTGACGGTGGAAGTGTGAACGCTAACACAACTACCGCGGAGGAGGCTTTTCCGGTGAAACTTTCAGTTTTCTACGCCGGAGCAAGGCGGTGGGCCGCCTCCGGGGTGATGACCACGACCGGGCACCTCGAGTACCGCACGCACTCGCGCCCCACGCTGCCCAGCACCAAATCCGTCACGGCTCCACCGCGGTGGGCGCCGAGCACCAGCAGGTCCGCGTCCGCCGACGCCGTCACCAGCTCCGTCGCCGGGTCGCCGTGGACCGTCCGGGTCTCGACTGCGGCCGAGGTCTCGAGGCCGAGGCCGGTGACGTGCTCCACCAATGAGTAGCCCGCTTCCGGGACCCGGCCGTGCGGCTGGAAGGCGAACGACGTGCCGGGCAGCAGCTCGTCCCGCGGCCGGACGAGGATCGCGCGGACCGTGTCGCCCGCATGAGCGCCGATCTCCAGAGCCCACCGCAGTGCCGCGTCGCCGCGGGGTGAGCCGTCCATGCCGACGATGATGACGCGATGAGTGCTCATGATCTCCTTCTTTCCTCCGTGACCGCGCCATCGTGCGTCCGGCGGACCACAGGCCGGTAGGGGACGAATTCCGCCGGACCGGAGGACTTTGTGCTCCGGTGTCGCCCCGTCGGCCTCGCGAACATGACTTCGACGGGGCATCCGGCTCCGCGCCGAGGAGTGACCGCGATGACCGTCCTGACCAGTGAGCAGCTCGGCGTCCTCGCGCGCGCCGTGAGCCGTGCGCCTTCGGTGCACAACAGCCAGCCGTGGCGGCTGCTGGTCCGCGGCACCGAGGTCGACCTGCTCGAGCGCCGGGACGTCCACCTGCGCCGACACGACCCGCTCGGCCGGGACCGCGTGCTTTCCTGCGGTGCCGCGTTGACGAACCTCGAACTCGCCGTCCGCGCCCTCGGCCGCGACTGCCACGTCGACCTGCGACCCGACGGCGAAGTGGTGGCCACGGTGACGATCGGCCGCCCACATGCCACCTCTGCCCGGGACTATGCGATGTACCAGGCAATCGGCCGCCGCCGCAGTCACCGGCACCGGTTCTTCCACAACCGCGTGCCGACGGACGTGCACCGCGCACTGGTCGCGGCCGGCGAGACGACGGGTGTCCACGTCATAGTTCCCGGACCGCTGAACAAGCTGGCCGAGCTCCTCGGCTTCGCCACGCGCGTCCTCCGGGACGACCGCGGCTACCAACGCGAGCTGGCGGTGTGGACCACCCACACCCATGGGTGGGACGCACTCGGCGACGGAGTCGCCGAGGAGGCGCTCAGCCCGGAAGCACTGCCGGTCGCCGGGCTCGTCCGCGCCGGCACGCCGGTCCCGGACGACGCCGTGCTCGCCGATCGGCTCGCGGCGGAGAACCTGCTGATCATCTGCACCGACGGCGACACCCGGGCCGACCACCTCGCCGCCGGCGCGGCGCTGCAGCGCGTCTGGCTCACGGCGGCGGCCAAGGCCCTGGTGGGCTCGGTCATCACGCAGCCCCTGCACCTCACCGGCGTCCGGGCGCGGCTCGTCTCCGAGCTCGCGCTGCCCGGCGTCCCGCAGGCGATCTTCCGCTACGGCTACCCCGCTGTCCCCGCTGCCCCCTCACCACGGCTCCCGCTCGGCGAGCTGTTCCCACCTCCAGGAGGAACCCGATGACCTACGTACGCGACCTGGCCGAGATCCGGCTCGCCGACGACGAGACCGTCGGGGGCAAGGGTGCCAACCTCGGCGAGCTGATCTCCGCCGGGTTCCCGGTGCCGGGAGGCTTCGTCATCTCCCGCGACGGCTACTGGGCCGCGCTGGAGAAGGCGGGCGTCCGGACCGAGGTGGCCGACCTGCACGCCAAGGCGCTGGCCAATGTGGACGACCAGCAGGCACTGGCCGAACAGTGCGAACGCATCCGCGAGCTGGTCCGGGTGGCCGGGCTGACCGGCGACCTGCGGGACGAGATCGCGCAGGCCTACCGCGGGCTCGGAGCGGCGACCCCGGTCGCCATCCGGTCCTCGGCCACCGGCGAGGACGGTGCCGAAGCGTCGTTCGCCGGGATGAACGCCACCTACACCAACATCTGGGGCGACCACGCCGTCGCCGAGCACGTGGTGGACTGCTGGACATCGTTGTTCAGCCCGCGCGTCGTCAGCTACCGGGCCAGCTGCGGGTTCACCGGCGAACCGGCGATCGCCGTCGTCGTTCAGCGCATGATCCGGTCCGAGCGCTCCGGCGTCATCTTCACCGCCGACCCGCGCACCGGCGACCGTGACCGCGTGGTCATCGAAGCCGTGTTCGGTCAGGGCGAGGCGATCGTCAGCGGTGCCGTCGAGCCCGACACCTACGTCGTCGGCAAGCAGGAGCTGCTGATCCTCTCGGTGCGGATCGGCAAGCAGACCCACAAGATCGTCGCGGACGAAGGCGGCGGCGACGTCACCATCCAGCTGCCGGAGCCCGCGGGCGGCCGGCGCGTGCTCAGCGAGACCGTCGTCCTGGAGCTGGCCCGGATGGCCACCCGCGTCGAGGAGCACTACGGCGTGCCGCAGGACATCGAGTTCGCGATCGCCGACCACGAGATCTACCTGGTCCAGTCTCGGCCGATCACCACGCTGCCGCCGCTGACCCCGGCGAGCACCGTCGCGCTCGTCACCGGGCTCGGCGCGTCGCCGGGCGAGGGCAGCGGCGCGGTCCGCGTGCTGCACGACCCCGTCGAAGCCAAGCACCTGCGCGACGGCGAGATCCTGGTCGCTCCGATGACGAACCCGGACTGGGTGCCCGCCATCCGCCGCGCCGCCGCGGTGGTCACCGACGGCGGCGGGATGACCTGCCACGCGGCCGTGGTCGCCCGCGAGCTGGGCGTTCCGGCTGTGGTCGGCACCGGCGACGCCACCCGCGTGCTGGTCGACCGCAGCCTGGTCACCGTCGACGGCACCCAGGGCGAGGTCCGGCCGGGCGCGACCAAGAAGGCGCCCGCGCACGCCGCGCCGGTCGTGGCGCCGGTCGCGCCGGAAGCCATCGGCACCAAGCTGTACGTCAACCTCGCCATGCCCGAGCACGCCGAAGAGGTCGCCGCTCAGGCGGTCGACGGCGTCGGCCTGCTCCGCGCGGAGTTCCTCCTGACCGAGGCACTCGGCGGTCGCCACCCGCGTGACCTGCTGGCCAAGGGCGAGGAGCGGTCCTTCGTGGACAAGATGGCGGAGTCGCTGCTGAAGATCACCAAGCCCTTCGGCACCCGGCCGGTCGTCTACCGCGCCACCGACCTGCGCACCAACGAGTTCCGCGGGCTGGCCGGCGGCGAGGAGTTCGAGCCGGTCGAGAGCAACCCGATGATCGGCTACCGCGGCTGCTACCGGTACGTCCGCGAACGCGACCTGTTCGCCCTCGAACTGGAGACCCTCGCCCGGGTGCGCGAGCAATCGCCGAACCTGCACCTGATGATCCCGTTCGTGCGGACGAAGTGGGAGCTGGAGGAGTGCCTGGAGCTGGTCGACGCCAGCCCGCTCGGCCGGCAGCGCGGCCTGCACCGCTGGGTGATGGCGGAGGTGCCCTCGGTCGTGCACTGGCTGGGCGAATACGCCGGGATGGGCATCGACGGCGTCTCCATCGGCAGCAACGACCTCACCCAGCTGATGCTGGGCGTCGACCGCGACTCGGGTGTGTGCGCGGAGCTGTTCGACGAGGCCGACCCGGCGGTGCTCGACGCGGTCGAGCGGATCGTCCGCATAGCTCGGCACCACAACATCACCTCGTCGCTGTGCGGCCAGGCACCGTCCACCAAGCCCGGCTTCGCCGAGCACCTGGTGCGCTTCGGGATCACGTCGATCTCGGTCAACCCGGACGTCATCGGCAGCGCCCGCGCGGCGATCGCGTCGGCCGAGCGCCGGATCCTGCTGGAGGCCACCCGATGAACGCGGCGATCGAGATCCACGGCCTGCGGAAGTCGTTCGGGCACACGCGCGCCCTCGACGGCCTCGACCTGACCGTCGAAACCGGTGAGGTCCATGGCTTTCTGGGCCCGAACGGCGCCGGGAAGACCACGACGCTCCGGCTGCTGCTGGGTCTGCTGCGCGCCGATAGCGGCGAGATGCGGCTGCTCGGCGGGGACCCTTGGCGCGACGCCGTGGCGCTGCACCGGCGCCTGGCGTATGTGCCGGGGGAGGTGTCGCTGTGGCCCAACCTGACCGGCGGTGAAGTCATCGACCTGCTCGGCCGGCTGCGCGGCGGCCTCGACCCGGTGCGCCGAGCGCGGTACCTGGACCGGTTCGAGCTCGACCCGCGGGTCAAGGGCCGCGCCTACTCCAAGGGCAACCGGCAGAAGGTCGCCGTGGTCGCCGCGCTCGCTTCGGACGTCGAACTGCTGCTGCTCGACGAGCCGACCGCGGGCCTGGACCCGCTGATGGAGGAGACCTTCCGGGAGTGCATCCGCGAGGAACGGGAGCGGGGCCGCACGATCCTGCTCTCCAGCCACATCCTGTCCGAGGCCGAGGCGCTGTGCGACCGCGTCAGCATCATCCGCGCCGGCCGGGTGGTGGACGCGGGCAGCCTCGACGACCTGCGCCACCTCACCCGCACGACGATCACCGCCCGGCTGGCGGGGGCGCCGGACGGCCTCGCGACGCTGCCCGGGGTGCACGACTTCGTCGTGGACGGTTCCGACGTCCGGCTGACCGTGGACACCGCGGCGCTGTCCCCGGTGCTCGCCGCACTCGGTCAGTGCGGGGTGCACAGCCTGGTCAGCCGCCCGCCGACCCTCGAGGAACTGTTCCTGCGGCACTACCGCAGCGAACCGGAGGCGGTGCCGGTATGAGCGGCACCTTCACCGGGACCGGCGCGTTGATCCGGCTGGCGCTGCGGCGCGATCGGATCCGGCTACCCGTCTGGATCTTCGTGTTCGCGGCGACGGCGGCGTCCGCGGCCGCCGCCACCATGGCCGTCTACCCGACGGACGCCGACCTGCACGTGGCCGCGGCGAGCATCAACGCGGTGCCGTCTCTGCGGGCCCTGTACGGGCCGGTGCACGAGCCGACCCTCGGCGCGACGTCGGTGTTCAAGCTGACCGCGTTCGGCGCCGCCCTGGTCGGATTGCTGATGATCTTCACCGCGGTCCGGCACACCCGGGCCGAGGAGGAGGCCGGACGGCGTGAGCTGCTCGGCTCGGCCGTGGTCGGCCGGTACGCGGGGCTCGTCGCCGGGCTGTCCGTGACGGCCGGCGCGAGTGTCGTGCTCGGCCTGGCCACCGCGGCGGCCCTCGCCGCGGCCGGGCTGCCGGCCGGCGGCTCGCTGGCGTTCGGGCTGTGCTGGGCGGCCGCGGGCCTGGTGTTCGGCGGCGCGGCGGCGGTGACGGCCCAGCTGACCAAGAGCGCCCGGTCCGCCTCGGGGCTGGCCGTGCTCGCCTTGGTCGCCGCTTACTTCCTGCGTGCGGTGGGCGACTCCGCCGGTCCGGGCTGGCTTTCCTGGGCGTCGCCGATCGGGTGGAGCGAAGAGATCCGTCCGTTCGCGGGGGACGTCTGGTGGGTGCTCCTTCTCCCGGCCGTCGCCGCCGCGGCGCTCGGCGGGGTCGCGGTCGCGCTGGCCCGGGTCCGTGACGTCGACGCCGGCCTGCTGCCCGACCGGCCCGGCCGGGCGGGGGCGGGCCGGTCGCTGCGGAGCACGTGGGGCCTGGCGTGGCGGCTCAACCGCGGCACGCTCGCGGTGTGGACGAGCGCGTACGTGCTGCTCGGGCTCGTGTGCGGAAGCCTGACCGGCAACGTCGGCTCGATGCTGACGAACGCCCAGGCGCAGGCCATGATCACCGCGCTCGGTGGCGAGAAGGGCATCTCCGATGCGTTCCTCGCGGCCGAGCTGGCGGCGGCCGGCGTGATCACGTCGGCCTACGTGATCGCCGTGCTGGCCCGGCTCCGCGCCGAGGAGCGGGCGCTGCGCGTCGAGCCGCTGCTGGCCACCGCGGTGGACCGGCGCCGGTTCCTGGGCGGCTACCTCGTCTTCGCGGCCGGGGCGCCTGCGGTGCTGCTGACGGCGCTCGGGCTGGCGGCGGGACTGACGAACGGCGCCCACCTCGGCCGGATCGGGCCCGAGGTGGCCCGGCTGATCGGCGCCGCCCTCGCGCAGCTGCCCGCGGTGTGGGTGCTGACCGGCATCGCGACCGTCGTGTTCGGGCTGTTCGGCCGGGCGCTGACCGCCGCGTGGGTGGCGCTGGTGACGTTCCTCCTGCTCGGCGAGTTCGGTGTCTTGCTGAAGCTCGACCAGTGGGTGCTCGACCTGTCGCCGTTCACGCACTCGCCAAAGCTGCCGGGCACCGTGGTCCAGACGGCGCCGCTCCTGTGGCTCACTGCGCTGGGGGCCGGGTTGGTCGTGGCGGGCGTGACCGGGTTCCGGCGGCGTGACATCGCCGGCTGACACCGCGGAGTAACGGGCTTCGCTCATCGGGCGAGCGTGGCCGGGCTGCCCAAAAGGGAAAGTCGTGTGTCACTTCCACTTTTCTGTAGGATTCACAGATGTCCTCGGCGCCCTGGTGGTTCGTGCTCGTCAGTGTGATCGTCACAGGTGTATTCACGCTGGCTGGTTCCTTGTTGACTGGAATGCTCGCTCTTCGTCGTCAACGTGAAGAACTGGCTCATGCAAAGTTATTGGAGCGCGAGAAGGAACTTTACAATCGTCGCGTTGACTTTCATCTGGACCTTGTCCCAACTGTTGAAGGGATGATGAAGGTCTTGCCCTCCGGATGGGTGACACCTGACTTCGACACTCTGAAGGTCAGTCGGACACAGCTTGAGGAGCTCCAAGCTTTTCTGGCGAAGTTGCAAAATATGCGGCTGAAAGCGGATGTTGTCAGCGGCAAGGCTGTCCGCGGACTTTTGGAAGCAGTGACCCGAGGGCTGGAAGAGTTTCTCTACGTGCACGACTTGGCCTCTTTTAGAGAGGTTGTATCGGCTGCCAACCATCTGCTCTGGGAAATGCGGATCGAACTTGGCGTGACGACTCGCGATGATGCCGAGGAGTTCGAGGCGCGCGAGCGTTACGGCCCAGAGGAGTGACCGTTCTCGGTCGCTCGGTTCTCGCGGAGTTCTGCCGAGGTCGTACGACGGCCGGGGCCCATGAGGTCTTTGGTCCTCACCGGTCGTGACGCGCGGCCATCGCGGCGCCCGGCGGCCTCCGGCGATGCTGGAGGTGTTCGTCCCCCAGACACCGGAGCCCGACGATGAGCCGACCCCTGCCCAGCGTGTTCGACCAGGCCCTCGCCTCGGCCGTGCGCGCGCCGTCGCCGCACAACACCCAGCCTTGGCGGTTCGTCGTCGAGCACGAGGTCGTCGAGGTCTGGCTGGATCGCGAACGCGTCCTCGGCGTCGCGGATCCGCACGGGCGGGAGGCGCGGCTCGCCTGTGGAGCGGCCGCCCTCAACCTGCAGATCAGCCTACGGGCCAACGGGCTCGCCGCGGTCGTGCGGCTGCTGCCCGACCCGGCCGAGCCCGACCTCGTCGCGGTGATCCGGCTCGACGGCAACGAGAAGGCCACGGCGGTCGAGCGCAAGCTCGCCGAGGCCGTGTTCCGCCGGCACACCAACCGGCGGCCGTTGCTGGACAGGGCGGTGCCGCCGGTCGTGCGGGCCGCGCTGAAGTCGGCGGCTCTGCAGGAGGGCGGGCAGATCGAGTACCTCGACGCGTCGGGCCGGTACACCCCGGTCGCCTCCTTGGTCAGGCAGGCCGAAGCGCTACAGGCGGAGGATGACGAGTTCCGCGCCGAAGCCGCGTTCTGGACCCACCGGACGCCCGAGAGCCCCGACGGCGTGCCGAAGATCGCCTCCGGGCCGCCGCCGCACGGGTCCGGGGTCGTGTCGCTGCGCGCGTCGCACGAAAACCAGGACCTGCCCGCGCGGGAGTACGAGCGGGAACCGTTGCTCGGCGCGGTGCTCACCCGCGACCGGGGCCCGCACGCGGAAGTGCGGGCCGGGATGGCCATGCAGCGGGTGCTGCTCACCGCGACGGCCGAAGGGCTGGCGACGTCGTTCCTGTCGCAGCCGTTCGAAACCCCGCGCACCCGGGAGTCGCTCGACCGCCTCTTCGCCGGCTCCGGGCAGCCGCACACGTTGCTGCGCATCGGCTACGGCTACCCGACGCGGCTGACCGGCCGTCGCCCGGTGCACGAGGTGCTGACCCATCGGACCACGGCCGGCTGAAGCTCAGTGGTGGGCCGAGGCGCGCAGGACGTCCTGGAAGGTGATCATCCCGACGACGTGTCCGCCGTCGACGACCGGCGCCGAGCGCACCCCGGCGTCGGTCATCCGCCGCGCCAGCTCGCGCACGTCGGTGTCCGGCGGCACCGCCAGGCCGCTCGTGCGCATGACCGAGCCCGCCGTGCGCGGGCCGCCGTCGAGCATCACGCCGGTGTCCGGGTCGCCGGGCGCGGCCGGCACCCGCAGGATGTCCTCTTCGGACACCAGGCCGAGCAGCTGCCCGTCGGCGTCGACGACCGGCATCGTCGTGAACCCGTGCGCGGTCATCATCTCCGCGGCTTCCTCGAGCGTCGCCGACGGGGCGAGGGCGAACGTCGGAGTGGTCATGATGTCGCGTGCGCGCATGGTTCGTGCTTCGTTCCTCCGGGTGCTCCGATCATCCCGCCGGGCTCCGCGGACGGCACAGGGTCCTAAGTCCCCGGCCCGTCCGCCGACGGACTCCGGTCCGGGGTCCAAGGCCTCTTCGGCGGATCCGGGTGGCCGGTGATCCTGAAGGACGAGAGGAAAGGACACCCACCATGAACCGGATCGCGCGGATGTGGCGCACTCTGGTGCCGCGCCGGAACTCGGTGGCGCGCCCCTCGGACCGTGTCCAGGGCGGCCTGCTCGCCTTGGTGCTGCTGCTCGCCCTCATCACCTTGCCGGTCGCCGCGAGCTTCGGCTCCGAGACCTTCGTGAGTCAGCAAGCACAGTCGGCTCAAGAGCTGGGGGAGCGCACCCAGGTGACCGCGACCCTGCTCGCCGACGGTCCCGAACTGACGGTGAGCCCACGAAGCGGCATCGCCGGCAACGGCGCCCCCACCGATGCCACCTGGGTGCTGCCGGACGGAACCCGCCGCGTCGGCCAGGTCGTCGCCGACGAAGGCACCCTGAAAGGGCACACCTTCGGCATCTGGGTCGACCGCGACGGCACCCCGGTGGACCCGCCGCTCAGCAGCGCCGCCGTGGTGATCGACGCCGCCGGCGTCGGGCTGGGCCTGTGGCTCGCGGCGCTGATTGTGCTCGCCGTCGGCTACCGGCTTTCGGTGTTCTCCCTCAACCGGCTCCGCTACGCCCGCTGGCAGCAGGAGTGGTTCGCCGGCCAGGACCGCAAGACCCGTTCTTGAGACGAGAAGAAGGTGAAACTGACATGACCACGGCAAACCAGGGCGACATCGTCGTCGGCGTGGACCACTCGGCGATCAGCGCGGCCGCACTGCGCTGGGCGGTGTCCGAAGCGGCGGTGAGCGGCCGACAGGTCGTCGCGCTGCGCGCGTGGACGTTCGAGCCGGTCTACGATCTCGGCGCGGCGGTCGCCGGGACACCGCAGACGGTCGCCGACCGCGAACGGCGGCAGCTGGACGAGGTCGTCGGCGAGGTGCGCGCCGAGCACCCGGGCGTCGCCGTCCGGGCCGAGCTGGTCGAACACTCGGCCACGGTGGCTCTGGAAGAGGCGTCGAAGACCGCGTCGATGCTCGTGCTCGGCAGCCACGGCCACAACCGGTTGCTGAAGCTGCTGGTCGGCTCGGTCGCCGAGCACTGCCTGCGCGAAGCGAGCTGCCCGGTCGTGGTGATCCCGGCCCGGACGGTTCCGGAGCCGGAGAAGGACGCGACGCCGGAGCCTGAACCCGCGATCGGGTACTACCCCGGGCCGCTGCTGTGAAGGAGGTCAAGATGCCCAGTCGCCGCAAGGTGGGTTCGGTCATGACGACCGAAGTGACCACCGTGGGCCCGGACACGCCGTTCAAGGCCGTGGCGCTGCTGCTGGCCACCTGGAACATCAGCGGCGCACCCGTGGTCGACGACGACGGGCTGGTGCTGGGCGTCGTCTCCCAAGGTGACCTGCTCGAGCGCGAAGCTCCGCACGGCCTGCTCAAGCCCGGTTCCCGTCAGGCGAAGCGCAAGGCCGGTGCGGCGTTCGTCGCGGACCTGATGACGGTTCCGGCGGTCGTCGTCCGCGCGGACGACGACGTCACGGTGGCCGCGAAGCTGCTCGAGGAGCACCACTTCCACCGCCTGCCGGTGGTGGACGACGAGGGCAAGCTCGTCGGCGTGGTCTCCCGCTCGGACCTGCTGCGGGTGTTCCTGCGCACCGACCGCGAGATCCGCGACGAAGTCCGGGAGGAGGTGCTGCTGCGGGAGATGGCGATGGACCCGGCTTCGCTGTATGTCTCCGTGCACAACGGCATCGTGACCCTCAACGGCACGGTGGAGCGGCAGAGCATGGTGCCGGTCATCGTGGCGCTGGTCCGCCGGGTGGACGGCGTCGTGGAGGTGCGGCAGACGCTGCAAGGCCGGTTCGACGACCGGGACGTGTCCCCGACACCGTCCGGGCCGGCCGGCGTGCTGAGCCGGAAACGGCCGACCTACTGATCCACGAAGAAGCGGCCACCGTCCGGATTGTACGGTGGCCGCTTCTTCGTGGACTCAGCTGCGGAACAGCGCGACCTTCAGCGCGTTGCTGTCCTGCGGGTGGGCGAAGACGTCGTAGGCCTCGTCCATCTCGTCGAGCCCGAACCGGTGCGTGACGAACCGGCTCGTGTCCAGCCGGCCCGCCGCGAGCATCCGCAGCAGCATCGGTGTGCTGGCCGTGTCGACCAGGCCGGTCGTGATCGTCACGTTCTTGATCCACAGCTCCTCGAGGTGCAGCGTCGCCGGCGCGCCGTGCACGCCGACGTTCGCCACATGGCCGCCCGGGCGGACCAGGCGGGTGCACAGCTCGAACGTCTCCGGGACGCCCACTGCCTCGATCGCGACGTCCGCGCCGAGCCCGCCGCTCGCCTCGGCCACCGCGGCCGCCGCGTCGCCCGGCTGCACCAGCACGTCCGCGCCGAAGGACTTCGCCGCGTCGAGCCGGGCCGGTTCCTTGTCCACCACGATGATCGTGCTCGGGGCGAACAGCTGGGCGTTGGTGATCGCGGCCAGCCCGATCGGCCCGGCCCCGACGATGACCACCGTGTCGCCCGGTTTGACGCCGCCGTTGCGGACACCGACTTCGTAGGACGTCGGGACGATATCGGCCAGCATCAGCGCCGACTCGTCGCTCACCCCGGACGGCAGCACGTACGTCGAGGTGTCGGCGAACGGGACGCGCGCGTATTCGGCCTGGACGCCGTCGGTCGTGTGCCCGAGGATCCAGCCTCCGCCGCCGAGGCACTGGCCGTAGGCGGCCTTCCGGCAGTACTCGCACCGGCCGCAGGCCGAGATGCAGGACACCAGCACCTTGTCGCCGGCCTTGACGCCGGTGACGGCGGATCCGGTCTCGACGATCGTGCCGACCGCTTCGTGGCCCAGGATCCGGCCGCGCTCGACCTCGGGCACGTCACCCTTGAGGATGTGCAGGTCGGTGCCGCAGATGGTGACCGCGTCGACCCGGACGATCGCGTCGGTGGGCGCGGTGAGCTCGGGATCGGCGTGGTCGGTCCAGCTGCGTCGGCCCGGACCGTCGTACACGAGTGCCTTCATCGGTTTTCCTTTCGGGCAGGGGAAAGGGCGCCGCCGGCCGGCGGGCGCCCTGGGGTGAGGTGTTCAGCGCAGCCACGTACGGTCGCCGACGAGGTCCGCCCAGCGGCGGCCGAGTCCCCACGTGTTGCCGGCCGCCGCGGCGGCCAGCGCGATGAGGACGAGCGCGTAGACGACGTGGTAGTCGACGATCGGGTTGGTCGAGTGCGTCGCTTCGCCGGTGCTCATGGTCTGGGCGAGGGGCCATTCGGCGGCCCACATCATGAGCATCATCAGCGCGCCGGCGGCGGCGCTCAGGCGCAGCCCGATACCGGCCATGACGGCGAGGCCGATGCCGGCCAGGCCGAGCATGAACAGCCAGTCGGCCCACCACGTGCCGGCCCAGGAGTGGAACATCGACTCGAACGGCCCGGCGTGGACGCCGCTCAGGAAGCCCTTGGTCGGCGAGCCGCCGTTGATCCAGGCACCCTTCGCCGGGGTTGCGTAACCCCAGCCGAACAGCTTGTCGAGGAACGCCCACAGGAAGACGAACCCGGTGGCGATGCGCAGGACGGCCAGGGACTTCCCGGCGACGGTGGGTCCGGCGACGAAGTCGGGGATCGGCGCCGGTTCGGTGACCCGGTGGGCCGGGGGTGGGGTGAGAGCCGTCTTCTTTTCGTCCGGCTGGATGGACATGGCAAACCTCCGTTCTTTCGTTGCTGGGGCCAGTTTCTTCGGGTTGCCCCCCGGTTTCTGGGGCCGAAGGTCCCCGGCCGGGAGGTCCTTGGGTGCCGGTTGCCGGGGACCGCGGACGAAGGACCGAAGTCCTCCCGGAACAGGGCGGAAGCCTCGCGCGCGCGAGTGCGGGGAACCGGTTGGCTCCGGGGCGGCGAAAGGGGAATCGGATGAGTGGCACCCAGCTGGTGGTCGGCGTCGACGGCTCGGCCGGAGCGCTCGCGGCGGTCCGGTGGGCCGCGCGCGTCGCCCGAGCCCGGCGGCTCGGCCTGCGCCTGGTCCACGCGCTGCCGGAACTGCCCGCGCCCTACCCGAGGGCCGATCCGACGTACGAGCAGTTGCTGGAGGCGGCAGGCGCACAGGGCCGGGTCATGCTGGCCGAGGCCCGGGACGCGGCCGGCGAAGTCGAGGCGGAGACGGTGCTGCGGCTCGAACGGGCCGCCGACGCCCTGGTCGCCGCATCCGCCGGCGCGGCGATGCTCGTGCTCGGCACGCCGGGGCTGCGCCCGCTGGGCCGGGTCCTGTTCGGATCGGTCACGGTGGCGCTCGCGGCGCACGCGCGGTGCCCGGTCGCGCTGATCCGCCCGCACGCCGGTGAAGACGAGCCGCCCGCCGAAGGGCCGGTCGTGGTCGGCGTCGACGGCAGCCCCGCGGGCGAGGAAGCCATCGCCGTCGCGTTCGAGGAGGCGTCCTGGCGGGGTGCCCGGCTGATCGCGGTGCACTGCCACCGCGGCGGCCGGTGGGGCGCGGGCGAGGAGTACGCCCGGGAACTGCTCGCCCAGCGGCTGGCCGGCTGGGGCGAGAAGTACCCGGACGTGGTGGTCGACCGCGAGGTCGTGGCCGGCCGCGCGGCCGAGCGGCTGCTGGACTTCGCCGACCGGGCGCAGCTGCTGGTCGTCGGCAGCCGGGGGCGGGGCGGGCTCAGCGGCCTGGCTCTGGGCTCGACGAGCCAGGCCCTGATGTCCTACGCGCTCTGCCCGGTGGTGGTGGCGCGCCCGCGGGCGAAGTAGAGCACTGGGCCGACGAAGTTCACCGCGATCACCACGGCCCACAGCCACTTCGGGCCACGGACCTCCGTGGCGGGCCGGTGGGCGAGGTCCCACCAGGCGGCCGAGGCGAGCAGCAGCTGGACGCTCGCGGCGAGGCGGATCCGGCCGCGCTGCCGGGGGCTCAGGTCGCGCCACCGCTTGTGGTCGGTCATGGCTTCTCCTTCCGGTAGGGGCTTCCAGGCAAGGACATCGGCAGGCACGGGCAAAGGGGCGAAAGCCCTCTCGGCCGGGGACCCTCGCCCGCAGCCCGGTTGCGGCCGGGTTCTTAACGTGAAGAGAACCGTCCGACGGAGGTGTGTGATGCGCGGTCCGCAGGTGTCGGATCTGATGACCTGGCCGGTGGTGACCGCCGGTCCCGGGACGACGTTCAAGGAACTCGTCTCCCTGCTGGCGGAACACGGCATCGCCGCGATTCCGGTGCTCGATGAGCACCGGCGCCCGATCGGCGTGGTCGACGAAGTGGATCTGCTGGCCCGCCATCGCAGCGACCACAAACCGGAGCCGGTCTTCTGGAAGCGCCGGGTGTGGACGAAGGCGCAGGGGCTGACCGCGCGCGAGCTGATGACCCGGCGCGTGCCGACCGTCGCCAAGGACGAGCCGGTGGCCGGTGCGGCCCGGCGGCTGGTGGAGGCGAAGCTGCGCCGCCTGTACGTCGTCGACGGCTCGGGCCGGCTGATCGGCGTCCTCGCCCGCCGGGACGTCCTGCGCGCGTTCCTGCGCCCGGACGAGGAGCTCAAGGAGACCGTCGAGCGCGAGGTGCTGCAGCGGTCGATCTGGGCGGACCCGGCGACGGTGACGGTCCAGGTCGACGACGGTGTCGTGACGCTGAGCGGGGTGATCGACCGGCGCAGCGAGGTGGAGCGCGCGGAGTGGCTGACCGAGTCCGTGCCTGGCGTGGTCGCGGTCCGCAACCGCCTGAAGTACACCCAGGACGACGGCGCGTCCGCCGGCCTGCGCTGAGGAAGATCGCCACCACCCGCTCCCTTGCCGGCCCATGAGCTCGCGGCCGGGTGCCGGCCGCGCAACGGGAGGAGTGAGGATGAAACGAATGTCCCAGGTCGCCGCGGCGGCCGTGTTGACAGTTGCGATGTCCCTCGGCGTCTCGGCCGGGCCGGTGTTCGCGGCGGAGACCGAGGCGCCGGCTTCCACCGCACCTGCGACGAGTTCCGCGTCGCCGTCCACCCCGGAAACCCCGACGACGAGACCGTCGCCGACATCGAGACCGGCGCCGACCACCGAACCGGCTCCGACGACCAAGCCGTCGCCCACGTCGGTGAAGCCGTCGAAGACCGCGGTGAAGGACCCGCCGTCGTCGAAACCGGCGCCGCCGTCCGCCTCCAGCGCGACACCGGTGTCGACCACGTCGGCCTCCACGCCGCCCGCTGCCGCGGAGGAGCAGCCCGACCTGCGGCTGACCGCGGTGTTCGACAAGCCGTCCTACCGGCAGAACGACCCGGTCTGGGTGCGCGTGTCCGTGGTGAACGTCGGCACCGGTACGGCCACCAGTGTCCGGCTGACCGATTCAGGCACCTTGGTGGCCCACACCTGGAACGGTTTCACCGGCGTGTACGTCGTCTTGGCGCCGGGGCAGGCTGCCGAGGGCAGTACCTGGGCGAACATCGCCGACTTCACGGAAAATGTGGTGCGCCTGCAGGTCGAGGTCACGTCGGCCGAGTCCGACGCGGATCCCGCCGACAACTCGGTCACGATCACGGCGCCGCTCACGGTGGTGCGCGGCGGCTTCAGCGGGATCGTCTACGGCGACTACAACCGCAACCACGTGCTCGATCCGGGTGAAGTACTCCCCGGCCTGCGCATCCAGGCGTGGGGTCAGGGCGCCGGCTGGTCCGCCGAGACGGTGACCGACAGCCGGGGCCGGTTCGCCTTCCACGACCTGCTCGCCGGGACCTGGCACGTCTACCCCAGTTCTCCCGACTGGACTTTCACTTCTCCGGCCGTTGAGGTGACCGGAGACAGCGAGCCCGAAGTCGTGCTCCGCGGCGAGTACGACATCACCGGCTGGCTCACGGGAACAGCCCGGTTGTCAGCGGCGACCTATGCAGGCGGGGACACCGCCCGGATGATCGTCACAGTGGCCAACAGCGGCCGTGGTCCGGTGCCCGGCCTGACCGCGTACTGCTGGACGAACGACTACGCCCAACCGATCGGCCTGGGTGAACTGGACCCGGCCGGCCCGGGTGCCACCGTGCAGCCCGCGTCCTCACGGACCTTCGAGATCACCATCCCGGTCCGGCAGGAGGCCGTCATCGCCGGCTACCTGGAGGTCCACTGCCGAGTCCAACCTCCCGGGTCCTACGCCGGGGTCGAGGTGTCGGCGACGGCTCGGGTTCCCGGCGCCCGGGCGCTCAAGTCCGTCGGCTATGTCGTCACCCCCGTCTACGGCTGCGGGTGCTATCCGCAGTACGACCGGGTGCCCGGGGTGAAGGTGTACCTGCGCAACCAGGTGACCGGAGCGATCGTGGCGCGTGCGGTGAGCGACGCCGAAGGGACCGTGGTGTTCTTCGACCTGCCCGCCGATCGCTACGACGTCGGCATCGTCGGTCCGTGGCGGGGACAGTGGGGCCGGACGCCGATGTGGCTCGCTCGCGGCGGTGACGACGGCAGCTACTACCGGAACTGGGTAGTGGTCATACCCGGGCCGAACCAACCCGATCCGGACGCGGTCCCGCCGTCCGGCAAGGCCGGTGTGCCCGCGCGGCCCGCTCGGCCGGCACCTGCCCGGCAGGTCGTCGCGGGCTCGGAGACCGGCCGCCTCGCCTCGACCGGCGTGGACGTCGGCTGGCTCGCCCTGGGCGGGCTGCTGACCTTCGTCGCCGGGGCGTCCTTGGTGTTCGGCAGCCGCCGTCGAACCTGACGGGGGCGCAACGACGGCACCCGCCCGTCGGACCGACCGGCGGGCGGGTGCCTGAAGTGCTGGGGACGGGTGCCCGCCGGGCCGTGTCACCGGCGGGCCCCCGGCGCACTCAGCCCAGCGATCGCCCGATCAGTTCCACCAGCTCGACCGTCCGGGTCGCGTAGCCCCACTCGTTGTCGTACCAGCCGAACACCTTCGCCAGGTGCGAGTCGGCCTTGGTCAGCTGGGCGTCGAACACGCACGACGCCGGATCGCCGATGATGTCGCGGGACACGATGGGCGCCTCGGTGTAGCGCAGGATGCCCTTGAGGTCGCCGTCGGCGGCTTCGGCGAACGCATGGTTGACCTGCTCGGCCGTCACCGGGCGCTCCAGCTCCACCGTCAGGTCGGTCAGCGAGCCGTCTTCGACCGGGACGCGGACCGCGACGCCGTCGAGCTTGCCGGCCAGCTCCGGGAGCACCAGGCCGATCGCCTTCGCCGCGCCGGTGCTGGTGGGCACCACGTTGACCGCCGCCGAGCGGGCGCGGCGCGGGTCCTTGTGCGGGCGGTCCAGCAGGGCCTGGTCGCCGGTGTAGCTGTGGATCGTGGTGAGCAGGCCGCGGCGGATGCCGAACGCGGAGTGCAGCACCTTCACCATCGGCGCGACGCAGTTGGTCGTGCAAGAGGCGTTGGAGATGATGTGGTGGTTCGCGGGGTCGTAGTCGCCTTCGTTGACCCCGAGCACAATGGTCGCGTCGACGTCCTTGCCGGGCGCGGAGATCACGACCTTCTTCGCTCCGGCGGTGAGGTGTACACCGGCGGCTTGGCGGGTGCGGAACTTGCCGGTCGACTCGACGACGACGTCCACGCCGTACTCGCCCCACGGAAGCTGAGCCGGGTCTGCGGTGGACGAAACCTGGATGAGGTGGTCGCCGACGCGCAGCGCCTCGCCGTCGACGACCTCGATCGGGATGCGCAGCCGCCCGTAGGTGGAGTCGTGCGCGAGCAGGTGCGCCAGCATCTCCGGGGACGTGACGTCGTTGACCGCGACCACTTCGATCGGGCTGTCCGGGGTCTCCAGCACGCACCGGAGGATGTCGCGGCCGATCCGGCCGAAACCGTTGATGCCGAGCCGTACCGTCATGGGTCTCTCCCTGTCGTCGTCTTTTCCGTCGATGGTTCTCCGGCGGCGCACCCGGCTCGTAGGGCCCAAGGTCCTCGCAGGTCGGGCAGAACGACTGCTTCGCCCGGCGCGGGTGAGGAGTTCGCTGAAGGTGGAGGGGACTGCGGAAGGAGCGGTGATGACCGAAGCAACGGCGAACGGCCGGATCGTGGTCGGGGTCGACGGGTCCGACGCCGGAACGGCCGCGCTCGTGTGGGCGGCCGGGCAAGCCGCCGTCAGTGGCGCCGAACTGGACGTCGTGACGGTGTGCTGCACGATGCGATGCTCGATGACGCGTCGGTGAACCGGACCCTCGAGGAAGCCCGGCGGGTGCACCTCCACGAGCTGGAGAAGCTCGTCACGGCGGTGACGAAGGACCTCACGGGCATGACGGTCCGCTGCTCGGCGCCCGACGGCGATCCCGCCGGGTGCTGACCGAGCGGGCGAAGGACGCGACCATGCTGGTGGTCGGCAGCCAAGGCAAGGGAAAGGTCCGGGCGGCGCTCGCCGGTTCGGTGAGCAGCGCCTGCCTGCGGCACGCGACCTGCCCGGTCGCCGTGATCCCGCCGCCGGCGCGCACGCCGGACAGCCCGCTCGGCCGCCGGCTGGCCGAGGTCGCCGGGGAAACGGCCTGACGTGACCACCATCGCCGAGCGGCCCGCGGATGTCCCGGATGCCGACGAACCGACCGATCCGCCGCTGCTGCGCGTCCGGGGCCTCACGAAGAAGTTCGGACCGGTGCAGGCGCTGGCCGGCGTCGACCTCGACGTCCCGGCCGGGCAGGTCACCGCGCTGGTCGGTGACAACGGCGCGGGCAAGTCCGTGCTGATCAAGTGCATCGCCGGCATCCACGTCCCGGACGCCGGCGAGCTCACCTGGCAGGGGCAGCGGGTGCGGATCCGCACGCCGCGGGACGCCGCCGCGCTCGGCATCGAGACCGTGTACCAGGACCTGGCCCTGTGCGACAACCTCGACATCGTGCAGAACATGTTCCTGGGCCGGGAAAAGGTCCGGCACGTGTCGCTCGACGAAGACCGCATGGAACTGGCCGCGAAGGAGACCTTGCACAGTTTGGGCGTGACGACGGTGACGTCGGTCCGCCAGCCGGTCGGGTCGCTGTCGGGTGGCCAGCGCCAGGCGGTGGCGATCGCCAAAGCGGTGTTGTGGCACTCGAAACTGGTCATCATGGACGAGCCGACGGCGGCGCTCGGCGTGCAGCACACCGAGGTCGTGCTGGAGCTGGTCGGCCGCCTGGCCGAGCGAGGTCTGGGCGTGGTCGTCGTGTCGCACAACATGAACGACGTTTTCGACGTGGCCGACCGGATCGCGGTTTTGTACCTGGGCCGGATGGCGGGCGTGTACGCCACCGGTGAACTGACAAAGGAAACGGTCGTCGACCTGATGACCGCGGGCCGCTCCGACCGCTGGAGCGTCCCGGCCCGAACGAAGGGAGTCGCGTCATGACCGGCTGGTGGATCGCCGCCGCGGTCGTCATCGTCTTGCTGGCGCTGTCGATCCGGATCGTCAAGCAGTACGAGAAGGGGGTGCTGTTCCGGCTGGGCCGGGTGGTCGGGGTCCGCGAGCCCGGGCTGCGGTTCATCATCCCGGTGATCGACGTGCTGCGCCGGGTGTCCCTGCGGATCGTCACGATGCCGATCCAGTCGCAGGGCATCATCACCCGCGACAACGTCAGCGTCGACGTCTCGGCCGTGGCGTACTTCCGCGTGGTGGACGCGACGAAGTCGGTGGTCGCGATCGAGAACGTCTACGCGGCGATCGACCAGATCGCGCAGACGACGCTGCGGAAGGTCGTCGGCCAGCACACCCTTGACGAGACGCTGGCGGAGACCGACAAGATCAACTCGGACATCCGGCAGATCCTCGACGTGACCACCACCGAGTGGGGCGTCGACGTGACCCTGGTGGAGCTGAAGGACATCCAGCTGCCCGAGACGATGAAGCGGGCCATGGCCAAGCAGGCCGAGGCCGAGCGCGAGAAGCGAGCCAAGATCATCAACGCCGAAGGCGAGGCTCAAGCTGCGGCGGCACTCGGCACGGCGTCGGACACGATGATGGCGCACCCGCTGGCGCTGCAGCTGCGGAACCTGCAGACGCTGATGGAGATCGGCGTCGACCACAACAGCACGGTCGTGTTCCCGGCACCGCTGATGAGCACGATCGGCGAGCTGGGCACGTTCCTGGCCCGCGAAGCGGCCGCTGCTGCACCGCCGGCGGTAGTACCTAGCGGCGGCGAGATGGCAGTTCGGGCGCCTCGCTGAGCTGCTTTGCCCGGGTGTGCTATCTCGTCAAGTACTGCCGAAGTGCCTCCGGTTCGGCCTTGTCGAACTTTGCTTCTCCGAAGTCTACTAGCTGGTCGTCTCCGAAATGAGCCTGGTCGAATTTTGCGGAATCGATGAAGTGTGCCCTAATGAATTCTGTGGAGCCGGCAAAATTCGCCTCTTGGAATGTTGCCGTGTTGAAAACCGCGTCAGTAAAGCTGGTGAAGCTGGTAAAACTCGCTCGTTCGAAAGTTGCTGTTCCACTGAAAGTCGACTCCGCGAACCAGGCATCGTCTGAGAATCTAGCGTCGGAAAACTCCGTGTAGGAGGAGAATTTCGTTGCATCGAACAGCGTCTCCCCTGAGAAGCGCGCTCCTTTAAATCTGGCCATGCCTGAAAATGTGATGCCACTAAGGGTGGCTGGTTCGAAGAATCTTACTGCGGCAAAGTCAGCGTCGTTATTGAACTTTGCTTCGGAGAATGACGAATAGTTCTCGAACTTGGCTCCGACGAATCTTGCATCCGCGGTGAATACCGCGTCGTCGAAGTTGGTTCTTCCGGAGAAGGTTGCGCCATCGAACCGGGAAGCCCCAACGAAGGTTGCGGCGGCGAAGTTTGCCTTTCCTACGACGACGCCGTCCAGTTCGGTGTCGAACAGGGTCGCGCCGGCGAGGTCAAGGTCAATGTCTGCCCAGAAGCTGGGATCGGGGTCTTTGAGGTCGCCCGGCCACAAGTGACCAGAGATGATCTTCTGGGCGGTCAGGCGGACCTCCTTCTCCTGTCGCGCTTCACCCGAAAGGTCGGATACTGGTGTGGTGAAGGCGACCGGTCTGGTGATCGCGGTAGTGCGGCGGGCTTTCGAAGCCGTCAGCAGCGAACGGTGCACGACACGGCGATGGGTGGGCTGTTCGACAGGGGATGCAGGGTAGGGCGCCCGTAGGTACGCGCAGATCACGTCCACGACGGTCTGCCGCTGGCCGACGTTGTCCTGTGCGACCCGCTCGAGGGCGTAGAGAGCACCGTGTCTGACCGCTGCCTTGTCTGAACCGAGCTGTTCGACGGCTTTGAGGTAGAGATCGGTTAGGCGACGTTCGCGCGCGTCGTGTTCGGCGTGCGTGGCCGCGCGGTCGGCTGCGGCTGCGTTCTGGGCCGCGACGCGTTCCGCCAGCTGGTGGGTCTCGTATTTCTGCAGCAGGTCGAGCTCTGTCGAGCGCTGGCGTCGCACTGCCAACCAGAGGGCGACTGCACCTCCTGTCCCGACGCCGAGTGTCCCTGCGGTCCGAAGGGCGTCCAGCTGGGTCGATGTCGCGCTCGTACTGATCAGTAGCCAACCGGATGCAACGGCTACCAGGCACATCGCCGGAATCCCGACCGCGACCACCCACCGGGGGATCGGGCGCAGCCGCGGCTTGGTCAGCGGTGCCTGGTCGGTGACGGAGTCCGGATGGGCAGGTCTGGTTGGCTCGTTCACCAGGGAACTATCGCATTGTGGCAATGGTCGACGTGCGTGACGGGCCTGCCGAACTTCGATAAGGGATCACCGGGCCAGCCAGCGGGTGGCGCCCCGCAGACCGAACGCCATCGAGTCCCAGCCGGCGCCCGCGTGCACCGACAGCCCGGCGCGGAACCGGCCCGGGACGTAGGTGCCGAGGGCCTTCTTGCCCAGCCGCCAGGCCGCCGACGTGCCGACGCGGTAGTCCTCGAGCGCGTCCGGGTCGACGACGACCGGGCGGACCGGATCGCCGGTGACCGACAGCGGGACCTGCGCGAACGTCGCCTTGTCGAACATTTCCAGCACGCACATGCTCACCGGCTCGAACCCGGGCCCCGGCAGGTGCACGCCGGCGTCGGCGGCGATCTGGCCGGCCACCGCCTGGGCCTGCAGCAGGGCCAGGAACGCCTGCTTGACCGGGAAGTCGCCGGCGTCGCCGGGGGCGTAGACACCGGGGTGCCCCAGCACCTCGCGCTTGCTCTCCTCGCAGACGAGGAAGCCGCGGTCGTCGGCCGGGAGGCCGTCGAAGCGCTGGGCGGCGACGTACGGCGGGAACGCCACCAGCAGGTCGAACTCGTGCGAGGTGCCGTCGGTGAAGGCCACCTCGAGCTCGCTCACCTTGTCGGGTTCGACGCCGGTGCGGCCCGCGATCCCGCGGGTGGCGAACTCCGCGGCCACCACGTCGTGCAGCTTGGGCCCGAACGCCTGCACGTAACTCTTCTCGGAGGTGGCGAAGGCGATCTGGACGTTGTCGCGGACCTCGCGGCGGCGCAGCCAGGTGTCGAGCATCAGCGTGATCTCGTACAGCGGTCCGGCGCACTTGTTGCCGGGCGGCACGAGGAACAGGACCTGCTGCAGCCGGCCGTGCCGGGCGTGCTGTGCCACCCACTGCAGCTGCTCGCCCAGTGCGTGCAGCTGCCCCGGCGTCCACACAGTGCGTGCATACTCCGCCAGGCCGGGCACCTCCTCGGGGCGTATCGCGGCGCCGGTGGCGACGACCAGGTGGTCGTACGGCACCGGTTCGTGGGAGGTGTGCACGACGCGGCGCTCGGTGTCGACACCTTCGGCCGTGGCGATCCGGGCTTCGATTTCCCGGCGCCGCAACGGTTTTGCGAGCGGCACGTGCAGCGGTCCCTCGGCCGCGCCGAAGGGCAGGTAGATGCTGTTGGGGCGGAACAGGAAGTCGTCCCGGTCGGAGACGAGGGTCAGCCGGACGCGGTCCGGGTTCGCGAGCGCGCGTAGCGCGAACGCCGTCTCCAGCCCGGCGAACCCGCTGCCCAGAACGACTACGTGGGTGGGGGACATGAGTCTTCTCCGATGCTCCGGTGGGTCGGCCGACATTTCACGATGCGCCCGGACGGGCGAGCGGAGGGAGAGTCCTCGGCCGCGCGGGCGAGGGACTTCCGGCCCTTTTCACCGGATTCGGTGCCGCAGCACAGTGGAGGGGTGCCGAACACGCGGAAAACCGTCGGACCGCACCGCCGGATGCCGGCGCAGGACAGCCTGTGGCTGCACCTGGACCGGCCCGAGAACCTGATGGTCGTCACCTCGGTCCTCTGGACGCGGACACCGGTGGACCCCGCGCGGCTGCGGTCGCTGGTGTCCGACCGCCTGCTCGCCCGGTACCCGGTGTACTTCCAGCGCGCCGTCCGGCGCGGCCGCACGCTCTTCTGGGAAACGGATCCCGGCTTCGACCTCGGCAAGCACTTCGTCGTGCAAGACCTCCCGGCGCCCGCCGACCAGGCGGCCCTGCAGACGTTCGTCGCGGCGCGACGCGGCGAGCCACTCGACCCACGACGTCCACTGTGGACCATCGATCTGCTGCAGGGCTACCGCGGCGGCAGCGCGCTGGTGTGCCGCACCCACCACGCGATGGCGGACGGCATCCGGCTGACGCAGGTCCTGTTCAGCCTCCTGGACCCGGTCGAGAGCGAACCGGCCCCGCACGCGAAGGTCGGCGGGGCCGCACCCCACCGCGAACCGGTGGCCCAGCCCGTGGCCCGGCTCGGCGCCACCGCGCTGCGCGTCCTCGGTGACACCGGTGCCAAAGTCCAGCTGCGAGCCGCCCGTGTGCATCCGGTGCTGGAATCCGCGGTCGCCCTGCCCTTCCTCGGCGCGACCGCGGCCGTGGGGGCCACGGGCGCGGTCGCCGGCTTCCTGTCGTCGGCCCTCGACGGCGGTCCCCGGCGCGCGGTCGACACGGTCGCGAGCGCGGCGACGACCCTCTGGCACAGCGCGACCGGGACCGCTGACCTGCTGGGCCCGTCCACGGCCACCGGCCTGTGGGACGGTGAACCGGGCGTCGAGAAGACCGCGGCGTGGAGCGACCCGGTCCCGCTGGTCACGCTCGGCCGGATCGGCCACGACACCGGGACGACGATCAACGACGTCTGCACCGCGCTCGTCGCCGGAGCACTCGACCGGTACTTCACGGCCCACGGAACCGCGCGGCCCGAGGCGTCGGACCTCGGCTGGCTGATCCCGGTGAGCCTGTCGTCCTTCGACGACGAGCTCCCGGCCACCCTCGGCAACCACTTCTCCCTGGTGCTGGCCCAGCTGCCGCTCGGCCGCCGGACGTTCGCCGAGCGCCTCGCCGAGGTGCACCGGCGGGTCGCCCGGATCCGCGACTCCTTCGAGCCGGTGCTGACTTTCGGGGTGCAGTACGCGATCGCGCAGAGCCCGGCGCCGGTCGGCTTGCCGCTGAGCCGGTTCTTCGCCGGCAAGGCCGTCGGCGTGCTCACGAACGTGCCCGGCCCGCGGACGGCGATGACCCTGGCGGGCGCGGAGGTCGACGGGATCGTCGGCTGGGCGCCGTGCAGCGGCCGCCAGGCGATCACCATCTGCATCTTCAGCTACGCCGGCCAGGTGCGGTTCGGCTTCGGCACCGACCGCACGCTGATCCCGGACCCGGAGCTGCTGGTGGCCGCGCTGGCCGAAGAATTCGCCGAGGTCGCTCAGCGCGCCTGAGCCGACGCCGCGCTCACCTGGGCGCGGGCGTGGGCGAGCGCGTCGTCGAGGCTGGTGAAGAGGTGGCGGCCGGTGCGCAGGGCGCCGGTGGTGGTCAGCAGGTGCCGGTGGTGGTCCTGGACCCCCTTCAGCAGCACCGTGATTCCCCGTGCCTCCAGCTCCCCGATGGTCTCGCCCAGCGCCTTCGCGCCGGTCGCGTCGAGCAGGTGCAGGCGGGAGAACCGCAGGATGACGACGAGGACGTCGTCGGCCGCCGCCGCGATCTCGGCCATGACCCGTTCCGAAGCGCCCCAGAACACGGCGCCCTCGAAGCGGAAGACGGCGATGTGCTCGTCGCCCTCGGCGGCCGGGCCGGGCAGGGTGTCGCGGCCGGCCCGGGCGGCGCGGGCGAGGTGGCGCAACGCGAAGAACGCGGCAGCCAGCAAGCCGATCTCGACCGCGAGGATGAGGTCGGCCGCAACGGTGACGAGTGCGGTCACGGCGAAGGTGACCGCGCTGGACCGGCTGGCCCGGACGACTTCGCGGATCGTGGCGAGCGGCACCATGCGGAGGCTCGTGATCAGCAGGACACCGGCGAGGGCGGCCAGGGGGATCCGGGAGACGAGCCCGGTGGCGGCGTAGATCACCGCGAGGATCACCAGCGCGTGGACGACGGACGCGAGCCGCGTGCGCGCCCCGGACCGGACGTTGACCGCGGTGCGGGCGATCGCACCGGTCGCGGGCATCCCACCGAACAGGCCACTGGCGATCGAGGCCAGGCCTTGGCCGACGAGCTCGCGGTCCGGCCGGGTGGGCCCCACCGGCGGGCCGCCGCGGGTCATCGTCGCGGCCACCCGGGCCGACAACAGGGATTCGATGGCGGCCAGCGCAGCGACCGCGATGACCGCCCCGGCGAGGTCGTGGACCACGCCGAGGTCGAACTGCGGCAGCGCGGGGACGAGGCTGCTCGGCAGGCTCCCGATGCGCGGCACCGGGGCGTGCGCGACTTCGGCGGCGACGGTCGCCACGGCCACCGCCACCAATGACGCCGGAATCCCGCGATGCAGCTTCGGCAGCGTCAGCATGATCACCGCCACGACGGCGACCATCGCCACCGTCCAGCCCGCGGCACTACCGGCATGCACGAGGGCGGATCCTGCGCCCAGCAACGGGTTACGGCCTGCCGGCGCAGTCGTCCCGACAACCGCGGGAATCTGCTGCAGGAAGATGATGCAGGCGATGCCGAGCGTGAAGCCTTCGACGACCGGCCACGGCAGGTAACCCACCAGCCTGCCCAGCCGCGCCGCGCCCGCGGCGAGCACCACCACGCCGCCGAGGATCGACACGAGCGCCACGGACGCCGTCCCGTGGACGGCCACGATCGGCGCCAGGACGACGGCCATGGCCCCGGTCGGGCCGGAGACCTGGACCGGCGATCCGCCGAAGACCGCGGCCACGATCCCGGCGACCACGGCAGTGACGAGCCCGGCTGCGGCTCCCGCGCCCGAGCTGATGCCGAAGGCCAGCGCGAGGGGGAGGGCCACGACGCCGACGGTGATCCCGGCGAGGAGGTCCGCCCGCAGCACCGGCGGGCGCAGGTCGTAGTCGGCCCGGCCGGGCAGCAGCTCCCGGGCGGCCGCGAGGCGGCTCACGCCTCGGCCGCGATCGCGTCGAGGATGGCCTGGGGGCTGGCTCCGGGCAGGGGGGGCAGTTCCTGCGCGGTGCGCAGCCGGTCGGAGTCCGGGGTCAGGCTGGACAGCAGGAAGGCGCGGGCGACGACCAGCAGTTCCGCGACGAGCGGCTGCGCGAGCCAGTACTCGACGGCGTTGCCGGTGCGGGTGGAGGTGACGACTCCGCTGCGGCGGAGCACCGCGAGGTGCTGGGACAGGTGGGACGCTTCGCAGTCGGTCACCTCGAGCAACCGGGTGACCGGCGTGCCCGCTTCGCCGGCCGCGGCCAGCACCTCCAGCACCTGGATCCGGATCGGGTGGGCCAGGCACTTGAACAGGTCGGCTTTGATCCGGTAGAGCGGCTCGGTCGTGCGGGAGCGGGCGGGCAATGGGCACCTCCTGGATTGATGACTCTATCAATCCATCAACCCACGGTCTCAGCGGGCCGCCGCCAGCAGCGCCGGGAACTCCCGCTCGATCGCCTTGGCGAGCACGCCGGTGTCCGGGACCGCATCCGCGTCCGCCGTGATCCCGAAGGTCACCTCGCCGGCGTAGCTGAGCATCGCGACGCCGATCCGCACCCGCAGCGCAATGGGCACGTACGGGTGGATCCGGACGATCCGGCGGCCGAGTGCGGACAGCGGTTCGGCAGGGCCGCGAACGTTGGTCGTCACCGTGGCGATGTTGCGCTGCGGCAGGTGTGCGGCGGCCCGGATCGCCCACGCGACCGGGGCGAACGGCTCGTGCGCCGCGGTCGCGGTGAGCAGCGCGCCGGCGGCGGCCTCCTTGGCGGCTTTCAGCGTGCCCAGCCGCCGGTGTACCCGGACCAGCCGCTGGGCCGGGTCGGCCAGGTCGACCGGCAGCAGCGGCAGCAGGAGCGAGACTTCGTTGTCGAGCGCGGTGCCGGACCGCACGGACACCGGCACCAGCGACCGCACGCTGTCGGCTGCGGGCGTCTCGCCGCGCTGCAGCAGCAGTTCCCGGAACCCGCCGGTGACCGCGGCCAGCAGGACGTCGTTCACCGTGACGTCGAAGGCTCGCGCGACAGCCTGGACGTCGGCGAGCGGCACCGACGCGGTCGAGTAGCGCCGGTCGCGCCCGAGCGGGCCGGTCAACGGCGTGGGCGACACCGGCAGCAGCGCGGACGTCATCGCCGCGAGCCCGCGGGCGGCGTCGCTGACGCGGCGGGCCAGCCGGTTCGGGTGCAGCAGCGCGCGGGCGAGCAGCCGCGACTGGGTCCAGGGCGTGCGCAGCAGCGAACCGGCCGCGTCCAGCAGCAGCTTGGCGGCACCAGGGTCGGCAGCTTCGGCGGCGGGCCGCGGGTCGGCCGGGGCATCGCCGAACAGGACGGTCTGCAGCCGCGTCGCCGCCATGCCGTCGGCCAGGGTGTGGTGCAGCTTCGTCAGGATCGCCCAGTGCTCGTCCGGCAGGCCCTCGATCACCCAGAACTCCCACAGCGGCCGGTCGCGTTCGAGCCGTTCGCCCATCAGCAGGGCGACCAGCTCGCAGAGCGCGGTTTCGTCATGCGGTGCCGGAAGGGCGACTCGCCCGAAATGCGCGGGCGGGTCGAACGCCGGGTCGTCGACCCAGACCGGCGGCCCGAGGTCGAACGGCACCGTGCGCACCTTCTGCCGGTAGCGAGGGATCCCGGCCAGCCGCGCGAGCACGGCCGCGGCGAACTCGTCTTGGTCCGGCACCGGTCCCTCGGCGATCGCGACCGACGCGATGGCCAGCGACGATCCCGGGTCCTCGTCTTCGATCTCGAGGAAGGCGGCGTCGAGCGGGCTGAGCCGGTCCATGACGTCCTCTCAGTGCGCTATGTCGACGACAACTCGCCGGACCTGGTCCTGGGGGCCGAGCTGGGTGAACACGCGGAACGGCAGCTGCGCGCGGACACCAGCGGCGAACGTGCTGAGCCCTTCGAAGGAGCCGGCGAAGCGCACGGCCCGCAGGGACGGCCAGTCCGGGGTGCTGACGAGGGTGTCGCCGACCGCGGCCAGGAACCGTCCGGGCTGGTGGCCGGAGTCGTCGGCGCCGAGCGCGGGCGCCCGGACGACGATCTGCAGGGCCGCGCCGCCGGGCACCGGCAGCGGGTCGCCCTTCGGGTCGGTGGTCACCACCGGCAAGTACCGGACGGCGAACCCGGCCGCCGCAGGGCCGCTGACGTCGAAGACCACCCGGTCGAAGCAGGCATGCCGCCCGGCGCGCACGAGGTAGAGCGCGTCCCGGCTCATCGGGTCCGCAGCACGCGGGTCCGTGCGCCAGCCCGCGGGCCGGTTTCGCAGGGGAAGGCGCCGGTGTGGTCAGTGACGCGGGTGTGGTGGCCGGGGCCGGCACGGGTGCCGGGAGCACCGACGCCGGCGGGCTCGCCGGAGGCGCCGGGGCCCGGTCGCTCCCGCACCCGGCGACCGCCAGGCCGCACGCCACCGCGACGAGCACCGCCCGGCCGCGTGAGGTCATCTCGTCCTCGCCAGGGTGTCCCGGCGCCGTTCGTACTCCTCCTGGTCGATCTCGCCGCGGGCGAACCGTTCGTCGAGGATCCGCCGGGCCGCGCCGTCCGTGGACGGCGGCTGCGGTGCCCGCCGCGCGAGGACGACCACGAGCGCGACGAGCCCGGCCAGGATGAGCGCCATCAGCACGAGCATGCCGATGCCGCCGGCCCAGCCCATGGTTGCGGGGGAGTGCCAATACGGCATGACCGGCTCCTTTCCTAGTGGGCCTGGAAGTGCTTCGGGGGAGCTTCGAGCGGCTGCAGCACGTCATCCAGGTCGCGGCGCGGGGTGGCGGGCAGCGGCTCGGTGTTGGCGGGGGCCCAGCCGATGCGCAGCACCATCTGGGGGAACGACCCGCCGGTGACGTGCTCGGTCACGGTGTCGCGGACGTCCGGCAGCTCCAGCGGCTCGGTCAGCGGGCACGACGACAGGCCGAACGCGTTCGCCGTCAGCAGCACGGCACTCGTGGCTTCACCAGCTCGCAGCCGGGACATCCGGTCGTCGGACGCGGTGCTGAGCACGAGCAAAACGGTCTCGTCGTCCTCGGCCCTGGCCCCCACCGGCTGAGCCAGGAGCGGGTCGGCGAAAGGCCGGGTCCGGAGCGCGCCCGGGGTGTCGTCCGGGGCCGGGGTGTTGCGGGCCGGGACGCCGTCCGGGGAGAGGTGACGTCCGCTCCAGGCCGAAAGTTCGGTGCGATAGGCGGGGTCGGCCGCGTGCCGGTCCGCGGCCTCCTCGATCGCCGTCGCGAGGTAGTACCTCGCCGAGTTGTCGGTGAGTTGCAGCACGGTGCCTTCCAGCGCGGCCGCCCGGGACATCGCTTCGACGTGGCCGCGCGGGACGACCCACGAGCTGTGGCGGCGGCGGTCGGTCCGCCGCCGGGGGATGGCGGCGGCCATCGCGATCTCGTCCTGGGACGGGTCGTGCGGGTGCAGCGTGATCGCCGCCAGGTGGTCGGGCTCGGCGGGATTGGGCAGCCGGTGCACTTCCGCGGCCCAGCCGAGCGCGGCGAAGCCGACCCGGGCGTGGTGCAACGCGGCACCGCAGCTGAGGATCAGGTCACGACCGTCCGGGTCGGTCTCGGGCAACCGCCGGTCCGGGTCGGCGTAGAGGTGCAGGGAGCTGTGGCCGAGCCGCCAGTACCACGGCTGGGAGTTGTGCACCGACGGCGCGCAGACCGCCATGGCGACCGCGGTCTTGACGGTGAAGTCGTCCGGGAATGCTCGGTCCATCATCGGCCTGCCTCGTCGTCGGGAGTCTCTGCCGCCTCGACCTTCGCACCGCGGTCGCGGCCGCCGGGAGGGCCGGAGTGCCTTCGCTGCGGGGACTTTCGGTGCTCGGGCACGAGACAGGCCAAGGCTCGCGCGAGCGACTCCGCGGGCGTGCCGCTGGTCGGCAGCGAATGCGCTTCGGGCCACGGGTCGGCGTCCACGGCCATCCGACGGGCGATCTCGGGGGTCGCGTCCGACAGGGCGCCGGTCCGGGTCGTGATGCGCTGCGCGGCGATCACCTCCGGGGCCCGGCAGCGGAGGGCGACCACCGGGCTGCTCGTCCGCGCGGCAGCCGCGACGGCGAGCGCCCGGTGCGGGGCCGCGTTCCAGGATGCGTCCAGCACCACGGTTTCGCCGAGCGCCAGCAGGTCGCCGGCCCGGCGCACGAGCTCGGCGTACGTCGCGTCCGAGTGCCGCGAGTCGTAGAGGCCTTCGCGGTAGCCCTCGGCGGGCCGCCGGGCCGGGGTGAGCCCGGCCAGTTCCTTGCGCAGGCGATCGGACTGCAGCAGGGTGGCACCGAGCCGGTCGGCCAGCCCGGCGGCGATGGTGGACTTGCCGGTGCCCGGTTCCCCGCCGACGAGGACCAGCCGAACCTGGCCCAGCCGCAGGTGCCCGAGGGCGAGGTCGGCGTACGCCCTGGCCAGCTCGGCCGCCCGCGGATCGCCCTGCCCGTGGCGGAGGCAGGCCACCTTGGCCCGGACGAACGCGCGGTAAGCGAGGTAGTGGCGCACCAGCGCCGGGGGAGCGGGGTCGCCGGTGAACTCGCGGTAGTCGCGCAGGAGCTGTTCGCCCAGTTCGAGCGCGCCGAGCCGCTCGATGTCCATCGCGAGGAAGGCGACGTCGTCGAGCACGTCGACGTGCCGGAGGTGGTCGTCGAACTCCAGGCAGTCCAGCACGCGCGGGCCGTCGGCGAGGCAGAAGATGTCGTCGGCCAGCAGGTCTCCGTGGCCGTCGACGACGTGCCCTTCGGCGATCCGGCGGTCGAACAGGGATTTGCGGCCGGCGAGGAACTCCTCGGCCAGTACTTCGATCTCGTCCGCGGTGGCCGGGTCGAGCACCTCGCCGTGGAACGGCCGGACCTGCGCGAAGCTGTCGCGCCAGCGGTCCCGGACCGCGTCGCGGGTCTCGTCGGCGTCGATCTCCGGCCCGCGTGCCGCCTGGGCGTGGAAGGCGGCCAGCTGCCGCGCCAGCGCCCGGATCGTCGCGGGTGCCGCCGCGCCGCGCCGGATCAGGGTCGAGAGCCGCCGGTCCTCGGGCATCCGGCGCATCACGACCAGGTGGTCGCGGACCTCGCCGTCGGGGCCGGTGACGTCGGCGACCCCGAGGTAGACGTCCGGTGCGAGCCGCCGGTTCAGCTCCACCTCGCGGTGGCAGGCCCGTTCGCGGGCTTCGCGCGTCGAGAAGTCCAGGAAGCCGAGGTCGACCGGCTTCTTCAGCTTGTAGGCGTGGTCTCCGACGAGCAAGACCGCACCGATGTGGGTCTCGCGAACGTCGGCCCAGGGTCCGTCCATACCGTCAGGATCGGCTCGCCGGGGCGGTTCGCGCCGGGGACGAAAGTCATCGGGACCGAGGACCCGGGGAACCTTCCGCGAGCGCGTTCCGGCGCTCACCATGGTGCCCGGCGGAAGGAGACGTCGTGGACGAACCGGCGATCGAGGTGACGGATCTGCGGGTCCGCCGCGGCGGACAGGAGGTGCTGCGCGACATCGGGTTCACCGTGCGGCGCGGGACCGTGACCGGCCTGCTCGGCCCGAACGGCTGCGGCAAGAGCACGCTCATGCGCTCGATCGTCGGCGTGCAGATCGTCGAGTCCGGCCGCGTGGACGTGCTGGGCAAGCCCGCCGGCCACCCCGAGCTGCGGCGGCGGATCGGCTACGCGACCCAGGACCCGGCGATCTACGCGGACCTGACCGTGACCGAAGCCCTGCGGTACTTCGCCGCGGTGCTCGGCGCGCCCGCGTCCGATGTGGATCGCGTCGTTGCGCAGACCGGGCTCACCGGGTCGGCCCGCACCCTGGTCGGGCGGCTTTCCGGCGGCCAGCGGGGCCGGGCCAACGTGGCGGTGGCGCTGCTGGGCACGCCGGAGTTGCTGGTGCTGGACGAGCCGACGGTTGGCTCCGACCCCGAGCTGCGCGACGAGCTGTGGCGGCTGTTCCACGACCTGGCCGACACCGGCGTCACGCTGCTGATCTCCAGTCACGTCATGGACGAAGCCGCCCGCTGCGACGACCTCCTCCTGCTGCACCAGGGCCGGCTGCTGGCTCGCGGCACCCCGGAGGCCCTGCTGCGGTACGTCCTGAACTCGGAACAGCGGTTCAGCGCGATCGCACCGGCCCTGCTGGGCATCTTCCCCTTCACCATCATGTTCCTGCTGACCTCGGTGACGACGTTGCGCGAGCGCACGACCGGAACACTGGAACGCCTGATGACGCTGCCGATCGGCAAGCTGGACCTGATCCTCGGCTACGCGCTGGCGTTCGGCCTGCTGGCGGTGCTGCAGGTGGTCGTGGCGGCGGGGATCTCCCTGACCTGGCTCGGGCTGGACATCGCGGGCTCGGTCTGGGTGCTGCTGCTCGTCGTGGTGCTGGACGCGCTGCTGGGCACGGCGCTGGGCCTGTTCGTCAGCGCGTTCGCCCGCACGGAGTTCCAGGCGATCCAGTTCCTGCCGGTGTTCGTGCTGCCGCAGTTCCTGCTGTGCGGGCTCTTCGTCCCGCGCGGGGACATGGGCTGGGTGCTGAGCGCGATATCGGACGTCCTGCCGTTGTGCTACGCCGTCGACGCCCTCACGCAGGTGACCCGCTCGGCCGACGTCGACGGCACCCTCGTCCGCAACATCGGGATCATCGCCGGCTGCGCCGTCCTCGCCCTCCTCCTCGGCGCGGCCACGCTGCGCCGGCGCACACCGTGAGGCCACAAGTGACGAAAGTCCCTGGCGGCAAGGTCCAACGACGCCATCCGCCGGCGCACGCACGAACGTACCGTCGGGTCCCGAACCGGCGCGGTCCGCTGTGGCCGGTGCACGAACCCCGGCGTTGGAGAGTGATTCCCCTGCTCACCGGAATCGACCGTGATCACGGCCTGCGCAGCGGGCTGACCGGCTACCTGGCCGCGGTGAGCGCCGCGGTCGGCGTGGGGGAGGAGTCCTGCACCGTGGACCTCGACACCCCCGCCTCGGCGTACATCGCCCTCGACGTGCGCCTGCACCGCCACCCCGGCCGCGACATGGCGCTGCTGTGGGACGAACGGCACGGCTGGGCGTTCGCCATGGAAACCCATTCCGGCGAGGACCTGCTGGTGCTGGCCTACCTCGGCGGCGAGCTCGTGCCCAGCCCGGCGCGCGTGCGCCGGTTCGTCGCGGCGCTCCGGTCCGCCGGTGGCGCGTCCGCTCCGCCGGTACCGCCGGATCTGCGCGGCGACCGCGGCGAACTGCTGGACCGCCTGCGCCGCCACCGGCCGATTCTTCCTTACCTGTCCCGGATCGGGTGATCATATGTCCACTGTGGAAGCGCCGGGCTGGACGCCCGCGGAGACCGAGGTGCTGGTCCGGTCGATGATGCGGGCGCCGTCGGTGCACAACACGCAGCCCTGGTTGCTGGAAGTCACCCCGGGAGAGCTGTCGGTGCGCGAACGTTCCGAACCGGCTCTGCCGCACCACGATCCGCAGGGCCGTGACCGAGCCGCCTCCTGCGGCGCGGCGGTGGCGAACCTGGAGCTGGCGGTCCGCACGCTCGGCCGGTCCTGTGTGGTCTCGTTCCTGCCGGAGCACGAGCAGCCGGACCTGGTGGCGCGGATCGCCGTCGGCGAACCGGCCGCACCGGCGATCGAGGAGCTCCGCTGCTACGGGGCCATCGCGCGCCGGGCCAGCCACCGCGCGCCGTTCGAAGGCGTGGCCGTGCCCGCCGCCGTGGTGCGGCGGATCGTCGCGGCGGCCGGGGCGCCGGGCGTCGAAGCCCGTCGAGTCCACGAGATCGCCGCCGTGGCTCGGTTGCTGCATTTCGCCGCGGACACCTTCCGGCAGGACGGCGCCTACCAGCGTGAGCTGTCGCTGTGGACGATCCGCGACGAGCAGGCGCACCGGCACGGCGTCGGCATCCCCGCGAGCCGGATCCCGGCCGGTTCGGTGCCCTGGGCGGGCTTGGTCCGCCGCGCGACCGACATTCCCGAGCTGCCCGAACTCGAGCGTCGCCTGGCGGGCGAGACGCTCCTGCTCATCATGACCGCCGACGACTCCCGGCTCGACCACGTGCGGGCCGGGTACGCGATGGAACGCGCCTGGCTTGCGGCCGTCGACCTCGGGTTGGCCGCCGCGGTCCTGACGCAGCCGCTGCACCTGCCGGAAGTGCGCTCGGCGCTGTGCGAAGACCTCCGGCTCACCGGCTTCCCCCAAGCCCTCCTCCGCATCGGCTACGCCGCGGAAGCGGACCCGCCCAGCCCGCGCCGGGCGGTGGACGAGGTGCTGCGCCGCGGACCTTAGGCCCGGAGGCGTGGACCAAGGACTCTGCCTCCGGCCTGTTCACCGGCCGACGATCGTGGTGGGAGAACGGAGTCCACGATGACCACCAGCGTGCAGAAGGCCAGACCGCCCGTCCGGACCCGGCGCGCCGGCTACCTCGTCGGGGTCGTGCTCAACGGCGTCCTGCTGGTCCTGGTCAACGCCTGGCCCGGCTGGGACGTGCTGCCGTTCCTCACCCCGGCGTTCCCGATGGTGCTCGGCCTGGTCGACCTGACCCTGCTCGCGGGCCTCGTCACCAGCCTAGTCCAGTTGTGGCAGGACCCCGAGTGGCTCGTCGCCCTGAACGGCGTCGTGACGACATGTGCGGGGCTGGCCGCGCTGGTGCGGTTGTGGCAGGTCTTCCCCTTCGACTTCACCGGCAGCAGCTTCGACTGGGCGTTGACGGCGCGGATCGTGCTGGCCGTCGGCCTGGCCGGCTCGGTGCTCGGGCTGGTGGCCCAGGTGGCTGCCCTGATCCGCGCCGGGCTGCGGCGGCCACGCTGACGCCGGTCACGCCGCCACGGCGGTGCGCAGGCGCGTGGCGGCGTGCTCCGGGGTCACGGTCGTCACCGGGACCCCGGTCGCCAGCTCCAGCCCGGCCGGGATCTCCAGCCGCGGCACCACCTGCAGTGACCAGGCCAGGAAGGGTGCGGTTTCGTAGCCGCGGGGCGCGGTCCGCACGACGACGTTGTAGGCGGGATCGCCGAGTTCGGAGCGGAGCGCGGCCAGGACGGCCCGCAGGCAGCCGGCCGTCGCGCGGATCTCTTCGGCCGTGGCGGCGGCGAAATCCGCGTGCGCGCGGTGCGGGACGATCCGGACCTCGTACGCGGCGACCTGCGCGAAGGGCGTGTAGGCGATCACGTGGTCGTCGGTGAAGACGATCCGCTTCCCGTCGTTGAGCGTCGCTTCGAGCTGTTCGTCGGCGAGCCGCCGGCCGTGGTCGCGGTGGTGCGTTCGGGCCGTGTCCAGCTCGCGGCGGGTGCCCGCGGACAGCACCGGCAACCCGGCCACCTGCGAGTGTGGGTGGTCCAGCGAGATCCCGGCCGCTGGCCCGTGGTTGCGGAACACGACGACCTGTGCGGCCGACGGCCGGAGCGCGCGGTGGCGGTGCTGCCAGGCCCCGAGGACGTCGGCGACCTCCGCTTCGGTGCCGGTAGCCAGGTCCCAGTCGTGACGCGGCGACTCGATGACGATCTCGTGCTTGTCGGACAAGGCGTACCGGTTCGGCACCGCGCGAACGCGCCAGGCCGGCCCATCGCCTGGCAGCCGCCACTTCTCCGGCGGGGTGTCCTGGGTTTCCGGGCAGAACGGGCACACCGCCCGTGCGACCCGGTGCGGGCGGTCGCCGCGGCCGGGCGCGAGGATCGTCCAGTCTTCCGTTTCGGCGTTCCAGCGCAGCTCGCCGCCGTGCCATGGCCGGGTCGTCACGAGGCAGCTCCTTCGAGGAAGGCGGTGCGGCACCGCTGCGAGCAGAAGTAGCGGGTATGCCCCTCTGCGAGGATCGACGGCGTGCCGCTGCCGGGCGGGACAGTGAGCCCGCAGACCGGGTCGCGGTGGTCGGACCGGGTCATCAGCGCGCCGGGCCGGTCGCCGTGGGCGAGGCCGTCGAGCAGCGTCAGCTCGTCGAGCAGGAGCCGGGGGAGCAGGAAGTGCCGCCGCACACGCTCGCGGCCGGCGGCGCCCAGCGCGGCCGAGCGGCCCGGGTCCTTGAGCAGCTTCAACAGCGTCTCCGCGCACTCGGCGGTCGAGTCGACGAGCAGCCCACCGGCGTCGTCGGCGACCTGCAGCGGGATCCCGCCCGCCCGGCCCGCGACGATCGGCGTGCCCTTCCACAGCGCCTCGGAGACCACGAGCCCGAACCCCTCGCGGATCGACTTCTGGATCATCACGGACGAGAACCGCTGGAACGCGTTGACCTCGACGTTGCCGACGCCGGTGAGGTTGGTGAAGACGTGGATGTCCGGGTCGTCGCGGCCGGCCTCGCTGATCTGCCGGTAGACGTCCCAGCCCTGCGGGTCGTCGAGGGCCATCGAGCCGACCAGCGCCAGCTGGAGCCCGGGGACTTCGGAGCGGACCAGGCGGAACGCGTCGATCACGCCGAGCGGATCTTTCCACGGGTCGAACCGCGACACCTGGGTGACGAGCGGGCGGTCGGGTTCGATGCCGATCCAGTTGAGCACCGCGTGCGCGGTCCGGTCGTCCAGGGACATGTTCTTCGGGCTGAGCGGGTCGATCGCCGGGCAGATGATGTCGGCCCGGTCGCGCGCCAGTGTCGGTAGCACGAAATCCGGCAGGGTGAAGACGGTGGCGTCGTAGCGTTCGACGTACTTGCCGAGGTAGTCCCAGACGCCGGGTGCCGGCTCGGACGTGTCGACGTGGCAGCGCCACACCAACCGGGCGTTCGTGGTGTCCGCAAAGGACAGTACGGCGGCGGGTTGTGGGTCGTGGACGAAGACGAAGTCGCAGGCTGCGAAGTCCGGATCGGCCGACAGCTGTTCGGCGTTGCGGCGGGATGTTTCTTCGTAGCGACGGATGTCGGCGTCGGTGACCGGTTCGGTGCCGCCCTGCAGCGCGTTGTGCAGCTTCTTCGTCACCGCGAAGAAGGCGGGCTCACCACTGATGATCTTCCAGCTCGCTCGGACGCCCAGGTCGTTGTAGAGCGGCACCACGGACCGAAGCAGCTCGGAAACCCCACCGCCGTACGGAGTCGCGCTCAGATGGATCACCCGCACGCCGCGAAGCCGTTCCGCCACTTCGAGAAGCGGCTCGACGATCCAGTCCGGCGCGACCGCGCGGTAGGCGGAGACGGAGAGCGCACCGACGTCGACTGTCTGCATCCCGGATCCCTCGTTCGACGGCCAAGTGTCCAGCGTCGGATAAGTCCGGCTGTCATGGCCAGGGCCCAAAGTCACCGGAACCGGGCCAGGGGAAACGGTCGCAAGGCCCGCCGGACGGGGACCGTCGCCCCTGCGGCGCGATCGCCTCTTCCGGCGATGCTGGGTGAACGTTTTCCGAGCGACCCGGAGGGCAAGACCGATGTACACCAGGATGCGGTTGAGCCGGCTGCGGCACACACTCCTGCCGGGCCGAGGCCCGCTGGTCCGCCGGTCGGACCGGCTGCAGGCGAGGCTCTTGGCCTTGGTGATCCTGCTGTCGCTGGCGGCAGCGGCGGGAGCGGTGTTGTTCGGCATCGGCGAGTACTCGGCCACGGCGGCCAAGTCCCGAGAGCAGACTTACGCGCGCTACACGGTGACGGCGGTCCTGCTGGCGAACGGCCCCGAACCGGCCGCGGCCGGCCGCGGCGGAACGCCCTTCGACTCCGCCCCGACGCAGGCGACGTGGCGAACGCGAGACGGGCAGCAGCGCGTGGGCGAGGTCGAAGCGGCGGCGGGCATGGTCGCGGGTCACGAGGTCGAGATCTGGATCGATGAGACGGGCGCACCGACGGAGCGACCGTTGACCCGGGCTGCAGCGCTCATCGGCGCACCACTGGGTGCGGCAACCTTGTGGGCGGCGGTGGTGTCGTTGTTCGTGTTCCTTTACCGCGGAACGGTCTATACGTTGAACCGTCGCCGCCTGGCCGAGTGGGAGCAGGAATGGGCGGCCCGCCAGGCCGGCAGCACACGCCGCGACGACCAGAGCCAGACGGGAGCCTAGTTCTGGAGCCGCGTCAGTCCGGTCCTCGCCGGGGTGGATTCATGCGCAGTAGGACCTGCATCGCCGCGACAAGGCAGGCGATGGCCGCCCCCAGGAGGATCGCGGTGACGAAGAGCACGTTGCGCGACCGGTCTTCGGCTTCCTGGTCGAAGGTCGAGTACGTGATTCCGGCGAGGTTGTTCTGGGCACGCCAGAACAACTTGTTCTGAACCTCGAGCGGTGGCGACGCCTGGGTCACCGTCTCCAGCGGGTCGAGGTTCCCGCCGTCCACCGAGATGGCCAATGACCTGGGGCTCACCAACAGGTGGCCGACGATTTGCGCGACGTTGGAAGGCTGGTGGAGCCGCCGTGGGGAAGCGGCGTGGACCGCCGGTAACGACACGACGGTTCGCGAAGCAGAGCTCTGCTCGAACGATCCAGTGACGAATCCGGCGTACGTCGAATCCCTCTCGCCGAGTGTTCCGGAAAGAATTTGCGAGCCGTCGGCCGCGTCCGTGAGCAAAATCCCGTTCCCCGCCTGCTGCTGCTCCTCCTTAAACCTGAGCCCGTCGAGCAAGAGAATGACCCAGGCACGGGACACCAGCCGCTCGATGTCACCTTCCGGACGGACCCGCAGGGACATCCACATTCCCGCTGGACCCCAGGATTCGTAGCTGAACTCGACGCTCAGTTCAGCAATGGGGTCGGACGTGAACACCACGGCGTTGCCGGCGAGCTCCGGTGCGGCGACCGGCGCCGTGAACCGGGGGATGCTGGCGAACGAGACGAAGCCCAGCATTGAGGCGATGAGCAGCAGCGCGGCGACCTCGGCGAGAACCACTCGGCCCCGGGAAGCGACCAGCCACGCGACCGTGCCGACGAGGACGATGAACAGCATCAGCGGAGCGAGTAGTCCGTTGACGTCGGCCGTGCTGCCTGGCAACTCGCTCATGATCAGTACGAGGGCCAGCGCGATTGCGAGAATTGCCAGTCCGGCGAGCACACGAGAGGCCCAGCGGCCCCGGCGCTTGGCTGATCCCCGGAGCGCGACGACCAGCACCAGAACCGCCGCCATCGCGGCAATTTGCGCTGGCAGCCCATGGTCGAGCTTGATTTGCCACCCGCTGACGGCCAGCAGGAGCGACGCAAGAAGGCCGTACCCGGCTGACGTTCCGCGCCGGGGTCGCTGTTGATGCCCGGAACGGCTGGACGCCACCGGTACGTCGGCAATCGTCCCCGACGGTGCGGCACCCGGGTGGAGATCGCCGCCCTGTGGACGTGTCGTCACCAAGCGGCCCAGAAGGGCGCCGAGGACCGCCGACAGCACGACGACGAGACCCAGTCTCCGGTGCCGGCCGGACTCACCGGTCTTCCGGGAAGCGGTCACTGATGTCTCCTCCGAGGATCTCGCGCGCACCCGGGAGTCGCGGTGCTGTGCCCCTCCGTTACTCCGGTCCTCGGCGCCGAAGGCGCCCCGACGTTGACCCCTGATCACGCACGTCTCCAACGGGGCCGATTGTCGGAGTTAGGAGTGTCAGGGCGCCGTACGCGGCGCTCACCCGATTTTGGAGACTGCTATGAGGTTCTTTGGGTGGCCGTCCGGTTCGGACGTCTCATTTGGTGCGCTTGGCTCGCCGTTTCGGCGTCCGTCCGGTGCGAGGGTTCCGGACGGTGCTGGAGGTGCCGTCTCGGCGAGACGAGCTGAACGCCTCAACAACCGTCTTCGAGATTCGTCCTTGGTCGGCTACCTCGTACCCATTCTCGCGAGCCCAGGCACGGATTTCGTGAGTCGCCGCGTAATCCGTGGCCGCCCTCGGTTCCTGCTTCGTGTCGTCGGTGGACTGGCCGACAGCGACCCTGATGCGGCGACCTCCCGTGCGGCGAGCCGCTGCCACATATGGCTCCATCGCAGAGCGCAACGCTCGGGCGTTCACAGTGGACAGATCGATCTCGTAAGACACGCCGTCGAGTCCGAACGGGACAGTCTGGTCGGCGCGGCTGCCGTCTGTGTCGTCGGAAATCTCAATAGAGATTCGCTTCGCCATAAGCTCAATCCTTCTCTGAGTCGCTGGTGTGCGTCGGATCCGTTGAATAGTAGCTTCGTGAATTCGCGTTGAACCGACGGGCGTGTCGGCCGACGAGGGTCTTTGTATTTTTTGCGAGAGACCGTTGACGGGCAGGTGCCCGTTGGGTGTAGATGGTCGTATTCGACGACGAACACTTCCCTTGGACGACCGTAGAAGAGGCAGAGGAGAAAGCGATGGAAACCGAGCATGACGTGGCAACGTCAGGTGACGTTGCGGCAGCGATCCGCGAGCTCGCTGCAGCGGTGCGGACGACCGTGCCGGAGCCGCCGGCGGATCCGGACGCGTTGCTGACCGCGGAGCAGGTGGGGGAGCTGCTGCAGCTGTCGCCGAGGACCTTGAAGGACCAGGCCGCTGCTGGGGCCGTGCCGCATCACCGGTTCGGGAAGCACTACCGGTTCACCCGCGGCGATGTTGCGGAGATCGTGCGGCTCAATGCCGCGCCGGTGCAGCCGCCGCGGCGGCGGGTGTCTGTTGCGGATGTTGCCGAGGACTTCCGTGCCGCGTGATGCGGGCGGAGTAACAGAGAAGAGGAGTCAAGGATGGCCCACGGCCAGGAAGAACCCGGCACCGGTGAGTGGCGTGCCCGGTACAAGCGTCCCGACGGGACGTGGGGGAGCAGGTCAGGGTTCCCCACCAAGAAGGCGGCCGAGGAGTGGGGGCTTGAGCAGGAGGCCCTGATCCGGCGGAACCTCTGGCTGGACCCACGCGACGGAGAGACCCGGTTCGACGACTTCGCCGAGGAATGGCTGGCGGCTGTCGCGCCGCGGCTGGAGCTGAACACCGTCGCGAAGTACCGGTCGTTCCTCGACACCCAGCTGCTACCGCAGTGGAAGGCGTGGCCATTGATCGCGATCTTCAACGGCTACGTCGAGATCGAGCGATGGCTCTCGGAGCTGCACGAGGACTACGCCGAGTCATCGGTGGCCTCGTACTTCGCGCTGTTCTCCACCATCCTCAATGCCGCCGTACGCGCCAGGATGATCCCGGCCAACCCGGGCAGCGGCGTCCGGGTGTCCAGCGGCGAGTTCGACACCGAGCGATTGGTCGCCACGCCGGCCCAGGCGCTGCGGGCCGCGATGCGGCTCTACGAGCTGGGGCTGGGTAAGTCAGGGTTTGTGCTGTGTCTGATGGATTTTTATACCGGCGCCCGATGGGGTGAACTTGTCGGGCAGCAGCGGCACGAGTACGACTCCGAGAGGCGCGGCATCGAGATCCGGACGCCGCTGAAGGAGGTGGCCGGGAAGGTCTACAAAGGAGGCCGGAAGGGTGATGATCATCACTCAGATGGTCGCCAGCGGCCACCGACACGGCGCGGGAACTCGCGACCGAAGAAGGGCCGGACCAAGACCCCTGCGGGCACGCGGTTCGTGGCCCTCCCGCCGGGGATCGCGGTGCTGTACGAGGAGCTGATGGACAGCCACCGGGAACCCTTCGTACTGTGCACGCCGGAAGGACATCCGTGGCGGCGGTCCAACTTCCGCATCCGCTTCTGGCGGCCGGCCTGGGACGGCGTCGAACTCGACGACCCCGGAGCAGGGGAGCGGCGACCGCCGATCCTGCCGACGTTCACCTTCCACGAAGGCCGCCACACCCACAGCACCTGGCTGACCGAGGACGGGATCCCGGAGGTCGCCCGCCGGGCACGGCTGGGCCAGAAGATGAAAGGCATCGCCCGCGTCTACGACCACGTGACCCCAGCGATGGTCAACCAGATCCTGAACGCCCTGGAGGAGCGCTGGCTGCGGTCACTGGCGGCCCTGTACCCGGGCGAACGGGCGAAGCTGGTGTCCTGGTTCCCGCACCTGCGGTCCCAGCGGGCGATCGGGCCGGGTCCGGGGGCCGTCGCCGGATCGTCGCCGACTGACAGCTAGAAGCCCTGCCCCTCCGGGGAGGGACAGGGCTTCTGACCTGCGAAAACTTGTGGTGCGCGATACTGGGATTGAACCAGTGACCTCTTCCGTGTCAGGGAAGCGCTCTCCCGCTGAGCTAATCGCGCGAGGTGGAGACGGGATTCGAACCCGTGTACACGGCTTTGCAGGCCGTTGCCTCGCCTCTCGGCCACTCCACCGTGACTAGGCCCGAGAGCCTACCGAGCGGATGACGGGATTCGAACCCGCGACCCTCACCTTGGCAAGGTGATGCGCTACCAGCTGCGCTACATCCGCATTCCGCAGCTCCGGGAGGCCGTTCCCCCGTCGCCGTGGTGTGGGAAAACCATATCGGACCCCGAAAACGGGTTCGACACCGGGGTGTCACTCCGCCGTTGCGGGGCTGTCATCAGGCCAGATCGTGGGGGATGAGGTGGGTGAGGGCGTCGTCGACGTCGACCCACAGGTGCTCGTTGCCCGGCAGCACCACGTCGTACGTCCGGTCGAGGAAGTCGGCCAGCTCCTGGGCGGACGCCTCGAACATGGCGTGCCCGGACGGCGAGTTCAGCTCGATCAGGACCGCCTCGGGGTCCTCGACCGACGGGCGGATGCGGACGTCCCCGTCACCCGCGTCGGCCAGGAGGCCGTCCGCGAGGAGGTCGCGTGCGTACACCCACTCGACCCAGCCGGCGCGGCCGGTGCGGAAGGCGGCGACGACCGCGTACGGGTCGCGTGTGTCGTAGCGCAGCTCCACCTTCACCGGAACCGCGGGAGTCCGCGGCGCCAGCAGGTCGAAGACCGCCGTCGAGCGGAGCGTCACGTGATCGTTGCGCATCGTCCTACCCTTCGTCTCCCTTCCCGGCCCGGCCCGGCCGAGGGCGTCACTGCTTGGACGCATCAGGAGGCCGATTCCGTCGCGGGTGCGCCGCAGATCACCCGTACGGGCTCTCCGGCCCCCTTCTTCACCCGTGACCACCCGCGGCGCGCAACTGACCGGCGCGCCCCGCGGGGCCCACGCCTCCATACTGCGCGGTTTAGTCGCCGGGCGATAGCACCGTCGCACGGATGTCGAACGTGGCGTCAGGCGGCCCCCCGGCCGGACAACCCTGGCTAGCTCGGGGTTGTGCGTTCCGTACTCGCCGGTAAGCGGAGTGTGGTCGGTCAGGACCACCCGTTTGCAGGCGCCTGAAAGTCGTACGCTAATGTTGAGCCCAACACCGCGAGCGGGCGATTAGCTCAGCGGGAGAGCGCTTCGTTCACACCGAAGAGGTCACTGGTTCGATCCCAGTATCGCCCACGCGAGAGTCGAGAGAGCCCTGTCCGCCCAAGAGGCGGGTGGGGCTCTTTTGCTGCCTCGGGCGGGTCGGGCCCCGAGGTCGGGTCGCGTTTTCCGTCAAGGACCGGCCGGCCGCCGAAACGGAGTGAACGATCCGTTCGGATCATCCGTATCAGCTTGCGAGGGCGGTTCGCGCCTCCGCCGCAGGGGCCTGCCGGACCTGCCTTCGAACCCTGCCGCCGCGGCGGCTTTCTGTCGAACGCCACGCTGCGGGAGGTCGGATGTGATCCTCGGCACGTCCGGCCGGCCGCGATCGCGTGGCCGCCCGGCGACGACGTGTGACAGAACCGGCGCGCGTGACGGCGCGACGACGAATGTCACCGACGGTGGCCGCCCGGTCCCCGCGGCGGCGCCCGCCGCCCCGCGCTGATCCACTGTGGACCCTCGCGATCCGCAGTGTCCACAGTAGAGTCCCGACGGCCGCGCTGGGCCGTTCGGCCGAGCTTGGTCCACCCGAGTGCGGGCATCACCCTTTCCGTTACGGAATGTAGTTTTCACGGGGATACGCGCTATTGCGCATCGTCCTCATCTTGTTATCTTCCGGCCATTTCTTGGCGGGGATGTCACGCAGCATGTGGCTGGAAATCCTTGTAACACTGCCGAGAGAGTCGCCGATAACTTGCCGTGTGAAGCCTCCGCGGGCTCTGCGCGACCACTGAGATGGGGTAACTCTCCGAAATCATCTCTGGTGACGCTGCGTGCCTGCGGCTCAACTCGATCCAGTTCCCGGGAGGTCAGATGGAAGAGTCGGTGCGGCCTTCGTACACGGTGAGCCAGCCACCGCCGCACATCGACCTCCAGGCCATCCCGCGTCCCGCGAAGCGGGACGACGACCACCCCGGCGACGGCGGCCCGTCCGCCAAGGCGTGGCCCGCGGCCTGGGAAGCGCGGTACAGAGCCTGGGTCATCGGCAGCGACGTGTTCATCACGCTGCTGGTGATCGCGATCAGCGCGTTCGTCATCGATCGCGTTGCCCCGCACGACATGCACGCCTTCGGCACGATCCTCGCGGTGTTCGTCTCGCTGCCCGCCAGCCGGGCCTGGAGCCCGCGCGTGCTCGGCGAAGGCGCGGAGGAGTACCGCACCCTCGGCCGCGGCTTCATCACCGCCGCCGTCCTGGTCGCGCTCGGCGGCCTGCTGTTCGGTGCGCTCGAGGTCCAGGTCTGGGTGTTCGTCGTCGTCCCGGCCATCGCGCTGGTCGCCTTTCCGCAGCGCTACCTGCTGCGCCAGGTGCTGCACCGCAAGCGCGCCAAGGGACTCTGCCTGCTGCCGGTGATGGCGGCCGGCAGCCCGGAGACCGTCGCCGACCTGATCGCCCGCACCCGCTCGGAGGTGCACGTCGGCTGGCGCGTCGAGGCCGCTTGCACGTTCAGCGGCCACGGCGAAGACCGCGACAGCGGCGAAATCGACGGCGTCCCGGTGGTCGGGCGGCTGGAGGAGCTGTCCCGGCACGTGCGGCGCGGCGGCTACCGGGTCGTGGCGATCACCGCCGACCAGTACTGGACGCCGAAGCGGCTGCAGCGGCTGGCCTGGGACATGGAGGGCACCGGCGCGGAGATGGTCGTGGCGCCCGTGCTGATGGAGGTCGCCGGGCCCCGGCTCAACGTCACCGGCGTGCTCGGCATGCCCCTGCTGCGGGTCACCGCGCCGATGTTCACCGGCGGCCGGCGCGTGGTGAAGGAGATTGTGGACCGCTGCGGGTCGGCGCTGCTGCTCACCCTGCTGTCCCCGCTGCTGCTGGCGATCGCGATCGCGATCAAGCTGAACGACCGCGGCCCGGTGATCTACCGCCAGCGCCGCGTCGGCCGCGACGGCGCGACGTTCACCATGCTCAAGTTCCGGACGATGGTCACCAATGCCGACGCGATCAAGCAGACATTGGCGGCGGAAAACGAAGGCGCGGGCCCCCTTTTCAAGATGAAACGCGACCCACGTATCACCCGCGTGGGTGGTTTTCTGCGCCGGTATTCGCTCGATGAGGTACCGCAGTTGTTCAACGTCGTGTCCGGAAAGATGTCGCTCGTCGGCCCCCGGCCGCCGCTGCCGGAGGAAACCGAGCAGTACGCGCCCGACGCGCGCCGCCGTCTGCTCGTGAAGCCGGGCCTGACCGGGCTCTGGCAGGTCAGCGGGCGCAGCGACCTCACGTGGGCGGAGAGCATCCGGCTGGACCTGCGTTACGTCGAGGATTGGTCCCTCGCGCTGGACCTGGTGATCCTGTGGAAGACGTTCCGCGCGGTGATGGGCGGGCAGGGCGCCTACTGACCCGTTCCTCGCCGCGCCGCGCATCACGGCCGCCGACTCCCGCTGGGGGGAGTCGGCGGCCGTGCCCGTTGCCGGGGTGTTGTGGATGAGGGACACGGCGACGCGGTGGACGCCCCGGAACTGTCGGTGCGCGCCGGTAAACTGGACACCGGGGGCCGGAGGGCTGCCTCTTCGCGCCGCCGCAGCCGCCTGGCATGGCTGGGGAGCGGCGGTTTCGGCTCGGCGAACGTGTGGGCGAGCCGGCGAGTGGTGGGTATTGGTGGCTCCTCGGAGCCGCATCGCGCCACCGGCCGCGCCTCGCCAGGAGGGGACTTCCCGCCGCGCGCGCCACGCCATCATCGGGGACTTCTCGTCGGCCCTGCCCTCCGACCAGGGGGAGCCTCACCGGCCGTGCCCCGCCACCGGGGGACTCTCGCCGGTCGCGACCTGCGACCAGGGGGACTTCTCGCTGGCCGGGCCTCGCGCCAGGCGGGCCGCACCGGCCGTGCCTCGCGCCAGGGGCTTCCCGGCCGTGCCCCGCGACCAGGGGGACTTCTCGCTGACCTCCCCCGCGCCAGGCGGGCCTCCCCGGCCGCGCCCCACGAGCTGGGGCATTCCTCGCCGGGCCCTGGCTGCGCCACCAGAGGGTTCCTCAACCGGCCGTGCCCCCCGCGACCAGGGGCATTCCTCACCGGCCGTGCCCCCGCCGGACGACTCCCGAGGCCCGCCGAGCCATCTGGCCAACCCCGTGCCCCCGTCCGCCACGGCGGAGCCTCCCCGGCCGGGCCATGTCGGATTGCCCCGTTCGCCCGGATTACCGGCGCCCGACGAGGCCACCTTGACCCGAACGGCTGACCGGCGCTCACCGTCGGCGGTCCCCGCTGTGATCCACACAACTGGTTGAACGCGAAATAGTTCAACGCTCAACCGGGTTGGACGGGGTACCGACCCAACGGAAGGAAGCACCGCCCCATGACCACCTTTGCCGAGCAGACCGAGGCCCTCGCCCTCCCCGCGGACGTCCAGAACCTCCTCTTCCGCGAGGCCCGGACGGCCAACAGTTTCAGCTCCGAGCCGGTGACCGAGGAGCAGGTCCGCGCGATCTACGACCTCGTCAAGTGGGCCCCGACGTCGATGAACACCCAGCCGCTGCGTGCGCTGGTGCTCCGGACCGCCGAGGCGAAGGCCCGCCTGCTGCCGCACATGGCCCCGGGCAACCGGGACAAGACCGAAGCCGCGCCGCTGACCGTGGTGCTCGCCGCGGACGTCGACTTCCACGAGAACATCCCGCAGGTCTTCCCGCACGCCCCGCAGGTGAAGGACAACTTCGCCGACGAGCAGGGCCGCGTCGAGTTCTCCAAGCTGAACTCGCTCCTGCAGGTCGGCTACTTCATCATCGGCGTCCGCGCCGCCGGACTGGCCGCCGGCCCGATGACCGGCTTCGACGCCCAGGGCGTCGACGACGAGTTCTTCGCCGGCAAGAAGTGGCGCTCGCTGGTCGTCGTCAACGTCGGCAAGCCGGGTGAGAACCCCTGGTTCGACCGCCTGCCGCGGCTCGACTTCGACCAGGTCGTCGAGACCCTCTGAGCCCGCCCGGACCGGCCGCTTCCCCACGGGGAGGCGGCCGGTCCCGCGTTCGCGCCACGCGCGTGAGGCGCGTGGACGCCGCCGACTAGCATCGACGGCGTCATCTCTGTCACTCCAGCTTGAGGAGCCGATCGTGTCCCAGTCGCCCCCCGTTTCCCCCGTGGCCGCCTCCCGCGTGGTGGTACCGGCGGGCACTACGGCGGGCGCGGCGGTCCGCGAAGCCGGTCTGCCGACCAAGGGCGCGGAGACGATCGTCGTCGTCCGCGACGCCGACGGGAAGCTGCGCGACCTCGCCTGGGCGCCGGAAGCCGACGCCGAGGTCGAGCCGGTCGCCGCGAACACCGAGGACGGCCGCAGCGTCATCCGCCATTCGGCCGCGCACGTGCTCGCCCAGGCCGTGCAGCAGCAGTTCCCGGACGCCAAGCTGGGCATCGGCCCGCCGGTCAAGGACGGCTTCTACTACGACTTCGCCGTCGACAAGCCGTTCACCCCGGAGGACCTGCAGGCGCTCGAAAAGCGCATGAAGCAGATCGTGAAGGGTGCCCAGCAGTTCTCGCGGCGCGTGTTCGACTCCGTCGACGAGGCCAAGAAAGAGCTCGCCGACGAGCCGTTCAAGCTCGAGCTCGTCGACCTCAAGTCCGAAGTGGACACCGCCGAGGTGATGGAGGTCGGCGAGGGCGAACTCACCATTTACGACAATCTCGACCCGCGCACCAAGGAACGTGTCTGGAGTGACCTCTGCCGCGGCCCGCACGTGCCGACGACGAAGTTCATCCCGGCGTTCACGCTCACCCGCGTCGCCGCCGCGTACTGGCGGGGTAGTGAAAAGAACCCGCAGCTGCAGCGGATCTACGGCACGGCGTGGGAGTCGGCCGAGGCGCAGGACGCCTACCTCGAGCGCATCGCCGAGGCCGAGCGCCGCGACCACCGCAAGCTCGGCGCCGAGCTGGACCTGTTCTCCTTCCCCGAGGAGATCGGCTCGGGTCTTCCGGTGTTCCACCCCAAGGGCGGCATCATTCGCCGGGAGCTGGAGAACTACTCGCGCCGCCGCCACGAGGAGGCCGGCTACGAGTTCGTGAACACCCCGCACATCAGCAAGGGCGAGCTGTTCCACACCTCCGGCCACCTGCCCTACTACGCGGACACGATGTTCCCGCCGGTGCAGTTCGACGAGGAGAACTACTACCTCAAGGCGATGAACTGCCCGATGCACAACCTGATCTTCCGCTCGCGCGGGCGGTCCTACCGCGAGCTGCCGCTGCGGCTGTTCGAGTTCGGCACCGTCTACCGCTACGAGAAGTCCGGTGTGGTGCACGGCCTCACCCGCGTCCGCGGGCTGACGATGGACGACTCGCACATCTACTGCACCAAGGAGCAGATGCCGGGCGAGCTCAAGTCGCTGCTCAAGTTCGTCCTCGACCTGCTCGCCGACTACGGCCTCTCCGACTTCTACCTCGAGCTGTCCACCCGCGGTGACTCCGACAAGTTCATCGGCGAGGACTGGGAGTGGGAGGAGGCCACCGAAACGCTGCGGCAGGCGGCGATCGACTCCGGCCTCGAGCTGGTCCCGGACCCGGGTGGCGCGGCCTTCTACGGCCCGAAGATCTCGGTGCAGGCCAAGGACGCCATCGGCCGCACCTGGCAGATGTCGACCATCCAGCTGGACTTCAACCAGAACAAGCGGTTCGAGCTCGAGTACACCGCCCCGGATGGCTCGCGCCAGCGCCCGGTGATGATCCACCGCGCGCTGTTCGGCTCGATCGAGCGCTTCTTCGGCGTGCTGACCGAGCACTACGCGGGCGCGTTCCCGGCGTGGCTGTCGCCGGTGCAGGTGGTCGGCATCCCGATCACCGCCGACCAGGTGGAGTACCTGCAGGACGTCGAGAAGGCGTTGCGCGCCAAGGGGATCCGCGCCGAGGTCGACGCGAGCGACGACCGGATGCAGAAGAAGATCCGCACGCACACCACGCAGAAGGTGCCGTTCATGCTGCTGGCCGGCGCCAAGGACGTCGAGGCGGGCGCGGTGTCGTTCCGCTTCCGCGACGGTGGCCAGATCAACGGCGTGCCGGTGGAAAAGGCGGTCGAGGCCATCGCGGAGTGGGTCGCGCGCCGCGAAAACGCGTCGCCCTCGGCCGACGCGCTGGAGACGGTCGTTCGGTGAGCGACGGTCCCGAGTTCGTCGAGCAGCAGGGCATCGGGGTCCAGGACGCGTTCCAGCGTCTCTGGACCCCGCACCGGATGGCCTACATCAAGGGCCAGGACAAGCCGGACGACGACGGCGACACCGGCTGCCCGTTCTGCCGGATCCCATCGCTGGACGACAAAACCGGCCTGATCGTCGCGCGCGGTGAGCTCGTGTTCGCGGTGCTGAACCTGTACCCGTACAACCCGGGGCACCTGATGGTGGTGCCGTACCGGCACGTCGCGGACTACACCGAGCTGACGGCGGAAGAGACGCGCGAGGTCGCCGAGTTCACCCAGCACGCGATGAAGGTGATCCGCGAGGTGTCCGGCGCGCACGGGTTCAACATCGGGCTGAACCAGGGGCACATCGCGGGTGCGGGGATCGCCGCGCACCTGCACCAGCACCTGGTGCCGCGGTGGGGCGGGGACGCGAACTTCATGCCGATCATCGGGCAGACGAAGGTGCTCCCGCAGCTGCTGGGAGAGACGCGGGACTTGCTGGCCGACGCCTGGTAGGAGCGTTGTCCGGACCATGGTCCGACCGGGGAAAACTCCTGATTGAGTGTTCAACCGAGAGTATGATGGGGTCATGTCCGGAACCCGATGGCTCAGCGACGACGAACAGCGCGTCTGGCGTGAGTTCAACGCGGCCACCCGCATGCTCAGCGCGCACCTCGAAGCTCAGCTGCAGCACGACTCGGGCATGCCGCACACCTATTACGAAGTCCTCGTCGCCCTGTCCGAAGCGCCCGGCCGCCGGCTGCGGATGAGCGAGCTCGCCGATGCCCGGCAGGCGTCCCGCAGCCGCCTTTCGCACGCCGTCGCGCGGCTGGAGGCCAATGGGTGGGTGCGGCGCGAGGCCTGCCCGACCGACAAGCGCGGCGCCTGGGCGGTGCTCACCGACACCGGCTTCGCCGCGCTCGAGGCGGCCGCGCCGGGCCACGTCGAGGCCGTCCGGGAAAGCCTGTTCGACCCGCTGACGCCGGAGCAGGTGACGGCGCTCGGCGAGATCAGCGCCGCGATCCGCCGTCAGCTCTCGCCGAAGTGCGCCGCCGCCGCGGCCGCCGAAGCGGCGCGGGAGCACGAGGGCGAGCTCACGAAATCGGGCTGACCCGGGGCGGCGCGTCGGGTTCGCCGAGGCGGGTGGATAGGCTGCATTCGCCCACCCGACCCTCGTAGCCAGGTGCCTCGACGAACCGATGCTCAATATCTTCGCGCGTGCCTCCGTCTCCCGCGTCACCGATCCGATCGGCCAGGCGCTGGTCCGCGCCGGGTTGACCCCCAACGTGATGACCGTGCTCGGCACCGCCGGCGCGGTCGTCTGCGCGCTGGCCTTCTTCCCGACCGACCACCTGCTGTGGGGCACCTTCACGGTGTGGGGCTTCGCCATGCTCGACCTGCTCGACGGCGCGATGGCCCGCGCCCGCGGCTACGGCACCCCGTTCGGCGCCGTGCTCGACGCGACCTGCGACAGGCTGGTCGACGGCGCGCTGTTCGCCGCCATCGCCTGGTGGTGCTTCGTCGTCGACGACAACCGGCCGGCCGCCGCCGCGGCCCTGCTGTGCCTGGTGCTCGCCCAGGTCATCTCCTACGTCAAGGCCCGCGCGGACGCCTCCGGCCTGCCGGTCGACGGCGGGCTCGTCGAGCGCGCGGAGCGGCTGATCATCGCCCTGGTCGGCACCGGCCTGCACGGCTTCGGCATCCCGTACACCGTAGACGTGACGCTCTGGCTGCTCGCGGTGCTCTCGGTGATCACGCTGCTGCAGCGGACGGCTGCGGTGGCGAAGGCGGCCCGCGAGGCCGCCGCCGGGGAGCAGCCGGCATGAGCAAGCTGTCAGAGCGGTTGAGCGCCTTCGGCTACGCGGCCGGGTGGAAGCTCGCCGGCTGGCTGCCCGCCGGGTTCGGCGGCACGGTGTTCTCGCTCGGCGCGGACCTCGCCGTCCGCCGCGACGGCGGGGGAGTGCGGCAGCTGCGCGCGAACCTCGCCCGCGTGGTCCCGCAGGCCGACCAGGTCGAGCTCGACGAGCTCACCCGGCGTGCGATGCGCTCCTACGCGCGGTACTGGCACGAGACGTTCCGGCTGCCGTCGATGGACCACAAGGAGGTCAGCACCAAGGTCGCGGCGTCGATCACCGGCGTGGAGAACCTCGACGCGGCGCTGGCCGAGGGCAACGGCGCGGTGATGGCGCTGCCGCACAGCGGCAACTGGGACGTCGCCGGCGTCTGGCTGGCCGACTACCTCGGCGGGTTCACCACCGTGGCCGAACGGCTGAAGCCCGAATCGCTCTACCGCCGGTTCGTCGAATACCGGGAGTCGCTCGGCTTCGAGATCGTCCCCCTCACGGGTGACAGCTCGGCGATGCGCGTGCTGCTGAAGCGCCTGCGCGAGAACAAGGCCGTCTGCCTGGTCGGCGACCGCGACCTGACCACCAGCGGTATCCCGGTGAAGTTCTTCGGCGAGAAGGCCCGCTTCCCCGGCGGCCCGGCGCGGCTGGCCGCGACGACCGGGGCCGCGCTGATCCCGGCCGGCTGCTGGTTCACCGAGGACGGCTGGCAGATCCGGCTGCACCCGCGCATCCGCGTCACCGCGCGCGCCGAGGTCCCGGCCGCGACCCAGGCCCTGGCGGACATCTTCGCCGGCGACATCGCCGCGCACCCGGCCGACTGGCACATGGTGCAGAAGTTCTGGCCCGCCGACCTCGAGGCCGCCGAGCAGGCAAGCCTCGAAGAAGCGAGCTGAGCGGTGGCCACGCGGCCGATGCGGGTCGGGATCGTGTGCCCCTACTCCTTCGACGTGCCGGGCGGGGTCCAGGGGCACGTCATCGACCTGACGAAGGCGCTGCTCGCGCGCGGGCACCAGGTGTCCGTGCTGGCGCCCGCGGACGAGGACGCGGAGCTGCCCGAGTTCGTGCACCCGGCGGGCAAGGCGCTCGGGATCCCGTACAACGGCTCGGTCGCCCGGCTGCAGTTCGGCCCGGTGTCCTACGCGCGGGTGCGGCGCTGGATCCGCGAAGGCGACTTCGACGTTCTGCACCTGCACGAGCCGGCCGCGCCGAGCCTGTCGCTGCTGGCGCTGCTGATCGCCGACGGCCCGATCGTGGCGACCTTCCACACCGCGACCACGCGCTCGCGCACGCTGTCGGCGTTCCAGCCGGTGCTGCGGCCGCTGCTGGAGAAGATCACCGCGCGGATCGCGGTGTCCGCGCTGGCCCGCCGCGTCCAGGTCGAGCACGCGGGCGGTGACGCCGTCGAGATCCCGAACGGTGTCGACGTCGAGTTCTTCTCCTCGGCCGTTCCGCTGCCGGGCTACCCGCGGGCCGGCGGCACGGTCGGCTTCGTCGGCCGGTTCGGCGAGCCGCGCAAGGGCATGGGCGTGCTGCTGGAAGCGCTGCGGCGGATGCTGCCGGAGTTCGAGGACCTGCGGCTGGTCGTGGTCGGCCGCGGTGACGACGACCAGCTGCGCCGTGACGCCGGCCCGGAGCTGGCTCCGCACCTGGAGCTGCTCGGCCAGGTCGACGACGCCACGAAGGCCCAGGCGCTGCGCAGCGTCGACGTCTACTGCGCGCCCAACACCGGCGGCGAGAGCTTCGGGATGATCCTCACCGAGGCGATGGCGGCCGGGACCCCGGTGCTGGCCAGTGGGCTCGACTCGTTCCGGCGGGTGCTCGACGACGGCCGCGCCGGGCTACTGGTCGAGACCGGTGACCCGGCGGCACTCGCGGACGGGCTGCGCGAACTGCTCGGCGATCCGGCGCGCCGGGCGTCGCTGGCCGCGGCGGCCGGGGAACGCGTCACGATGTACGACTGGTCGGTGGTGGCCACGCAGGTGCTGCGCGTCTACGAGACGGCCGTCGCCGCCGACCCGCGGCGGGTCGCGGCCACGGCGGAGCGGGAGCTCGCCCGGTGAGCGTGCTCGGCTGGCTCCTCCCGCTGCTCGCGTTGATCGTGCTCCTGGGCGGGCTCTTCCTGGTGGCGACGGCGAACCGGCTCGACCGGCTGCACGTCCGCACGGACGCCGGCTGGGCCGCGCTGGACGCGGCGTTGGCACGGCGGGCCGTGGTGGCGCGCGCGGTCGCTTCGGTGCTGGGCTCCCCGGGCCTGCGGACGTCGGCGGAACGCGCCGAGGCGGCGCCGCGGGCCGAGCGCGAAGCCGCGGAGAACGAGCTGACGCTGGAGCTGGGCCGCATCGACCGGGCGGGCCTGCCGGCCGAGCTGGCCGAGGAGCTGACCGACGCCGAGCACCGGGTGGTGATCGCCCGCCGCGTCCACAACGACGCCGTCCGCGACACGCTGCGGCTGCGGCGGCGGCGGAAGGTGCGGTACTTCCGCCTCGCGGGGACCGCGCCGCTGCCGGAGTACTTCGAATTCGCGGAGCCGGAGGTCTGACGTGTGGTGGGTGGTCGTCGAGGAGCAGCGCGGCGGCGGGGACGCGCGCGCCTGGAACGTCACGAAGACGAAGCCGGCGGGCGGCGATCGCGAGCAGGCCGACGCGGTGGCGCGGAGCCTGGCGTTCTCGCACGAGCCGGTGCACCCGTCGAAGGTGACGGAGCGGAAGGTGCTGCAGGTCGCCGACGGGTATCTGGTGATCGCGTCCGGCCCTACGGCTAAGTTCCACTTCCGTGTGACACTTGGCCAGAGTGTGGTGGCGCCGTGACCTGGTGGGTGGTCGTCGAGGAGCAGCGCACCTCGGAGCGGCACTGGGCGCTGTCGGAGCGGTTTTCCCATCCCGACCAGGAAACCGCCGAGGCGGAGGCGCTGCGGCTGGCGCGCGAGTACCAGCCCGCCTACCCGTGGTCGCCCAAGTCGCGGACGGTGCTGCGGGGCCCGGGCGGGTACGTGGTGATCGTCGAAGGCCGGACGTCGACGTTCCACTTCCGGCTGAGCGTGCTCGAAGAACTCTGAAACCTCCGGCGGCGCGGCCGCGTCGGAGGGGCATGAGTACGTGGTGGGTGGTCATCGAAGAGCAGGGCGGCGCGGGCGACGGCCGCGGCTGGGGCGTCGCCGACGCGGCGGGGTACGCCGACCGCGACACCGCGTTCGGCGAGGCGCACCTGCTGGCGAAGCAGCACCGGCCGCCTCGGCCGTCGTCGCCGCAGAAGCGGGTCGTGCTGCGGGTGAGCGACGGGTACCTGGTGCTGGTCAAGGGCAAGACCGACGTCTGGCAGTTCCGCGTGACGGTGGGCGAGCAGGCCGGCGGCTGACACACTGGGCGGCATGAGCGAAACCTGCGACGTCGCCCACGGCACGGCTCCGGCCGACCCGGGGTTGCGGACCCTGGTGGCGGTGTTCGCGTCGCCGGTGTCGCGGTCCCTGCTGAAGTTCGCGAAGGAGCTCGGCTACCACGTGGCGCTGTTCGAGCCCGATCCCGCGCGCGTCACCGACGTGCCCGAGGGCATCGACGCGGACACCGTGCTGCCGCCGCTCGACGCGTCCGCCGACGTGGTCGTGACCGACCACCACCGGCCGGAGCTGGGGCAGGTGCTCAAGGCCGCGCTCGAAGGCGAGCCGCGCTGGGTGGGCGTGCTCGGCAACCCGCGTCACCCCGGCCCGCACCTCGCCGCCCTGCAGGGGCTGGGCGTGCCGGAGTCCGACATCGCCCGCGTCCACCGCCCGGTCGGGCTCAACATCGGCTCCCGCACCCCGCCCGAGATCGCCCTGGCGACCTTGGCGGGCCTCATCGCCGACCGCAACAACCGCCCCGGCGGCTTCGACTTCGCCTCCTAGCCGTACCCAGCCGGACGACACGCGTACCCAGCCGGACGACACGGCGGGTGGCCCGGGCTTCGCCGTGTCGTCCGGCCAGGTACGGCTAGTGGACCGCCATTCCCTCCGGCATCGGCTCGAACCGCGCGTGGCGGCGGGTGAACGTCGCCGTGCCCGAGGTCATCGAACGCAGGTCGATCAGGTACCGCACCAGTTCCGTGGCCGGGACCTCCGCGCGGATCACCGTCCGGCCGCCTTCGCCCGCCTCGGTGCCCAGCACGCGGCCGCGGCGGGAGGACAGGTCGCCGAGGACCGTGCCGAGGTGCTCGTCCGGCAGCCGGATCGCCACCTCCTCCAAGGGTTCCAGCATCGTGATGTGCCCGTTCGCCGCGGCCTCCCGCAAGGCCAGGGCGCCCGCCGTCTGGAACGCCGCGTCCGACGAATCCACGCTGTGGGCCTTGCCGTCCACCAGGGTCACCTTGACGTCGACGACCGGGTGGCCGTCGGCGAGGCCGCGCGCCAGCTGGGCCCGCACGCCCTTCTCCACGCTCGGGATGAACTGGTGCGGCACCGCGCCGCCGACGACCTTGTCCACGAACTGGAACCCGCCGCCGCGCGGCAGCGGCTCGACCTCGATGTCGCAGACGGCGAACTGGCCGTGCCCGCCGGACTGCTTGACGTGCCGCCCGTGGCCCTTGGCCGGCTTGCTGAACGTCGAGCGCAGGCTGATCTTCACCGGCTCGGTGTCGACGTCCGCGCCGCCCGCGCGCAGCCGCGAGAGCACGACGTCGGCGTGGGCCTCGCCCATGCACCACAGCACCAGCTGGCCGGTCTCGGCGTTGCGGTCCAGCCGCAGCGTCGGGTCGCCGGCGACCAGGCGGGACAGGTTGCGGGCCAGCGTGTCCTCGTCGCTGCGGGTCTTCGCGACCACCGCCACCGGCAGCAGCGGCTCCGGCATCGCCCACGGCTCCATCAGCAGCGGGTCGTCGGGGGAGGAGACGGTGTCGCCGGTCTCCGCCGAGCCGACCTTCGTCAGCGCGCAGAGGTCGCCCGCGACGCAGTAGGGCACCTCCCGCAGGGACGAACCGAGCGGCGAATACAGGTGGGCGACGCGCTCGTCGGCGTCGTGGTCCTCGTGACCGCGCTCGGCGAGGCCGTGCCCGGACACGTGCACCGGCCGCTCGGGCCGCAGCGTCCCGGAGAACACCCGGACGAGGGACACCCGGCCGACGTAGGAGTCCACCGCCGTCCGGACGACCTCCGCGGCGAGGGGGCCCGCGGGGTCGGCGGTGATCGCGGCGTGCTCGCCGCCGTCCGGCGTGGTGACGTCGGGTGGCCGGTGCTCCAGCGGGGAGGGGAACGCGCGGACGATGCCGTCGAGCACCTCGGCCAGGCCGATCCCGCTGGTCGAGCACACCGGGATGACGGGGTGGAAGGACCCGCGCGCGACCGCGGTCTCCAGGTCGGCGATGAGGGTGGCCTCCGCGATCTCCTCGCCGGCGAGGTAGCGGTCCATCAGGGACTCGTCCTCGCTCTCGGCGATGATCCCTTCGATCAGCTCGTTGCGCGCCTCGGCCATCCGTTCCAGGTCGGCCGCGGCCGGCTCGCCGACCGTCGGCGGGTGCCCGCCGGAGTAGTCGAAGTAGCGCTGGGTGATCAGCCCGACCAGGCCGTCGCCCGCGGGCAGGTACAACGGCAGCACCCCGGCGCCGAACGCGGCCTGGCAGGCGGCGATCTCGGCCATCGCGTCGGCCCGGTGGTGGTCGAGCCGGGAGACGACGACCGCGCGCGGCATCCCGACCGCGGCGCACTCCTCCCACACCGCGACCGTCGCCGCGTCGACGCCCTCGGAGGCGGAGACGACGAACAGCGCCGCGTCGGCCGCCCGCAACCCCGCCCGCAGCTCCCCGACGAAGTCCGCGTACCCGGGCGTGTCGATCAGGTTGATCTTGTGGCCCTGGTGCAGCACCGGCGCGACCGAAAGGCCGACCGAGCGCTGCTGGCGGACCGCCGCCGGGTCGTGGTCGCACACCGTCGTGCCGTCGACCACCGAGCCCGCCCGCGGCACCGTGCCGGAAGCGGCGAGCAGGGCTTCGGCGAGGGTGGTCTTCCCGGAACCGGCCGGGCCGACGAGCACGACGTTGCGGACCTTGGCGGGGTCGTCCACAGCGACGGCGGCCCCGGTGTCGGCGTTCTTGGCTTGTTTGTCTGCCATGACGACTCCTCGGCGAACGGCTGGTGTACGGGATGTGTCCTCGATCACACACCCGCTACCCTGGTCACGGCAAGGCAAGGCCTCCGGGACCAGCCGAATGCCCCGGGGGAAGTGCGGTGCGAGGGGGAGTGGCATGGACAGGCGGGCTTTTTTGCGCATTTCCGGGGCGGTGCCGGTGGCGGGCCTGGCGGGGTGGCCCCCGCCGGACGACTGGGAGTGGCTCCGGAAGCGGCTTTCGGGGCCGCTGTTCCGGCCCGGCGACCCGGGCTACCCGGAGGCCAAGCAGGGTTTCTTCACGATGTACGACGACCGGATGCCGGCCGCGGTCGTCGGCGCGGCGCGCGTCGAAGACGTCCAGGCCGCGGTCGGGTTCGCCGCCCGGCACGGGCTGCCGGTCGCCGCCCGCAGCGGCGGGCACAGCTACCCCGGCTATTCCACTGTGGACGGCGGGATCGTGGTGGACCTCAGCCGGTTTTCCGGCATCGACGTGCGCCCGGACGGCCGCGCGGCGATCGGGGCGGGCGCCCGGCTGGGGCCGATCGCGACGACGCTGGCCGCCCACGGCCGGGTCCTGCCGGCCGGCTCGTGCGAAACCGTCGGCATCGCCGGGCTCGCCCTCGGCGGCGGCGTCGGCCTGGTCGACCGCAAGCACGGGCTGACGTGCGACCACCTGGAGGCGGCGCGGATCGTCACCGCCGACGGCCGGGTCCGCACGGTGTCGAGGGCGGCCGAGCCGGACCTGTTCTGGGCGCTGCGCGGCGGGGGCGGCGGCAACTTCGGGATCGTCACCGGGTTCACCTTCTCGACCGTGCCGATCGCCGACGTCGTCACCTACAAGCTCACGTTCGCGGTGGGCACCCAGGCCGCGTTGCTGGCCGGCTGGCAGGAATGGCTGCCCGGGATGCCGGACGAGCTGTGGTCCGGGGTGAACATCGGCGCGGCGACCGCCGAGACCAGCGGGACGTTCCTGGGCACCGAGGCCCGGCTGAAGCCGCTGCTCGACGACCTCGTCCGCCGCGTGGGCACCGCTCCCGCCCAGCGGGAGGCGCGAATGCAGGACCACCTGAGCGCGCTGCGGTCGTTCGACGACCACGAGGCCCGGCCCGGGGCGGTCGCGGCGCGGGCGGCGTACGTCGGCACCTCGCGCATGCTGCGGCGGCCCGTCGACGACCCGGCCGCGGTCGTCGACGTGCTGACCCGGTCTCCGCGCGTCGGCACGCTCATCGACTCCGCCGGCGGGGCGATCGCCCGCGTCGGCGCCCGCGAGACGGCGTTCCCGCACCGGTCCGCCCTGGCGAGCTTCCAGTTCCTGCACGGTGCCGCGCCCGAAGACGGCGGCGAGGCCGAGGCCCGGCGCGCGCTGGCCGCCGTGCGCGACGGGCTGGGGCCCGAGTTCGGCACCACCGGGTACGTCAACTACCTCGACCCGGACATGCCGGACTGGGCGCAGGCGTACTACGGGGTGAACCTGCCGCGGCTGCGTGCCATCGCCCGGAAGTACGACCCGGACGGGGTTTTCGCCTTTCCGCAAGGGCTTTCCGGGCCCCGCTCGACCGTCCACATCGGAGCTACTTAGACTGCGCGGACTTCGTGCAGAGAGGCAGCGCGTGCTCGATCTGGCATTCTCCACAGAGGACCTGGCGCACACCCGGTTCGCGTTCTCCCCGGCCTGGGAGATCGTCGCGAGCGTCCGCGTCCTGAACGCCCCGGGGCAGCACGCGCTGCACCTGCCGTGGATCAAGCGCGCCACGGCGGCGCTGGCCGGAGCCGGCCTCGACATCGGGCTGCTGCGCGACCTCGTCCCGCTGCGGCACCTGCCCGGGTTCCTGGCCGGCACGCCGTCGACGCCGCTGCCGGAGCTGGCCGACGAGCTCGCCGACCTGCGGGACGTGCCCGCCCGCCTGGTCCGGCGCGAGCTCGACGCGATGGCGGGGCCGCGCTCGCCCGCGCTGACCCGCCTCCACCGCGAGCCGGAGGCGGGCCTGGACCGGCTCGCGACGCTGATGGAGCGGTACTGGCATCTCGTGCTGGCCCCCGACTGGCCGCGGATCCGCGCGCTGCTCGAGGCCGACGTGCTCTACCGGTCCCGGCTGCTGGCCCAGGGCGGCGCCGCCGAGCTGTTCAACGACCTCACGCCGCTGGTCCGCTGGCAGGACGGCACGCTCACGGTGGCGCACCGGCACCTGCACGCGGCCGTCCCGCTCGACGGGCGCGGCCTGGTGCTGGTGCCCTCGGCGTTCGTCTGGCCGCGGGTGTTCTCCAAGACCGACGCGCGCTGGCAGCCGGTGCTGCGCTACCCGCCGCGCGGGATCGCCACGCTCTGGGAGACCGGCACGGCCACCGCGCCCGGCGCGCTGGCCGCCGTGGTGGGCCGCGGCCGGGCGATGCTGCTGGCCGAGCTGGCCGCGCCGGCGTCCACCGCGGAGCTGGCCCGCCGGAGCGGGCTGAGCGCCGGGGCGGTGTCGCAGCACCTCGGCATACTCAACGCTGCGGGCCTGGTCAACCGGCATCGTGCGGGACGTCACGTGCTCTACGTGCGCACTTCGCTCGCGGAAGCCCTGGTCGCGGGCACCGGCGAAGTGGACTGCTGAGATACCCGCGTACTGGCCTTCTTGAAGGGTCCACCGCCGACCTACCCTCGGACTCGTCACCCCCTGTTCTCGTTGTGGAAAGGCCCCGTCGTGTCCGAGCAGCAGACCGTCCCCAGTGGCACCGTCCAGTCCGTCACCGGCACCGCCAAGGTGAAGCGCGGCATGGCCGAGATGCTCAAGGGCGGCGTGATCATGGACGTGGTCACCGCCGAGCAGGCCAAGATCGCCGAAGACGCCGGCGCGGTCGCGGTGATGGCCCTCGAGCGCGTGCCCGCCGACATCCGCGCCCAGGGCGGCGTCGCCCGGATGAGCGACCCCGACCTGATCGACGGCATCATCGAAGCCGTCTCGATCCCGGTGATGGCCAAGGCGCGCATCGGCCACTTCGTCGAGGCGCAGGTCCTGCAGTCCCTCGGCGTCGACTACGTCGACGAGTCCGAGGTCCTCACCCCGGCCGACTACGCCAACCACATCGACAAGTGGGCGTTCACGGTGCCCTTCGTCTGCGGCGCGACCAACCTCGGCGAAGCCCTGCGCCGCATCACCGAGGGCGCGGCGATGATCCGCTCCAAGGGCGAGGCCGGCACCGGCGACGTCTCCAACGCGACCACCCACATGCGCCAGATCCGGCAGGAGATCCGGCGGCTGACCTCCCTGCCGGAGGACGAGCTGTTCGTGGCGGCGAAGGAGTTGCAGGCGCCGTACGAGCTGGTGCGCGAGGTCGCGCAGGCCGGCAAGCTGCCGGTGGTGCTGTTCACCGCGGGCGGCATCGCCACCCCGGCCGACGCGGCGATGATGATGCAGCTCGGCGCCGAGGGCGTGTTCGTCGGCTCGGGCATCTTCAAGTCCGGCAACCCGGCCCAGCGCGCCGAGGCGATCGTCAAGGCGACGACGTTCTACGACGACCCGGACGTCCTGGCGAAGGTTTCGCGCGGCCTGGGCGAGGCGATGGTCGGCATCAACGTCGAGGAGCTCCCGGAGCCGCACCGCCTCGCCGAGCGCGGCTGGTAACGAGAGGATTCTGGTCCACGCCGCCGACGTGGCGGCGTGGACCCGGCCATCCGGTGGTGTAGGTGACTCTGCGCCCAGAGAATGGAGCCGTGGAACGGCGGATCGACTTCTCGCGCGATCGGCACATGCTGTGCGGGACCTGCGGCCATCGGTGGATCGTCGATCCCGACTGGGTCGAACGGTGGGAACACGGGCGGGAGGCATGCCGCGGCTGCGGCATGACGTGCGAGCACGAGGACTCGCCCCGGGTGACGGTCGACCCCGGCGACCCCGCACTCGACGACGAGCAGGTCGCGCGGCTCTTCTGGTACCACACCAGCACGCAGCCGGACTGGCCGGCGAGAGACTTCGATCCGGCAGCCGTCCTCACACCCGAGACCCGCACGGCGATGGGCGGCGATCGGCGTGTCTCAGACTGGGCCGCGCGCCAGCGCGCGAAGGCGCTGCACGTCGGCACGTACGAAGCCGCGGTCCAGAACATGCTGCGGCGGATCGGCGATCAGGGCGACCACGGTAAACAGTTCCATCTTTACCGGGGCCACCTGAAGCCGTCCGTCGTCGTGCGGGTGGACTGGCTCATCGATCCGAGCGACTTCGCCGGCGATGTGGTGCTGGCCGAGGTCTGCCCTCCCGGTGTCGACGTCGCCCGCTACCTCAACCATCACGAGGACCCCGGCGGACTCTCCCTCGCGCTGGGGCGGGACGCGATCGCCGAGGTCCAGCAGGTCGCCGTTCCGCTCCCGGAGGACTGGGACGCTGGCTGGGTCCGCGATGCCGTCACGGCTCTCGCCGACGCCTCCGACACTGCCGCACCGGCGATCGACGGACTGCGCCGATTCAGGCGGCCGCCCTCGCCGCGCGTTGTCCTGGGCCGTGAGCTCGGGGCGGCTCTGGCCGGCAGTCTGCCGGTCGGCCTTCAGTGCCAGTTCGCGCGGGCCGCGGTGTTCGACGAGGACGACGAACCGATGCGGTGGGCGCGCCGGACGAGTGGCCTCTTCCAGCTGATCCTGCATCCCGAGCGTGCGCTGTCGGCGCTCGACCAGCAAGAACGCCGACCGGTGTGAGCGTGGGCGCCGTGAGCCGGTCGACCTTCAGCGACCCAACGGAGCCGTGAACTGCTTGCTCGAGGAGGCCTGAAGGGTGCAGACCGCGGTGGACTTCCCGGCCAGCCAGGCCTTCGAGTCCGGGTAGAAGACGCCGAGGTCGGCCTCGACCGGCGGGCTGTACGCCGCCCCGAACTTGGCTGTGCGGCGGGCCTCGCAGGCGGTCTTCGCCTGCTTCTCGAGGTAGTCCTCGCCCGGGTACTCGCCCTTGAGGAAGCCGGTCAGCGGCACGGTGTCGAACACTTCGCCGTCGTGGGGCTTGGTGCAGTCGGCCTTCGTCGCGTCCAGGCCGTAGCCGTCCGGGGTGTTGTAGCACTCGCCGACCTTGAGTCCCACGATCGTGGGCGTCGTCCCCGTCGTCTTGGCCTTGTCGGTGATGTAGATGACGCCCGCGGTCAGCCCGCCCGCCCACAGCAGGCTCAGCACGATGCCGGCGATGGCCATGCCACGCCCCGACTGCCCGGTCCGGCCGATCTGGACCAGCGCCACGATCCCCAGGACCAGGGCGGGGATCAGGGACAGGCCGCAGAGGCCGAGGAGCCCGAGGATCAGCGACGCGGTCGCGAAGCCGTTCCGGCCCGTCGGCTTCGGCGCGGCCTGCACCCCGGGCATCCACTGCGGCGGGTTCGGCGGGTACTGGTCGGACATGGTTCCCCCTGCGTGATCGACATCGAGCGACGGTCAGTATGGACAAAACCGGGGGAAAGTGTCACACCGGGTTAGGCCATCCGGCACAATGACCCCCGACACGGGCGGGGCGAGGACCGGAGGCGCTGTGCAGGGGCGGGACGTGGTCGTGGCCGGGCGGACGACGGAGATGTGGGAGCGGCTGTTCCAGCCGACCGAACGGTGGGGCTGGGAGTTCGTCAAACCCGTGCCCGCGTCGGTCAGCCCGGAGGCGAACACCCCGCCGGTGGCGGAACAGGTGTACGCGCCGCAGGACTACCAGCTGCGGGAAAAGCGCAGCAAGCGGGCGTGGCTCGGGCTGCTCGGCTACGTCGTGCTGGCCTTCGTGATCTCCTTGATGGCCGCCGGCATGGTGAACGCGGTGGCCAAGCAGGTCCCCGTCGCCGTCGAGGTGACGGGCTGGGTCGTGCTCGGCATCGGCGTCCTCCTGGCGGTCTTGAACCTCCTCCGCACCCGGCGCCGGTTCAGCGTGATGAAACGCGACTACACCACGCGCTACAACGCCGCCGTCGAACGCTACAACCAGGCCTACACCTCGTGGCAGCAGCGCGTCGCCGACCACGACCGGCGGGAGGCGCAGCGGGTGGCGGCGGCGATGCGCTGGTACCCGATCCAGCTGACTTCCCGCCCGGCCCGGATCGACGTCTTCGGCGGCACCGAGGACGGCTGGGCGAGCCTGCTCATGACCGTCGGGTCGACGCAGCTCGCCGCCGGTTCGTCGGTCTTCCTGCTCGACTTCACCGACCTCGCGGTGGGGGACAACCTCGCCGTCGCGGCGGCGGGCAAGGGCTACGCCGTCGCCGTCCAGGAGCTGCCCCGCGACCTCGCCGAACTCGGCATCATCGCCGACCTCGACGCCACGGAGCTGGCCGAGGTGATCGCCGAGACCATGCACACGATGAACCGCACGCAGTTCGGCGCCGACCTGCGCGGGCTGCACATCGACCTGCTCACCGCCGTCGGCGAGCGGCTGAGCGGCCCGCCCACCTTCGCCAAGGTCGTCGCCGGGCTGCAGGTGTTCCGCCGGGTCTACGACGCGGGCTCGGACGACACCCTTTCGCCGGACGAAGTGCGCAAGCTCAACTCCTATGTGGACACCGTCGGCAGCACCGAGCAGACCCGCAACGAGCTCCAGGCGCTCGAGGGCGAGCTGCGCGGGCTGGCCCGGGCGGAACGCGCGTCGGAGAAGCAGACGACGGCGGGCTTCCGCGCGCTGTGGCCCGTGCGGGGGTACTCCGTCGTCGCGACCCGGTCCAAGACCGGCCGGCACCGCCGGCTCGTCGAGCACCTCGTCTTCCACCGCACGCTGCAGGAGCTGCACACCCGCGAGTCGACCGGCCGCGAGACGCTGATCGTCGCGGGTGCCGACCAGATCGGGCTCGAATCGCTCGAGGCCATGGCGCGCCAGGCGCGCCGGGCGGGCGTCCGGCTGATCTTCCTCGTCCAGCACCTGCGCGACGACATGCAGAAGCTGCTCGGCGCCGCGGGCACGGTCACCCTGCTGATGCAGCTCGGCAACGGCGACGAAGCGAACAACGCCGCGGAGTTCATCGGCCGCGGGCACAAGTTCGAGCTGTCGCAGCTGACCCTCCAGGTCGGGCGGACGCTGACCCACGGCACCGCCTCGACCGAGGGCGGCTCGGTGGGCATGCAGCGGTCCCGTGGCTACACCTACGGCGGGTCGTCCGGGGGCTCGACGGGGCCGGGCGGCTCGAGTTCGAGCTCGAGCAGCTCGTGGAGCACCACGAACACCACGACGCACAGCCGGGAGCAGAACTGGTCGGAGACGGTCTCGCAGTCCGAGGCCGACTCCGAGAACCGCGGGATCACCGCGGCTCGCGTGTACGAGTTCGAAGTCGAGCCGACCGCTCTGCAGGGGCTCGCGCCGACGGCGTACGTGATGGTCGAGAACGGGTCGTCGGGCCGGCGGGTGCTGACCGGCGACTGCAACCCGGGCACCGTGCTGCTCGACCGGGTCGCCGATCGCCCCCGCATCGGCTGAGGGCCGCCGTGCTGGAGGGGTTCGCGTTCCACGACCTGCTGGCCGTCCCGCGCGGCGACGACTTCGCGGCGGGGGCGGACCGGCCCGACGAAACCGGCGGACGCTCGCCGGCCCAGCTGTTCGCCGCGCTGTCCGCGGCGCACGCCGACCTGCGGTTCCGCGGCCCGGACGCGGCCTTCGCGGTGGCGTGGGAGCGTCCGGCGGGCAGCCGCGCGCTGCGGGTCCTGGTCGGGGGCCGGCCGCACTCCCCGGTGGCGCGCGCGAAGGAGGACGGCGTCGTCCCGGTGCTGTACCCGCCGGGTGGGCTCGGCCGGGCGGCCGACACCGCGGAGATCGCGCAGCGGTGGGCGGCGCTGCCGTCCTGGACCCGCTGCGCGGGCGGCTCCGATCCACTGTGGACACCCCAGTCCGGTGCCGAAGCGCCCGGCCGGGGCGGGTTCGACGACTACGTCGCCCACATGCCCGGCGCGTTCGCCTGGCTGGTCGTGGCGGAACCGGTGGGTGCCGAAGCGATCGAACGCGAGCTGCTCGGGCTGGAGACCACGATGCCGCGGCTGCGGCAGCGGGAGAACTCCGAGCCGGACCGGATCGCCTTGCTGCGCGCGGAAGGCCGCTTCCGGGAGCTCTCGCGCGCCCAGCCGGCGGGCCTGTGGAGCGTGCACGTGCTCGTCGGCGGCCCGGACGAGGCGGCGACCCGCGCGGCGGCCGCGTTGCTGTGCAGCGCCAGCGACCTCGACGCGCTGCCGTACGTGCTGACGCCGGGCACCGACTGCGCCGGGTTCGCCGAAATCTGGGACAAACCCGTGGAAAACGGCGCCCTGAGCTCGCCGTTCCGGGCGACCGGCGAGCTCGTCGCGGCGATCGCGCGGCCGCCGCGGCGGGAGCTGCCGGGCATCCGGATGACCGAGCCGCCGCTGTTCGACGTCACGCCCGAGTACACCGGCGACGTCCCGCTGGGCACGGTGCTCGACGACGCCGACCGGCCGGTCGGGGAGTTCGGCGTCGCGCTGGACACGCTCAACCGGCACACGTTCGTCGCCGGCGCCACCGGCTCGGGCAAGTCCCAGACCGTGCGGCACCTCCTGGAGGGCCTGCACCGCGCCGGGGTGCCGTGGCTGGTGATCGAGCCCGCGAAGGCCGAGTACGCGGCGATGGCGGGCCGGCTGGGCGCCGACGGCCTGGTCACGGTGATCCGGCCCGGCGACCCGGCGGCCTACCCCGGCGGGCTGAACCCCCTAGAACCCGTCGAAGGCTTCCCGCTGCAGACGCACCTGGACCTCGTCCGCGCGCTGTTCCTGGCCGCCTTCGACGCCGACGAGCCGTTTCCGCAGGTCCTGGCGCAGGCTTTGACCCGGTGCTACGCCGACCAGGGCTGGGACACCGTGACCGGGCAGGTGCGCGGGCGCGTCGGCCCGGTGAAGTACCCGAGCCTCGGCGACCTGCAGGCGACCGCGATCGAGGTGGTCAAGGGCATCGGCTACGGCAAGGAGGTCGCCGACAACGTCCGCGGCTTCGTCGACGTCCGGATCGGCTCGCTGCGGCTGGGCACGCCGGGCCGGTTCTTCGAGGGCGGGCACCCCTTGGACGTGGCGGCGCTGCTGCGGGGCAACGTCGTGCTGGAGATCGAGGACATCGGCTCCGACGCCGACAAGGCGTTCTTCATCGGGGCGGTGCTGATCCGGCTGTTCGAGCACCTGCGCGTCCACCACCGGCACGGCGCCCGCGGGCTCAAGCACGTCCTGGTGCTGGAGGAGGCGCACCGGCTGCTGAAGCGGGCCGAGCCGGGCAGCCCGGCCGAGCACGCGGTGGAGCTGTTCACGTCGCTGCTGGCGGAGATCCGCGCGTACGGCGAAGGGATCGTCGTCGCCGAGCAGATCCCGGGCAAGATCGTGCCGGACGTCATCAAGAACACCGCGTGCAAGATCCTGCACCGCCTGCCCGCCGAGGACGACCGGCTGGCGGTCGGCGCGACGATGAACCTGAGCGAGGCGCAGTCCCGCCACGTCGTGACGTTGCCGCCGGGCCGGGCCGCGGTGTTCACCGACGGCATGGACCGGCCCCTGCGGTTGCGGATGCCGCTGAACGAAGGCGCCGAGGACACCGCACGGGTGTCGAAGTCGCCGCCCGTGGTGGCGCGCCGGAGTGCCGCATGTGGACGGTTGTGCGCGGCCTCGCCGTGCACGCTGGGCCGGATCAGCGAAGCCGCGCACCGGGCGGACGCCGACCCGAAGCTGGTGCTGTGGCTGGAATTGCTGACGGTCGCGCACATCACCGGCCGCCGGGCCCCCGAACCGGACCGGGGCTGGCTCGCCTCGCTGCGGCGTTCGTTCGACGATCAGACGCTGGAATGCGCGGTGGCCCACCGCATCCAGGCCGCGGTGGACGCGCGTTACGCGGGCATCGCGGAGTACAACGCGCCCGGCGAGTTCATCGCGCACCTGGCGGCCAGTGCCACGCGCACGCTGAACGGCGAGCCGGGCTGCGCGTTCCCGGAAGTCCGCTGGCAGGCGGGCACCTACCGCTGGTTCGACGTCAAGAGAGCGTTGAAACCCCGGGAAGGCCCGGACGACACACCGCACCCGGCAACGGAATCGTGGGCGGCGCGCGGCCTGGTGCTGGAGGGCCGCACCCGCGCCGAGCAGCTGGCCGAGCTGCTCGACCGCCCCGAATGCTGGCGCGACGACGACCCGACGGTGCTCGGCGCGGTTCGGCCGACGCCGATCGACACCGCGGTCCGGAAGCTCAGCCGGGAGCCGGACCCCGGGAAGCGGCTGCTGCACGCGGCCGGGTTCTTGAACCTGCCCAACAGCTGGGCGGTGGCGGTGCTCAAGCTGGGAGGGGGAGCCCGATGAGGGAAACCGGCGAAGTCTCCGGCGCGTCCGACGAACCGGAGGAGGTCAGGCGGGCCGAGGGCATGCAGGAGGCCGACGACGAAGAGCTCGAGGCCCGGGAGGACGTGCGGGCCGACGTCGCGGTGGAGGTCGTGAACACGGTGGGCGGCGAGATCGCGGCCGCGATCACCCCGGTGGCGCGGGATCTCTACGAGAACCGGGAGCACTGGAAGATCCAGGCGGACGCGGCGCTCGCGAAGCTCGAGCGCAAGTTCGGCAAGAAGAGTGAAGAATGAACGAGACGAGCGAAGCGCCGGAGAGTTCCGAGGATCCCGAGGGTTCCGAGGGTTCTGAAGCCGACGACCCGGGCCAGGGCGCCGAGGAGCCGGAATCGGCCGACCGCAGCGGCCCGCAGGAAGCCGACGACGAGACGGAGTCGGCCGACTCGGCGGACGGTCCGCCCCCACCGGACCAGGCGGACGACGCCGACAATCCGCCGGCGGCCGATCACCAGCAGGACGGCGAGCCGCCCAGCGCGGGACCCCAGGAAGCCGACGACGAAGCCGACGACCCGGACGACAGCGAGGCCCCGTCCGCGCAAGCCGAGGAAACCGGTGATGCGGAAGCCGAGGAGCCCGAGGCAACAGAGCCTGACGCGGCTGAGGCCGAGGGTGGGGAGACCGAGGCGGCGGAGACTGAAGCCGCGGAGACCGAGGCGGCCGAGACTGAAGCCGCGGAGACCGAGGCGGCCGAGACTGAAGCCGCGGAGACCGAGGCGGCCGAGACTGAAGCCGCGGAGACCGAGGCGGCCGAGACTGAAGCCGCGGAGACCGAAGCGGCAGAGTCTGAGGCGGCGGAGACCGAGGCGGCGGAGACCGAAGCGGCGGAGACCGAGGCGGCGGAGACCGAAGCGGCAGAGTCTGAGGCGGCGGAGACCGAGGCGGCGGAGACCGAGGCGGCGGAGACCGAAGCGGCGGAGACCGAGGCGGTGGAGACTGAAGCGGCGGAGTCTGAGGCGGCGGAGACTGAAGCCGCGGAGACCGAGGCGGTGGAGACTGAAGCGGCGGAGTCTGAGGCGGCGGAGGCCGAGGCGGCGGAGACCGAGGCGGCGGAGACCGAGGCGGCCGAGGCTGAGGCCGCGGATACCGACGCCACCGAGACCGACGCCACTCGGACCGACGACACGGAAACCGGCGCGGACGATGCAGCTCGAAACGATGCCGAAAACCCGGACTCGGCCGACAATCAGCCGCCGCCCGAGGATGATGAGCTTGAGTTGGAGCTGAAGCCGCGGGGGCCGGGGTGGGAAGGCAACTGGTCGTCCCCTGAGGCGAAGCCTCAGAGCGAGCAGGCCGCCGCGTCGCAGGAAACTGTGGTCACCACTGAAACCGAGGCGAGCGGTGAGGCTGCCGGGCAGCAGACTGAGCGCCAGGCCGAGCAGCAAAGCGAGCGCCCGGCCGAGCGTGGCGACGAGGCAGCCGAGCGCCAGAACGAGCGTCGCGACGAGGCAGCCGAGCACCAGAACGAAGCGGCCGAGCGTCAGAACGAGGTCGGCGAGCACCAAGCCGAGCGTGGCGATCAACCCTCCGAGACCGAGGCCGCCGAGCAGCGGGAACCCGAGGCGCCCAACCCCTTCAGCGGCGATTTCGACCCCAAGACCGGCGAGCTGGCCCTCGACCGCGACGCCCCGGACAAGCCCGAGCAGGCCCCGCGCGAGCACGAAGCCGGCGATGCCGCCGCGGGTCCGTGGAACACGGACTTCGACGACAGCGAGGTCGTCGCCCGGTACGACGACAAGGACGGCTGGGAGGTCGGCCCCGATACGCCTGCCGAGCGCGAACAGCGGATGGAGGACCTCGCCGAGAAGCTCAAGGGGGAGCAGACGGTCGCCGAGAAGCTCGCCGAAGACGGCGCCGATCTCGCCGAGCCCGGCGTGAAGCTCTGGGAAGCGGCGCAAGCCAAGAACGAAGCCAAGGCGGAGCCCGCGCACGAGCACACCGTGACCACCCAGGACCACCCGCACTTCGAGCCGGCCGAGTCGCAGGCCTCCACCCCCGACATGATCGGCTCCGTCGCCATGACCGGGGTGGCGCTTGCGGCCATGGCGCGCCAGTGGCTCGCCGATCGGCGTGGCGGCGCGGCCGCCCCCGACGAGGACGACTGACTAGATGTACTCGGAGATCTCGACGCCGTACGTCCCCGGCTCGAGGGCTTCGAAGATGTGCGGGACGTCGCCCGGATACGAAATGTAGTCGCCGGGGTTCAGCTCCTCCGGGGCCTCCTGCACGCCCACCCGGGCGCGGCCCGCACACAGCACGATGTGCTCCATCACGCCCGTCATGTGCGGGTCGGACCTCCGCGGCGTGCCGGGTTCCGCTCGGATGAGGTACATGTCCCGCCGCGCGGACGGGGGACAGGCCGACAGCAGCGTGCACGCGTAGTCGGCGTGCTCGGCGAACACCGTCGGCCCCTTGCCCGCCCGGATGACGCGGACCTTGGGCCGTTCGGGCTCGACCAGCCGGGAGAACGGGACGTCGAGGGCGACGCCGAGCGCCCACAGCGTCTCGACGCTGGGGTTGCCGGTGCCGGACTCGAGCTGGGACAGCGTCGACTTGGCCAGGCCGGCGCGGCGCGCGACCTCCGTCAGGGACAAGCCCGCGCGGGTCCGTTCGCGGCGCAGGGACGCCGCGATGATCTCCAGGGGCGCGCCCGTCGTTTCCTGCGACATTGCTGTTCGCTCCATCGGTCGTTATGTTCGCCTTGACGAACGCGAGAGCCTGTGTTCACTATAGAACACATGCGTTCGATACGGCGAACACTCGATCGGGCCCTCGCCCGTGACATCGGCCTGGTCTGTCTCGCCGATTGTCTCGTGGGGGTTTCCTACGGCGCCATCGCGGTGAGCTCCGGCTTCCCGCTGTGGCTGCCGATGCTGATGTCGCTGCTGGTCTTCGCGGGGGCGTCGCAGTTCATGTTCATCGGGATCGTGGCCGCGGGCGGCAACCCGTTCGCGGCCGTGCTGGCCGGCCTGCTGGCCAACGCGCGGCACCTGCCGTTCGGCTTCGCCGTCGGCGATGTCGTCGGGGAGCGCTGGGCCCGGCTGTTGGGCAGTCACCTGATGAGCGACGAGACGGTCGCGTTCGCCATGGCCCAGGACGAGGCCCGGCGCCGCCGCGCGGCGTACTGGGCGTGCGGGCTGGGGATCTTCGTGTTCTGGAACGCCGGCGTGCTGGCCGGCGCGTTCGCGGGGACGGCGATCAGCGACACGAGCGTGTTCGGCCTCGACGCGGCCTTCCCGGCGGTGCTCCTGGCCCTGGTCCTGCCGTCGCTGCGGGACCGCGCGGCGCGGCTGCCGGTGCTGATCGGGGTGGTGGTCGCGCTGGCCGCGACGCCGTTCCTGCCGGCCGGCCTGCCGGTGCTCCTCGCGCTGGCGGGCGTCGTGGTGGGGGCGCTGGCGAAGGAGCCGGAACTGCAGGAGGTGGGCTGATGGACGGGGTGGAGCTGCTGGTCGGCACGGCCGTGCTGGCGCTGGGGACGTTCGCGTTCCGGTTCGCCGGCCCGGTGCTGCGCAGCCGGGTGAAGCTGTCGCCGCGGGCGGAGAGGCTGATGGCGCTGGCGGCGGTGGTGCTGCTGGCGGCCCTGGTCGCGGTGAGCGCGCTGACGGAGGGCCACGGCTTCGCGGGCTTCGCGCGGCCCGCGGGGGTGCTGGTGGCGGGGGTGCTGGCGTGGCGGAAGGCGCCGTTCGTGGTGGTCGTGGTCGCCGCCGCGGCGACGGCGGCCCTGCTGAGGCTGGCCGGCGTCCCCTGACGGCGCCGCGCCGGACCGTACCGGGCCTGACGTACCGGGCCGGGCCTGAGGTGCCGGGTGGGCCTGAGGTACCAGGCCTGCGAGGTGTCGGGCCCGAGGTGCCGGGCATGGCGTGCGAGAGAAGGCATCACGCGTGATCGGGCGGGCATCATGCGTGATCAGGCGGGCATCGAGCGTGCTCGGAGGGCCATCACGCTGAAACCGAGCGATCGCCGGGCCCGCGGGGGCGCCCCCCGTTTTCCACGCTACCGGAGGCCACCGACAGTTTTGCCCCTTGCCGCGGGGGCGGCCGCGGGGCGGGGCTGACCTGCCGCGAAGGGGCCGAGCCAGTGCGTCTAGGCTGGTGGGAAGGTCTTTCGGGAGGTCGGGTGTCGTCGGAACCGCTCATCGGTGTGCTCGCCATGCAAGGTGCCGTGCGGGAGCACGTCGCCATGCTGGCCGAAGCGGGCGCGCGGGCCGTGCCCGTGCGGCGGGCCGCCGAGCTGTCCGAAGTGGACGGTCTGGTGCTGCCCGGCGGCGAGTCCACCACGATGTCGCGGCTGCTGGAGAGCTTCGAGCTGCTGGAACCCCTCAAGGCGCGGATCGCCGACGGGCTGCCCGCCTTCGGTTCCTGCGCCGGGATGATCCTGCTGGCGCGGCAGACCCTCGACGGGCGGCCCGACCAGCAGCAGCTCGGCGGGCTCGACGTCGTCGTGCGGCGGAACGCCTTCGGCAGGCAGGTCGACTCCTTCGAGGCCGACCTGGACTTCGCCGGGGTCGACGGGGACGTCCACGCCGTCTTCATCCGGGCTCCCTGGGTCGAGAAGGCCGGTGACGGCGTCGAGGTGCTGGCCACCGTCAGCGGTGTGCCCGGCGTCGACTCCGGCACCGCTAGGATCGTCGCGGTCCGGCAGGGGGCGGTGCTGGCGACCGCGTTCCACCCGGAACTCACGCCCGACGTGCGGGTGCACCGGCTGTTCGTCGACCTCGTGCGAAAGGCTGCCTGAGACGCGGTGCCCGGCCGGGGTACGGAACAGATGGAGGAGAGATGAGCGGCCACTCCAAGTGGGCCACCACGAAGCACAAGAAGGCCAACCTCGACGCGAAGCGCGGCAAGCTCTTCGCGCGGTTGATCAAGAACATCGAGGTGGCCGCCCGCACGGGCACCGGTGGTGGCGACCCGGATGGCAACCCCACGCTCTACGACGCCATCCAGAAGGCGAAGAAGAACTCGGTCCCGCAGGACAACATCGAGCGCGCCCGCAAGCGCGGCGCCGGTGAAGAGGCCGGCGGCGCCGACTGGCAGACCATCACCTACGAGGGTTACGGCCCGAACGGGGTCGCCGTCCTGATCGAGTGCCTCACCGACAACCGCAACCGTGCGGCGTCGGAGGTCCGGACCGCGCTCACCCGCAACGGCGGCTCGCTCGCCGACCCGGGCTCGGTGGCCTACCTGTTCAACCGCAAGGGCGTCGTGCTGATGCCCAAGGGTGACGCGGCCGAGGACGACGTCCTCATGGCGGTCCTCGACGCCGGTGCCGAAGAGGTCAACGACCTCGGCGAGAGCTTCGAAATCGTCTCCGAGGCGACCGACCTGGTGCCGGTCCGCAAGGCGCTGCAGGACGCCGGCTTCGAATACGAGTCGGCCGACCTGACCTTCCTGCCCTCGGTGAGCGTCCCGCTCGACGCCGACGGCGCGAAGAAGGTCTTCAAGCTGATCGACGCCCTCGAAGACTGCGACGACGTCCAGAACGTCTACGCCAACTTCGACGTCTCCGACGAGGTGCTCGCCGAAGTCGGCTGAGTTTTCCCTTGTAGCGCACCACTTTCGGGCCCGGGTCGGAAACTTTCCGGCCCGGGCCCTGGGCTCCGGCGGCCTCGTCAGGCACAATGTGCGCCGTGACCTCGACGACCCCCGCCGCTGCCGCCGACATCACCGCCGAATTGTCCGCGGAAGAACTGCGCCTCATCGAATGGATCGAGGAGCAGGCGAAGGAACGCGGCAACGCCGTCATCAACGTCGCCTCGGACGACGCAGGCGCCGGCTACTCCTTCACGGCTTGCGCGTGGGCGCTGCACAACGTGCCGGAGGCGGTCGTGGTCGGGCTGCCCGGCCAGATGGGGCAGGTGCTGCTCGACGCCTACGTCGACCGCGCCGCCAACGGCGAGATCTTCGAGGTCGGCAAGCGCTACGACGACTTCTTCGAAGGCGTCCCGGTCGTCCTCGAACGCGTCAACAAGGGCCACTACCCGGAGTACTTCGGCACGGCGTTCCTCATCTACCCGGACGGCGACTTCCCGGCGCTGCAGCTGATCGTCGCGACGCCGGAAGGCAAGTTCCCCTGGCACCCGGACGCGCCCGAGGGCTTCGCGCGGTGGCAGCCGGTGCTCACCGAGAGCGGTGACCCCGAGAGCTGGACCCCCGGGGTCGACGGCCCCTAGAACTTCCCCAGGTCGGCGGCCGCTTCCGGGTACCGCAGCGCCAGGTCCCCGGCGGCCGCGAACTCGACGCAGTCGTCCGTGTAGGGCGGCACCACGACCGTGCCCAGCAGGCTCCACTCGCCGCCCGTGACCGTGGCCTGCCACGTCCCGGCGGGCACGACGACCTGCGGGCGTTCGCCGGCGGCGACGTCGGTCCCCAGCACCGGCCGTTCGACCGAGCCGTCCGGGTGCAGCAGCAGCATCCGCGCGGGTGCCCCCGCGTGGTGCACCCACACCTCCACGCGGTCCAGCCGGTGCGGCGCGGACCGTTCGGGCGCGACGAGCAGGTAGTAGATCGCCGAGCCGGACCCGGCCCGCCAGCTCTGCGCCCACCGCCCGCCTTCGACCGGCAAGGGCTCGAGCCCCAGGTGGGTGACGAAATCCGCTGGCTCCGGCATGTCACCCATCCTGCCGCAGACGCGCCCAGTAGCCTGCAAGCTCGAACTGGTGTTCGCGGCGGGAAGGAAGAACGGGTGCGGGTGCTCGGGGTCGACCCCGGTCTGACCAGGTGCGGCCTGGGGGTGGTCGACGGCGGCAAGGGCCGGGCCGTCCGCTGCGTCGCCGTCGACGTCGTGCGGACACCGGCCGATGCCGACCTGGCCCACCGCCTGCTCGGCATCTCCGACGAGGTCGAGCGCTGGATGGACAAGTACAAGCCGGCCGCGGTGGCCGTCGAGCGCGTCTTCGCCCAGCACAACGTCCGGACCGCGATGGGCACCGCGCAAGCGGGCGGGGTGGTCGCCCTGGCCGCCGCGCGCCGCGGCCTGCCGGTCGTCTTCCACACGCCGAGCGAGGTCAAGGCCGCGGTCAGCGGCTCCGGCCGGGCCGACAAAGCGCAGGTCACGGCCATGGTGATGCGGCTGCTCAACCTGGAGGTCGCGCCGCACCCGGCCGACGCCGCGGACGCCCTCGCCCTGGCCATCTGCCACCTCTGGCGCGAGCCGATGCGGGCCCGGCTCGCCGAAGCCGAAGCCCGCGCGGCCGAAATGGCCCGCACGCACAAAGCCCGCCTCGCCGCGGCGGCGAAGCAGGCGAACCAAGCCAAGAACCCTGGAGCAGCACGATGATCTCGTCGGTACGCGGAGAAGTCCTGTGGGTCGGTCTCGACCACGTCGTGGTCGAGGTCGGCGGGGTCGGCTTCGCCGTGCAGGCCACCCCGGCGACGCTGGCGACCCTGCGCCGCGGCGAGGAGGCCCGCCTGCACACCGCGCTGGTCGTGCGCGAGGACTCGCTGACGCTGTTCGGGTTCGCCGACGCGGACGCGCGCGAGCTGTTCGGGCTGCTGCAGACGGTGTCCGGCATCGGGCCCCGGCTCGCGCTGGCCACCCTCGCCGTGCTGGACCCGGACAAGCTGCGGGCCGCGCTGGTCGAAGGCAACATCACCGTGCTCACCTCGGTCCCCGGCATCGGCCGCAAGGGCGCCGAACGCCTCACCCTCGAACTGCGCGACAAGGTCACCGCCCTCGGCGGCACCGGCGACACGCCCGCCGCCACCGCCCCCGGCGCCCTGCGCGCCGAGGTCGTCGAGGCGCTGGCCGGGCTCGGCTTCCCGGCCAAACAGGCCGAGCAGGCCGTCGACAAGGTTCTCGCCGACGGTGACGGCCACACGACCGCCAGTGTCCTGCGCGCCGCCCTGACCACCCTCGGCCGGAAGCGGTAGGCGCGGCCGTGGAGTATGAAGCGGTGGAAGAGGACGAGGCCCTCTCGGCGTGGGCCCAGACCGGCGACCGCGACGTCGAGGGCACCCTGCGGCCGCGGAAGCTCGACGAGTTCGTCGGCCAGCCGCGCGTGCGCGAGCAGCTGGAGCTGGTGCTGGAGAGCGCCCGCCGCCGCGGCGTGCCGCCCGACCACGTCCTGCTCTCCGGCCCGCCCGGGCTGGGCAAGACGTCGATGGCGATGATCGTCGCCGCCGAGCTCGGCGCGGCCATCCGGATCACCTCCGGCCCGGCCCTGGAGCGCGCCGGCGACCTCGCCGCGATGCTGTCGAACCTGGCGCCCGGCGACGTCCTGTTCATCGACGAGATCCACCGCATCGCCCGCCCCGCCGAGGAGATGCTCTACCTGGCGATGGAGGACTTCCGGGTCGACGTCGTCGTCGGCAAGGGCCCCGGCGCCACCAGCATCCCCCTGGAGATCGCGCCGTTCACCCTGGTCGGGGCGACCACCCGGTCCGGCTCGCTGACCGGCCCGCTGCGCGACCGGTTCGGCTTCACCGGCCAGATGGAGTTCTACACCGACGCCGAGCTGGAGCTGGTCGTGCGCCGGGCCGCGACGATCCTCGACATCCCGATCGACCGCGACGGCTGCGCCGAGATCGCCGGCCGCTCGCGGGGCACGCCCCGGATCGCGAACCGGCTGCTGCGGCGCGTCCGCGACTACGCCGAGGTCCGCGCCGACGGCAAGGTGACCCGCGACGTCGCCCGCGCCGCGCTGGCCGTCTACGACGTCGACGAGCTGGGTCTCGACCGCCTCGACCGGGCCGTGCTCACCGCGCTGACCAGGTCTTTCGGTGGCGGTCCGGTGGGTATCTCGACGCTGGCGGTGGCCGTGGGGGAGGAGGCGACCACCGTGGAAGAGGTGTGCGAGCCCTACCTCGTGCGCGCCGGTATGCTCGCCCGCACCCCGCGTGGCCGCGTCGCGACCGCGTCCGCGTGGGAACACCTCGGCATGGTGCCGCCCGCGGACCTCCCGGGGCGCCCGGACCAGGGCGGGCCGTCGCTGTTCGAGCAGGACTGAGCGGCCCGTACCGGCGGGTGGGTGCTGGCGTCCGCGCTGGTACCTGGCACACTTGACCGGAGCACATACCCAAAAACCGGACATTTCGGCTGGGCCCGGGTGTTCGTCGAACGGAGAATCATGCAACAGCTATTGCTGCCCCTGCTGCTCGTGCTCGTCCTCGCCGTGCCGCTGGTGATGAGCACGCGCAAGCAGAAGAAGCAGCAGGCGGCGCAGCAGGAACTGCAGAGCAGCCTGGCGCCCGGTGACCGCGTGATGACCACCTCGGGTCTCTACGGCACCGTCGCCGACGCCTCCGGTGACACCACGATCGACATCGAGATCGCGCCCGGTGTCGTCACCACCTGGCTGCGGCTGGCCGTCCGCGAGAAGGTCGAGCCGGTCGTCGAGACCGACGAGGACGCGATCGACGAGGTCGAGGAGGCTCCCGCCGAGGAGCCGAAGACCATCGAGCCGACCGCCGTCAAGGCCGACGAGCCGCAGACCACCGCTCAGGTGGCGCCGCCACTGGAGCACGGCAAGAAGTAGCCCCCGCGGCACTCCTGGGCCGGGCCGGGACTCCCGACGAAAGTCGGTACGGCCTCGCACGCCGGGCTCACGCAGCACCGAGTAGTGTCTCGGTGCTGCGTGCGTGTCCGCCGTCATACCCGTGCCCGGGAGTGAATCGCACACAGTCCCTCCCGGTAACCCTCCGGGCGGGCACCGCAACTTTGGGGTCCACCCCGTCCGAGGAGACCGAAGCACCGTGGCAGCTTCAGCCGGGCATCTCCGCCCGGGACGCTATCTCGCCCTGTTCGCCCTGATCGTGATCGCCTTGTACGCGCTGGTGTTCCTCACCGGCAACCACAAGCCGACCCCGAAACTGGGCATCGACCTGCAGGGCGGCACCCGGGTCACGCTCACCGCCCGCACCCCCGACGGCGGCCAGCCGACCCGGGAGTCCCTGAACCAGGCGCGCCAGATCATCGAGCGCCGCGTCAACGGGATCGGCGTCAGCGGCACCGAGGTCCTCCTCGACGGCAACAACGTCGTCATCACGGTCCCGGGCGAGCAGGGCGACCAGGCGAAGAACCTGGGCAAGACCGCGAAGCTGGGCTTCCGCAAGGTCGTCTCGAGCGCCACCCAGCCGGTGGTGCCGCCGCAGACGAACACCCCGCCGCCGGCCACGGGCACCCCGACCTCGGGCGCGCCGACGCCGACCGCGGGCGCGACGGGCACCAAGCCGCCGACGACCACGGCGAGCGCGCCGCCCGCCACCGCGACCGGCGGTGGCGGTGCCGCGGGTGCCCTCGCCCAGCAGCAGAGCACCACGCCGGCCGCGCCGAGCAGCAGCACCCCGCCGCCCGCGTCGTCGACCCCGGCGCCGGCTCCCGCTCCCGCGGACGGCTCGGTCGACGCCGAGACCGCCAAGGAGATCCAGGCCGCCAAGGCCCTCCGGCAGAACCCGCAGCTGATCGGCGCCGACGGCCAGCCGAACCAGGAGCTCGTCTCGAAGGCGATGGCCGCGCTGACCTGCGCGCCGAACGCCAAGGACCCCCTCGAGGGCAACGACGACCCCAAGCTGCCGCTGGTCGCGTGCGGTGACAACGACACGTACAAGTACCTGCTGGAGCCGGAGTTCCTGCCGGGCACCGAGATCGCCGACTCGACCTCGGGCTACGACCAGCAGCGCGGCCAGTGGGTGGTGAACCTCAGCTTCAAGAGCGAGGGCACCAAGACCTGGGCGGACTTCACCTCGAAGAACACCGGCCAGCAGGCCGCCTTCGTGCTCGACACGCAGGTCGTGTCCGCGCCGAACATCCAGGTGGCCATCCTCGACGGCAACACCCAGATCACCGGCAAGTTCACCCAGACCGACGCGAAGAACCTCTCGGACATCCTCAAGTACGGCTCGCTGCCGCTGTCGTTCGCGTCCTCCGACGCGACCACGGTGTCGGCGACCCTCGGCCTGGCCTCGCTGCAGGCCGGCCTGATCGCCGGCGGCATCGGCCTGCTGGTGGTCTTCATCTACTGCCTGTTCTACTACCGGCTGCTCGGCGTGCTCACCATCCTGTCGCTGGCCCTGTCCGGCGCGCTGGTGTTCGCGGTGCTGATCCTGCTCGGCCGCTGGATCGGCTACACCCTCGACCTCGCGGGCATCGCCGGCCTGATCATCGCCATCGGTATCACGGCGGACTCGTTCGTCATCTACTTCGAACGGCTCAAGGACGAAATCCGGGAGGGCCGGACGTTCCGGTCCGCGGTGCCGCGCGGCTGGGTCCGCGCCCGGCGCACCATCCTGGCCTCGGACGCGGTGAGCTTCCTGGCCGCGGCGATCCTGTACGTCATCGCGGTCGGCGACGTCCAGGGCTTCGCGTTCACCCTCGGCATGTCCACGGTGCTCGACCTGGTCGTCGTGTACCTGGTGACGCACCCGCTGGTGGCCATGGTGTCCACGTCCAAGAACAGTTTCCTGTCCAATCCGAGGCACCTGGGTCTCGGCGCCGTGCAGCAAGTGGGTTCGCAGCGTAAGAAGTCGACCTCGGTCGGCCGCGCGAACGTGAAGGAGGCCTGACGTGGGGGTCGAAGAACTGGGAACGGACGCCGAGGGCAACGCCAAGGCGACGGTGAAGCCCGGCAAGAAGGAAAGCGTCTTCCACCGGCTGTACGTCGGCACCGGTGCGTTCGACGTCGTCGGCAAGCGCAAGCGCTGGTACATCTTCTTCTCGGCGCTGGTGCTGGTGTGCCTCGCCTCGATGATCTTCCGCGGCTTCAACCTCGGCATCGAGTTCGAGGGCGGCACGCAGATCCAGATGCCCGCCGACGGCATCCACGGCGTGATCACCGAGGAGCAGGCGAAGGAGTCGTTCCAGAAGGCTCTCGGCCGCCCGGCCGCGGAGGCGCAGAAGGTCGGCACCGGCAACGCGGCGACCATCCAGATCCGCACCGACACGCTGAACGCGGCCGACGTCGCCAAGCTCAAGCAGGGCCTGTTCACCGACCTGGGCCCGAAGGGCACCAACGGCCAGCCCAGCGTCCAGGCCATCAGCGACAGCGCGGTGAGCGCGTCCTGGGGTGGCGAGATCTCGCAGAAGGCGCTGATCGCGCTCGGCGTGTTCCTCGTCGCGGTGGTCATCTTCCTGGCGGTCTACTTCGACGGCCGGATGGCCCTGGCGGCGCTGATCTCGCTGCTGCACGACATCCTGGTCACCGCGGGTGTGTACTCGCTGGTCGGCTTCGAGGTCACCCCGGCGACCGTGATCGGCCTGCTGACCATCCTCGGGTTCTCGCTGTACGACACGGTGGTGGTGTTCGACAAGGTCCGCGAGAACACGCGCGGCCTGCTCGGGCTGACCCGCCGCACGTACGGCGAAGCGGCGAACCTCGCGCTGAACCAGACCCTGATGCGGTCGTTCAACACGGCGTTCATCGCGCTGCTGCCGATCCTCGGCCTGCTCATCGTCGGGTACGTGCTGCTCGGCTCGGGCACGCTGCAGGACCTGGCGCTGGTGCAGCTCACCGGTACCCTCGTCGGCGTCCTGTCGTCGGTCGCCCTGGCGACGCCGCTGCTGGTCGACTTCAAGATGCGCGACCCGAAGTACGCGCAGCAGGCCGAGCGGGTCCGCCAGCGCCGGGCCAGCCAGGAGCGCAAGGCGGCGGGCGAGGACTTCGACGCCTCGGACGACGACGCGCTGGCCAAGGAACTGCGCAAGGAGAAGGCGTACGCGGCCGCGGCCAGCGTCCCCGCCCGGATCCAGAAGCAGCGCCCGGCCGGGAAGCGGAAGCGCTGACGTGCAGCTCGACGACGCCCTCGGCCTGATCGCCGAGGTGCCGGACTTTCCCGAGCCCGGCGTGCTGTTCCGCGACCTGAGCCCGCTCTTCGCGGACGCGGGTGCGTTCAAGGCGGTGACCGACGCGCTGGCGGAAACGCTGGCGCCCGGTGTCGAGGCGCTCGCGGGTGTGGAAGCCCGCGGGTTCCTCCTCGCCGCGGCCGTCGGGTACGCCCGCGGCCTCGGCGTGGTGCTGATCCGCAAGCCGGGCAAGCTGCCGGCGGTGGCGGGCCGCGTCGACTACGCCCTGGAGTACGGCACGGCGACGGTCGAGCTCCCGGCCGGCGTGGTCCGCCCGGGCCAGCGCATCGCGATCCTCGACGACGTCCTGGCGACCGGCGGCACGGTCGCGGCCACCGGCAAGCTCCTGGAGGACGCGGGCGCGGTGGTCGACAGCGTCTCGGTGGTCCTGGAACTGGCCGCCCTGGGCGGCCGCCAGGTCCTCGGCGACCGCAAGGTCCACGCTCTCCAAACCTGCTGAATGCCGCTCGCCGAGCGCGGTAGCCGGTTCCCAACGCCGCGAATGACTCATTCGGGACCTCGGACGTCCCGAATGAGTCATTCGCGGCGCCGGGGACAGGCCGTCGGAGTGCGGGTGAAGGGGCTGGTCGCGGCGTCGGGGTCCCCCTGAACGGGCGCACCCGACAGGGCTGCGAGGCGCAACGGCTACCCTGGTGGTCCGAAGGCCGCACGAGCAGCAGGAGGTGCGGGTGAGCCAGGAGCTCGACGCCGCGGTGCCCGCGAAGCAGGGCGCCCAGCAGAACGGGCAGGCGGCGGCACAGCCCGCGCCGCCGAAGCCGAACGGCGCGGCGCCGAACCCGTCCGCCACCCGGCGGGTCCGGGCGCGCCTCGCCCGGCGGATCACCGCCCAGCGCGCCGCCCCGGTCAAGCAGGTCCTCGAACCCCTGGCCGTCATCCACCGCGAGCTGCACCCCAACGCCGACCTCGGCCTGCTCCAGCGCGCCTACGACGTCGCCGAGGAGCTCCACCGCAACCAGCGGCGCAAGTCCGGCGACCCGTACATCACCCACCCCCTCGCCGTCGCCACCATCCTCGCCGAGCTGGGCATGGACACCACCACGCTCGTCGCGGCCCTGCTGCACGACACGGTCGAGGACACCGGCTACGCCGTCGAGAGCCTGAAGGCCGACTTCGGCGAGAAGGTCGCCGAGCTCGTCGACGGCGTCACGAAACTGGACAAGGTGCAGCTCGGCTCGTCCGCCGAGGCCGAGACCATCCGCAAGATGGTCATCGCGATGGCCAAGGACCCCCGGGTGCTGGTCATCAAGCTCGCCGACCGGCTGCACAACATGCGCACCATGCGCTTCCTGCCGCCCGAGAAGCAGGCCCGCAAGGCCCGCGAGACCCTCGAAGTCCTCGCACCGCTGGCCCACCGCCTCGGCATGGCCACGGTCAAGTGGGAGCTGGAGGACCTCGCGTTCGCCATCCTGCAGCCGAAGAAGTACGACGAGATCGTCCGCCTGGTCGCCGACCGCGCCCCCTCGCGCGACATCTACCTGCGCTCGGTCATCACCGACCTGACCAGCAACCTCGTCTCGTCACGCATCACCGCGAAGGTCGAGGGCCGGCCGAAGCACTACTACTCGATCCACCAGAAGATGATCGTCCGCGGCCGCGACCTGGACGACATCCACGACCTGGTCGGCGTCCGGATCCTGGTCGAGGACGTCCGCGACTGCTACGCCGCCATGGGTGTCGTGCACGCGCTGTGGCAGCCGGTGCCCGGCCGGTTCAAGGACTACATCGCGCAGCCCCGGTTCGGTGTCTACCAGTCGCTGCACACGACGGTGATCGGCCCGGACGGCAAGCCCCTCGAGGTGCAGATCCGCACCTACGAGATGCACCGCACGGCGGAGTACGGCATCGCCGCGCACTGGCGCTACAAGGAAACCAAGGGCACGCACACCGGCAACGCGATGGACGTCGACGAGATGGCGTGGATGCGCCAGCTCCTCGACTGGCAGCGCGAGGCCGCGGACCCGGGCGACTTCCTCGAATCCCTGCGCTACGAGCTGGCCGCGCGCGAGATCTTCGTCTTCACGCCCAAGGGCGACGTCATCACGCTCCCGGTCGACTCGACGCCGGTCGACTTCGCCTACGCCGTGCACACCGAGGTCGGCCACCGCTGCATCGGCGCCCGCGTCAACGGCCGCCTGGTGGCGCTGGAACGCAAGCTGGAAAACGGCGAAGTCGTCGAGATCTTCACGTCGAAGGCGGAGAACGCCGGGCCTTCGCGCGACTGGCTGCAGTTCGCCGGCTCGCCGAAGGCCCGCGCCAAGATCCGGCAGTGGTTCGCCAAGGAACGCCGCGACGAGGCGATCGAGGGCGGCAAGGAAGCCATCACCAAGGAGATCCGCAAGGTCGGCCTGCCGATCCAGCGGCTGGTCTCCGCCGAGTCCATGGGCGCGGTGGCCACCGAGCTGCGCCACGCCGACATCTCGTCGCTGTACGCGGCGGTCGGCGAGGGCCACACGAGCGCGAAGCACGTCGTCCAGCGGCTGGTGGCGCTGATCGGCGGGGTCGACGCGGCGGAGGAGGAGCTCGCCGAGCGCGCGACGCCGTCCACGGTGACCCGGCGCCGCGGCTCCAACGACGTCGGCGTGGTGGTCAAGGGCGCCAGCGACGTCTGGGCGAAGCTCGCCCGCTGCTGCACCCCGGTGCCGGGCGACGAGATCCTCGGCTTCGTGACCCGCGGCGGCGGTGTTTCGGTGCACCGCACCGACTGCACGAACGCGGGTGACCTGCAGTCCCAGCCCGAGCGGCTGGTCGAGGTCGAGTGGGCGCCCTCGGCGTCGTCGGTGTTCCTGGTGGCCATCCAGGTCGAGGCGCTCGACCGGCACCGCCTGCTGTCGGACGTCACCAAGGTGCTGGCCGACGAGAAGGTCAACATCCTCTCCGCGTCGGTGACCACGTCCCGGGACCGGGTCGCGGTCAGCCGCTTCTCGTTCGAGATGGGCGACCCCAAGCACCTCGGTCACGTCCTCAAGGTGGTCCGCGGCGTGGAGGGCGTCTACGACGTCTACCGCGTGACGTCGGCTTCCTGAGGCTGCCACGACCCGTCGACGGCGATGCCCGCGGCCGCGGCGATGCGGTCGCGGGACTCGAGCAGCCGCGTGCGCAGGGCCGGCAGGTCCAGGCCGAGCAGCCGGCCGTGGCGCTTGACCGCCTTTCCGGCCACGAAGACGCTGTCGACCAGGCCGGGATGGCCGGCGGTGACGAGCGTGCCGGCGACGTCGCCGACGGGGAAGACCGCGGGGTCCTCGGCGTCGAGCAGGATCAGGTCGGCGTCCTTGCCGACGGTGAGGCTGCCGGTCCGGGCACCGAGCCCGCACGCCCGCGCACCGTCCACCGTGGCGAAGCCGAGGAGATCCCGTGGCGTGACCGCCCGGTCCACCGCGAGGGCCGTGCGCATGGCGCCGAACATGTCCCCACCGGCCGACGGGCAGTCGTCGATCGACAGCGACGTGCGGAGCCCGGCGGCCAGCGCCCGGCCGGTGACCGGCGGGGCGAAACCCATCTTCAGCTCGACGTCCGGGCTGACCGACACCGAGCCACCCGCGTCGGCGAGCATCGCCAGCTGGTCGTCGGAGAGACCGTTGCCGTGCACGACGGTCGTGCGGTCGTCGAGCAGGCCGCGCGCGTGCATCCCGGCGATCGGCCGGTCGCCCCGCGGCCAGCCGGCGGTGCCGTGGACGTGCATGCTCACCGGTAGCCCGAGTTCCCGCGCCAGCGCGACATCCGCGGCGGTCTCGTCCATCGTGGACATCACGGGTCCGCGCAGCCCCAGCGCCATCTCGTCGCCGGGCAGCAGCGCCCGCACCCGCCGGATCTCCGGCTCGATGTCCGGGCCCGCGGCGCCGTAGCAGAAGATCGAGCGGCCGGGGGCGTCCCGCAGGCCCTGGATCGCGGCGTCGGCGTTCTCGGGCCGGTCGGCGCGGTGGAACCAGTCGAGCAGGGTCGTGACGCCCGAGTTCAGCGCTTCGATCCGGCCGAGCAGGTTGCCGAGGTGGACGTCTTCGGGGCGGTAGTGCGGCCCGAGCGTGCCGTGCATGGCGACGCGGTACTGGCCGAACGTCCAGCCGGCGCCGATGCCGCGGAACGCGGTCTGCCAGGTGTGCCGGTGGGTGTCCACGAAGCCGGGCAGCACGATCTTGCCCGCGGCGTCGACGACTTCGGCCCCGGCCGCGTCGAGGTCCGGGCCGACCGCGGCGATCCGGCCGTCTTCGATGAGCACGTCACCGCGGGGCAGGTCGCCGATCGCCGGATCCATGCTGACCACCAGGCCGCCGCGCACGAGTGTCTTCACGAGTGTCCTCCCAGGAGTTGATACGTCAACTCTAACTTAGACTCGACCCATGGCGGACATGAGCCCCGAGGACTGGGCCTTCTGGGAAACCTGGATGCGCGCGCACCGCCTGCTGGCCGGCGAACTCGACCGCGGCCTGCAACGCGACTGCGGCATCTCGAAGGCGGAGTTCAGCGTGCTGAGGACGTTGCGGCACCCGATGCGCGTCGGCGAGCTCGCCGACGAACTCGCCTGGGAGAAGAGCCGGGTGGCGCACCTGCTGACCCGCATGGAGAAGCGCGGCCTGGTGACCCGCACCGAGGCCGGGGCGGGCGGCCGGCGCACCGGGATCGAGCTGACCGCCGAGGGCCACCGCCTGGCCGCCCGCGCCACCCGGGCCCACGGCGCGAACGTCCGGCAGCACGTCCTCGACCGGCTCACCCCGGACCAGGCCGCGGCCATCCAGTCCTGGAGCGAGGAGCTGATCGAGCGCGTCGGGCAGGTCTAGAAGAGCGCCGCGACCAGTGCGCCCAGCGGGGGCACCGCCTGCGCGAGGGCGCCACCCCGGCCCGCCCCGCGCGGGCGGCTCAACGCGAGCACGTCCGACACTCCGAGGGCGACCCCGGCCAGCAGCATGAACCCGCAGCAGTAGAGCACCAGCGCGCGCCCGGCGTCGACGTGCCCGGTGTGCACGGGTGGCCGGCAGGTTCGCCGCCGGGATCCTGAAGATGCCCTCGTGCACGCCCGGCCGCTCGAACAGCAGCACCTCCCAGGTGAACGCGAGCAGGTGGACCAGCACCGCCAGCCCGGCGAAGACCTGCGCGACGGCGTTCACGGCACGAGCTCGATCCCGTGCTGCCCGGCGATCTCCGGGATGCGGTCCGGCGTCGCCCGGTCGACGGCGCGGAAGAAGCGGCCCAGGCCGTCGGTCGGGCACACCGCGAGGAACTGCGCCGACGGCGTGTGCACCGTGAAGGTGTTGGCCGCGCCCGCCGGAATGCTGATCGACGCCCCGGGGCCGAGGTCGTGGAGTTCGCCGTCCACGTACACCGTGATGCGCCCGTGCAGGACGTAGAAGCTCTTCGCCCAGGGCTCGGTGTGCGGCGGGACCGACGGCCCGCGCGGCGCGTCGACCTCGAACACCTCGTAGGCGCCGCCGGTGTGCTCCGCGCCGACCTTGACGGTGATCCGCGCGTCCTTCGTGTCGAGTTCCGGGCCTTCGCCCGGTGCGCTGAAGTGGGTCATGCCGACGATGCTGGGACACACCGGCGGGGCGGGCCATCCCGGAAAAGCGGGATACCCGGCGCGTCCCGGGCGGCGCATACTGCGTCCATGTGGGACGGCCGGGCGCAGGCGGTGCGGCGGGACGTCGCCGCGCTCGCCTCCGCGGGCCTCGGCGTCGCCGAGCTGCACGCCGCCGCCATCGAGCTGGTCGACCGGGTGGTGCCCGCCGAGCTGACGTGCTGGGCGTCGCTCGATCCGGACACCGCGGTGATCAGCTCGATGACCAGCGGCCGGGCCCGCATCCCCGGCGAGTACGAGCCTCTGCTGGCGACGTATGAGTACGACGGCGCTCAGCCGCACACCTTTGCCGAGCTGGCACGGCTGCTTGCGGGGGTTTCGGGTGGCGAAGCCCCCGGCCCGGGGCGGAGCCCCGGATGTTACAGCGGCCGGTGCCCGTGGCGCGCCTGTCCGACCTGCCGCGCCGCGCCGCCGAGCGCAGCGGCCGGCTCGCCGAGGTCTGGCGGCCGCTGGGGCTCGGTCACGAACTGCGCGTCGTCTTCCGGGTCGACGGCACGTCGTGGGGCGCGGCCGGCCTGGTGCGGCGCGGCGAGTTCAGCGACCGCGAGGTCGAGTTCCTGACGTCGGTCGCGCCGGCGCTGGCGGCGGCGACGCGGGTGGCCACGCGCGCCCGCGCGACGCCGGCGCGGGCCGAACCGGCGATCGTGGTCGTCGGGCCGGACGGCGGGCAGCGGGCGGCCACCGCGGCGGCCGCGGCCTGGCGCGCCGAACTCGACGAGATCGCCCCAGGCCGGTTCGCCGTCCTGGTGCGCGCGGTGGTGACCGGGGCCCGCGCGGCGACGACCGGGACGTTCCGCGCCCGGGTGCGCGACGCCCACGGCGGGTGGATCGTGGTGCACGCCAGCCGGTTGGTGGCGGGGGAGGACGACGGCGAGACGGTCGTGACCGTCGACCGCGCCTCGGGTGCCGAGCTGCTGGGCGTGCTGCTCGCCGCGTACGGCCTGACCGTCCGGGAGCGCGACGTCTGCCGCGAGGTGCTGGCCGGACTGTCCACAACGGACATCGCGGCCCGGCTGGCGATCTCGGCCCACACGGTGCAGGACCACCTCAAGTCGGTGTTCGGCAAGGTGGGCGTCCGCAGCCGTGGGGAACTGACCGCGAAGCTGCTGTCCTGACCATTCCCGCCGGAAACCGTCGAACGACGATTTCGGCATTGGTGCCCGAAATGCGGTGCCGCCGCCCGCACCTGCATGATACCTTCCGCAAATTGCGGGCGGTGGGGACAAAGGGGGCGGCATGGCCGACGACACCACGCGTTACCTCTGTGCGGCGTCCTACCTCGATCCCGCCTACAGCAGGCGGGCCATCACCGAGTTCCTCGTCGAGCCCACCCGCCCGGTCCCGCCGTCGCCGGGCCTCGACGCCGGCCGCGTGCTCACCGAGGCGGTGCGCGCCCGGGCCCGCCGCAAGAACTACGACGGCCTGCTGGTGGTGCTGATGATCGTGGTCATCGGGCTGCTGTGGGACAACCCGCTGCTCTACGGCTGGATCGTGCTGTCGCTGCTGCTCGTCGCCGCGCGGGCGGGGAAGAGCGCCTACGCGCTGGAGAAGACGCTCAACCCGAAGACGCTGGTCGTGCTCGGCGTCGCGATCGTCGTGGCGTGGCTGCTGCTGTCCTATTCGGACGAAATCTTCGACTCGGGCAGCAGCCGGTACTCCTCGCGTTACTACCAGGACGTCGAGTTCGGGGACTCGTCCGGCGGCGACACCGCCCGGACCGTCATCGGCATCGTGCTCGCGGTGGTCGTGTGCGTGGCGGTGACGATCGAGCGGTGGTCCCTGTGGAACCTGCTGACGACGCGCTTCAAGCGGTTCGCCGGAGCCACCGGCGGCGGCAGCCTCACCGGGCTGCTCACCGAGGACTTCCGCGGTCAGCTCGCCCGCTACCAGGGCAGCACCGGAACCGACGGGGCGCCGGGCGCGCCGCTGGTGGTCTACCGCGGGTACAACCCGTTCGTGGGCGCCGGATTCCGCCGTGACGCGTGGTCCATGGCGATCCCGCTGGAGCGGGTCGAAGACGCCGAAGGCCGGCCGGAGCTCACCACCGAAGCCCTCTACGACGGGATCCGCGCGGCGATCGCGGACCTCCGCCACGCCAGTGCGTTGTCGCCGGACCACCGGCTCGGCGGGCTGACGGTGACCGAGGCGGTGTTCACCCCGGCCACCGAGCTCGTCGACCACCTCGGCGAGCCGGAAGCCGCCGCCTACCTGCCGGACCTCGAGCACCCGCCGCACACCCGGCTCGGCGCGGCCGACGTCGCCCGGCTGCGCACGGAGCCGAAGGAGTGGGCGCGCTACTACCTGTCGTTCCAGGTGGAGACCTGGGACCGGGACCTGGTGCTCACCACGTTCCTGCACGTCGCGGTGGACGACACGACGCTGTACGTCGAGTGGACGCCGTACATGCTGCCGCCGATCCGGGCCGAGTACCGCGTGGTGGACAAGATGCGGCCGGACTCGCTGCGCCCGCTCGGCCAGGGCCTGCTGGCCTGGCTGGAGATGCCGGCGAGCCTGCCGGGCCGGATCCTGAACCTCGCGTCGTGGATCCGGCAGCCCAAGCGCGAGCCCGGCGTCGTGGACCCGGACCGCTACGGTGCCGCGAGCTCGTTGCGCGAACTCGCTTCGGTGAACCTGTTCGCCGACTACTTCCAGCTCGTCGACATCACGCGCTACGAGAAGATCATCGAAAGCCGCCTCCTCCCGGCGATCGGCAAGCTCCTCGAAGACGCGGGCTTCTCGACGGCGAAGTTCGAAGAGCAGGCCTCGGTCGTGATCAACAACGACATCACCATCCGCGGTGACAACCGCGGGCCGATCACCCAGACCGGGGTGCGCACCCCGCGCCCCCGCCCGCCCGCGAACCCCGGCCGCCCGGCCAGGACGGAGACCTGATGGGCCACCGCATTTCGAACAAGGTCAGCATCGGCGGCGACAACTCGGGCAAGATCACCCAGACCGGCATCGAAGCCGGCGGCGCGGAAGAGGCGGTCTCGTCGCTGGCCTCCCTGGTGGAGCGACTGGCGACCGAGGTGCGCGGCGGCGGGCTGGCCAAGCAGGAGATCCTGGAGGACACGCTCACCGACCTGGCCGCCGACCTGCGCGCGGGCGACGCCGCGGAGCCGGCGGTGGTGCGCAGCCGGTGGGAGAAGGTCAAGGGGCTGCTGGGCGGGGTGGCGCAGTTTTCGGAGCTGGTCGCGAAGATCTCCGACCAGGTGCAGAAGATCTTCGGCTAGCGGAGACCGTCCTCGCCGGACGGGAGCCCGCTGGCTATACCTTGCTCGCCACCACAGTGTAGTTCTCGGCATCGAGGCTGAACGTGCTGAGTTCCGTCCGGAGCCCGACCCGGTACAACTCGACTTCGAGTTCTTCGTACCGGTAGGGCCAGCTCGACAGCAGTTCCGAGCGGGCGCGAACCGACCCAGCCGGATCCACTTCCGCGATCGCGATCTCGATGTGGTGCTCGTCTTCCCAGTTCGGCGCAATGTCCCAGCGGTAGACCACGACGGCATCGCGCCCGTTCCGGCGGACGAGCCGGTCACCGATGTCCAGCCGGGAACCCCTGGCCCGCACGAGTTCCCAAGTGCGGGAGGTGAGGACCAAGCGCCCGCCACGGCGCAGAAGCCGTGCCATCGACTCGAGAGCGGCAACTCTGCCGCGCGCGCCCTTGGCGTGGTGCAGCGAGTTGCCAACGCAGAAGACCACGTCGAAGGTGTCGTCATCGAAATGGTCGGGCAACTCTTGCCAGTCCGCCTGCATTGTCCGGACGGATGCTTTGAACTCCTCGGACAATTCCGCAGTCCGGCGAACCATCGCTTCGCTGGCGTCAGTGGCGACAACGTGCATGCCGAGACCGGCGAGGCCGACGGCCAACTGCCCGGTCCCGCACGAACAATCGAGGACGTGAGCGTTCGGCGGCAGGAGACCGAGGACGTCCTCGAACGACGCGGCGAACTCGGCCGGAGCCAGCTTTGCCTCTGAGATGAGCCACTCGTACACCTCGGCAAGCGCGTCATAGCCACTCACAACCACTACCTCCCTCACGCGGCAGGCTCACGGTGGCCATCAGTACATCAGCGGAGCGAGCCGGTCACCAATGGTTTTCGCGAGGGCAACGCGGACGTGCCGGGTGCGGGGGAACCGTTAGAGGAACTTCCGCAGCAGGGCGTTGACCTCGTCCGGCCGTTCCATCGACGGCAGGTGCCCGGTGTCCGCCAGCTCGGCCAACTCCGCCCGGGGCAACGACTCCGCCAGGTGGGCCGACAGCTCCACCAGGCCCGGCGCGTCCGACGTCCCGATCACCACCAGGGCCGGCGTGGTGATCTCCGCCAGCCGGTGCCGGGTGTCCGGGATCCGCTCCGTCCACTGTGGAGCAGTCCAGTCGTGCCGGTACACCTGCTCGCACATTTCCCGCACCAGCGCCACCATTTCCGGTGGCAGGACCGAGATGTCCCGGCCCGGCCCCGCGACCATGTAGCGGATGTTGGCCTCCGCCATGGCCCGGACGTCTGCCGGGTCGACGTCGGCGTCCCGCGCCTGGTAGCGGGCGAGGCGGTCGCCCGGGAAGAGCTCCTCGGTCAGCCGGGCGAGGTCCGCCTGCATGTGGTCCGGCCAGGTGTGCCCGGTCAGGCCCGAGCCGAGCAGCACCAGCCGGGTGATCCGCTCCGGCGCGGCGAGGGCGGCGTCCAGCGCGCACGCCCCGCCCATCGAGGCCCCGACCAGCGCGGCCTGCTCGATCCCCCGGGCATCGAGCAGGGCCAGCAGGTCCTCGTAGTGGGCGTGCTCGCCGGCCTCGCCGCGGGTTTCCCCGAACCCGCGGCGGTCGTAGCGGATCACCCGGTGGGTGGCGGCGAGCTCGGTGAACTGCGCGTCCCACATCCGGCGGTCGCCGATCGCGGCGTGCAGCAGCACGACGGCGGGCCCCTCTCCCGCTTCGTCGTAGCCGAACGCCGTCCCGCCCACCTCGATCGTCGCCATGGCCCCGAATCTGCCACACGACCGCGTCACACACCGCCGGTTTCGCTGAGGGCGAGAAGCTAGGGTGCGGTGCATGACCGACGGATTCGACCTGACGCGCGACGGTGAAGTCGCCCGCCTGACGCTGACCCGGCCGGAGAAGATGAACGCCATCACCTACGGCATGTGGGCGGCCATCCCGGACGTCGTCGCCGAGGTGGAGGCCGACCCGGCGCTCAAGGCGCTGGTGATCGCCGGGGCTGGCCGGCACTTCTCGGCCGGCGCCGACATCAGCGAGTTCGGGGAGCTGCGCACCACGGCGGAAGGTGCGGCGAGCTACGACAAGGCCGTCGAAGGCGCGGTCGCCGCCCTCACCGCGATGCGCAAGCCGTCGATCGCGATGATCCGGGGCAACTGCATCGGCGGCGGCTGCCAGGTCTCGGTCGCCTGCGACTTCCGGTTCGCCGCCGAGGGCGCGCGGTTCGGCATCACCCCGGCGAAGCTCGGCATCGTCTACCACTTCGACTCGACCCGCCAGCTCGTCTCGCTCGTCGGCCCGGCGCACGCCAAGTACTTCCTCCTCTCCGGCGAGCTGATCACCGCCGTCCGCGCCCGCGAAATCGGCCTGCTCAACGACGTCTTCCCGGCCGGTGACCTCGAAGCCTCGACGCTGGCGTTCGCCGAAACGCTGTGCTCGCGCTCCCAGGCGTCCGTCCGCGGGATGAACCGGATCATCGAAAAGATCGTCGCCGGGCAGGAGACCTCCGACGCCGAGGTCGAGGAGATCCGGTCGGAAGCCCTGCACGGCGAGGACTACGCGGAGGGCGTCGCCGCGTTCCTCGAGCGGCGCCCGCCGCGGTTCACCTTCCGCTGACCTCGAAGTCCAGGTAGGCGTGGAAGTGCTCGGCGACGACGTCGGTGACGCCGGCGGGGTCGAGCTTGCCGTCGATCTCGATGACGCGGATGCCGAGGTCCCGCGCCGCCCGCACGGCGTGCGCGGCGAGCATCCGGTCGCGCGTCAGCCGGGTGCGCTGCTCCGGGATCGCGGGCCCGTCGGGCCGGTGCCGGAGCTGGTGCTGGCGGAACAGCTCGGTCGGCACCAGCACCACCATCCGGCCGGGGGAGTCCACGAGCGGGGCGACGAGCTCCGGCCGCAGCCCCCGGCCCTCGGCGACGATCGGCCGCGGCGAGGTCAGCGCGCGCAGGTCGTCGACGGCGCAGCGGAAGCGGTGGCCGAACTCGGCCATCATCGCGGTCAGCTGGTCACCGACCGGGAGGTCGTCCGGCAGCGGGTCGCCGGGCCGGGCCCGGTCGTCGTGGTGGTAGGTCGTCAGGCCGTGCCGCTCGGCCAGCAGCCGCGCGACGGTGGACTTCCCGGTCCACGGAGCGCCGCCGATCCACAGCGCCTGCCCGAGGGTGCCGAACGGATCCCAGGTCATGAGACGACTATTGCGGGACCGGCGGCCCGATGGCCAGTGTTCCGGCGCCGGTTGATCCGTTCAGCGCAGGGTGACCCGGCACGCACGCCCCGGCGTCAGGTCCGGTCGCCCTCACCGTCGACGACGAGCACCGTGGAGGCGTCCGCGAAGTCCGGTTCCGGGCCGATCCGGAAGTGGAACCGCGAGCCGGGCCGGACGGCGGCGATCACCTGCGTTTCGGCCGTGTCGAGCACGATGATGGCGAGCTCGGTGGTCTTCGGCTCCGGGCGGAACACGACGTCCGGACGCGGTTCGGGGACCACGATCGGGAGCGGCAGGGTGCCGCTGACCGAGCCGGAGCCGAAGTCCTCTTCGTCGCGCTCCGGCGGCTCGAACGGGGCCGGCGGGAGCAGCTGCGGTCGGCGCCGCCACCAGAGCCCGGCGAGCAGGCCGGTCAGCAGGCCGCCGGTGCCGCTGACGACCGACGCCAGCCCGACGCCGAGCCCGGACGGCTCCTCGGCCACCGCAGGCGGCCCGGCCGGTGCGGCGGGCACGGGCGCCGGCAACGGGCCGAACCGCACGCCCGGTTCCGGCGCGGCGTCGTCGGGCAGCTGGAGCACCTGACCGGGCTCGATCGCGGCGGGGTCGGTGAACGGGGTGCCGTCCGGCCGCGGCCGCCCCTGGTTCAGCCGGAAGATCTCCGGGAAGCGCCGCCCGTCGCCGAGCGCGCGCTCGGCGATCTTGAACAGCGTGATCTCCTCGGGGTTGTCGGCGTGCGGCACGATGAAGTACTTGACCGGAGGCGGCGGATCGGCTTGCGCGAGCGCGGGACCGCCGGCGAGCACGGCGAAGAGGACACCGGCGCAGCCGGCCTGCCCGGCCCGCCCGAGGACGCGGCGAACCGCGGGAACCCGGTTTACGACCATCGTCGGCACCTCTCCCCGGCGACCCGCTGGGGTCTCCGGTGTCGCCCTCTACACGGGGCGGGTGCGGACGCGGTTCAGATCTTGTCCCACGGCACGGTCGCGTACGCCTCGGCGAACAGGGCCACGGCGCGGTCTGCCGGCGGCAGCACGAGGTCGTCGACGGCCGTGACCGCACGTCCGGGCGTCTCGGAGTTCGTCAGGACCATCGCGTCGAATCCGCGCAGGTCGGCGGGCCGGACTTCGCGCGTCTCCTGCGGGACCCCGAGCCGACGCAAGGCTTCCCGCTGGACCAGCATCGTGATCCCCGGCAGCACCGCGCCGTCCGGCCAGACGACGGTGCCGCCGGCGAGGAACGCCGCGTTCCAGATCGACGCCTCGCTGATCCGCCCCGCGGGGTCGACGAACAGGGCGTCGTCGAAGCCCGCCAGGCGGGCTTGCCGGGCTTCGTGGATCAGGCCGAACGTGCCGAGGTGCTTGACCTGCGGCAGATCGCGTTGGTACCGCACGGTCCGCAGGCGCAGCGGCGCCGGATCGGGCTCGTGCGGCGGCCCGGTCCGGACCAGGATGTCCGGCGTCATCGGCTCGTCGAACGACCGGGTGAGCACGACGACCCGGACCGAGAGCGCGGGGTCGTCCGCGATCGCCTGCCGGACGTGGGAGCGCACCAGGTCGGTGTCGAGATCGGTGCCGAACAGCAGCCGCGTGCTCGCGGCGAGCCGCTCGAGGTGGAACGCGAGCCCGCGGACCCGCCCGTCCCGGACCTGCATCGCGGTGAAGTGGCCGTAGGAGACCGATCCCGCGAGTGCGGCGTCCGGGCCGAGCGGATCCCCGTTCAGCTCGAAGCGGGGCGGCACTAGGAAACGGTGACGCCCGTGAACTTCACCTGCTTGGTCGGCGCACCGGTGCCGTCCTGCGGGTTCGGGTTCGCGATGCCGGCCTTCGCCACCGCGTCGAGCACCTTCAGGCCCTCGTCGCTGATGCTGCCGAACACCGAGTAGTCCGCCGGGAGGCCGTCGGCGCTGCCGTAGACCATGAAGAACTGGCTGCCGCCGGAGTTCGGGGCCTGCGTCTTCGCCATCGCCAGGATGCCGCGGCCGTACTTGATCTCCGGGAACGCCTCATCCGGCATCGTGTAGCCCGGGCCGCCCTGGCCGTCGGTCGTCGGGTCGCCGGTGGCCGCCGGGTCACCGCACTGCAGCATCTGCAGGCCTTCGGTGCCGAGCCGGTGGCACATCGTGCCGTCGTAGAAGTTCTGCTTGGCCAGGCTGATGAAGCTCTGCACCGCGCAGGGGGCGAGCGCGCGGTCGAGCGTCAGCGGGATGTCGCCCGCGGTGCTCTTGAGCGTCACGTTCACCGTGCCGGTCGACGGGACGTTCTTGCCGTCCGGCGGGTTCACCTTCTTCGGCGCCTTGCCCGTCGCGTCGGCCTTGAAGTCGCACGACGTCGGGTTCGGCAGCGGCGTCGCCCGCTTGGGCAGCGCGGTGCGCTGCGTCGGGATCTGGATTTCGGTCGGCGGCGGGGCGGCCGAGGACGACGCGGCGGTGTCGGTGCTGTCGCCGCTGTTCGCGCTCACGATCCACACCACGACACCGGCGACGACGAGGACGGCCACGCCGACCACACCAGCCCCGATCATCCGGCGTCGCTTCTGCTGCTCCAATCGGCGCTCGAGCTGCCGCTCGAGCTTGCGCTTCGCAGCTTCGCGGCGCTGCTGGTTGGTCGCCACCCCGTACCCTCCAGGTTTCCGCTCGTCTCACACGTTTGAGGTAGCGGCAGTGTATGGGCACAGCCTGTGAGGACCATGTACAGGGCCCGCTAGTCTCAACCCGATCGTGATCGGCGCCATCCGGCGCGGAAGTCCGGGGAGGCGTTCGGTGCTCGTCGTCGGGTTCGGCAGCGGCCCGCTGCAGGCCAACTGCTACCTGCTGGCGGCGGCCGCCGGCGGGCCGTGCGTGGTCGTGGATCCGGGCCAGGAGGTGGCCGCGCCGCTGGCCGCCGCGCTCGACGAACACGGCCTGGTCCCGGCCGCGTTGCTGGCCACCCACGGGCACCCGGACCACGTCGCCTCGGCGGCCGCGCTGTCGGCCGAGCACGGCGTCCCGCTGCACCTGCACGCGGAGGACGCCGCGCTGTACGAAGGGGAAAGCGTGCCTCTTTCGCCGGGCGTGTTCGCCGGCCTGGACGTCGACGTCCGGCACGTGCCGGGCCACACCCCGGGATCGGTGGTGCTGGGCCTGGCGACGCCCGAGGGCGGCCGGCTCGCCCTGACCGGGGACACGCTGTTCGCCGGCTCGGTCGGCCGCGGGGACGTGACCACGGCGCTGCGGGACCTGCTGGCGGCGTTCCCGGACGAGACAGTGGTGCTGCCGGGCCACGGCCCGGCGACGACGATCGGCCGGGAACGCGCGGGCAACCCGTTCCTCGCCGGGACGGGGGCGGGACGGTGACCGAACGCATCGCGCTGTTCGAGGAGGACCCGCGCGGCCGGCGTCGCCGCGGGATCTCGGGCCTGATCGGGGTGGTGATCGTCGCCGCGGCGTTCGGCGGGATCGCCGGCCTGATCGGCGGCACGGTGACCGGCCTGGTCGTCGCGCTGGTGATCGCCCTGCCGCTGCTGTACGTGATGGCGGTCAGCATCCGGCGCCGCGTCTGGCTGGAGGGCTCGACGCTGATCGTGCGCACCTGGGGCCTGCGCCGTGTCGACTTGACGACCGCGACCCGGCTCGACCTCGTCGTCGGCGACGTCCGGGGCAGCCGCACGGTGAGCCTGCTGGTCAACGCCGGCCAGCGCGGCAAGGTGGCGAAGGTCGACCTCGCCGTGTTCTCCGGGACGGGCGGGCGCGAGCTGGGCATCGTGCCGCTGCGGAAACTGGCGAACGCGCTGATGAACAACACCGAGGCCAACGGTCTCGTGTTCGGCGAGCTGCTGGTCGCGGAGCTGAAGGCCGAGGCGCGCGGGTCCGGCGTGGCGGAGCGCCCGCTCTACCGGCTGGCGTCGGTGGCGCCGTCGGGCAAGTACGTGCAGCGGTTCACGATGGAAGCCGTCAGCCGCTTCGTGGCGACGCTGGACTGACGGCGTCGTCCCAAGGTGTTACGCCTGGGACGGAACGGCTTTCGTGGTGCTGCTGAGGTGCCCGGCGGGCTCGCGAGAGGCGATCAGCGCGGCCAGGACGGTGGTCACCGGGACGGCCGCGACGATGCCCACGCTGCCGGCGAGCGTCCGGATGATCTCCTGCGCGATGTCCTCGCTGCCGAGCAGCGCGCCGAGCCCCACGCCGGAGATCGACGAGTACAGCAGCACCGGCAGCGCGGCCCCGGCGTAGGCCATCACGAGGGTGTTGACCGCCGAGCCGACGTGGTCGCGGCCGATCCGCAGGCCGGAGTGGTAGAGCTCGCGCCAGGTCAGGTCCGGGTTGGCCCGGCGGAGTTCCCAGACGGCGCTGGTCTGGGTGACGGTGACGTCGTCGAGCACACCCAGGGCGCCGATCACGACGCCGGCGAGCAGCAGCCCGCGCGCGTCGATGCCGTGGCCGAGCGAGCCGATGAGCGTCGAGGTGCTGTCGTCGAGCCCGGTCAGCGAGGCGGCGGCGGAGAAGATGGCGGACAGCACGCCGATGAGGGCGAGGCTGACGAGCGTCCCGAGCACGGCGGCGGACGTCCGAGCGGAGAGGCCGTGCGTCAGGTAGAGCGCGATGAACATGATGGCCCCGGCCCCGGCGATGGCCACGACCAGGGGATTCTCGCCGGCGAGGATGGCCGGGAGGATGAAGAGCGCGATGACGACGAAGGACAGCCCGAGCGCCACGAGCGCGGCGACGCCTTGCCACCGCCCGAGCACGAGCACGGCGACGGCGAAGAGGGCGGCGAGGACGAGCAGCGGCGTGCCGCGCTGGAAGTCGACGAGCTGGAAACTGGCGGGATCGTTCGAGTTCCCGCCGTTGTAGGCGAGCACGACGGCGTCCCCGGCGGCGAAGCGCGGGGTGCTGGGCTCGATCGGGACGGTGAGGCGCAGCGGTTTCCCGTCGGCGGGGCCGTCGGTCATGGTGAGGTCGACGGTCAGGCAGGGTTTCGCGTTCGGGTCGGTCTGGTCGCCGACCTGCACCTGCCCCTGGGCGAGGCAGGGGCCGGTGGCGGTGGTCCGGATGTCGGCGTGCACGGGGGTGCCCTGCGGGACGACGCTGGTCGGGGAGGCCTTGCCCCAGGGGTAGAGGACGACCATGCCGACGACGGTGGCGAGGGCCAGCGGGGCGAGCAGCCAGATCAGGAGGAGCTTGACGCGCCGGGAGGCGGGGGCGGCGGGGCCGTGCCCATGGCCGTGACCGTGGCCGTGTCCGGCGTGCGCGGCTTCGGTTTCGGCGGGGGCTTTGCGCCGGGGACGGGCGCTGGTTCCGGTGGCGCGCTGCGGTCCGGTGTCCCCGCGGCGGCGCCGGGGTTCGGCCTGGCCGTTTTCGGCCGGCACTCGCAGCGATCCGGTGGCCCGCTGCGGCCCGGTGTCGGCTCGCTTGTCCGCGGCCGGAACCCGCTGCGGTCCCGTGTCCGTGCGGCGGCGCGCCGGATCCGCCGCGCGGCGGGCAGCCTCGGCGGACGTGCGGCGGGCTGGTTTCCGGGACGTTCCGGACGTGCCGCGGGCCGGGGAAGGGGACACCTCGTCCGTGATCCGGCGAATCGGGCCGGTTGCGTCGTCGTCCAGGTCGGGGCGGTCCACCCGCACATCCTGACAGCGGGATTCCGCACCCCGCGCGAGGGGCCGCCGACGGCCCGGTTCGTCCCGAAGCGCCGATCCCGCGTGACTGGAGGGTCAGCTCGCGTGATTGGAGGGTCATCACGCGTGATTGGCGGGTCGACACGAAGTTCAGCCGTAGGCCTGGCGGACGTGGACGCGGCGGTAGGCCGACGGCGGGGTGTCGAAGTGGTCCAGGAAGGCTTGGCGCAACGTCTCCGTCGAGCCGAAGCCGCAGCGGCGGGCGATCGTCGCGAGCGGGAGGTCCGTTCCGGACAGGAGCCGGGCTGCGTGCTCGGTGCGGATCGTGCGGACGTACCGGCCCGGGGTCGTGCCCAGGTGGGCGTCGAACAGCCTGGTCAGCTGGCGCGTGCTGATCCCCGCCCGGGCCGCCAGGGCGGGCGTGCCCAGGTCGGCGTCCAGGTGCTCCGCGATGTACGCCGTGAGGTCGCGGACCTCCCGGTGCTCCGGCGGCGGGCCGGCCAGGAAGAGGCTCACCTGGGCCTGGTTGCCCGGCCGCTGCAGGTACGTCACCAGCGCGCGGGCCGCCTCACGGGCCAGCGACGGGCCGTGGTCGGCCTCCACCAGCGACAGCGTCAGGTCCAGCCCGCTCGTCACACCCGCCGCCGTGTAGACGTTGCCGTGGCGGACGTACAGCGGCACCGGGTCCACCGTCACCGACGGGTAGTCCCTGGCCAGGCGCGCCGCGTAGCGCCAGTGCGTCGTCGCGCGGCGGCCGTTGAGCAGGCCCGCCGCCGCGAGCACCTCCGCGCCCGTGCACACCGAGGCCACCCGGCGGCTGGAGCGGGCGAGCCGCCGGACGTGGGCCAGGACGCGCTCGTCGGCCGCCGCGGCCGTGCTGCCCCAACCGCCCGCGACGACCAGCGTGTCGAGGTCGCCGGCGACCTGGTCGAGCCGCAGGTGCGGCTGCAGCGTCAGCCCGGAGCCGGTGGTGATGCCGTGGCCGTCGACCGAAGCCAGCTGCAGCTCGTACGGTGGCCGCGCGCCGAGCCGGTTCGCCGCGTCGAACACATCGGCGGGGCAGGCGATGTCCAGCAGCTCGGCGTCGGCGTAACCGACGATCGCGACCCGTCTGGGTGAGCCTGGCATGACCGAACGCTAGCAGCCGGACCGGCGCTCGGACGTGGTTCGCAGGAATTCGGACATCCGCGCCGCCCGCCGATCGCCCGAAAGCCATGGTGAACGGCATGACCGATGACCGGAAGACCATCGCCTTCGTCGTGTACCCCGGCCTGACGCCGCTCGACCTCGTCGGCCCGCTCCAGGTGCTCAGCGCGCTCGGCCAGCTCGATCCGCGCTTCCGGACCGTCGTGGCCGGCGCCACCAAGGACGCCGTCGGCACCGACACCCCGCTCCGGATCGCCCCCAGCCACACCTTCGACGAAGTGCCGTCGCCCTTCGCCGTGCTGGTGCCCGGCGGCACCGTCCCGACGCTGCGCGCGATGGCCGACGAGCGCCTCCTCGCCTGGCTCCGCAGCGCCGCCGGGACAGCCGAGCTGGTGACGTCGGTCTGCACCGGCTCGCTCGTCCTCGGCGCGGCCGGGCTCCTGGACGGCCGGCAGGCGACGACGCATTGGATGTTCCGCGACCTGCTGACCGCTCTCGGCGCCACCCCGGTCGCCCGGCGGTGGGTCGAGGACGGCCCGGTGATCACCGCGGCCGGTGTCTCGGCGGGCATCGACCTGGCGCTGCACCTGGCGGAACGGCTGGCCGGACGGCAGGTCGCGACGAACATCCAGTTCGCCATCGAGTACGACCCCGAGCCGCCGCAGGGCGCCCTGGACTGGGCGAACCAGCCCTACGGCGACCTCAAGCCGCTGCGGGAGCACACGCTGCGCGAAGGCCTGGCGGAGCACCCGGCGCTGCTGGAGAAGCTGCTCGCCCGCGCCTGAGGCCGAACGTCGTCGGCCATCCGGGTGAGCGGGGTTCCCCCGACGCGCCGGGAGGTTAGATTCAGCTCGCTCGATCAGGTGATCTCGCGGGTGGGGTGTTGTAGCCGTGCGGTTCCAGGTCCTCGGCCCGTTGACGGCCTCCGTCCCGCTGCCGTCGGCGGCCCAGCCGCGGCGGCTGCTCGCCGTCCTGCTGGCCCGCGCCGGCCAGTTCGTCGGCCGTGACACGCTGGTCGACGAGCTGTGGCCGGACGGCGCGCCGTCGAGCGCCGCCGCCATCGTGCAGGTCACCGTGTCGAAGCTGCGCAAGACGCTCTCGCCCGGTCTCGGGGCCGCCGAGGCCGGGCAGCGCCTGCGGTCGGGGCCGCGCGGGTACGCCCTCGCCGTCGAGCCGGGGGAGCTGGACGCGGACGAGTTCCTGGCGCTGCTCGCCTCCGGCGCCGACGACCGCGCGCAACGCCGTCGCGCGCTCGAACGGGCGCTGACGTGCTGGCGGGGCGACGCGTTCGCCGACGTCGCGGGCGGCCCGCTGCTGGAGGCGCACAAGCTGTGGCTGGACGACCGGCGCTCGGCCGCGCTGCTGCAGCTGGTCGAGCTGGAACTCGCCGACGGTGACGGCGGGGCGGTCGTCGAGCGGCTCGACCCGGTGGTCGCGGCCCGGCCCGCCGACGAGCGGTTCGCCGCCCGGCTCGCCGCCGCCCTCGGTGCCGTCGGCCGCCGCGAATCGGCCCTGGAGGTGCTCCGCCGGACCCGCCGGGCGCTGTGGGACGAGGCGGGCGTGTGGCCGGGCGCCGACCTCGTCGAGGTGTACCGCCGGATCGCCGGCACCGAGTGGACGACGCCGGGGCCGCCCGCCCAGCTCCCGCCCGCGGTCCCCGACTTCACCGGCCGCGCGGCCGAGCTGGCCGACGTCGGCCGCGCACTGCGCGGACCGGCCCCGGTCGTGCTGCACGGTGCCGCCGGGGCGGGCAAGTCCGCGCTGGCGGTCCAGGCCGCCTGGCGGGCCCGCCGCCGGTTCCCCGACGGCCAGCTGACCGCGTCGCTGCGCGCCCCGGACGGGACCCCGGCCGAACCGGCGGCCGTGTTGACGGGCTTCCTGCGCCGGCTCGGCGCGACCCCGGCCGAACTCGCCGACCGCACCGGGCTGGCCGGGCTGTGGCGCGGCTACACCGCCGACCGCCGGCTGCTCGTGCTGTTCGAGGACGCCGTGTCGGAGGCCCAGGTGCGCGCCCTGCTGCCGAGCGGGCCCGGTTGCGCCACGCTGGTCACCACCCGCCGCGAACTGCCGGGACTGTGCGGGGCACGGGCGATCCCGGTCCCGGAACTGTCCACAGAGGACGGCTGGGCGCTGTTGACGGCGATCGCGGGGGAGGACCGTCTCCGCGCGGAACCCGAAGCAGCCCAACGGGTTCTCGGCCACTGCGCCGGGCTCGCCCTCGCCGTCCGGATCGCCGGCGTCAAACTCGCGACACGGCCGAACCAGTGCGTCGGCGACCTCGCCGCACGGCTCTCCGACGACCGCCGCCGGCTCGACGAGCTGACCGCCGGTGACCTCGGCGTCCGCGCCGCGGTGACGTCGGCGCTGCGCGAACGGCCCGCCGCCGAGGTGTCGCTGCTGCGCCTGCTCGCCGCCTTCGGCGTCGCCGTCCCGGACTGGTGCGCCGCGGCGCTGCTCGACCGGCCGCTCGGCGAAACCCGCGACCGCCTCGACGACCTGGCCGCCACGCACCTCCTGGAACCGGCCGGGCCGCGGTGGGTGGTGCCCCCGTTCGTACGGCTGGTGCTGGGCGAGAACCCGGCCGACGAAACCGCGCTGCGCCGGGCCTGCGAAGCCGCGCTGGCGCACGCCGAACACGCGCGCGGCCGTCGAGCACCCGGGCTGCCGAAGCCGGACCCGGTGATCGCCCGGCGGATCGCCGCCGACCCGGCGGCCTGGGCGGCCGAGGAGACCGGCCTGCTCGCCGCCGCCGTCCGGCTGGCGGGCGCGCACGGCCCGCCCGAGCTGACCGAACGGCTCGCCGACGCCTGCACCGCGCTGGCCGGTACCCCGTGGCTGGGCCACGCCGCCCGCGCCGTCTCGGTGCTCGGGCTGGCCGCGGCCCGCCGCCGTCGCGACCCGCGCGCGGAGGCCGAGAAGCTCCACAACCTCGGTGCGGTGCACTGGCAGCACGGCCACTGGCACCGGGCGCAGGCCTATTTCGTCATGGCCGAGCAGCGCTACCGCGCCCTGGACGACCCGCAGGGCACCGGCGCGGTGCTGGCCGCGCTCGCCGACGTCCACCTCGACGGCGGTGACCCGCGGGCCGCCGAGGCCGAGCTGCGGGAGGCGCTGGGGCTGCTGCGCGAGTGCGGGGACCGCCGCGGGCAGGCGGCCGCGGCGGCACAGCTGGGTTCGCTGGCCGAGGACGTCGGGGACGTGCGGCGCGCGGTCGAGAGCTTCGAGGTGAGCATGCTGCTCGCCCGGGAGTGCGACGACGGCCGCGGGCACGACCACGCCGCCAAGCGCTACGCCGACGTCCTGCGCCGCCACGGCGGCCGGGACCAGGCAGCCGACCTGCTCACCGGTGCGCTCGGCGGCGCCGTCCGCACCCGTGAGCGGCACTGGGAGGCCCACGTCCTGCGCAGTCTCGGCGACCTGCACACCGACGCCGGGGAAGTCGCCGACGGACAGCGGTTCCTGACACGCTCGCTGGCGCTGTTCGAGCAGATCGGGCACCGGCACGCCGCCGCCTACACCCACCGCAGCCTCGCCGAGGCCCGCCGCCGCGCGGGCGATCCGGCGGGCGCGCGACGGCACCTGCTGCTCGCGCTGGACGTCTTCCGGGAACTGCGCGACCGCCGCGGCGCCGGGTACGCGCTGCTCAGCCTCGGGCGGACGCACGCCGAAGCCGGCGACCGGGGCGAAGCGGAACGGCTGCTGCGCTCCTCGGCCGGGTTGTTCCGCGAGCTCGGGTTCCCGCTGTGGGAGCTGCGGGCGCTGCACGAAATCACCGCCGTCACCAGCACTTCCCCGGATCGCGACCGGACTCGTGAAGTCTTGGCGAAGATCAGGACCTGACGGCGTCCCGGCCCGCCGCGCGGCACCGGCAGTTTGGCGAAGTTATGGCCGGCCCGATTTGGCTCACCCCCGTCCGGATCATCGCAGGGTAGGGAGACAGGTCATGCCGGGACAACGGATGCTGGCGCGGGTGGCACTGGGGCTGGCCGCGTCCGCCGCGACGGCGGTGTTCGCCACCATCGGCACCGCGCAGGCGACCGAGCAGGTCACCAAGCTCACCCAGGCGCAGGCCGCGTCGCAGCTGTCCGCCGCCGGTGTCACGCACTCGTCGAGCGGCGGCTGCACCAACCGCAACAACTCGACGTGCACGTCGTACGAGCAGATCAACCAGAGCACGGTCAGCGGGGTCATCACGCTGAAGCGGGCCAGCGGCTGCGCCATCAACATCACCGGGGGCACCGAGACCGGGCACGCGTCCGGCACCTACAGCCACTGGAACGGCTACAAGGTGGACATCTCGCACAACAGCTGCATCGACGCCTACATCAAGAACAGCTTCGGCTACGCCGGCCTGCGCGGCGACGGCTACCCGCAGTGGAAGGCGGCCTCCGGCAACCTCTACTGCGACGAGGGCAACCACTGGGACATCACGTACTACACCTGCGGCTGCTGACCGGACCGGGGCCTGCCGCGGGCAGGCCCCGGTTACCGGGTGCGACGAGCGGGTACCTCTCCGGGAGGAGGTGAGGAGATGACATCCCCCCGAACCCGGGCGCCCCGGCACCGCACGGCGGTGCTCGGCGCGGCCGCCGGAGTGGTCCTGCTCGCCGGGCTCTACCTGGTCCTGGCCCCGTGGCTGACCGGCTTCGGCGGCGCGGGCGTGCTGGCGCTGAGCGACACCCTGGTCGGCCTGGTCCTGATCGCGCTGGCGATCGCCCGCACGGCCACCCGCCGGCTCGCGCTGATCGGCTGGGTGATCCCGGTCCTCGGCGCGTGGGCCGCCGTTTCGCCGTGGCTGCTCCGGCACAGCGGGGAGACCCCGCCGTCGGCGGGCGCTCTGGCCGGCAACGTCGTGGCCGGTCTGGTGGTCGTGGTGGCCGGGATCGCGGTGCTCGCCCGGAAGAACTGACCCCCTTCGAAGCGACGTGCCCGCGCGGATCCGCACGCGGGGAGAAACCGCTGTGCAATCGAGAGGAAGGGCGCGGACCGCCGGATCCGTACGGTCGACGCACACCTACGGACCGCGGAGGAAATGCCCTCTCCGCTCGAAGGAGAGTGCAGTGAACGTCGCCCAGGCAGCACCCGCATCGATGGCGTCGGGTCTCGACCCGCGCCGCTGGAAAGCCCTCATCCTGCTCTGCACGGCCAACTTCATGGTGATCCTCGACGCGCAGATCGTCATCATGGGCCTGCCGTCGATCTCGGCGGACCTCAAGCTCTCGCCCGTCGCGGCGCAGTGGGCCCTCTCGGCCAACCTGCTCACCTTCGGCGGGTTGCTGCTGCTGGGCGGCCGCGCGGCCGACCTGCTCGGCCGGCGCAAGGTGTTCATCGCCGGCACCGCGTTGTTCCTGCTGGTGTCGCTGCTGTCCGGGTTCGCCTGGAACGCCGAGGTCCTGCTGGTGGCCCGGGCCCTGCACGGCGTTTCGGCCGCGCTGATGGCGCCGACCGCGTTGTCCATCCTGACCAACACCTTCCCCGAAGGCCGCGAACGCAACAAGGCGTTCGCCGCGTGGTCCGGGATCGCCTCCATCGGCGCGACCGTCGGTCTGCTGCTCGGCGGCACGCTCATCGACTGGCTGGGCTGGCAGTCCATCTTCTTCGTCAACGTCCCGGTCGCGCTGCTCATGCTGGTGCTGAGCCCGGTGCTGCTGCGGGAGAGCAAGGACGCGGGCAAGCAGCGGACGTTCGACCTCGCCGGCGCGGTCGTCAGCACGGCCGCGCTGGGCCTGCTGGTCTACATCCTGGTCGAGGCGCCCGCGAAGGGCTGGGTCAGCTTCCACACGCTCGGCCTGGGCGTGGTCTTCCTGGTGCTGGTCGCGCTGACGCTGGTGATCGAGAAGCGGTCGGCGGCGCCGCTGGTGCCGCTGCGGCTGTTCCGGTCGCCCGCGCTGGTCGGCGGCAACGTCGTGACGGCGATCGTCGCGGCGCTGGCGTTCGGCATGTCGATGGCGATTTCCCAGTTCTCGCTGGGCGTGCTGCACTACACCGCGCTCGAGTTCGGCCTCAGCCAGTCGGCGATGCCGATCGCGGCGGTGGCCGGTGCCTACCTCGCGCAGGCCCTGCTCAACCGCCTCGGCATCCGCATCGTCTCGGTCGCCGCCGTGGTGCTGCTCGGCATCGGTTCCTTCCTGCTGACCGGGATCTCGCCGACCGGCAGCTACTGGGCCGACGTCTTCCCGGCCCTGCTCCTGTTCGGCCTGGGCCTCGGCGGCGGCCCGGTCGCCCTCGCGGCGGCGGCCCTGAACGGCATCGCCAAGCGCGACGCGGGTATCGCGTCCGGCTTCAACACCGCGGCCTTCCAGATCGGCGGCGCGATCGGCGTCGCGATCGTCTCCACGGTGATCGCCGCGCACATGGCGCAGGCGGCCACGAACCCGGCGGCGATCCTGGAGGGCTTCACGCAGGGCTTCGTGGCGTGCGTGATCTTCGCGGCCGTGGGCCTCGTGCTGGCCGTGGCGCTGCTGCGCAAGCAGGGCAGCCCGGTCCAGGTGGTGCCGGAGCAGCGGACGCACTGAGTTCCGGACACGGACGGCCTCCCCGGTTCCGCCGGGGAGGCCGTTTTCACGTGGAGATCCGGAGCCAGTCGCCGTCGGCCTTGCCGGGCCGGTAATCGCCGTCGGCGCGTTTCGCGTAGATCCCGCCGAGGCCGTGTTCGCGCGCGGCCGCCAGCACGGCTTCGCCGCCGCCGCGGAAGTACCGCGGCACCTGCCAGGCACCGCCGGACAGCCCGAGATCGGCGAGCATGTCCCGCCGTTCGAGGTAGGGCAGGTCCAGCGTCGCCCGGCCTTCGTAGTGCAGCAGGTCGTAGGCGAAGAAGAAGGCGGGGCAGTGCTTGGCCATCCGCTTGGCGTCACTGCCGTCGGCCCGGCTGCGGCGGGCGAGTCCCGCGGGATCCGGCCGGCCGTCGCAGACCACGACCATCTCGCCGTCGAGCAGCACTTCGGTCGAGCCGAGGGTTTCGCCGAGCTTGTGCAGCTCGGGCCAGCGCCCGATGACGTCGGCGCCGGTCTCGTCGTGCGCGGCGATGCGGCCGCCGGACACGCACAGCATCGTCCGGGCGCCACCCCAGTCGAACTCGTAGGCCCAATCGTCGTCCTCGGCCGGCAGTTCGCCCGGCACCGCGGCCATGGGTTCGAGGAATTCGGGGGAGTCCTCGTGCCCGTCCTCGGCCGGATCGAGGCGGCGCAGGGTCCAGTCGCCTTCGTCTTCGGGGTTGTGCCGGTTGAGGAACAGGTACTTGCCGTTCGCCTTCCCACCGTGGAAGACGACTTCGACCTTGTGGTCGTTCCAGTGCAGGGTTTCGTAGCGGCCGGTGTCCCAGATGGCCATCCACCCGCCCCCGTACTCGCCGGCCGGGATCTCGCCTTCGAAGTCGAGGTACTCCATGGGGTGGTCTTCGGTGTGCACGGCCAGGCGCGTGACGCCGGGGGAGCGGGGAAGGCCCTTCGGCACCGCCCACGACACGAGCACGCCGTCGCGCTCCAGCCGGAAATCCCAGTGCAGCCGCGAGGCGTGGTGCTCCTGAATGACGAACAAGTCGTTCCCACCGGCGACGGGCGGGCCTTCGGGCCACGGTTCGGGAGTGCGCTCGCGGGCGCGCTTGCGGCGGTATTCCTCGAGTTTGTCGGCCATGGCCGCCCCAGTACCCCTTCCGCTCGAAGCTTCCAGGGTACCGGGGCGCGCGGGGGTGCGGTGGTTGCGGGCAGGGCCGGGACGTTGTCGGATGCGGCGCGGGGTCGGCCATCGCGGCGGCCTGAGCCGGCTCGGCCGGCGCGAGGCCGGCCCGGCTTGTGCTGCGCGGCGGCCGGCCGGGGCGGGCGTGCCGTGGGCCGGCGCGGTTTGTTGCGCGGCCGCGGGTCGGCTGGGGCGGGCGTGCCGTGGGGCCTGGCATGGTCTGTTGCGCGGCCGCGGGTCGGCTGGGGCGGGCGTGCCGTGGGGCCTGGCATGGTCTGTTGCGCGGCCGCCGGTCGGCCGGGCCGGGCGCGCCGTGGGTTGGCGCGGTCTGTTGCGCGGCCGCGGGCCGGCCGATGGCGGCTTCGGCGGTGCGGCACGGTGGGTGGGGTGGAAGCCATTCCAGCCGCCGAGGCTCGGCAGGCTGCGCGGTAAGTTCGGCCGCTCGCCGGACCGGGTGCGCCGTGGGGCCGGCCCGGTCGGCTGCGCGCCCGTCGGCTGGGCTGGGCCGGGCTCGCGGGAGAGACACCGACCACCCGTCGAGCCGCGCCTACGATTCCGGTCGGCGCAGGAAGCATCGAACCGCACCGGCGCCGACGTCACCGCCTGGCGGCAGCGGTGACCAGTTCGGCCCGGACACCGCGAATGGCTCATCCCCGGCGCCGGAACGCCGGGAATGAGCCATCCACCGCGCTCAGTCCGTTTCCGCCATCGCTTCGGCGAACTGGGCCGCGTACAGCCGCGCGTACGCGCCGCCGCTGTGCAGCAGTGTTTCGTGGTCGCCCTGCTCGACGATCTGCCCGTGCTCCATCACCAGGATCACGTCCGCGTCGCGGATCGTGGAGAGGCGGTGGGCGATGACGAAGCTGGTGCGGCCGCTGCGCAGCGAGTTCATCGCCCGCTGGATCAGCACCTCGGTGCGGGTGTCGACGGAGCTGGTCGCCTCGTCGAGGATGAGGATCACCGGCTTGGCCAGGAACGCCCGCGCCACCGTGATCAGCTGCTTCTCGCCCGCGCTGACCGTGCCGCCCTCGTCGTCGAGCACCGTGTCGTAGCCGTCCGGCAACGTCCGCACGAAGCGGTCGACGTACGTCGCCTGTGCCGCCTCGACGATCTCCTCACGGGTCGGGTCGTCCGCGCCGTAGGCGATGTTCTCCGCGATCGTGCCGCCGAACAGCCACGCGTCCTGCAGGACCATGCCGGTCTGGTCGCGCAGCTCCTCGCGGTTCATCTTCGCGATGTCGACGCCGTCGAGGGTGATCCGCCCGCCGTCCAGCTCGTAGAACCGCATCAGCAGGTTGACCAGCGTCGTCTTCCCCGCACCCGTCGGGCCGACGATCGCCACCGTCTGACCGGGTTCGACGGTCAGCGAGAGGTCCTCGATCAGCGGCTTCTCCGGCAGGTAGCGGAACGAGACGTCCTGGAACTCCACGCGGCCCCGGATCACCGCCGGCCGTTCCGGCACAGCGGGCTCCGGCGCCTGCTCCTCGGCGTCGAGCAGCGCGAACACCCGCTCGGCCGACGCGACCCCGGACTGCAGCAGGTTCGCCATGCTGGCGATTTGCGTCACCGGCTGGCTGAACTGGCGCGAGTACTGGATGAACGCCTGCACCTCGCCGAGCGTGAGGCTGCCCGACGCGACACGCAGCGCGCCGATCACCGCCACCAGCACGTAGCTCAGGTTGCCGATGAACATCATCGCCGGCTGGATCATCCCGGAGATGAACTGCGCCTTGAAGCTCGCCTGGTACAGCGTCTCGTTCTGCTTGTCGAAGATCGCCGCGGACTCCTCGCGGCGGCCGAACACCTTGACCAGCGAGTGCCCGGTGTACATCTCCTCGACGTGGGCGTTGAGCTTGCCCGTCGTCGACCACTGCTTGATGAAGTTCGGCTGCGCCCGCTTCCCGACCTTCGCGGCCACGACCGCCGACAGCGGCACGGTCAGCAGCGCGATCAGCGCCAGCAGCGGCGAGATCAGGAACATCATGATCAGCACGCCGATCACCGTCAGCAGCGACGACACGATCTGCGACAGCGTCTGCTGCAGCGACTGCGCCAGGTTGTCGATGTCGTTGGTGACGCGGGACAGCACCTCACCGCGCGGCTGGCGGTCGAAGTACTTCAGCGGCAGGCGCGCGAACTTGTCCTCGACCTCCTGGCGCAGCCGGTACACCGCCTGCTGCACCAGCGTCGTCGTCAGCCGGGCCTGGATCAGGCCGAAGAACGACGAGATGACGAACAGCGCCAGCACGACCAGCAGGATCCGGCCGACCTTGTCGAAGTCGATGCCGACACCCGGCACGAGGTCGACCCGGCTGTAGATGTCGGCGAGCGTGCCGTCGCCCCGGGCGCGCAGGCCGGCGACGATCTGCTCCTTCGTGACCCCCGGCGGCACCTGCTTGCCGAGCACGCCGGCGAGGATGGCGTCGGTGGCCTGGCCGAGGATCTTCGGCCCGATCACCGTCAGCGTGACGCTCGCCGCGCCGAGCACGAGGACACCGATCAGCGCCACCCGCTGCGGTCGCAGCAGCTGCAGCAGCCGTTTCAGGGAGCCCTTGAAGTCCAGCGCCTTCTCCGCCGGCGCCCCGCCGCCCATCCAGCGGGCACCCGGTCCGGCGGCGCCACCGGTGTTGCGGTGCCGTTGGGCGGTCGGCCGCTCGCCGGCGTCGGTGACGGCGGCTTCGGGCGATTCGGTGGTGCTCACGCCGCCTCCTGTTCGGTGAGCTGGGACAGCACGATCTCCCGGTAGGTTTCGTTGCCGTCCATGAGTTCGCGGTGGGTGCCGGTGCCGACGACGCGGCCTTCGTCGAGGACGATGATCCGGTCGGCGCCCCGGATGGTGCTGACCCGCTGCGCGACGATGACCACCGTCGCGTCCTTCGTCTCCGACACCAGCGCGCGGCGCAGGGCCGCGTCGGTCGCGTAGTCGAGCGCCGAGAACGAGTCGTCGAACAGGTAGATCTCCGGCTTGTGCACCAGCATCCGCGCGATCGCGAGGCGCTGCCGTTGGCCGCCCGAGACGTTCGTGCCGCCCTGGGCGATCGGCGCGTCGAGACCTTCGGCCATCGCTTCGACGAACTCCTTGCCCTGGGCCACTTCCAGCGCGTGCCACAGCTCTTCGTCGGTGGCGTCCGGGTTGCCGTAGCGCAGGTTGCTCGCCACCGTGCCGGCGAACAGGTACGGCTTCTGCGGCACCAGCCCGACCGCGCGGGCGAGCACCGCCGGGTCGAGGTCTCGGACGTCGACGCCGTCGACCTTCACCGTGCCGGCGGTGGCGTCCATCAGCCGGGGGATCAGGTTGAGCAGCGTCGTCTTGCCGGTGCCGGTCGAGCCGATCACGGCGGTGGTCTCACCCGGCCGCCCGATCAGCGAAATGTCGCACAGCACCGGCTTTTCCGCGCCGGGGTAGCGGAATTCGACCCCGGACAGCTCCAGGTGGCCGTGCACCGCGCCCGGGCGGATCGGCGACACCGGCGGCCGGACGCTGGACTCGGTGTCGAGCACCTCGCTGATCCGCTCGGCGCTGACCTCCGCGCGCGGGACCATCATGAACATGAACGTGGCCATCATGACGGCCATCAGGATCTGCAGCAGGTAGGACAGGAACGCCGTCATGGCGCCGATCTGCATGCTGCCGGAGTCGATCCGCTGGCCGCCGAACCACAGCACCGCGACGCTGGACACGTTCATCACCAGCATCACGATCGGGAACATCAGCGCCATCAGCCGCCCGACCCGCAGCGAGACGGTGAGCAGCTCGTCGTTGGCGACGTCGAAGCGCTGCCGTTCGTGCTTGTCGCGCACGAACGCCCGGATCACCCGGATGCCCATGATCTGCTCGCGCAGGATCTGGTTGATCCGGTCGATGCGCACCTGCATCAGCCGGAACGCGGGCCGCATCTTCGCGATGATCAGCCCGACCGAGACCGCGAGCACCGGCACGATGACCAGCAGCAGCGACGAGAGCGGCACGTCGAGGTTCAGCGCCAGGATGATGCCGCCGACACACATGATCGGCGCGGACACCATCAGCGTCAGCGTCATCAGGACCAGCATCTGGACCTGCTGGACGTCGTTGGTGGTGCGCGTGATCAGCGACGGCGTGCCGAACTGGCCGACCTCGCGGGCCGAGAAGTCCTGCACCCGGTGGAAGACCCCGGCGCGGATGTCGCGGCCGATCGCCATCGCCGTGCGGGCGCCGAAGTAGACCGCGCCGATCGAGCCGGCGATCTGGGCCAGCGTGACGGCGAGCATCATGGCGCCGACCCGCAGGATGTAGCCCATGTCGCCCTTGATCAGGCCGTTGTCGACGATGTCGGCGTTCAGCGTCGGCAGGTAGAGCATGGCGATCGTCTGCACCAGCTGCAGTGCGACGATCACCCACAGCGTGCCCCGGTACGGGCGCAGGTGGCTGCGGAGGAGCTTGACTAGCACAACGATTCCCCCAGTGGAGTGGTGGTGGTCGGTTCGGGTTTCCGTTCGGTGCCGCCGGTCAGGGTCGGCATCCCGGCGGCGAGCTCGTCCAGCAGCCGCTCCAGCGTCGGCAGGAGCGGTTCGCCTTCGGTGAACCAGTTCACGAAGGCGACGCGGACGGCACTTTCCACCGAGGAGGCCATCAGCCGGCACAGCAGGTGGTCCACACCGCCCACCCGGTTCGCGATCGTTTCGGCGAGGACCCGCTCGACCGCCGCGTGGGCGTTCAGGAATTCGCCCCGCAGCATGAGCTGGCCCATCAGCTCCCGGATACGCGCAACATACGCGCGATCGGGCTCGCCATCACGCGAATATTGCTCCAGCACCGCCTGCTTGACGGACGTCCAGAGCGGCTCGCCCTCGGGCCGGGCGAGCAGGGCTTCGCGCATCCCCTCGTGCCGGTCGACGACGACCGAGCAGACCGCCTGCTCCTTGCTGGAGAAGTAGTTGTTGAATGTGCGGGGCGAGACACCCACCTCGGTGGCGATGTCCTCCACCCGGACGTTCTCCAGCCCCCGCTCCAGCGTCAGCCGCAGGGCGGCCTGCGCGAGCGCCCGGCGGGCTTCGCGCTTCTTCCGCTCGCGCAGGGTCAGCTTCGGTGGTTCTTCCGGCGGCATGTGCAGAGTGTAGCGAAAAAGTTGCGTGCCCCGCAATTTTTTGCGTGGCCCGCAAGTTTTGGGACGAATCGGGCGCGACCTGCGATTTCGGGGCCAGGGCCTGCCTGGACTGCGAGTACGCCGGGCGTGTGCGCTCTGTTGCGACCCGCAATTTGCAAAATTGAACCGAATGGCCTAATCCACTGCGCTCACCAGCGGCGACGCTCCGAAATCACGATCACGCAGGGCGATCGCACGGGGACCGGCTGTGGACATCCCACGAACCTTTCTGCTTGCATGTCCCGCATCGCCGCCCGGGGGTCGGCGCAGCACACGCATTTCCCAGAAAACACACACGTTCAAGGAAGAAGTGGGACCACATGGCGAGCCGGGCCCGGGAACTCCTGGATCGATCACGCGTCCTGCTGGACCGCTCGCGGGTCGCCGCCGCGCAGTTCCTCACCGCGCCCCCGAAGCACCCCGGGTCCGCGCCGCCGGCCGGCCCGGCGTTCGTGGAGCTGACCCGGCCGGAGCCGGTGGCCGAGCCGTCCGGCGAAGGCGTGCTGGCCGAGATCTGCGCCAGCGTCGCCCTGCGTGACCTCAACCTGCTCGACCAGCTCCTCGCACGGCTGGAGGAGCTGGAGGCGGGGGAGGAGGACCACCACCGCCTCGCCGAGCTCTACCAGCTCGACCACCTCGCCACGCGGCTGCGGCGCAACGCCGAGAACCTGCGCGTGCTCGCCGGGCAGGACACCGCCGGCGACGCCGCCCGCGCGACCTCGGTGCTCGACCTGATGCGCGAGGCGATGTCGTCGATCAACCACTACGCGCGGATCACCATCGGCCGGGTGGTCAACCTCGGTGTCGTCGGCTTCGCCGCCGAAGACCTGGGCCGGGTGCTGGCGGAGCTGTTCGACAACGCCGCCAACCAGTCCTCGCCGAGCTCGCCGGTGCACGTGAGCGCGCACCTGACCGAGCAGGGCAGCGTGCTCGTCCGGATCGAGGACGAGGGCATCGGCATCCCCGCCGACCGGATCGGCGACCTCAACGCGCGGCTGGCCGCGGGCGGCGACCTCGACGACGCCTCGGCGCGGCACATGGGCCTGGCCGTGGTCGCCCGCCTGGCCGCCCGCCACGGCGTCACCGTGCGGCTCGACCGCCGCAGCCCGCACGGCACGGTCGCCACCGTGCTGCTGCCCACCGGCGTCGTCACCGAACTCGCCGAGAACGCGTGGTCTGGGACGCGCACCGTCACGGTCGAGCCGGTCAAGACCGGCGCCGGCCCCGAGCCGGCCACCGTCGGCGGGCTGCCGCGCCGCCGCGCCGGCACCTTCCCCCGCGAGTCGCCGGAGCCGCTGACGGCCCGCAAGCCCAGCCCGCGGCCCCGCCCGGTCGAGGGCACCACCGGCGGGATCACGGCGAACGGCCTGCCGCGCCGGGTGCCCGGCAGCATCCGCGGGGCCGCGCCGGAACCCCCGCCACCGCCACCACCGCCCGCCGAGGACGCGGCCGGGCACGAGCGGCTGCTCGCCGACCTCGGCGCGTTCGCCGACGGCGAGCAGGCCGCGCTGGCGGAGAACCGCACCCGGCAGGACGAGACGCCCGGAGGAACCGCCCGGTGAGCGCGCCCCACTCGGCCACGGCGAACTTCGCCTGGCTGCTCGACGACTTCGTGCGCAAGGTGCACGGCGTCAGCCACGCGCTGATCATGAGCGTGGACGGCTTCCCGCTCACCGCGTCGGACTCGGTCGGCGAGGCCGAAGCCGAACAGCTCGCCGCGATCGCCAGCGGCCTGCTCTCCCTGGCGGGCAACAGCGCCGCGCTGTTCGGGAAGGGCGCCTGCGAGCAGATCATCATCCGGCTCACCCACGGCTACTTCCTGTTCATGGGCATCGGATCCGGTGCCGGGCTCGCGGTGCTGACCTCGGGCGAGGCGGACATGAAGGTGGTCGCCTACGAGATGACCCAGTTCATCAGCAACGCCGGCCACGCGCTCACCCCCGAGGTGCGCGCGGAGCTGCGGCAGGTGCTGACCGCGCGCCGGCCCCGGATGTGACGCCCGTGCCCGAGGATGTGATGCCCGTGTCCGAAAAGGACACCACACTGCCCCGCCGGCACCGCCGGATCCGCGCGTACGCGCTCACCGGCGGCCGCACCGGCACGCGCCACCAGCTGCTGGTGGAGACGCTGATCTCGGTGCCGCAGTACGACCCGGCGCTGAGCGACACGCTGATGCCCGAGTCGCGCTCGCTCTACGAACGCGCCCGGGTGCGCTGCTCGGTCGCCGAGCTGTCGGTCGGGCTGGACCTGCCGCTGGGCGTGGTGCGGGTGCTGCTCGGCGACCTCGCCTCCCAGGGTGCGGTGTTCGTCCACCCCACCGCGCACGCCTACCACCACGACACCAACGTGCTCGAGAGGATCCTTGATGGGCTCAAGCGGCTCCCCGCCTGAGGGCGATCTGCTGACGATCTCCGCGAAGATCGTCGTCGCCGGGGGCTTCGGTGTCGGCAAGACCACCTTCGTCGGTGCGGTGTCGGAAGTGCCGCCGATGAGCAACGAAGCGTGGATGACCGAGGCCGGGGAAGGCATCGACGAAATCCCGCCCGGCGGCAAGTCGACCACGACCGTGGCGATGGACTTCGGGCGGATCACGCTGCGCCCGGATCTGCTGCTGTACCTGTTCGGCACGCCGGGGCAGGCGCGGTTCTGGTTCCTCTGGGACGACCTGAGCCGCGGCGCGCTCGGCGCGGTCGTCCTGGTCGACACCAGCCGGATCGACGAGTCGTTCGCGGCGATCAACTACTTCGAGAACGACTCGGAGCTGCCGTTCGTGGTGGCGGTCAACCAGTTCGAGGGCAAGCCGGTGCACGACCTCGACGAGGTGCGCGACGCCCTCGCGCTCGACCCGGCTGTCCCGCTGGTCACCTGCGACGCCCGCGACCGCGCGTCCACCATCGCCACTCTGACCGAACTGGTCGGCCACACGCTGTCGCTGGCGGTGCTCTCCGGTCCGGCGGGCCGCGAGCTCGCCGGCAGCGCCCCGCACGCCTGAGAAGGAGAACGAGCTCCATGCGCAAGGTCCTGGTCGTGGGCGCCGGGCAGTCCGGCCTGCAGCTGGCCCTCGGGCTGCAGGCGAAGGACTACGACGTCACCGTGATGTCCGCACGGACGCCGGAGGAAATCCGGAACGGGCGGGTGATGTCGACGCAGTGCATGTTCCACGACGCCCTGCAGCACGAACGCGACCTCGGGATCAACCTGTGGGAGGCCGAGACGGTCAACGTCGAAGGCCTCGGCGTCTCGGTGGCCGCGCCCGACGGCGGCCGCGCGCTCGACTGGTTCGCCGAGCTCGACCACCCCGCGCAGTCGGTGGACCAGCGGGTCAAGATGGCCGGCTGGCTCGAGCTGTTCGAGGACCGCGGCGGCAAGCTCGTCATCCACGGCGTGATGACGTCCGAACTGGACGCGCTGGCCCGGCTCTACGACCTGGTGGTCATCTCGGCCGGCAAGGGCGAGCTGGTCCAGCTGTTCGACCGGGTGCCCGAGCGCTCGCCGTACACGCGGCCGATGCGCGCGTTGTCGCTGGTCTACGCCCACGGCGTGGGCCGGCGGCCGGAGCACCCGGACAAGATGGGGGTGCGGTTCAACATCGTCCCCGGCGTCGGGGAGCTGTTCATGATCCCGGCGTACACGCTGAGCGGGAACTGCGACATCCTGTTCTTCGAAGGCGTGCCCGGCGGGCCGCTGGACTGCTTCGGCGACCACCCGGGCCCGGACGAGCACTTCCGGCGCGTGCTCGACCTCATGCGGCAGTTCGTGCCGTGGGAGTACGAGCGCTGCCGCGACGCCGAGCTGACCGACTCGAAGGCGACCCTCGCGGGCGGGTACCCGCCGGTGGTCCGCCACCCGGTCGGCACCCTGCCCGGCGGGGCGATCGTGCTGGGCATGGCCGACGTCGTCGTGGCGAACGACCCGATCACCGGGCAGGGCTCCAACAACGCGAGCCACTGCGCGGCGACCTACCTCGACGCGATCGTCTCCCACGGCGACCGGCCGTTCGACGCGGCCTGGATGGAAGCCACGTTCGAGCGCTACTGGGAGTACGCCCGGCACGTGACCGAATGGACCAACGCGCTCCTCCTGCCGCCGCCCCCGCACGTGCTCCAGATCCTCGGGGTGGCGGGCCAGAACCCCGCGGTCGCGCGGCGGTTCGCCAACGGATTCACCGACCCGGCGGACTTCCAGCACTGGTTCATGGACCCGGCGCTCTGGGAGAAGTACCTGGCAGAGGTCTAGATCGGACTGTCGCCCCGGGTCGATTCCGGCTACCGTGGTCACGTTGCGTGAAGACGACAGCGTGGTTCATCGGAGGTGCGTGGCATGCGGGCGATGTGGAAGGGCTCGGTGTCGTTCGGGCTGGTCAGCATCCCGATCCAGATGTACGCGGCCACCGAGAACAAGAACGTCTCCCTGCGCCAGGTGCACGAAGCCGACGGCGGCCGCATCCAGTACAAGCGGTTCTGCACGATCGACGGCCAGGAAGTGCCGTACGCCGAAATCGCGAAGGGCTACGAGCTGCCCGACGGCGAGATGGTGGTGATCACCGACGCCGAGATGGCCGAGCTGCCGCTGGCCACCCAGCGCACGATCGACGTGCTGGAGTTCGTGCCGCTGGAGTCGATCGACCCGATCCAGTACGACCGGACGTACTACCTCGAGCCGCAGAAGAACGCGGTGAAGCCGTACGTCGTGCTGCGGGACGCGCTGCACAAGTCGAGCCAGGTGGCCATCGCGAAGGTCGCGGTCCGGCAGCGGGAGAGCATGGCGGTGCTGCGCGTGCACGCCGACGTGCTGGTGATGACCACGATGCTGTGGCCGGACGAGGTCCGCGAGCCCGACTTCCCGTTCCTGCGCGACGACCCGCCGCAGATCCGGCCGCAGGAGGTCACGATGGCCGGGTCGCTGATCGATTCGCTGGCCGAGCCGGTGTTCGAGCCGGAGAAGTACCACGACCACTACCGCGAGGCCCTCGAGGAGATGATCGAGGCCAAGGTCGCGGGGGACGAGACGACCAAGCCCGCCGCCGTCACCGCCAAGGCCGAGGTCGTCGACCTGATGGCGGCGCTGCAGGCCAGTGTGGACGCCGCGAAGAAGTCGCGAAAGTCCTCTTCGGAGGCCGCCGCGGCGTCCGAAGTGTCCGAAGCTCCCGCAGCGTCCGATGAGGACGAGAAGCCGGCGAAGAAGAAGCCGGCCACCCGGAAGCGGGCACCGAAGTCCGCCTGAGTGCGCTCGGACGGGTGGTTGTGCCGACACGCCGCCCGGCTCCCGCGCCCGCGCGCTCCCCGGTCCTACCTTGGGGTGCACGAGCGCGGAAAGGCGGTGCGGACATGGAGTGTGCATCCTGTGACGCCGGGATCGATCACTGCCACGGGACGCTGGTGGTCCACCCGGAAGGCGGGTTCGCCGAGTGCACCGAACCGGCCTGTGCGGACGGTGACCGCGTGCGCCACGCCCTGATCGTCGACTGCCGGGGCGTCGGCGGCGGCTGCGGCTGTGCCACCGCGCCGCGGAAGCCGTTGCTGCGCCGAGCTTCCTGAGCCTCCCGCCAGGAACCGCGAAGGCCTTCCCGGCCGGGTGTGAGCCGGCCGGGAAGGCCTTCGCGGCGTTCGGGATTCGTCAAGGTGGTCACACGATCGTGTATGCAGCTGTGTACAGCGGCTTGGCGATGTGCTAACACTAACGGGGTCCTTCGGCTCTCCCTCCCCCTCGGAGCCGGAGGACCCTTTACTTTCCAGGCGGCACGGTCGGGGTCCTGGCCGAGGCGCGGTCGTGATCCGGGAGCGCGGGAACGCCCGCCCTCGAAGGCGATCGCAATTTCCTTCTTCGCGCTCACGATTTACGTGACCACTGGAGACGTCGGTTCGTTTTTCACCGGCACGGCGCCGGAAACTTCCCGGGCCGGAATCGTGCTCGCGGCCATTTCCCCGGCCGTGGTGCCGGCCCTCTCCGCGGGACAGCCGAACGGCCTGGCGCGGCCGGCAATGCCGGCCGCGCCAGGCCGTGGCGGGGTCTCGGGATCAGTACCAGTGCGCCCGGCCACCGATCCGGCGGCCGGTGCCGCCCAGGATGGCCAGTGCCACGCCGGCCACCGCGAGAATGATACCGATGGTGTACAGCACCGGGATGCCCACGATGAACCCGATGACAAGGAGAATCACACCGAGAATGATCACTTGACACACTCCTTCGCATGAGACCCGGCCCGGCTCCGTGCCGTCCGGGCGGATGCGCTCTCGCCGGGAGGATGGCCAGTTTCCGGATAAACCAAACTACGGCGAATGGAGCAATCTCGGGTCAGTACCGATAGTGATCGAGCTTGTACGGACCTTCGACGTCGACGCCGATGTACTCGGCCTGCGCCTTCGTGAGCTTGGTGAGCTTCACCCCGAGCGCGTCCAGGTGCAGCCGGGCCACCTTCTCGTCGAGGTGCTTCGGCAGCCGGTGGACGTCGGTGGCGTACTCGCCGGGCTTGGTGAACAGCTCGATCTGCGCGATCGCCTGGTTGGTGAACGAGTTCGACATCACGAACGACGGGTGGCCGGTCGCGTTGCCGAGGTTCATCAGGCGGCCCTCGGACAGCACGATGATCGCGTGGCCGTCCGGGAACGTCCACTCGTGCACCTGCGGCTTGATCTCCTTCTTCACGATGCCCGGCAGCTTCGCCAGCCCGGCCATGTCGATCTCGTTGTCGAAGTGCCCGACGTTGGCGACGATGGCGTTGTGCTTCATGCGGCTCATCTGGGCGGCCGAAATGATGCCGAAGTTGCCGGTGGTGGTGATGAAGATGTCGCCGGTGCCCACCACGTCGTCGAGCTCGACCACGTCCAGGCCGTCCATCGCCGCCTGCAGCGCGCAGATCGGGTCGATCTCGGTGACCGCGACCCGGGCGCCCTGGCCGCGCAGCGCCTCGACCGCGCCCTTGCCGACGTCGCCGTAGCCGCAGACGACCACGCGCTTGCCGCCGATCATCACGTCGGTGGCCCGGTTCAGGCCGTCCACAAGGGAGTGCCGGATGCCGTACTTGTTGTCGAACTTGGACTTCGTCACCGAGTCGTTGACGTTCATCGCCGGGAAGAGCAGCTCGCCGTCCTTGGCCAGCTTGTAGAGCCGCTTGACACCGTTGGTCGTCTCTTCGGTGACGCCGCGGATCTCCTTGGCCATCCGGGTGAACCGGTCGCCGTCGGCAGCGAGGCTCGCGCGGAGCGTGTCGAGGATGATCCGGTACTCCTCCGGGTCCTCTTCGGACGGTTGCGGCACCGCGCCGGCCGCCTCGAACTCGACGCCCTTGTGGACGAGCAGGGTGGCGTCGCCGCCGTCGTCGAGGATCATGTTCGGGGCCTGCCCGCCGGGGAAGGCGAAGAGCTGGTCGGTGCACCACCAGTACTCTTCGAGCGTCTCGCCCTTCCACGCGAACACCGGCGTGCCGGTGGGCGCGTCCACCGTGCCCTCCGGGCCGACGACGACCGCGGCGGCGGCCTCGTCCTGGGTGGAGAAGATGTTGCAGGACACCCAGCGCACCTGCGCGCCGAGGGCGACCAGGGTCTCGATGAGCACGGCGGTCTGCACGGTCATGTGCAGCGACCCGGCGATCCGGGCACCCTTCAGCGGCTGGGCGGCGGCGTATTCGCGGCGGATCGCCATCAGGCCGGGCATCTCGTGCTCGGCCAGCCGCAGCTGGGTGCGGCCGGCGTCGGCCAGGGACAGGTCGGCCACGGCGAAGTCGAGGCCGTTTCGGGTCTGCAGTTTGTCACTCATGCTTCGGTGCACTCCGGAGTTCGTCGGGATGCGCTCGGGAGGCGGCACGGAAGTGCGTGCGGAGACAAAGAAGAAGGCACCTCCCTCGCGGGAGGCGCCCTTGGAGTCGTGTGTCGGGCCGAGCGTGGCGGAAGTGGCTTCCGTCGCAGCGCCTCTCGGCCCGGATCCAGGATGGCAAAGCCGCCGCGAGGCTGTCAAGCGAGCGAGCGGGCCAGGAGAACGTCGTCGACGTCGGTCCCGCCGAGGTGGAATTCGCCCCGCAGCACGCCTTCCACGACGAACCCGCAGCGCTCGTAGACCCGCCGCGCACCGGTGTTGGGCCCGAGCACCCGCAGCGTCACCTTGCGGGCGCCCCGGCGGCGCGCCTCGGCCACGGCGGCCTCGACGAGCTGCCCGGCGATGCCGAGCCGCTGCCGGTCCGGATCGACGGCGAGCCCGTCGATCACCACCACGTGCCGGTGGGCGGGGATGCCGAACCCCTCGCCGAGCCGCACGTACCCGGCGACGACGCCGTCCTGCTCGGCGACGAGCACGTCCTCCGGCCGCGTGCCGTCGTCGAAGAAGGGAGTACCCGGCGGGGGCGCCGGGGCGGGGGAGACGGCCGGGGTCCAGGTGCGTTCGTCGATCTTCGCGAGCGCGGATTCGTCGTCGGCACGGGCGGCCCGGATCGTGATCACCGGGACATCCTGGCCGAACCGGACGGCGTGCGCGAACGGGTTTTTCAGAGGAGGTGCGCGCGTCGCCAGATGGCTTCCGAGCGGCCGCCGATCAGCCCCGCGTCGCGCAGGAACGGCACGATCTTCTCGGCCATCCAGCGGCGCGTCTCGTGGAAGTGCGGGTTCGCCAGCGCCGCGGCGCGGCCTTCGCGCGGGTCGATCCCGACGCTGCGGTAGATCCGCGCGTCCACCATGCTGTCGATCACGCCGAACGCGACCAGCGCGGTGCGCAGCCGGTGCCGCCGCAGCGCCGCCTTCGACAACTTCGGCGTCTCGCGCAGCACCTCCTCCTTGGCGAACCGGACGTGCCGGGCCTCCTCGACCACGTGGATGCGGTTGACCGAGCGGATCAGCGGCTGGATGCCGTCGTCGTCCATCATCGACCGCTGGAGCCGGTCGGTGGTCTCCTCGGCGACCAGCACGCTCGCGAACATCGACGGCCCGGCGGCGGTCGCGCCGAACACCTTCGCGGCGCGGTGGACGATCTTCGGGACGCCGTAGCGCGGGACGCCGAGCCGCTCGGCGGTGCGGGCGAACATCACCGAGTGGCGCGTCTCGTCGCCGATCTCGGTCATCGCGTACTGCGCGTGCTCGGTGCGCGCGTCGAGGTCGAAGACGTACCGGGCGAGCAGTTGCATCAGGACGATCTCGAACCACAGGCCGACGCTCATGATGCTGGCGATCTCGTGCTTGGACAGCTCGATCCGCTGCTCCGGCGTCAGCTTCGCCCACAGGTCCGTGCCGTAGAGGGAGACGCGCTCGAGCGGCATGTAGGCCTTGCCCTCGGCGAGCGGTGCCGCCCAGTCGACGTCCACGTACGGGTCGTAGGAGTTCTTCGCGGAGCTCTTGAGCAGGCGAGCCGCGGTGACGTCCCGGTCCTGGGCCTCGACGCCCATGGCGGCCTCCGGAAAGTAGGGGGTACGCGATGTACTAGTTACTTCGGCGAGCGTACACCGCCCGGCCGGTCCTGAGTAGGCTTTCGCCGTGACCAAGGTCGACGGACGGGCGACGCGCTGGGCGGGCCAGCAGGAACGCCGGCGCGCGGAGTTCGTCGACGCCGCGCTGGCCGCCATCGCCGAGCACGGCCCGGACGTCTCGACCGAGCAGATCGCCGAACGCGCCGGCGTCGCCCGCACCCGGCTGTACCGGCACTTCTCCGACGCGGCCGACCTCCGGCGGGCGATCGCCCAGCGGGCGGCCGAGCTGGTGACGGCCGACCTGGCGCCGCTCTGGCACCCCGAGGGGTCGCCGAACGAGATGATCTCCACGGTGATCTCGACGCACCTGCGCTGGCTGACCGAGCACGCCCACCTGCACCGCTACCTCGCCCGCGGGGTGCCGGACGGCCCCGACGTCCGCGGCGCCATCGCCCGCCACCTCAGCGGGCTGTTCACGGGGTACCTGACGGCGTTCGGCCTGGACCCGGCCCCCGGCGACACGATCGCGTTCGGCCTGGTCGGCTACGTCGAGTCGGCGACGACGCGCTGGCTCGACCACCCGGGCACGCTCACCCGGCCCCAGCTGACGGCCCAGCTCACGGGCACCATCTGGGCGATGCTGGACCACACGCTGCGGGCGGGCGGGGTGCAGCTCGACCCGGACCGGCCGTTGCCGCTGCCGGAGGGGCTTTAGTCTTCGCGCGGGAACTCGGCGCGCACGCCCAGCAGCCGCACCGCGCGGGTCAGCTCGAACATCCCGAGCGCCTCCTGCGCCGCCCGGTCCAGCTCGGCCGCGTCCGAGGTCGGTTCCGGGAGCGTGATGCTGTGCGTGTGGGTCAGGAACGGCACGAACCGCACCTTGACCGCCACCCGCGCCGCCGGGCGGCCTTCGCCGAGGACGTCCTGGGCGACGCGCTTCGCCAGCGCCGAGACCTCGGCCGCCATCTGCGCCGGGTCCGTCAGGTCGTGCTGGAAGGTCGTCTCGCGGCTGCGGGAGCGGGCCACCCACGGGGTGGCGCTCACCTCGGCGTCGCTGATGCCGCCGCCGAGCAGCCGCAGCCACGGGCCGGTCTTCGGGCCGAACCGCGCCGCCAGCTCGGCCGGGTCGGCGCCGGCCAGGTCAAGCACGGTGTGGATGCCCAGCGAAGCGAGCTTCTTCGCCGTCTTGCCGCCGATGCCCCACAGCGCGTCGGTCGGGCGGGCCGCCATCACGTCCCACCAGTTCTCCTGCGTCAGCCGGTAGATCCCGCCGGGCTTGCCGAACCCGGTGGCGAGCTTGGCCCGCAGCTTGTTGTCGCCGATCCCGACCGCGCACGACAGGCCCGTCTCGCGCGCGACGGCCTCCTTGATCGCGACGGCCAGCGCTTCGGGGTCGGCCGTCTCCGCCCCGACGAACGCCTCGTCCCAGCCGAGCACCTCGACCACCACCGGCAGCTCCCGCACGGCGGCCATCACCCGTGCCGACACCTCGAGGTAGGCGTCGGGGTCACTGGGCAGGAAGACGGCGTCCGGGCAGCGCCGGGCCGCGGTCCGCAGCGGCATGCCGGACTGGACGCCGAACTCGCGGGCCTCGTACGACGCCGTCGCGACGACCGCGCGCTCGGTGGGGTCGCCGTTGCCGCCGACCACGACGGGCTTCCCGCGCAGCTCCGGGTGGCGGGCGATCTCGACCGCGGCGATGAACTGGTCGAGGTCGACGTGCAGGACCCACTTCACGTCGCTCAGTCTGCCTCAGATCGTCAGAGGCGGTGCCTCGCCACGTGGGTCCAGACGGTGGCGGTGAGCGCGAGGATCCCGCACAGGGTCACGCCCGGGTCGGGCAGCACCAGGCCCAGGACCAGCAGGGTCACGGCGGTGATGTCGAAGACGATCAGGAGGGCGCTGCGGAGCGCGCGCGACTTCGGGCGCCGGCCGTCGCGCAGCGCGGCCGCCAGGTCGGGGTCGCTGAGCTCGAGACTGCGCTCGATCTTCTCGAGCTCGGTGCGATCGTGGTGACTGAGCATCGGGGCACTCCTTCGGCGCCGAACCCGCCGTATCGCCGTAGCGAATACCCAATCGTCCTCCTCGCGAACCGCCGAACGCCTTCTGATTTCGTGCTTTTCTCTGGTCCGACCGGGTGATCCGCGCTCCGTGACCGGCGTTTGCCACGTTAAGTTGCCGCATGAACGTGGCCGGTCACGGCCCGGCGGCTGGGGGCGGCCACGTCCTGCTGTCGCGCCCGTGCCCGGTCAGGCCCTTCAAGCAGCCGGAGGATTCCATGACCCTGCCCACCGAACCGATCGGCAGCATCCCGCGTCCCGGGTACCTCGTCGAAGGCCTCGGCGCGTTCGCGGCCGGCGAGATCGACGCGGCCGCGCTCGCCGAACTGGAGAGCCGCGCGCTGGCGGACACGATCCGCCGGTTCGAGGAGACCGGCTCGCCGGTGCTGAGCGACGGCGAGCAGGGCAAGCCGAGTTTCGCGACGTACCCGCTGGCCGGCCTCGAAGCGCTGGCGCCGGACGGGGTCGTCATCCCGTTCGCCGACGGGCACACCCGCCGGCTGCCGCGGCTGACCGCGGGCCCCTTCCGCTACGCGACCCACGCGGACTCGTACCTCACGCGCGCGAAAACGCTTACCGACCGGCCCGTCAAGCAGGCGGTGATCGCCGCGTCCGCGCTTTCGCTGATCTACCCGGCCGACGGCATCGAGGGGTACTCGCAGGAGCAGTTCGTCGCCGACCTGGTGAACGAGGCCGAGGCGGACATCCGCGGCAGCCTCGAAGCGGGCGCCGACAGCGTGCAGATCGACTTCACCGAGGGACGGCTGTCGCTGAAGCTCGACCCGTCCGGTGGGCTGCTGCGGCAGTTCGTCGAGCTCAACAACGCCGTCCTCGACCGGTTCACCGCCGAGGAGCGCGCGAAGATCGGCGTCCACACCTGCCCGGGCGGCGACCAGGACTCCGTGCACAGCCTCGACGTCGACTACGCGGGCCTGCTGCCGGCGTTGTTCGACCTCAAGGCCGGCCGCTTCTTCGTCCAGCTGGCCAGCGAAGCCGACCCGGAGCGCGCGCTGCGGGTGATCGCCGACAACGTCCAGGCCGACCAGCGGGTCTTCGTCGGCGTCACCGACCCGATCGACCCGCGCGTGGAGACGGCGGAGGAGGTCCGCGACCGGGTGCTCACCGCGGCGAAGTACCTGCCGGCCGACCGGCTCGGCACCTGCGACGACTGCGGGTTCTCGCCGTTCGCCGACGACACGTCGACCTCGCGCGACATCGCGTTCGCGAAGATCGCGGCCCGGGTCGAGGGCACGCGGCTGGCGTCCGAGAAGCTCGGCTGAGCGCGGCGGCGTGAGCCCGCCGGCGGGCTCACGCCGTCTCGGCGGCGACCTTCAGCCCGAGGGCGACGAGCACGGTGCCCAGGACGGCGTCGAGGCTCCGGCGGACGCGGCCGGCGCTGAAGAACCGCTTCAGCGCCCCGACCACGACGGCGAGGGTGACGAACCAGCCGACGGTGCCGGCGGTGGCGATCGCGGCCAGCTCCAGGGTCTGCAGGGTGGAGCCGTCGGCGGGCAGGAACTGGGGGAGCAGGGCCAGGAAGTAGACGGCGACCTTGGGGTTGAGCAGGTTCGTCACCAGGCCTTGGCGGAAGGCGGCGCCGGCCTTGAGCTGCCGGGCCCCGGTGGTCTCGGCGAGATCCCGGTATTCGCCGCGGCGCACGGCCAGCCACGCCTTGACCCCGAGCACGACGAGGTAGGCCGCGCCGGCGAGCTTGACGACGGTGAACGCGACGGCCGAAGCGGTGAGCACGGCGGCGACCCCCAGGGCGATCGCGACCACCCAGGCGAACACCCCGAGCGCGATCCCGGTCCCGGCGGCGATCCCGGCCCGCCGCCCGCCGGCGAGTGCCGACCGCGTCACGACGACGAAGTCCGGCCCGGGCGACATCGCCCCGAGCACGACGACCAGCAGGAACGAGGCGGCGGTGGCGGCGGGGATCATGCGCCGAGGATACGACCGGACGCCAGTGGTTTTCCCTGGTGGAACGACGCGGATGTTCGAATTTGAACCTCGTGTAGGGTCGATCTTGTGGGTGACACCAGGGGCGAGGACATGACGGCCGGGGTGCGGACGCGGGTGCGGATCCCGCTGCGGCTCGACGGCGGTGTCGCCGTCGACGCCGAAGCCGTGACGTTCCGCGGCCTGGCCGACGGCGGCGAGCACCTGGCGTTCGTCCTGGGCACGCCCGGCGAGGTGCCGCTGGTGCGGCCGCACTCGGAGTGCCTGACCGGCGACGTCTTCGGGTCGGCGCGCTGCGACTGCGGGCCGCAGCTGGCCGAGGCGGTCGCGCGGATCTCCGAGACCGGCGGGTACCTGCTGTACCTGCGGCAGGAGGGCCGGGGGATCGGGCTGTACAACAAGCTCGACGCGTACGCCCTGCAGGACGGCGGCCTCGACACCTACGCCGCGAACGCCGCGCTCGGCCTGCCCGAGGACGCCCGCGACTACACGGTCGCGGCGCAGATGCTCGGCGCGCTCGGCGTGAGCCGGGTCGACCTGCTGTCGAACAACCCGGACAAGGCCGCCCAGCTGAGCGCGGCCGGCATCGCGGTGCGCGACCGGGTGCCGACGGGCGTGTTCGCGACGGAGAGCAACGTACGGTACCTGCGGGCGAAGGCCGAGCAGACCGGGCACACGCTGAGTTTGCCGGGCTTGGCCAGCTGACCCGCGGCCGGCGCGCGGAGCGGGCTGGTCCTGGAGGGTCGGCTCGCGTGCCGTCAGGGCCGGTCAGGTGAGGCGTTGCGCGGCCGCGGCGGCCGGGCCGGTGGTCAGCTTCTCCAGGAGTCCGATCAGCACCGCGCGCTCCTCCGGTGTCAGCGATGCCACCCAGGCCTGCTCCCGCTTGTTGTGCTCCTGGTACGCGTCGGTCACCGCCGTGTGGCCCGCGCGCGTCAGGGCCAGCTCCACCGCGCGGCGGTCGTGGGCGACCTGGGTGCGGGTCACCAGGCCGTCCCGCTCCAAGGTCTTGACCAGTGCCGACACCGCCGCGCGGCTCATCCCGGCGAGGCGGGCCACGTGGCGGGACTCCAGCGGCCCCGCCAGCCACAGCACGAACAGCACCCGGAAGCCACCCCAGCTCCAGCCTCGGGGGCGGTGGACCGTCGACTCCCAGTCGTAGACCAGCGCGCCCGCCAGGCGGTGCAGCGTGAGGCCGAGGCGCATCGCCACCGGGTCGGTCGCGGGGAGCTCGGCCTGCGTCTTCCCGATCGCGTAGTCGACGAACGAGAGGTAGTCGAGGTCGGCCGGTCGGTCCGTCATGCGGCCCAGGTTAGGGGAAACGGGGTTCCCCGCGGCGGTCCGGCGGGCTAGCCTGGCCGGATAGTCAATCCTTTGACGATCAAGGAGCGCTCGCCGTGACGAAGAAAGCCTTCGCCTCTTCGGCCGACCTGGCGGAGAAAGCGCAGACCCTCGAAGTCCTCGCCGACGGCGTCTACGCGCTGACCGCCGAAGGCGACCCGAACATCGGCGCCATCGAGGGCGAGGACTTCCTCGTCTGCTTCGAAGCGCTGGCCACGCCGGTCGCGGCCGCGGAGTGGCTCGCGAAACTGCGCGAGCACACCGACAAACCGGTGCGGTACCTGGTGCTCAGCCATTACCACGCCGTGCGCGTGCTGGGCGCGTCCGCCTTCGACGCCGAAGTGATCGTCGCGCACGAGAACACCCGCGCCCTGGTCGCCGAGCGCGGCAAAGAAGACTGGGAGAGCGAGTTCGGCCGGATGCCGCGGCTGGCGAAGGGCGCGGACTCGGTGCCCGGGCTGACCTGGCCGACGCTGACCTTCTCCGACCGGCTCACCATCGACCTCGGCGGCGACCGCGGCGACCTCGTGCTGCAGTACTGCGGGCGCGGCCACACCGAGGGCGACATCGTCGCCTGGCTGCCGCGTCAGCGGATCCTCTACGCCGGCGACCTCGTCGAAGCCGAAGCCGCGCTGTACACCGGCGACGCGTTCCACCGCGACTGGGCCTCGTCCACTTTGGACCGGGTGGCCGCCTTCGCCGCCGAGACCCTGATCGGTGGCCGCGGCGGGGTCAGCCGCGGCCGCGAAGCGGTCGACGCCGCCATCGCGCAGACCCGGCACTTCCTGACCACGATGCTCCGCGAGGTCGGCGCGGTCCGCGACGCCGGCGGCACCCTCAAGGAGGCCTTCGAGCGCACGCACGCGGCGTTGAACGACCGGTACGGCCACTGGCCGATCTTCGAGCACTGCCTGCCCTTCGACGTCTCGCGCCTGTGGGACGAGCTGTCCGGGATCGAGCGGCCGGTGGTGTGGACGGCCGAACGCGACCGCGAAGTCTGGGACCGGCTCCAGGGATGACGGTCGCGGTCCTCGGCAGCGGCCCGGTCGGCCAGACGGCCGCGCTGCTGCTCGCGCGCCGGGGCGTGCCGGTCGTGCTCGTCGACGAGCACGAGGTGCGCGACCCCGTGGGGTCCAAGAGCATCTGCCACCAGCGCGACACCCTGGACGTCTGGGCGTCGCTGGGCGCGGGCTGCCTCGCCGAGGAAGGCCTCACCTGGACGACCGCGCGGACGTTCCACCGCGACGGCGAACTGTTCTCGCTGCAGCTCCCCGACGGCGGATCGGCGCTGCCGCCGTTCGTGAACCTGTCCCAGGCCCGCGTCGAGGAGGTCCTGGACGAGCTGATCGCCCGGCAGCCGCTGATCGACGTCCGCCGCGGCCACCGCGTCACCGGCCTGACCCAGCCGGGCTGCGTCGAGATCCGGTGCGACACGGAAGACGGCCCGCGCCGGATCGAAGCGGACTACGCGATCGCCTGCACCGGAGCCCACGGCGACGCGGTGCGCCTGGCCCTCGGCCAGCACCTCGCCGGCGTGTCCTTCCGGGACTTGTTCCTGATCTGCGACATCCGCGCCGACCTGCCGGGCTGGGCGGCCGAGCGGCGGTTCTGGTTCGACCCGCCGTGGAACCCCGGCCGCCAGGTGCTGATCCACCCGTGCCCCGGCTCGCGGTTCCGCATCGACTGGCAGGTCCCCGAGGACTACGACCTCGCGGCGGAGGAGTCGCAGGGGGCGCTCGACCGGCGGATCCGTGCGATCATCGGCGCCCGGCCGTACGAGGTGGCCTGGCGGTCGGTGTACCGCTTCCACACGAGGCTCGTCGACCGGATGCGCGTCGGCCGGGTGCTGCTGGCCGGGGACTGCGCGCACCTCGTCGCGCCGTTCGGGGCGCGCGGCCTCAACTCCGGCGTGGCCGACGCCGAGAACGCGGCCTGGAAGCTGGCCGCCGTCCTGCGCGGCGACGCGGAAGAGGAGCTGCTGGAGAGCTACCACACCGAGCGGCACGCGGCGGCGGTGGAGAACGCGGCCGTCACCACCGCCACGATGGATTTCCTGGTGCCCCAGGACGAGGAGCAGCGCCGTCGCCGGCTCGACGTCCTCACCCGGGCGGAGCACGACCCGGACGCCTGCGCGCAGGTCGACTCGGGCCGGCTGGCCGAACCGTTCTGGTACGCCGATTCGCCGCTGACCACGCCCGATCCGCAACGGCCGTTCGCGGGACGGCCGCCGCGGGGAGCGTTGCCGCCGCCGGGACCGGGCGTGCTGCTCCCGGACGTGACCGTCGAAGGTGGACGGTTGCGGGACCTGGCCCGGCAGGGGTTCCTGGTCCTGACCACCCCCGGGGTGCGGGCGCCCGGCGTGCGGTCGGTGCGGATCCCGGTGGGCGGGGCGCTGGGTGCGCGTCCGGGCGAAGCCTGGCTGGTCCGCCCGGACGCGTACGTCGCCGCGGTGCTACGGGTAGGAGACCAGCGGGCTCACCTGGTGCCCGGTGTTCGCGGCGTCACCCGCATCGTTGACGACGTGGGCGATCGTGCCGACGCCGCCGAGTGACACCGAGACGAGGTTGTGCAACCGGACCCCGCCGGTGTTCGGCACCTCGAAGGAATGAGCGGCCACGATGGACGGGTTGGTGTTGAAGAAGCAGTAGCTGCCCAGGCCCCAGCCTTCGTGGCTGGTCACCGAGTCGGCCACCTTGTACGCCGCCCAGCCCTGCCGGCCGCCGCCGCTGGACCAGGACGCCTGGTCCGGCGGGTCGTAGGGCATTTCGTTCTGGAAGAAGTACGTCCGCCCGCCGTTGCCGTTCCAGAGCACTTCGTACTGCTGGTAGTGCTCGACGAACAGCCCGTACATCGTGACGTTGGCGCCGTTGACGACCAGGCCGTTGGCCGCGGTGTTGACGTTCCAGCCGACGCCGTAGGAGTGGTCGCCGCGCCAGAGCCACATGTGGTCGCCGAGGACGTTGTTCGAGTTGACGACCAGGGTCTGCGTGGCCTTCCCGACGGCCGCGCCGCCGATCCGGAAGAACACGTCGTGCAGCGACGTCGGATTGCCCGCGTGGTTGGCGTTCGAGCCCGGCGGGCCGACCTGGACGAGTACCGGCGAGTTGACCGCGCCCGCGTCGATGAGCAGCCCGGCGATCTTCACACCGTCCACATCGGACGTCGTGATCGCCGCGGTGCCGTTGGTGGGCATCAGGGTCGCCAGGCCGAGGCCGAGCACCACGGTGTCCGGGCGGGTGACGTTCAGCGACTGGTCGAGGTGGTAGACGCCCGGTGTCACCAGCAGGTTCTTGCCCGCGGCCAAGGCGGCGTTGAGCGTCGCGGCCGAGTCGGACGGATGCGCCACGTAGAACTCGCTCAGCGAGATCGACTGCCCGGCCGGAGCCCCGTGACCCCAGCTCGTGCCCGACGAGTTCTGCCGCAGCCCGGGCACGAACACGTTGTAGCTCCCGCCGCCGTCGACGTAGAGGAACGGCTTCTCGCGGATCACCGGGGTCTGCCCGACGACCGTCTCCGGCGGGTTCGGGAAGGACGCCGGCGGGGTGCCGGTCGAGCCGACGAACACCATGTTCCAGACGCCGCCCTGCCAGCCGCCGAGCTCGCTGTTGCGGGTCAGGAACTGCTGCTGGGATCCGGAAACGGCGACGCCGTCGATCTTGCTGTCGGCGATCAGGCCACCGCTGGCCCAGCCGTCCCCGCCGTTCCAGAGCTGGATCTGGCTGCCGCGCAGGTGCATCCGGCGGTAGGGCGCGGCCTGCGCGACCGCCCAGCGTTCGACCTGGCCGGCCGGCAGCGTCACCGACAGGTTCTCGGCCGAGCGCCAGAAGTTCTGCGTCGCGTTGCCCTTGTTGTTCGGGTTGTCGCCCTGCTGCAGCCAATCCGCTTCGACGCGGACGTGCCCGTTGAGGTTGACGTCGTCGGGGGAGAGGCCCAGGCCCGCGACCTGCTCGTAGAAGCCGAGGTTGACGTCGGCGTTGTAGGTGCCCGGCTTGAACAGCACGGCGTAGCGCTCGTTGCCGAACTGGTTGGTGTGCTGCTGGTTCGCCAGCTGCGTCAGCCGGTTCTGGATCGTCGCGGCCGGGGTCGACGGGTCGAACACCGACACGTTCGGCCCGAAGTCCGGGTTGCGCGGGTCGGTCGGCGGGATGGTCGTGCCGCCGCCGGTGCCGTGCACGGCGGCTTCCCAGAGCGAGTAGCCGTAGCCGGTCGCCCGCTGGGTGCCGTGGACGCGCAGGTACCGCGCGGTGCCGGACAGCGGCACGGTCTGCGTGCCGCCGGTGCCGGTGGTCGTCGAGTACGCGGTGGTCCAGGTGGCCGCGTCGGCCGAGAGCTGCACGGTGAACGCGCGGGCGTACGCGGCTTCCCAGCTGAGGACCACGTCGCAGAGCTGCTGCGCGGAGCCCAGGTCGACCTGCAGCCACTGCGGGTCGCTGAACGCGCTGGACCAGCGCGTTCCGGGATTGCCGTCGACCGCGGCGGACGCGGGCGTCCCGCCGTTCTCGGTCGAGGAGGCGGTCGCGGGATGGCCCTGCGCGAGGTTCGTGGTGCCGCACGCGGCGGCCCGCGCCGGGGCGCCGGCCACCACCGTGGTGGCGAGCGCGGCGGCCACGGCGGTCGCGAGGACGAGGAGGCGGTGCACGGGGGAGAACGTCGTTGATCTCATGAGCCTGCCTGCTGGATCGGGAGGACGAGGGGAACGGCGGCGGACCGGGCGAGCCCCACAGCTCGCGCCGGTGTCGGGTGGTGCGGCGGGTGCGCGCCCGCAGCCCCGCCCGGGCACCGTGAGCCGGAGGAGCGGTGCCGGGTGGGGTGCCGGCGCGAACCGGTCAGCCCGAACGGGTTTGGCGCGGCGGAGCCGTTCCGGTTGGCGGTCACGGAACCGGTTCCGTCGGTGAGATCGCAGTTAACAGCGCGGGACTCGGCGGAGTCAAGGATCCGGCGCGGATTCCTTCCCCCGGCCCAGTGCCCGTTGACATTTTACGACTCTTTATTTATACCTTGAATTAAGAGCGTGCCGTCGGCCGGGACCCACACCCGCGCCGCGGGCCACGTGAGCCGATCCGCGCCGGGGCAACGCCGTCCCGGCGCCGGTTCGCCGTGGAGGTGCCCATGCAACGCCGCATGCCGAGGATCCGGGTTCTCACCGTCCTCGCCCTGACCCTGGCCGCTCTGCTGACCGCTCCCGTCGCCCGGGCCGCGCCCGTCCTGCTCTCGCAAGGCCGTCCGGTGACGGCGTCGTCGGCCGAGTCCGCCGCGTTCCCGGCGACCGCCGCCGTCGACGGCGATCCCGGGACGCGCTGGTCCAGCGCCTTCTCCGATCCGCAGACCCTGCAGGTCGACCTCGGTTCGAACCAGCAGCTCTCGCAGGTCGTCCTGAACTGGGAAGCCGCCTACGCCAAGGCCTTCACCCTCCAGGCGTCCGCCGACGGCACGACCTGGACCTCCCTCTACGCCACCACGACCGGGACCGGCGGGACGCAGACCCTGACCGTCACCGGCAGCGGCCGGTACGTCCGGCTCACCGGCACCCAGCGCGCCACGCAGTACGGCTACTCGCTCTGGGAGTTCCAGGTCTACGGCGGCGGCACCACGCAGCCCGGTGACGTCCTGCTGTCCTACGGCAAGTCCGGCACGGCGTCCTCGTACCAGGACGACGGTGCCTGCCCCGGCTGCGTCCCGGCGAAGGCCTTCGACCACGACCCGGCCACGCGCTGGGCGACCAGCGCGACCACCGGCTGGGTCGACCCCGGCTGGATCACCGTCGACCTCGGGGCGCCCGCGGCGATCCACCGGGTCGTCCTGCAGTGGGACCCGGCCTACGCGGTCGCCTACCAGCTCCAGGTCTCGAACGACAACGCCGGCTGGACGCCGATCTACTCGACCGCCAGTGGCAAGGGGTTCAAGGAGACGCTGACCGTCAACGGATCCGGGCGGTACGTCCGGATGTACGGCACCGCCCGCTCCAACGGTTACGGCTACTCGCTGTGGGGCTTCGACGTCTACGGCACCGGCGGCAACCCGACGCAGCCGCCGCCCGCACCACCGGCGCCGCACTTCCCGGGCACGCTGGTCTGGAGCGACGAGTTCAACGGCGCCGCGGGCGCGGCCCCGGACGCGAGCAAGTGGACGGCCGAGACCGGGCCGGGCGTCAACAACGAGCTCGAGTACTACACGAACAACAACAACGCCAAGCAGGACGGCCGCGGCAACCTCGTCATCCAGGTCCGCCGCGAAGCCACGCCGGGCAGTGCCTGCCCGCCGGACCCGATCAGCGGCAGCACGACCTGCCAATACACCTCCGGCCGGCTCAACACCGCGGGCAAGTTCAGCTTCACCTACGGCCACGTCGAGGCCAACATCAAGGTGTCCGGCACGCAGGGCCTCTGGCCCGCGTTCTGGTTGCTGGGCGCGAACTTCTTCAGCGGCACGCCGTGGCCGAACTGCGGGGAGATCGACATCATGGAGCACGTCGGGAAGGCGCCGAACCTGGCCTACTCGACGATCCACGCCCCGGCCTACAATGGCGCCGGGGGTGTCGGCGCGCCCTACGACCTCGGCCAGGACGTCTCGGCGGGCTTCCACCGCTTCGGCCTCGACTGGGACGCCACCCACATGACCTTCTCCGTCGACGGCACCCCGTTCCAGACGATCGACCGGGACACCGTCGAGAGCACGCGCGGGCCGTGGGTCTACGACCACCCGTTCTTCCTGATCCTCAACAACGCGATCGGCGGCGACTTCCCCGGCCCGCCGGGCGCGGGGACGGTTCTCCCGCAGGACATGGTGATCGACTACGTGCGGGTGTACCAGTGAGGCGGTTACCCCGGTGAGTCCCCGCCCCCGGGGGCGCTGACCGGCTGCGTCGACTCGCGGACCACCAGTGCCGTCGGGACGATCAGCGGGGCCTCCGGGGCCGGCGCGCCGGCCAGGCGGTCGAGCAGCAGCCCGGCCGCCGTCTCGCCCATCTGCCGCAGCGGCTGGCGGATCGTGGTGAGCGGCGGCTGGGTGTGCGCGGCCAGGGGGATGTCGTCGAACCCGACCACGGCGACGTCCCCCGGCACCGCGCGGCCCGCCTTGCGCAGACCCGCCAGCACACCCGCGGCCGTGAGGTCGTTGTGCGCGAAGACCGCGTCGAACTCCGGGCCCGTTTCGAGGAGCTGGAGGATCGCCGCCTCCCCGCTTTCGCTCGTGAAGTCGCCTTCGATGATCAGCCGCGAGTCGAGGGTCAGACCGGCGTCGAGAACGGCCTCGTTGAAGCCGTTGAGGCGATCGGCGGTGCAGCCGAAGTCGCGCGGCCCGGTGACCGTGGCGAGCCGGGTGCGGCCGGTGCCGAGCAGGTGGCGGGCCGCGGCCGCGCCGCCCTGCCGGTTGTCCGTGCCCACCGACGGGAACGCCGGACGGCGGCCGCGGTCGTCGATCACCACCACCGGCAGCCCGGAGTCGTGCAGCACGCGCAGGTGCCGCACCGCGTCCGGCGGTTCCACCAGCAGCAGGCCGTCGAACGCCTTCGCCGACACCTGGCGCGAGAACTCGCCGAGGGAGTCGGCGCCGCGGTTGGCGGTGGACAGCAGCAGGCCGTAGCCCTTCGACTCCACGACGTCGGCGACGCCCTGCAGCACCTCGCCCATCCACGGCCAGGTCAGCCCCGGCACCAGCATCCCGACCGTGCGCGTCACCCCGCGGGCCAGCCCGACCGCGCCGGCACTGGGGATGTACCCGGTCGCGGCGATCACCTCGCGCACCCGGATCGCGGTCGCGGCGTCCACGTCGGCTTTGTTGTTGAGCACCCGCGACACGGTCGTCTTGCTCACCCGCGCGCGGCGGGCGACCTCGGCGATCGTGACGCGCATCCGTCCTCCCGATCGGGCGGTGGAAAGCCCCGTGGTGACAAGGTACTCGCCCGCGGGCCCGCCGCGACCGGTGCGAGATCGATCAAGTGCGGACGACATCGCCGCCGCGGCGGCCTCCGGTCCGATGTGGACACTGGCTGCGTATAACGACCTATACCCGGCGCTCGTAGTGCGCGATCAGCACGCCCTTGGTCGTCGGAACGCAGCCGGTGAGGTCGAACTCGGTGAGCGGGCCGTCGCCGAAGAGCCGGGCTCCGGTGCCGAGCGTCAGCGGGTGGACCAGCAGGGTGTACCGGTCGACCAGGCCGGCGGCGTGCAGGTTTCGCACCAGCGACGCGCTGCCGATGACCGACAGGTCGCGGCCGGGCCGGTTCTTCAGTTCGGCCACCTCCGCGACGGCGTCGCCCCGCAGCAGGACCGAGTTCTCCCAGGCCCCGGCGTCCTCGAGGGTGGTCGAGGCGACGTACTTGGTGACGGCGTTCAGGTGCGCGGTGAACGGGTTCCCGTCGGTCCGACGGCTCCAGGCGGTGGTGAAGTCCTGCCAGGTGCGGCGGCCGAGCAGCATGTCACCGGGCTTGCTCATGCCCCGGCCCATCTCCCGGGCCAGGACGTCGTCCTGGTACCGCGTGCCCCAGCCGCCGTGCGCGAAGCCGCCGCGGGTGTCCTCGTCGGGACGGCCGAGGCCCTGCACGACGCCGTCCAGGGTGACGCTCATGGTGACGGTGATCGAACGCATCGAAGGTCCTTTCGCTCCGGGGAGGTGTCACCGCCCAGACGAACGGCGGCGGCCGGGATCGACCGCCGGGGCGCGTGGTGAGATGACAACGTGATCATCGACCCGTGGGTGCTGCTCCTGCTCGTGCTGGCCGGCGTCGGGGCCGGCCTGACCGGGGCGACCGCCGGGCTCGCGTCGCTGGTGTCCTACCCCGCACTGCTGGCCGCCGGGCTGCCGCCGGTGACCGCCAACGTCACCAACACCGTCGCCATGCTCGGCACCACCGTGGGCGCCGCGGCCGGCGCCCGTCCCGAACTGGCCGGGCAGCGCCGCCGGCTCCTCCCGCTCTGCGCCATCACCACCGTCGGCGGCGCGTGCGGCGGCCTGATCCTGCTGCTGACGCCGTCCGGCGCGTTCACCGTCATCGTGCCGTGGCTGATCGGCGGGGCATCGCTGGTGCTGATGGCCGGGCCGCGGCTGCGCCGGCTGGCCGAAGGCGCCGAACACCACGGCCTCAGCCCGGTGACCGGCGTGGTCGCGTTCCTGATCGGGATCTACGGCGGCTACTTCGGCGCCGCCGCGGGCGTGCTCATGCTCGCGCTGCTGGCCACCGTCTGGAGCCAGCCGCTGGCCCGCACCAACGCGGCGAAGAACCTGGTCACCGGCTCGGCGAACCTGCTCGCCGCGATCGTCTTCGCGGTCACCGGCAAGGTCGTCTGGCCGGCTGCGCTCGCCGTCTGCCTCGGCTCGCTCGGCGGCTCCTGGCTGGGGTCCGCGCTCGTGCGGCGGCTGCCGGCCACCCCGCTGCGCATCGCGATCGGAATAGGCGGACTGGGCCTGGCGATCGTCCTGGGCCTGCGGGCATGATCGGCGGGGTATCGGCGAGCAGGAGACCAGATGAGCATTGTCGGGACCAGGGTGGTCCGCCGGGAAGACCGGAATCTGATCACCGCGGGCGGCACCTACGTGGACGACCTGCGGACGGAAGCGCTTTCCGGGGCCGCGCACGCGGTGTTCGTGCGCAGTCCGATCGCGCACGCGCGGATCGGCGGCATCGACGTGAGCGCGGCGAAGGAGGCGCCGGGCGTGCTCGGCGTGTTCACCGCCGCGGACCTCGGGCTGCCCCCGCACCCGGCGGGGCCGGTGCCGGAACCGTGGCTGGCCGGTGAGGTGGTGCGCTACGTCGGCGAACCGGTCGCGCTGGTCGTCACCGAAGAGCGCTACCAGCTGGCCGACGCGGCCGAACTGGTCGACGTCGACTACGAGCCGCTCGACGCCGTCGCGTCGATCGACGCGGCCCTCGCGGGCGAGACGCTGGTGTTCCCCGACCGCGACAGCAACGTCGTGCAGGTCAAGGGAGCGGCCGAGTTCGACGACGCGATCTTCGAGGACTGCGAGGTCGTCGTCACCGAGACCATCCTCAACCAGCGCGTCGCACCGGCGCCGCTCGAAGTGCGCGGTGCGTCCTGCGTGTGGGGCGAGGACGGCCGGCTGACGGCCTGGCTGTCCACCCAGAACGCCCAGATGGCCCGCAGCCAGCTGGCCGGGAGCCTCGGCGTGGCCGAAGAGTCGGTGCGGGTGATCGCGCCGGACGTCGGCGGCGGCTTCGGCGCGAAGATCGGCGCGGACCCCGAGGCGACCGTGCTCGGCTGGGCCGCGAAGCAGCTCGGGCGGGGCGTGCGCTGGGTCGAGTCGCGCAGCGAGAACCTCACGGCCATGACGCACGGGCGCGCACAGCGCAACACCGTGACCATCGGCGGGAAACGCGACGGCACGGTGCTGGCGTACCGCCTCGACGTCGTCCAGGACGCCGGCGCGTACCCGCGGATGCTGCTGCTGCCGACGCTGACCGAGCTGATGGCCGTCGGCGTCTACCGGTTCCCGAAGGTCGAGACCCGCAGCCGCGCGGTCGTCACCACCACCACGCCGATCGGGGCCTACCGCGGCGCCGGCCGCCCGGAGGCGACGGCCGCGGTCGAACGGGCGATGGACCGCTTCGCCGCCGAGATCGGGCTGGACCCGGCCGAAGTCCGCCGGGTCAACTTCATCCGGCCGGACGAGTTCCCCTACCAGTCGCCGACCGGGGCGTCCTACGACACGGGCGAGTACGCGGCGGCGCTGGACAAGGCCCTGGACGCCGCCGGGTACGCGGAGCTGCGCGCCGAGCAGCGGCGCCGGCGGGAGGCGGGCGACCCGGTCGAGCTCGGCCTCGGCATCGCGGCCTACGTCGAGATCACCGGTGGCGACGGCGGCGGCGAGAGCGGCCGCGTCGACATCCACCCGGACGGCTCGGTCGTCGCGTGGACCGGCAGCTCGCCGCACGGGCAGGGCCTCGGCACGTCGCTGGCGATGCTCCTGGCCGACCAGCTCGGCGTCTCCCTCGACAAGATCACCGTCCGGCACGGCGACACCGACGAGGTGCCCAAGGCGGTCGGCACGTTCGGCTCCCGGTCGCTGCAGCTCGGCGGCTCGGCGATCCGGCAGGCGGCCGACGAGGTGATCGCCCAGGCCCGGCAGCTCGCCGCCGACCTGCTGGAAGCGGCACCGGACGACCTCGAACTGGACGCCGATCGCGGCGTCTGGCAGGTCCGCGGCGCGCCGTCGAGCACGGTGCTCAGCTGGGCGCAGGTCGCCGAGACGGCGAGCGAGGGCAAGCTTTCGGCCGACGTCTGGTTCGGCGGCGGCGCGCCGACGTTCCCGTTCGGCGCGCACCTGGCCGTGGTCGAGGTCGACACCGAGACCGGCAAGGTCGAGCTGCGCCGGATCGTCGCCGTCGACGACGCCGGCCCGATCGTCAACCCGCTCACCTTCCGCGGCCAGCGCCACGGCGGGCTCGGGCAGGGCGCGGCGCAGGCGCTGATGGAGGTCGTCACCTACGACGACGACGGCAACCCGACGACCGCGACCCTGGCGGACTACTCGTTCGTCACCGCCGCCGAGCTGCCGGACTTCGAGCTGGTCGAGATGGCCACCCCGACCGACCGGAACCTGCTGGGCGTCAAGGGGATCGGCGAGGCGGCGACGATCGGTTCGACGCCGGCGGTGCACAACGCCGTGGTGGACGCGCTGTCGGCCCGCGGCGTCAAGCACCTGGACATGCCCACGACCCCGATCCGGGTCTGGGCCGCACTGGAAGAAGCTCGGAAGGGAAGCGCGCAGTGAAGGTCTCGATCGAGGTCAACGGGCGGCCGCTGACCGAGGAGGTGCCGGACCGGACGCTCCTGGTGCACTTCCTGCGCGACACGGCCGGCCTGACCGCCACGAACGTCGGCTGCGACACGACGTCCTGCGGCGCCTGCACGGTGCTGCTCGACGGCGAGTCGGTCAAGTCCTGCACGGTGCTGGCCGCGCAGGCCGACGGCCACGCCGTCACGACGGTCGAAGGGCTGTCCTCTTCGGACGGTTCGCTGCACCCGGTGCAGCGGGCGTTCCAGGAGCAGCACGGCCTGCAGTGCGGGTTCTGCACCCCGGGGATGATCATGGCGTCGGTGTCGTTGCTGGCCGACAACCCGAAGCCGACGCGCGACGAGGTCCGGGCCGGGCTCGAGGGCAACCTCTGCCGCTGCACCGGCTACCACAACATCGTCAGCGCCGTGATCGACGCGTCGGGCCAGGAGGTGGACCGGTGATCCCAGCTTCGTTCCAGTACCTACGCGCGTCCACAGTGGACGAAGCACTTTCGCTGCTCGCCTCGCACGGCGACGACGCGAAGGTGCTGGCGGGCGGGCATTCCCTGCTGCCGCTGATGAAGCTGCGCCTGGCCGCGCCGGAGTACCTGGTGGACATCGGCCCGCTCGACGAGCTGCGCTACGTCCGCCTGGAGGGCGACGAGGTCGTCATCGGCGCGCTGTCCCGCTACAGCGCGCTGGTGCAGGACCCGGTGCTGCTGGAGCACGCGCCGCTGCTGGCGCACGTCTCCGGCGAGGTGGGCGACCGCCAGGTCCGCCACCGCGGCACGATCGGCGGTTCCCTGGTCCACGCGGACGCGGCGGCGGACCTCCCGGCGGCGGTCCTGGCCTCGGACGCGGTCCTGGTGGCCCGCGGGCCGGCGGGGGAGCGCCGCATCCCCGCCTCGGAGTTCTTCCTGGGCCCGTTCACGACGCCGCTGGAGCCGGCGGAGCTGCTGACGGAGATCCGCCTCCCGGCCCAGACGGGGCAGGGATGGGGCTTCCGGAAGTTCACCCGCCGCGCGATCGACTGGGCGATGGTCGGGGTGACGGTGGCCGGCGACCGCGTCGGCCTGGTGAACATGGGCGGCGTGCCGCTGCGGGCCACGGCCACGGAGGAGGCGCTCGCGGCCGGGGCGTCGATCGACGAGGCGGCGGAGCTGGCGGCTGAGGGGACCAACCCGCCGGACGAGCCCCACGCGACGGCGGAGTACCGCCGTCACCTCGCGCGCGTGCTGACCCGGCGGGCGCTGGCCTCTCGCTGAGTCTCGTCACCGGGGGCGGCACTTGCTTGCGGGTGCCGCCCCTTTTTTTGGTGATTGCGATGGCCGATTCCCGCCAGCGGTCCGTCCCCAGTGGACGGCAGGATCGGTGGGGTGAACGAGCACACGGCCATCGAGCCCGGTATTCTGTATTTCGGTACGCCCGTGGTGTTGATTTCCACCACCAACGAGGACGGATCGGTCAATCTGGCGCCGATGTCATCGGCGTTCTGGCTCGGCTGGCGGGCGGTACTCGGCCTCGGCGTCCGCTCCCGGACGGCGCAGAACCTGTTGCGCAGCCGCGAAGGCGTGCTGAACCTGCCTTCGTCGTCGATGGCCGCGGCGGTCGATCGGCTGGCGCTGACGACCGGATCGGACCCGGTGCCCGCGGGCAAGCAGGAGCGGGGATACTTCCACGTGGCGGACAAGTTCGGCCGCGCCGGACTGACGGCGGTGGCCTCGTCGACGGTCGCGCCGCCCCGGGTCGCCGAGTGCCCGGTGGCGATGGAGGTCGTCGTCGAGGAGGTGCACCCGGTGGGTTCGGACGGGGGAGTGGTGTCCTTCGAGGTCCGGGTACAGCGGGTCTTCGTGCACGAGTCGATCCGGATGGCGGGGACCGAGGACCGGATCGACCCGGACGCCTGGCGGCCGCTGATCATGAGCTTCCAGAAGTTCTACGGGCTGGGGGAGCAGGTCCATCCGTCCACTTTGGCCCGGATCCCTGAGCGGCTCTACCGGGGGCCTGATATCGAACGGGCTCGCCGGGTTGCTTCTTGAGCCTTCATCTTGGTGCTTTGGGTTCTGGTTGCCGAGCTTGGGTTTTCGGTGGCTTGCGGTCCTGGATTCGTACCCGTTCGAGTGGTGAACTTGTGTTCGATGGTCGGGTAATCTTGATCTATGTCCGACAGCGGTTCTTCGTCTGCCGAGGCGGTGGCTTTCGCCGACCGTCTCGGTGAGTTGCTCGCGTGTATGCGGTCTGCTGAGGCGGAGCTGGGGGCGCTGGTGGTGGAGATCGAGCAGCGTGGGGTGATGGAGGTGTTCGGCTACCGGTCTGTCGCCCGGTTGCTGGAGCATCTCGGTGACCTTCCGAGGTCGGCGGCGGAACGTCTGGTGAGGCGTGCCCGCTTGGTGAATCCGGGCCGTAACCTGGATGGCACCCCGATCCCGGCGTTGGCGCCGGGCACGGGTGTTGCGGCCCGGTCTGGGTCTCTGAGTGCTCCGATGATCGACACGATTACCGGGGTGCTGGCCGATGTGCCGCCTGAGCATCGTGACCGCGTCGAGGCTGATCTGTTGGCGTTCGCGGCCGAGGCCGGGCACAAGCAGGTGGCGGTTCTCGGTGCCCGGATCCTTGCTCATCTCAACCCTGATGGTGCCGAGCCCGAGGACACTGAGCCGGTCGTCCCGGTTCGGGAGTTGTTCCTGCGGCGTCGAAGATCCGGGGTGTGGGTGTTGAACGGTAAGTTCGACGATGAGACCGGCACCCGCGCCAGCGCTCTGCTCGATGCGCTGGCGGAGCGCCGCACCGGTGACGACGGCCCCGACCACCGTGCGATGCCGCAGCGTTACGGCGATGCGTTCTCCGACGCGGTCGACCTGGCGTTGAATTCCCCGGATTTGCCGATGCAGGCCGGGGAACGGGCTCACGTCATGGTCGCGGTCTCCCTCACCGACCTGCAGTCCGGCACCGGTCAGGCCACGCTCGGCGACACCGGGACCATGACCGCCGCCGAAGCCCGGGTCCACGCCTGCGACGCCATGATCATCTCCGCCGTGCTGGGTGCGAAGAGTGAGCCGCTCAACCTGGGTCGCCTCCGCCGCCTCATCTCCGCCGGACTCCGCCGGGCGTTGTTCCTACGAGACCGAGGTTGCGCCTTCCCCGGCTGCCACCGCCCACCACGCCACTGCCAGGGCCATCACATCCGGCATTGGGCCGACGGTGGCCCGACCAATCTCAACAACCTGGTGTTGATGTGCGCCCACCACCATCGGCTGCTGCACCGCTCAGGCTGGGAAGTTCGCATCGCTCCCGACGGCTTGCCCGAATTCCTCCCACCCACGTTCCTCGACCGGCGCCGAAAACCCCGGCGCAACAACCTTCACGAACCCCTCCCATTCGCAGCCTGAGCCAACGAACAACGGGAAAGGCCCGCAGCCACACGGCTACGGGCCTACACCCACAACCCCCGCCCGCAAACGCCACGCACCTGCACCCCATCGCCGCGCAATCTCGCCCTATTGCCGTGCAGCCTCGCCCATCGCCGCAGAACCTCGCCTCGTCGCCGCGGAACCTCGCTCCGTCGCTGCACAGTTCGCCCATCGCCGCGCAATCCCGTCCGCCGTGGCGCGCGACCTTTCCTCCGCTGCGGTGCAATCTCGGCCCGCCACCGTGCAGCTCCCACCGTCGCGCAAACTTTGCACCCCGCGCAACCTCGCCGCATCGCTGCGCAGCCTCGCCCGCCGCCGTGCAACCTCGGCCGCGCGAGCTCGCCGTCGCCGTGCGACCGCGCCCGCCGTCGCGCGACCTCTCTCCATCGCGCGCGGTCTCGTCGCCGGCGTGCAACTTCGGCCCAGCGTTGCGCGACCTTCCCTGCCGTCGTGCCGCCGTGCCCAAACCGTGCCGAAGCTCGGCCCGGCCTCGCCGCGCTCGGCGTCGGGCCCTCCATCCTCTGTCCCACCCAGCGGTATCCCCGATCGGACCGACCATCCCGCCACTGCGACCTAAAAGCACAGCCCCTGCCAGCGTAAATCGCCGCCCTCGCTGCTCGCCGCCCGAGCTCGCCACCGTCCGGCCGCCCTCCGCGGCCGAGCAACCCGCCAGCAGCCCGGCCCCCGAACGAGCGCCCCACCACTCCATCGGGCGACATCCCCTTGCCCGCCCGGGCCAGCGGAGCGTGGTCTTTCGGGCATCCGGGTGGCGGTCGCGACCCCCGGTGCGGCCGCACTGCTAATGTTCATCAGGGAACTTGCTTGAAGGTTTGACGAAAAGGATCCGGCGAGGGGAAATGGCGGAGCGGTTCGAGTTCGTCCTCGAGGTCTTCGAAGCACTCGTCGTCGGGCGGGCTACCGGGGGCGATGTCCGGCGGTACCCGCTCCGGGCCGGGAACCTGCCGTCCGATCCCGTGCGGTTCGTGCACATTGCCCGGCAGGTCTACGACGAGCTCGAGGAGCGGCGTCTGTCCGTCTCCGGTGAGCTGCACCCCGGCGTGCGGACCGCCTTCGAACTGCTTGCCGAACCGCGGATCTCCGTGGCCGTCAGCGGGATCGATGGGCTGGGGGCCGATGTGGCCGTCCTCGTCGTCAGCGATGGTGCCCAGGCTCTCGGGATCACGCAGTCCGCCGACACCGATGAACTGCTGTTCTCGCTGTTCGCCGACGAAGACCTCGTCGAGGTCGTCACCGGGGTGCTTCCGCCGGCTCCCGCCGCCAGCACCGGGCGGCACACCGTGCACCGGGCCGCCGGGCGGGAGGTCTCCGCCATGGCCGCCAAGCGGATCGCCGACGCCGAGTTCGACGAAGAAGAGACCGATGCCTTCGGCATGATCGAGGTCAAGGCCGTCGTGCGGCCCGGGCGGCGGCCGCCGGCTCCGAAACCGTCCGATGTCGCCGTGCTCGAACGGGTGCTGGCCGAACCTCGGCTGGGTGGGGGGCACATTGCCGTCAGCGCCCAGGGCCGGCGCGGGGAACGCGTCGCCAGCGAGCCGCTGAGCTGGCTCGACACCGCCGATGGCCGGTACCTCGTGCACACCCGGACCGGCGACGGCGGGGAACTCACCGCGGACTACGTGCCCGCCGGGCGGGCCGATCTCGCGCGCGCCATCCGCGACGCCATCGCGGCCGTCTACTGATCGGGGAGGAGCAGTCATGACCACGGAAGAGACCGCCGCGGCGGCCCAGGCCATCCAGGCCACCATGCAGATGCAGAGCGCGGCCACCCCCGAGGCGAAGGCCATGGCCGCCGTGCGGGTCGGGCTCGCCGGGGCGCAGCTCAAGCGGCTGGCGCAGACCGGTGGCTTCGCCATCGACGACACCACCGGCAACCAGCTGATCGAGGCCCTCGAAGGCGTGCTCGAGTCGCTCGAGCAGCGGTGGGCCAACCTGCAGCGGCTGCACGACGCGCCCGCGATGAGCCGCACCGCCACCGGGCAGTGGGTGTCCGCGCACATGGTCAGCACCGCCGCCGACGAGCACGGCCTGGTCACCCAGCTGCAGGCCGCGCGGCAGGAGTTCCCGACCTACATCGAAGCCATCAAGCTGGCCAAGAAGAACTACAAGTCCCGGGAAGAGACCACGCGCACGACGCTGACCTCGCTCCCGACCGCCGACCAGAGCTGAGGGAGACCGTGGCACCCACCGCCGAGTCCGTCTCGGACCCGTCGTCGCCGGACTACGACCCGCGCAGTCCGCTCTACGACGTGACCGCCGATTCGTCGTCGAAGTACTACGTCGGGCCGCTGACCACGGACAAGTCGCCCTCGGGTGACGAGATCCGCGAGATGGCCACGAAGCAGATCGACGACGAGATCCGGGCCGGCTGGCTCGGCCCGGTCGTCGACCCGGTGCTGCGCGACAAGAAGATCCAGGAGCTCTACCAGCAGCACCTCAACGACGCCAAGCACGGCCTCGACGAGGGCCTCACCATGCGGGAGAACGGCGGGGCGCCGCGCACCCTGTGGAACAACGCCAGCCACGAGCAGATGAACGAGGCCATCACGCAGGACGCCAACCCGGCGACCGTCGCGGAAACCTCGGAGGAGTGGGTCCGGGTCGGCAACGACCTCGGCACGCACCAGAAGACGCTGGCCGACGCGATCAACGCCAGCACGAACAACTGGCAGGGCGACGCCGGTGACGCCGTCCGCGAGCACCTCGCCGGTGTCGGCAAGTGGCTCGGCGCGACCGCGCAGGGCGCCACGCTCGCCGGGCGGCAGCAGGAAATCCACTCCCAGGCGCTCAACGAGACCCAGCGGCAGATGGTCGCGAACCCGCCGGTCCAGTTCGACCTGCAGTCGACCAACCAGCGCCTGATGTCGATGACCGACCCGATCCAGTACGCGGCGGCCGCGGGCGAAGCCATGCAGACCTACCGGGCGCAGCAGGCCGCGCGGGACCACGCCGCGCAGATCATGACGCAGTACGACGAGACCATCGGCGCCGCCGTCGCCACCCCGCGGTTCCCGGCCCCGCCGAAGCTGCCGACCGCGACCGCGACCAGGCAGAACGTCGTCGCGCGGGGCGGCGCCGGGGCGGGCGGTGACGTGCAGCCGCTGCTGGCGGGAAGCCGGCGGCTGCCCGATGCCGCGAGCACCCCGGCCGACGTGAACGCCGCCGGCCTCGGCGCCGGTGGTGCCGTGGGCGCGGGCATCCCGGGCGACGGCAGCGGCGCCGGAGGGTCCGGCTTCTCCGGCAGTGGCATCCCGGGTGCGGGCGGCGACGGCAGTGGCAATTCAGGCAGTGGCAATTCAGGCAGTGGCATCCCCGGCGGTGGCAGCGGTGCGGGCGGCTCCGGTGGTGCGGGCTTCACCCCGCCGAACTTCGAGGCCCCGAACGGCCCCGGTGGCGGCAACTTCAGCGGCGCCGGCATCCCCGGCTCGTCGCTGCCGCACTTCGACGACTCGACGACGTCCTCCGGCTTCACGCCCTCCGGCATCCCGGGCGGCGGGGGTACCGGTGGCGGCAGCGGGTTCACACCGCCGTCGATCCCGAACATCCCGGACGTCTCCGGGGGCGGCGGGACCGTCCGCGGCGGCGGCCCGATCCCCGGGTTCACCCCGCCCGGCATCGACCCGCTCACCGGGCTGCCCACCGGCACCGGCGGCCTCAACACCCCCGGCGGGGCGAAGATGCCGACCATCGGCCGCGGCGGCGGCATCAACGGCGAGAGCATCGCCAGCCGGCTCGGCGGCATCCCCGGCGGCGGCGGTGGCGGCGGTGGCTCGCTCGGCGGGATCGGCGGCTCCGGGGCCGGTGGGTCCGGCGCCGGTGGCGCAGGCTTGCGCGGTGCCGGCAACCTCAGCGGCGGTGCCGCGTCCGGCGCGGCCGCGGAAGCCGAAGCGGCGGCGGCGCGCAACGCGATGTCGGGCCGCGGTGCGGCCGGTGCCGCGGGCTCCCCGGGCATGGGCGGCATGGGGGCCGGCCGCGGGGGCAAGAAGGAAGACGACAAGGAACACAAGGCAGCCGACTACCTCGAAAGCGACGACCCGAACTTCTTCGCGGGCGAGCAGGCGGTCGCACCGCCGGTGATCGGCGACTGGAAGAACCAGGATTGGAAGTGACGCCCGTGACGGCTCCCGGTTTCGAGGTCGAACCGGACGACCTGGTCGCGCACGCGAGTCACGTCGAGAGCCTGGTGGACCGGCTCAACACGGCGAGCTCGGCGGCCGACACGGCGATGTCCGACCACGCCTACGGGCTGCTGTGCGCCTTCCTCCCGCCGATCATCCGGCCGACCAACGAGGAGGCGAAGGACGCGCTGACCGCGTCCGCGGAAGGCGTGCGCGGGCTGGCGGACAACGTCACGGCGGCCGCGAAGTCCTACCGGGAAGGCGAAGAAGCCAACGCGCAGCCGTTCGAGCGTCAGCTCGCGGCTTCGCCGCGTGCAGTGGAAGCGAGGTCCAACGCATGACGGGTCCGAACGGGCTGGGGGACCTCATGCGGGACCCCGACGAGACGATCCGCCGGATGGACGACTGGGCGGCCGGGTTCGCCGCGAAGGCGCAGCGGTACCAGGCGGCGCAGGAGCAGACCGAACGGCTGCGGCTGACCGCGACCAGTTCCGACGGCGCGGTCAGCGTGACCGTCGGCGCGGACGGCACCGTCACCGACCTGACGTTCTCGAACAAGGTCAAGTCGTTCCCCCTCGAAGAGCTCTCGCGGCAGATCCTGACGACCATGCGCCGGGCGCAGTCCGGCATCGCCGACCGCGTCGCCGGGGTGATGGCCGAGCAGCTCGGCGACGAAGACCGCGAAACCCGTGGCCTGCTGCTCGACAACCTGCGGGGCCGGTTCCCCGACCCGGACGAACCGGACGAGCAGCCGCCCACCCCGCCCGCGCCGGTGCCCCCGGCCCCCGCGGGTGGCGCGGCGACCCCGCCCGCCCCCGGTGCCCCGCAGCCGCCGCGGCGGCCTGCCACTTCCGACGACGAGGACAACAATCCGTGGTGAATCCGCTGGTCGCGGAGACGAAGGATTCCACCAAGGCGTATTCGGGCATTTCGCTGCTGGAGTCGGCGAACGATCTGAAGTCGGCCATCGAGAGCGGGGACTGGGCGTCGGTCGCGCTGGGTTCGGTCGGGACGGCGCTGGACGCGCTGTCGATGGCGATGGACCCGTTCGGGGCGATCCTGGCCGCCGGGGTCGGCTGGCTGATGGAACACGTCGGGCCGCTCAAGGAAGCGCTCAACGGCCTCACCGGCAACGCCGATGAGATCGCCGCGCAGTCGGAGACGTGGAAGAACATCGCGACCGAGCTGGGCAGCGTCGGCGAGGACCTGACCGGCATGGTCAAGGCCGACACCGTGTCCTGGACCGGTGCCGCGGCCGACACCTACCGGCAGCGGGCGCAGGACACGGTGACGCTGCTGGAGACCGCGCAGAAGGGCTGCGAAGGCGCTTCCAGCGGGGTCAAGACGGCCGGTGAGGTCGTGGCCGCGGTCCGGGCGCTGGTGCGGGATATCATCGCGGAGCTGGTGGGGCACCTGATCAGCTGGGCGCTGCAGGTGCTGTTCACCCTCGGCATCGGCATGACCTGGGTCGTGCCGCAGGTGATCAACGCCGTTGCCAAGACGGCGTCGAAGATCGCCGACCTGGTGAAGCGGCTGGTGACGGCGTTGAAGGCGCTGGTTCCGCTGCTCAAACGCGCCGGGGACCTGTTCTCAGACGCGGCGAAAGCGCTGCGGAAGATCAAGCCGGGCAAGACCGCGCCACCGCCCAAGCACACCGACATCAAGAGCGGGCCGAAGGACATCGGCGGCCCCAAGGGCAAAGGCGACGGCGACGGCACCACGACCTCGGGGGCGAAGGGCGACGGCACCAGCACTTCCGGCGCCAAAGGCGACCCGCCACCGAAGACCGACCCGCCGCCGGGCTCCAAAGGCCCCGACGACAACCCGAAGGGCCCGGATTCCTCTCCGGGCGGTGGCTCGACCACGCCGTCGGGCGGGGGCAAGGGCGACAGCGGCAAGGGCGGCTCGAACAAGCCGGACAACCCGCGCGACCGCGGCGTCGGCCCGGACGACCGGGTCTGCAAGTCCGACCCGGTCGACGTCGCCAACGGCGACGTCATCCTGGAGCAGCGCGACCTCGAACTGCCGGACCCGCTCCCGCTCGTGCTCGACCGGACGCACATCTCGTCCTACCGGGCCGGTCAGTGGTTCGGTCCCACCTGGACGTCCACTGTGGACCAGCGGCTGGAGCTCGACGACGAGCACGTCTGCTACTTCTCCGCCGACGGCCTGGTCCTGGTCTACCCGCACGCCGAACCCGGGGTCGCGGTGCTGCCGCTGGAAGGCCCGCGGCGGCCACTGACCCGCACGGCGACCGGCTACACGCTGCACGACCCCCTGGCCCGGCGCACGCTCACCTTCGCGCCGCTGCCCGGCCGCGGCGCCGCGCTGCAGCCCCTGGACCGCGTCGAAGACGCCACCGGTGCCGTCATCGAGTGCGCCTACACGCCCTCCGGCGAGCCCTCGCGCCTGACGCACTCGGCGGGCTACGAGGTCGCGCTCACCACCGACCGCGGCCGCGTGGTGGCGGTGGACGTCGTCGACGGCGACACCGGCTACCGCGTCCGCGCCGTCCGCTACGACTACGACCCGCGCGGGCGGCTGGTCGCGGTGGTCGACTCGTCGGAGACCCCGGTCCGGTTCGAGTACGACGACGCCGGCCGGATTACCGGCTGGCACGACCGCAACGGCGTCTGGTACCGCTACGTCTACGACGCCGGCGGGCGCTGCGTGGTCACCGTCGGGGACGGCGGGTTCCTCGACGGCCGGTTCGCCTACGACAGCGCGCAGCGGGTCACCCGGTTCACCGACTCGCTCGGCCACACCAGCGAGCACCACTTCAACGAGCTCGGCCAGCTCGTGCGGGACGTCGACCCGCTCGGCGCGGTCACCGGCTACACCTGGGACCGCTACGACCGGATGCGGAGCCGGACCGACCCGCTCGGCCACACGACGCTGTTCGAGCACGACGAGGCCGGCGCACTGCGCGCGGTCGTGCGGCCCGACGGCAGCCGCGTCGCCGTCACCCGGCACCTCGACGGCGCCCTCGACATCGCGGTCGAGGCCGCCGGCCGCGTCTGGCGCCGCCACTACCCGGCGGGCAGTGCGCCGGACCCGTACACGACGCTGCTCGGCATCGCCGACGGCACGGACGAGACGGCGCCCGTCGCCGAAGAGCCCGCCGCGGCCACGGGCGAGCGGGTGCGCGAGCGCGGCGACGGCACCGACCTGTTCGGCCGCCCGAAGGCCGTCGTCGACGCCGCGGGCGGGCGGTCCGCGGTGCGCTGGAGCGTCGAAGGGAAGCTGCTGGCCCGGACGACGCCGTCCGGCGCGCAGGAGGTGTGGCGCTACGACCGGCAGGGCAACGAACTCGGCCACACCGGCCTGCTCGGCCAGGCCGAAGCCCGCGAGTACGGCCCGTTCGACCTGCTGACCGCGGTCACCGACCCGACCGGCGCGCGGACGGCCTACACCTACGACACCGAGCTGCGCCTGGTCGCGGTGACCAACCCGGCCGGGCTGACCTGGCACTACAGCTACGACCCGGCCGGGCGCCTGGCCGCCGAGTCCGACTTCGACGGCCGCGTGACCCGCTACACCCACGACGCCGCGGGCCGGCTGGTGCGCTCGGAATCCGGCGGCCTGGTCGTCGAGTACGGCTACGACGTGCTCGGCAACGTGGTCTCCCGCCGCACGGCCGACGAGCTCACGACGTTCGCCCACGACCCGGTCGGCCGGCTCGCCACCGCGGCGAACGCCGAGTCCCGCGTGGACATCGAGCGCGACGACTCCGGCCGCGTCCTCGCCCACACCGTCGACGGCCGGACCGTTTCCTTCGGCTACGACGACGAAAACCACGTCGTGCACCGCCGTACACCGTCCGGAGTGGACAGTGTGTGGCGCTTCGACCCGGACGGCGTCCCGGTCGCGCTGGAAACCGCCGGCCAGTCGATCCGCTTCGGGCACGACGGCGGGGCGGAAACCCGGCGCGTCTTCGGCGACGTCGTGCTCGAACAGGCCTACGCGGGGGAGCGCCTCACCGGGCAGACCGTCACGGTCGCCGGCCGGCGGGTGCACGCCCGTGGGTACGACTACCGGCCCGACGGCGAGCTCGCCGGGGTCGACGACGACGCGACCGGCCCGGTGCGCTACCAGCTCGACGCCGCCGGCCGGGTCACCGCGGTCACCGGCCCGAACCGCGCCGAGCAGTACCGCTACGACGGCGCGGGCAACATCACCGGCACCGCCCGGGAACGCCGGTTCTACACCGGCACCCGGCTGACGGCCTCGGACACCGCGGCCTACGAGTACGACGCCCACGGCCGGCTCGTGTCCCGCCGGGACGCCTCGGGCGCGGTCTGGCAGTACGCCTGGAGCGCCCTCGGCCGGCTCACCGGCGTCGTCACCCCGGACGGCAGCCATTGGCGCTACCGCTACGACCCGCTCGGCCGGCGCACCGCCAAGCAGCGGATCGTCGCCGGGCCGGGCGGCGCCCCGGTGGTGGCCGAGCAGGTGCTGTTCACCTGGGACGGCACCACCCTCGTCGAGGAGCAGACCGGTCCGCGGGTCACCACCTGGGAGTACCACCCGGACGACGGCAAACCCCTGGCGCAGCTGGCCGCCGGGCGGCTGGCCACCGTCGTCACCGATCAGGTGGGCACACCGATCGAGCTCGTCGACGCGGCCGGGGCGCTGCTGTGGCGCGGCCAGGCGGACCTGTGGGGCACCGACCTGGCGGACCCGGGCGGCACGCCGCTGCGCTTCCCCGGTCAGTACCGCGACGCCGAGACCGGCCTGCACTACAACGTCTACCGCTACTACGACCCGGCGACCGGCCGGTACCTCAGCCCGGACCCGCTGGGCCTCGACCCGGCGCCGAACCCGGTCGCGTACGTGGCGAACCCGCTCGTCGCGGCCGACCCGCTCGGCCTGGCGCCGACGGTGTCGCCGTGCGGGAAGGTCAAGGACGACCGGGTCCCGAAGCGCAAGCGCTCCGAGGACGACTCGACGCAGGCCTCCGGGTCCGGCTCGAACAAGAAGCCCAACACCGGCAAGGACTACAAGCCCGGGGACATCGTCAACGACGACCTCAAGGACCCGGCGATCGACAAGTACAAGAACTTCCCGAAGGACGACCCGGACAACCCGCTCGGCAGGCGCCTGAAGGACGACGAGGGCAAGACGAAGGTCAAGCGGTCCGAGGACGTCGGCGAGGCCGGGGCGCACGACTACCTGAAGAAGACCACCGGCAAGGACGACCTCGAGATGATCACGCCGACGAAGGCCAACCCGCTGCCGGCGGGCAAGTACGGCACCAAGCCGGGCGAGCCGTGGCCGAACGCGGTCGCCTTCAACGGCAACAACGTCGCCGACGTCGCCTACTGGGACGGCAAGACCCTGCACGTCGTCGAGGCGAAGGGCAACGGGTCGACGCTGACCGGCGGCCCGATGCACGGCCGCGTGCAGAAGTTCGACCCGAACACCGGTGACCCGGTGCCGCCCGCGCAGCGGCCCAACGACCACCGGATGGACCAGGGCAGCACGGAGTACCTCAAGGACGTCGCCGCGAACATGAAGAACAGCAAGCCGGAGAACGCGACCTACGACGGCCGTGGCGAGGTCGGGACGTCGATCTGGAACGCCATTCACAACGGCCACCCGCCGGTGAAGTACGTTCCGGTCAACACGACGGTCGGGCCGGACGGCAAGGCGGTCGTCAAGGTGACGCCGGGCTACGGGGAGTAGGGGCATGAGCTACGCGCTGGTCTTCCGCGCGATGTCGTTCGACGAGTTCCGGGCGCGCGTGGCCGCCGACCCGGTGGTGGCGGCGTTCCGCGACGCGGGCGGCGGCGAGCCGACGCCGGAGGTGGCGGACGTCGTCGCCCGCACGGCCATGGAACTGGGCGAGGAGGTGGGCCGCACCGGGCACTCCTCTTCGGGCGGCGACCGGTTCCGCGAGGAGCTGTTCGACGGCGTCCTCGCCGGGCTGCTGGGCGCCGACGTGGCCGACCACCTGATCTCGCGGAACTTCGAAGGGATCGTCTGGTACGACTACCCGATGGTCGGGTTCGTGCTGGCCGGGGAGCTCGAGGAAGCCTTCGCGAAGGCGGGCGACGACCGGCCCGGTGACCTGGACGAGGACGACGCCGAGGTGATCGACGACGTGCTCGCGGCCCTGCGCAAGGCGGCCGGTGCCGGCCAGGACGTGGTCACCGTCTACGCCTGAGCGGTCCTTTCGGGGTCTCGACAGCGGGCGCCCGTGCGGGCGACACTGGGCCGATGACCGGCCTGATCACCGGAAGCCGTGTCCGGCTGCGGCCAGCTGCCGCCCCGGACGCCGCCCGGTTCGAGGAGATCCTGTCGCACCCCGAAGTCGCCCGCTGGTGGGCCGACGCCGAGGAGCCGGTGGCCGCCCAGGTGTCCTATCTACTGGACCCCGACGAAGGCACCACGACCTACGCCATCGAGTACGACGACGTGGGGAACACCGCCGTGATCGGCATCGAACTCGCCTTCGAGGAAGCCGATCCGCAGTACCGCCACGCCGGGATCGACATCGCCGTGCACCCGGACTTCCAGGGCCGCGGCCTCGGCTCGGACGCCATCCGCACGCTGGCCGAGCACCTGTTCACGGTGCGCGGGCACCACCGGCTGGTGATCGACCCCGCGGCCGGCAACGAGGCGGCGATCCGGCTCTACGCGTCGCTCGGCTTCCGGCCGGTCGGCACGATGCGGTCCTACGAGCGCGGTCCCGACGGCAGCTGGCACGACGGGCTGCTGATGGACCTGCTCGTGGACGACCTGGTCGCTGCCGCCGACCCAGCACTAGCCGGCTCGTGACCGGCCGCGCGGTCGCGGCCCGGCCCTTGCGGCGGGTCGCCGTGGCGAGCGCGGTGGGGACCACCATCGAGTGGTACGACTACTTCATCTACAGCACGGCAACGGCGCTGGTGTTCGGCAAGCTGTTCTTCACGACGCTGTCGCCCGCTTCCGGGACGCTCGCGGCGTTCGCGACGCTCGGCGTCGGCTTCCTGGCCCGCCCGGTCGGCGGCATCCTCTGGGGCCACTTCGGCGACCGCGTCGGCCGCAAGGCGATGCTGGTGCTGTCGCTGCTGCTGATGGGCTTCGCCACGGTCGGCGTCGGATTGCTGCCGACGTACTCCGCAATCGGTGTCTGGGCGCCGATCCTGCTGCTGATCCTGCGGTTGCTGCAGGGGTTGAGCGCGGGTGGCGAATGGGGCGGGGCCGCGCTGATGGCGGTCGAGCACGCGCCCGAGGACCGCCGCGGGCGGTACGGTGCGTTCTCGCAGATCGGCGTCCCGGCCGGCTTGATCCTGGCGCAGCTGATGTTCTTCGTCCTCGGCCGCGCGCTGACCGACGCCCAGTTCGCGTCGTGGGGGTGGCGGGTGCCGTTCCTGGCGAGCATCGTGCTCGTCGGCGTCGGCCTGGTGATCCGGCTGCGGATCGAGGAAAGCCCGGTGTTCAAGCGGCTGCGGGAGGCGGAGGAACGCAGCAGCCGGCCGATGGTCGAGGTGCTGCGCGAGCGGCCGCGGGCAGTGCTGGTCGCCTCCGGCAGCTTCATCGCCAACACCGCGATCGGGTACATCTTCCTGGCCTACCTGCTGTCCTACGGCACGTCGGTGCTCAAGATCAACCGCACCACGCTGCTGGTCGTCGTCATCGTCGGCAGTGTGACGTGGCTGGTGAGCATCCTCGCCTCGGCCGCGTGGTCGGACAGCGTCGGCCGGAAACCGGTGTACCTGGCCGGTTCGGTGCTCCTGGTGGTCTGGCCGATCCCGTTCTTCCTGCTGGTGGACACCAAGGCGACGGTGTGGCTGATCGTCGCGGTGGTCGTGCTCAACATCGGCCTGGGCGCCACTTACGGGCCACAGTCGGCGTTGTTCGCGGAGCTGTTCGAGCCGCGCTACCGCTACAGCGGGGCTTCGTTCTCCTACGCCGTGGGTGCGGTGCTGGGCGGGGGTTTCGCGCCGTTGATCGCGACGGCGTTGCAGACCGCCACGGGCACTTCGCTTTCGGTTTCGCTCTACCTGGTGGCCGTGGCGGTGCTCAGTCTGGTCGCGGTGCTGTTCATCCCGCGGGATCAGAGCCGGTCGAGCCGGACGGCGGCGGCCATCCGCTCGTAACCCGCGTCGCCGGGGTGGAGGTGGTCGCCGGAGTCGTAGGCCGGGAGCATCCGGAGCGGGTCGGCCGGGTCGCGGACCGCGGCGTCGAAGTCGACGACACCGTCGAAGACCCCGCCGGTGCGGATGAAACCGTTCACCGCCTGGCGGGTCGCTTCGAGGGTGTCGTCGTACACGCGCCAGCCCTTGAACGGCGTGAGCGTGCCGCCCAGGACCCGGATGCCGCGCGCGTGCGCCTGCGCCACCAGCTGCCGGTACGCCGAGGTGATCGCGGCCGGGTCGGTCTGGTGCGGGTCCTGCTGGATGTCGTTGATGCCCTCCAGCACGATGAGCGTCCGCACGCCGCCGACGCTGAGGACGTCGCGGTCGAAGCGGGAGAGCGCGTTCTGGCCGGCGCCGGAACCGGGGACGTCGAGCAGCAGCCGGTTGGCGCTGATGCCGGCGTTGAGCACGCCGAAGCGGCCGTGCAGGCGGTCGGCGAGGTAGTCCGGCCACCGGTGGTTGGCGCCGGAGACCGAGCCGACGCCGTCGGTGATCGAATCGCCGAGCGTCACGATCGAAGCTTCGGCGCCGCCCTGGACGTCGACCCCGGTGACGTAGTGCCACACCGACGTCTGCTCGGTGTAGGGGGTGCCGGACTCGCTGGCGGCGAAGTCGCCGTTGCGGGTGAAGTACGACGTCTGCGCCGCGGCCGGGTGGTAGGTCACCGGCCCGGATTTCGCGGGGACGTACGTGGTCACGAGCAGGTTCGTGTCGGCGGGGATCCGGAGGCTCACCGGATCGCTCAAGGCTTCGGCGCCGGCCGGGACGACGACGCTCGGGGCGCCGCCGAAGGTGAGCGACCGCAGGGTGCCCGGCACGGCGTCCGGCCCGGTGCCCTGGACCGCGATGGTGACGTGCCCGAAGGTCAGGGGAGCGGCGCCGAAGGCGTTCGACAGGTGGACGCGGGCGCGGCCACCACCCGCGCTGGTGTGCACGACGTTGCGGATCGAGTAGCCCGGGTAGCCGTCCGGCGTGTTCGCGACGGCGGCCGCGGGCGCCGCGGCCCAGGTGCCGACCCAGCCGCCGACCGCGTGCTGGGCGACGTTCGGGACGGCACTTCTCGAATGCGCACTGCCCGGGTTCGCGCTCCCGGGGGTCGTGAGGAGTCCGATGCCCGCCAGGACGGCCGCGCTCACGGCCACGAAACGTCGCATGTCCCCACCGTCGCGCGTGGGTTCGCGGGACGGTGACCGCTGATCAGGTGAGGTACCGGACAAGATCCGCGACAGCGCCCGTCGGGAAAAGGGGCGGGCCCGTCCGGGATTCTGGGGATGCCGGACGGGCCCGCGCGAGGTGGCCGTTGCCGCGACGGCCGCTCGCCGGGGTGCCCGGTCCCGATCGGGCGGAGGCTGGCCCGGATCGTTGCGTCGTGGCGACCCCGGAGGGCGTGTGCGAGACGCCCTCACCCAAAGCACGGCCGCCGGCCCGCGCCGGTTCAGCCCTCTCGGGGGTTTCTCGGCCGAGGACGTCCGAACGCCGTGAAGGCCACCTCGACGAGCGCGAGGTGGCCTTCACGGTCTTGGGTGAGCGGGAGGCTCAAGCCGCGGCGGCGGGCAACCCGGTCAGGGCGCGGTGGCCCGCTTCGGTCAGTTCGGCGGGCGCCCACTGGCCGGGGGCGACGAGCCGGGTGGCTCTGACCAGGCCGGCGCGGGCGAGGTCGTGGGCGGTGTTCTGGTCGCAGCACGACAGGCCGTCCACGCGGAGGTCGGGTTCGCAGCTGCAGCGGAGCTCGGCGCGCCCGTCGGCGATCGCCTTGAGCATGGCGATCGCGCGGCGGCTCAGCGCGTTCGAATCGGTGGACATCGGTCTGGCCTTTCGGTGCGGCTGGGTCCTGGCGGCGAGTGCTGCAGCTCGTTACCTAGGGATACGCGGCGAACACGAACCCGGTTCACCACGATCGCGCCGAATGGCCCCTTGACAGAGCGGAGGCCAACGAGCAGGGTCATTCATCGGATGAATCAGTTCCGCTAGCGACAGGTGTGCCCATTGTGGGTGGAATTTGTCGCAAATCCGCCGTAGTCATCCGATCTCTGGAGGTTCAGTGCCGACCTTCCCCCGCCGCCAAGCCCTCGGCATCGCCCTGGGAGGTGCCGTCGCGCTCGGCGTGGCCGGCCACACCCCGGCCGGCGCCGGCGTCCCGGTCGACGCCGCTCCCGACCGCCCGGAAACCCCGATCGTCCCGCCCCCGCCGCCCGTCCCGGTCGCCCTCGACGCCTGGTTCGGCAACGACGGCATCGACAGCGCGTCGGCCACCGGCGGCGACTTCGACGGCTCCGGCTACACCTTCCCGGCCGAGCACGTGCCCGCCGGGCAGACCGTCACCGCCGGCGGCGTCCCCTTCGAGCTCGGGTCCGCGGCCGCCGGAGCCAAGAACAACATCGCCGCCACCGGCCAGCGGATCGACCTGCCGAAGGGCCGGTACTTCGTCGCGTACTTCCTGGTCGCGGCCAGCTACGGCGCCACCGGCGGCCCGGCGACCGTGCACTACGCCGACGGCAGCACGAGCACCGGATCCCTCTCCGGCCCCGACTGGTACACCGGCAGCGGCGCGCTCGTCTCGCCGTTCCGCTACGCACCCGGCGGCGTCGTCGACAACAACCCGGTTTCCCTGGCCACCGGCCAGGTCTGGATCGACCCCGCCCGCGAAGCCGTCGCGCTGACCCTGCCCACGACGGCGAACCCGGCGCCGAACGTCTCCAGCCTGCACGTCTTCGCCCTCACCCTCCAGCCGGTCGCCGTGGGCCGCTCGGCGCTGGTCCTGGACGGCCGGTCGACGGCGAACCTGCTGACCGACGGCGGCCCGCAGGCCGCCGAAGCGACCATCGTCAACGCCGGGACCGTGTGGCTCGGCGCGGGCGACCGGGTGAGCGTCACCGTCGACGTCCCCGGCGGCCGGACGACCGTGCCCGCGGCCATCCGCGCGCTGGCGCCGGGGGAGCAGGCGACGGTCCGGCTCGGCCTGGCCCCGAACGCGTCCGTGCCGCCCGGGACCACGACGAACGGCCAGATCCGCGTCACCGCCGGCCGCGGCACGCTCGCCACCCAGCAGGTGCCGATCACCCTCGGCGTCCCGGACTTCCGGCCGACCGACGCCTCCCTGTCGGCACACCGCGCGCCCTACTGGTTCAACGACAGCAAGTTCGGCATCTTCATCCACTGGGGCGTGTACGCCGTGCCCGCGTGGGCGCCGGTGGGGCAGCAGTACGCGGAGTGGTACTGGCAGAACCAGCAGGACCCGAACGGGGCGACCTACGCCTACCACAAGCAGAAGTACGGCGAGAACTTCGCCTACGACGACTTCATCCCGCTGTTCACCGCGGCGAAGTTCGACCCGCGCACGTGGCTGAAGCTGATCGCGGACGCGGGCGCCGAATACTACGTCCTGACGTCGAAGCACCACGACGGCTTCGCGTTGTGGGACACCAAGGTCAGCGACCGCAACTCCGTCAAGCTCGGGCCCAAGCGGAACATCATCGACGAGCTGTTCACCGCGTCGCGGAAGTACACCCCGCAGCTGCGCAACGGCCTGTACTTCTCGCTGCCGGAGTGGTTCAACCCGGACAACCCGTGGATGGGCCACGCGCCGCGCAACCCCTACACCGGCGCACCGCTGCCCTACACCGGCTACACCGCGGGGAAGGACTTCGTCCGCGACTACCAGGCGCCGCAGGTCCTGGAACTGATCTCGGAGTTCGACCCCGACGTCCTGTGGTTCGACATCGGCGGCGTCAACGACAGCCGGACCGTGCTCACCGAGTACTTCAACCGCGCGAAGAACCGCAAGCGCCCCAAGGACGTCACCTACAACGACCGCGGCGGCATCCCCGACCACGACTTCACGACCCCGGAGTACACGACGTACCCGAACACGGTCGTCGCCAAGTGGGAGGCGAGCCGCGGCCTCGACCCGTTCTCCTACGGCTACAACCGCGCCACCCCCGACGACCGCTACATGACCGCGGAGGAGGTCGTCCGGACGCTCGTCGACATCGTCTCCAAGAACGGCAACTTCCTGCTCGACATCGGCCCGGACTTCGACGGCACGATCCCGGACGTCATGCAGAAGCACCTGCGCGATGCGGGCGCGTGGCTGAAGGTCAACGGCGAGGCGATCTACGGCACGACGTACTGGTCCCGGATGGCCCAGCTCGGCGACCTGCGGTTCACGGTCAAGCAGAACGAGGCCTTCTACGTGCACTCGCTGACCGCGCCGGGCAGCCGCGTGGTGGTGGCCGCGCCGGTGCCGATCCGCGCCGGTGACCGGGTGACGCTGCTCGGGTACCGCGGGAACCTGCACTGGACGGTGGAGAACGGCTCGCTGGTGATCGACGTCCCGGCCGCGGCCCGGCAGGCGGGCCGCTACACCTGGGTGTTCAAGATCGCTTGGAGCTGACCGGCCGTTCGGCCAGGGAGCGCAGTTCCCGCGGCACCGGCCCGGGGTGGACGACACCGAGCGACCGGGTGGCCCGCGTCATGGCCACGTAGAGGTCGCCTGCGCCGTGCGGGCCGGCCGCGAGGACGGCGGCGGGGTCGGCGATCACCACCGCGTCGAACTCCAGGCCCTTGGCCTCGGCCGGGGTCAGCACCACCACGTCGTCGGCCGGGTCCGGTGGCCGCCGCAGCGAGAGGGCGGCCGCCAGGTCCCCGGCCGCCGGCGCGATGACGGCCAGCTTCCCCTCGGTGTGCTCGCCGACGAGCTCGGCGAGCACACCGGGCACGTCGTCGGCCTCCTGCCGCCACGGCGGCTCGCCACTCGCCCGCACCGAGGTCGGCGGCCGCAACGCCGGGTGGTGGACGGCCAGCACCTCCGCAGCGGCTTCCATGATCTCCCGCGGGGTGCGGTAGCCGATGGTCAGCTGCGCGAGCCGGTGCGGCTTCGGCACCCGGTCCCACGACGTGGCCCCCGCCGCGCTCCCGGTCTGGGCCAGGTCCCCGACGACGGTCATCGACCGGGACGGGCAGCGGCGCACCAGCATCCGCCAGTCCATTTCGGACAGTTCCTGGGCCTCGTCGACCACGACGTGGCCGAACACCGGCACACTCGTGCCGAGCAGCGCGGCGGCTTCGTCCAGCAACGGGACGTCCGCGGCGCTCCACGGCCCCTCGACCACGTCGGCCGGGGTCAGCGGCGGCCACAGCCCGTCGAGCACGTCCCGGACCCCGGCGTCGGCGAGCAGAGCCGTCCGCAACGCCTCCCGGTCGACCTCGTCGAGCAGCGTGCGCGGGCCGTCGTCCTCCGGGCCGAGCACCACGCCCGCGGCGGCGAGGGCCCGCAGTCCGGCCTCGCCGAGGCGGCCGTCGGCACTGCCGCCGTCGAGCGCCTCGCCGGTCTCGGTGAACACCACCGCCTCCATCCGGGCGGCCAGTTCCCCGGTCAGCGTGGTGACCACCTCCCGGTGGAACACGTGGCGGGCCTGGTTGTGCGGCAGCCCGGTCTCCCGGGCCGTCCGCACGGCCCGGCGGAGCGCCGCCGGGTCCAGCCGCAGCACCTGCTGCTCGAACTCGACGGCCACGGCGTCCTCGGGGACGGCCACCGCGGCACGGACCCGTTCGGCGAGGCGGGCCGCCATGGCCGCCCGGCCCTTGCGCGCGGCCTCCCGGGCGGTGTCCACCCGGGTGACCACGACGCCGGGCACGAGGTCGGGCACGGTCGCCGTCACCACCCGGTGCTCGCCGAGGCCGGGCAGCACCTGGCCGATGTAGTCGAGGAACACCCGGCTGGGGCCCAGGACGAGCACGCCGCGGGTGCGCAGGTGTTCGTGGGTGTAGAGCAGGTAGGCGACCCGGTGCAGGGCGACGGCCGTCTTGCCGGTGCCCGGGCCGCCCTGCACGACCAGGACGCCCTGGGCGTCGTCGCGGACGATCCGGTCCTGCTCGGCCTGCAGCGTCGTGACGATGTCCCGCATCCGCCCGGTGCGCCCGGCCGTCACCGCGGCGAGCAGCGCGGCCTCGCCGACCAGCCCGTCGCCCGGAGCGTCCGGGTCGAGCAGTTCGTCGTCGAGGGCGACGACGGTCCGGCCGCGGGTGGTGATCCGCCGGCGGCGGACGACTTCGCCCGGCGCGGCGGCGGTCGCGGTGTAGAACGGCCGGGCGGCGGGCGCGCGCCAGTCCACCAGCAGGGGTTCGTCGCCGTCGAACAGCCCGATCCGTCCGATGTGGACGCGCCGGCCGCCGGTCAGGTCCAGCCGGCCGAAGCACAGCCCGTCCTCGACCGCGGCCAGCCGGGCCACCTCGGCCCGCCACACGTCCGGCGCGTGGCCGCGGGCGAGCGCGGCGGCCGCCTCTTCCCGGAGGACGTCGAGGCGGGCGTAGAGGACGTTCAGGTGCTCCTGCTCGGCGGCGAGTTCGTGCATGCCGGAGAGCGTGCCCGCGATTTCGCGGAAAGTGCAGTCTTGTTCTTCTTGACAGCGTCAGCCGTGCCTCAGAAATCGGCGTTCTTGCCGACGTAGAGCTCCGCGAACGCCGCCGCGGCCGCGGGCGAACCGAGCAGGCGGCGCATCCGGGCCTGGGCGATGCGCGCCGCGAACGGGTTCTCGCCGGCGGCCGCGGTGTGGTGGAAGATGTCGGACAGCCACAGCGAGAACTCCTGGTACTGCCACACGAGCGGCAGGCACGCGGCCGAGTAGCCGGCCAGCGGCGCGGGGTCGCCCGCGTAGTGCGCCCGGAACGCGTCGGTCAGCAGGAACGCGTCGTGCAGGGCGAGGTTCATGCCCTTCGCCGCGATCGGGGCGACCAGGTGCGCCGACTCGCCCGCGAGGTGCAGCCGGCCGTGCGACATCGGCTCGACGACGTAGTTGTGCATGTCGAGGATCCGCTTCTCGAACAGCCGGCCCTCGATGATCTCGCCGCCGGGCACGGTGAGCCGCGCGTGCAGTTCCCGCCACACTCGCTCGTCCGACCAGTCCGCCTCGGTCTCGCCCGGCGCGGTCTGCAGGTAGAACCGCGTCACCGTGGGCGTGCGGGCCATGTGCGCGGCGAACCCGCGCGGGTGGATGCCGAACAGCACGCCGTCGGCGGACGGCGGGGCTTCCGCGAGCAGGGCCAGCCAGCCGATTCCGTAGTCGTGGTGGGCTTTCACGGTCGATTCCGCGGGCAGGTAGCCCTGGCAGATGCCGCGAGCGCCGTCGCAGCCGGCGACGAAGTCGCAGTCGATGCGGTGCTCGGCGCCGTCCGCCCGGAAGGTGACGGCGGGGGAGTCCGACGTCAGGTCGTGCAGTTCGACGTCCGAGACCTCGAAAACCGCGTCACCGCCCGCGTCGGTGTACTGCGCGACCAGATCGGTCACCAGAAGCTGTTGCGGGTACACGAAATGCCGCTGCCCGGTGACGTCGCCGTAGCGGAAGACGTGCCGCTGCCCGGCGAACCGGAACTCGAACTTCTCGTGCCGCGGCGCCTGCGCCACGAGCCGCTCGCCGAGACCGCGCTCTTCGAGCCCGCGGACCGCCCACTCCTCGATGAACCCGGCCCGCGGCCGCTGTTCGATGAACGCCCGGCTCTGCGCCTCCAGCAGCACGCAGCCGATCCCCGTGCGCCGCAGGAGGTTCGCCACCGTGAGTCCGGCCGGGCCCGCCCCCACCACGGCCACCGCCGTGCGCCTCGCCACCATGCGCCCGAGGGTAGCGCGAACCCCGCTCAGTAGTAGTGCCGCAGCTGGGGCCACGCCTCGGACCACGGCCGCGTGAGCGTGCACAGCGAAAGGACGACACCGTCCTCGTCGTTGTCGACGCCGTCGGCGTTGTGGTGCTTGCCGACCGCGCGGCAGCCGGTGATCAGCCGGGCCGCGGGCGAGCCGGGCCGGACGCGGCCGACGAGCAGCACCGGGCCGACCAGCCGGTCCGGCGGCGGCCCCCAGTCCGCGTACGACATGTGCGGCGAATACGGCTGCGGCAGCCCGAGCTCGGGACCGTAGCGCTCGAGCGCCCCGGCTTCCCCGTAGTTGCCGGCCAGGATGACCGCGGTGTCGCGCTCGGCGTCCGGGATCCGCCGCCACGCCCCCGCGACACTGCCGGCGAAGTCCGGCCAGCCGACCTGCTCGCCCGGTTCCTTGTTCAGCGCCAGCAGCGGGCCGTTCAGCGCCGCCGCCGGCACCACCGGGAGTCCGATGAGGACGGACACGGCCACGCACACCGCGGCGGCCGCGCCGGTGAGCGCCCGCCGGACCGTGCCGCCCCGGCCCAGCCACCGCAGCACCGGCTCCGCGCCCAGCGCGACCAGCGGCAGCAGCAACGGCACCGAGTAGTACGGCTTGCCGCCGACGACCAGCAGTTCGACGCAGACGACCGGGTAGGCGACGGCCAGCGCGCGGGCCCAGCGCAGGCCGGGGTCGCGCCACGGCCGCACGAGCCCGGCGACCCACACCGGCACCAGCACCGGCGAGAGCAGGACCAGCTGCATCGGCACGAACAGGACGCGGTTCTCGGCGCCGTCGTCCTCGCTGATCCCGCCGGCCACGGTGAGCATCGGCCAGCCGTGCGAAGCCTGCCAGACCACCACCGGCGCGGCTAGGAGAGCGGCGATCCCGACGCCGGCCGCGAGCCACCGGGTCCGCAGCACCCGGCGCGGGCCGGCGACGGCCACGCCGACGCCGAGCCCGGACAGCAGGAGCAGCACGAGCCACTTGTTCGCCAGGCCGAGCCCGGCGGCGGCGCCGACGGCGAGCCACCAGCGGCCGTCGCCGGTGCGCAGCAGCCGCAGGCCGAAGAGCGCGATCAGCGACCACAGCAGCACGTCCGCGGAGTTGGTCGCCAGCATGTGCGACACGACCAGGACGTAGGACGACAACGCCGTCGCGATCGCGGTGAACAGCTGGACGCCGCGGCCGCCGCCGAATTCGCGGGCGATCAGCGCGACGACCACGACGGTCGCCATGCCGAGCAGGGTCGCGACCACGCGCAGGCCGCTCGGCGTCTCGCCGAACACCGCCGTCGACGCGCGCGCGAGCCACGGCGTGATCGGCGGGTTGTCGACGTACCCCCAGTCCGGCCGGCGTCCCGCGGCGACGAAGTACAGCTCGTCGCGGTGGAATCCGTAGCGGCCGGACAACGCCGTCAGCACGACGGCTTGCACGGCAACGACAATGCCGACCGGTAGCGCGGCGAACCGCGGCAACTCTCGACCATCCCCCATGGCCGGGCATCGTACGCGGCTGGTCACCCTTGCGGGAGCGCTCCGAGGAATTCGCCGCCCGCGTCGGCGACCAGTTCGGCCAGGGTCTGCGCGCGGCGCAGCGGCGTGAACTCGACGTCACCGCGCGGCGACACGGTGAAGCCGTACACCGCCGGGCGGGGCAGCGTGTTGTACGCGTAGTGCGCGCCGAAGTAGTACGCGCCGGTGTCGTGGGCGACGACGAGGTCGCCCGGCTCCAGCAGCGGCAGCGGCCGCTCGCGGGCGAGGAGGTCGCCGGCGAAACACAGGGGACCGGCGATGTCCTGCGGCACCTCGGGCCCGGTCTTCGGCGCGCCGGTGGCGTCGAACGCGCCGAGCCGCAGCGGCCAGTGCTCCGGCTGGAGCACCGTGCGCGCCGCCACCTGGCCGCCCGCGTGCGTCACGGCGATGTGCCGGCCCCCGGCGACCTTCGTGTATTCCACCGTGCTGGCCAGGAAACCGCTCTTCGCCAGCAGGGACCGGCCGAATTCGGTGACGAACGCGTAGCGCCCGTCGGCCAGGGCCGGAACCCGGGCCAGCAGCGTGGCGACGTAATCGGCGTACGTCGGGCCCGGCGCGTCGGACGTGAAGTCCACCGGCAGGCCGCCGCCGAGGTCGAGGCTGGTGACCTGCCGGTACCCGGCTTCGGCGTTGATCTCCTCGGCGAGCTCGTGGACCGCGGCGACCCCCTCGGTCATCAGTTCCGGCGGGCAGCCCTGCGAGCCGACGTGGACGTGCAGCCGCGTCAGCCACGGCCGGCTCGCGAACGCCTCCCGCAGGAGTGCGCGGTTTCCGTTGTCCCGCAACGGGATGCCGAACTTCGACGCCGCGGTGGCGGTGCTCGTGTCGCCGATCCGGCCGGCGCCGACCTGGGGGTTGATCCGCAGGCCCAGCACCGACCGCGGGCGCGTCGTGCCGACCAGCGCGTCCAGCCGGGCGAGTTCCTGGAAGTTGTCGGCGTTGACCGCCGTGCCCCCGGCGAGGGCGTGCGCGAGTTCGGCGGTGGTTTTGGCGGGGGAGTCGAGGACCAGCCGCGGACCGCGCAGGCCCGCGGCCTCCGCGACCGCCGTCTCGCCGGGGCTCGCGACCTCGGCGTCGATCCCGAGGTCGCCGAGGTACCGCAGGAGAGGCGCGAGGCCGCACGCCTTGGCGGCGACGGTGTGCTGGACCGCCCCGAGCGGCGCGAACGCCTTGGTGAGGTCTTCGACGGCTTCCCGGACGGCGGTGAGGTCGACGAACCCGGCCATCGGAGCGACGAGCCGCCGCCCGGCCGCGAGGGCCAGCAGCTTGCGGTCGGGGCGGGTCAGGGGCGCGCTCGTCGTGGTCATGGGATCCAGGACAGCAGCGGGCGGCGCGTCCGGTCCAAGACTTCGTCCCGATGGAATGATAGGAACGCCCTATAATCACTGCGTGGACCTGCGCCGATGGCACTATTTCGCCGTGCTCGCCGAGGAGATGCACTTCACGAAAGCCGCCGCCCGGCTGTTCGTGTCGCAGCCGTCGCTGAGCCAGCAGATCCGCGCCTTCGAGGCGGACCTCGGGGTGGCGCTGCTGGACCGCACGGGCCCGCGGTTCGCGTTGACCGAGGCCGGCCGGGTGGCCGCTGCGGAGGCCCGCGACCTGCTCGACCGGCTGGACCGGGCCCGGAGCGTGATCACCGCGGCCGGCCGGGGCGACACCGGACGGCTGCGGATCGCCTACACGCGGTCCGCGCCCGGCCCGCGGGCGGGCGACCTGGTGGCGGCCTACCGCGAGCGGCACCCGGACGTCGAACTCGCCCTCGAGACGGGCTGGACCAGCCTGAACCTGGCCCGGTTGGCGGCCGGCGAGATCGACGTCGGGTTCGTGCGGCCGCCGGCCACCGCCGCCGGGATCGAGGTCGCGGTGGTGGGCTCGGAAGAGGTGCTGCTCGCGCTCCCGTCGGACCACGCGCTGGCCCGCCGCCGCGGGCGGGTGCGGCGGGCCGCGATCGCCGCCGAGCCGGTGGTGTTCTGGCCGCGGGAAAACGGCCCCGGCCAGTACGACGCGATCAGCGGCCAGGTCTGGCCGGGCGGGCTGCCGCCGATCGTCCGCGAGGAGCCGGAGGACGAGCAGCTGATGCGCGCGGTGGCGGAGGGAGCGGGCCTCGCGGCGGTCCCGGAGCACCGGGCGCGGGCGTTGCGCCGCCGCGGCGTGGTGCTGCGGCGGCTGGAGGACCCGCCCCCGAGGATCGACCTGGGCGTGGCCTGGCCGGCCGGCTCGGTCTCCCCGGTGGTGCGGGCCTTCGTGGAGCTGGCCGCCGGGCAGCGTTGAGCGCTCGGGCCGGCTTCTCCGATCGTGCGGACTTTTCTCGGCCCTGGGTCTAGTCCAGGCCCAGCGCCGAGCGCACCGCCGTGACCACGACCGGGTGGCCGAGCGGCAGCGGCGGGGGCACCCGGTCGTCCGGGTTCTCGCTGCTCGACGCCACCACCCGCACCTCCGTGCCCGCCTCGCGCAGCTTGGTGACCACGTCGTCGTGCTCGGCGAGCCAGGCGTCGTTGGCCTGGGTGGCGTCGTCGGAGGCGAGGAAGGCGTCCGAGGCCGGGTCGACCAGCAGCAGGTGCTGGGCCGCGCCCGGGTGGCGCTCGACGAGCTGGAGCGCCTCCGCCGCGAACGGGCCGCTCGCCACGACCGCGATGGCGGGGTCGCCCGGGCCGGCGTCGCCGAGGAGGTCGTCGGCTTCGGTCAGGGCACCGCCCGCCGGCACGCGGCACCAGAAGACGGCTCGCTGGTCCGCCAGCGGCCGCCAGGTCGCCGGCAGCTCGTCGTGCTTCCCGGCACCCGCCGGGTCCAGCACGATCACCTTGGGGCCCGACGGGTCCCCGGCCGTCACCACGGACGGGCCTTCGGAACGGACGGGTTCGGGTTCGGCGGGCATGCGGTTCCCTTTCACACGAGACGATCAGCGACGGGGGAGTTCGGGGCTGTCCGTGTCGAGCGGCACGGCCCCGGACCGGACGAGTCCCAATTGGACGGTCTGGCGGCCGGTCAGCGCCTCCAGGACCCAGTCGGCGGCCGTGCGCACGCGGTTGCCCGGCATCGACATCAGGTGGTAGCCGCGCGTCACGGCCTTCGCCGGCCGCCCGGACAGCGGGATGTGCAGCGGGTTCGCCGCGGCCGCGCCGGCGCCGAGGTCGACGACGAAGCCGAGGTCGTGGTGCCGGTAGCTGCCGCGGCGGCCGTAGCCGAGCGACGCCGCCACGTTGCGCCCGGCCAGCCTGCCCTGCCGCTCGGCGTGCTGGGCGGTCATCGCGGTGTACTGGCCGGGACGGGTCAGGTCGGGCACCGCGGCCGCGTCACCGCAGGCGAAGACGTCGTCGCGGCCCGGCACGTTCAGCTGCTCGGTGACCACGAGCCTGCCCTTGGCGGTCTCCAGCCCGAGGTCGGCCACCAGCGGGTCCGGCCGCACGCCGACGCACCACACGAGGGTGCGGGCCGGCACGGCGTCGCCGTTGGTCAGCGTGACACCCTTGGCGTCGGCGTGGTCGACCGACGTCTTCATCAGCACCTCGACCCCGCGGGCGCGCAGCACCTCGTCGGCGGTCCGGCCGAGCCGCTTGTCCAGCTCCGGCAGCACCCGCTCGGCGACGTCCAGCAGCAGCCAGCGGATCTTCTGCCCGGCGAGCTCGGGGTGGCGCGCGGCCAGCGCCGCGGTGAACGCGGGACCCTGCGCGGCGACCTCGGTGCCGGTGTAGCCGGCGCCGACCACCACGAACGTGCAGCGGGCGTCGCGCTCGGCGGGGTCTTCGGCCGCGGCGGCCAGTTCGATCTGCCGGGTGATGTGGTCACGCAGGTACAGCGCTTCCGGGACGCCGCGGAAACCGTGCGCGTATTCCGGCACGCCCGGGATCGGCAACAGCTTGTTGACGCTACCCGCGGCGAGCACCAGCCGGTCGTACCCGATCCGGTGTTCGTTGTCCTCGGGATCGGTGTAGGTGACGTGGCGGGCGTCGAAGTCGACACCGGTGGCCACGCCGAGCACGAGCCGGACCCCGCGCAGCGTTTCGGGGATGGAAACCGCCACCCGCCGCGGGTCCAGGATCCCGGCCGCCACTTCGGGCAGTAACGGCAGGTAGAGGAAGTAATCCGTCGGGTTCAGTACGACCACTTCGACGTCTTCGCCGGCTTCTTTCCGCAGGCTCTTCGCCGCGTGGTATCCGGCGAAACCGCCGCCGACGATCACGACACGCATGGATCTCCTTCCGGGACGCCGATTTCGGTCCCGAACGGATTACCCGAGGTCGGAGCCGGGAAACCCGCGGGGTTGACCTCACCGCTCAGGGGCGTACGGTCAACGGTGTTGGCTGTTGTTCAGACACGTGCTCCGGTCAGCGCCCCTGCACCGCTGAAAAAGGGAGCGCCATGTACGACTGTTTTCGCACGATCTACGAACCGTCCGGCCTCACCGTCACCACGACCGAACGACCGGGCGGGATCACCGTCCTGACCCTGGTCGGTGACATCGACGCCGCCACCGTCGGCACCCTCGACGAAGCCCTCGCCACCGGCGGGCGGCTGATCGTCGACCTGACCCGGGTCGCCTTCCTCAGCTGCGCCGGTGTCCGGTCGCTGCTGGAGGCGGACGCCCGCACCGAACTCGCCGTCGTGCTCGGCGGCCACGCGGTCACCCGTTCGCTCGAAGCCACCGGGGCCGACCTGGTGCTGACGATCCACCCCGGGGTCGGGGCCGCGCTCGTCGGCCTGACCCCCGAGCCCGGCCGGGAGGCGTGACCGCCGCGCGGACCCGCCTCCCGCCGTCCACTGTGTACAGTCAGTCGTCGCCGGGCCAGTCGCCGGTCGCCTTGCGGTAACCGACGGCGCCGGCGCGCTCGGTGGCGGCCTTGACGGCTCCGAAGATCGCGCCCTGGACCGCCGCCGCGATGACCACCTGCCGCCAGGTGTAGTCGCGGTCGGTGGCGTCCGGGGCGTCCTCTTCGCCGGCCACCTGCTTCCAGACCTGCTTGAAGACCTGGCCGGCGAGGATGCCGCCCAGGGCACCCACCACCCAGCTCAGCGGCTTGTAGAGCGCTTTGTTCACGAGTTCCTCCGGCGCAGGATCAGGCGGATCAGGATCAGCAGGCCCAGCACGCCGGCGAAGACCGGCAGCGGGTTGGCGCGGACGGCGTCGGCGCCCTGGCGGAACTTGACCGCGGTCGCCTCGTTCGTCACGTCGGCGACCTTGGCGGTCGCCTGGTCGAGCTTCTCGTCGACGTTCTCCTTGACCCTGGTCTTGACGTCGAGCTTCTGCCCGAGCGCCTCCAGGGTCTCGGTGAGCTCCTCCCGGGTGGCATCCCGGTCGAGCCGCGCCTCCTCGGCGTTCTTCGGGAAGTCCCCGCTCATGTCCGCACTCCCTGCTTCACGGTGTCCACGTCTTCGCGGACGCCGCTGATCGCTTCCTCGGGCACCGGTGGCACCCCCTGCGTCACTTCCTTCTTGCCGACCAGCGCCGCGATCCCGGCGACGACGAACAGCGCGACCGCGACGAGCACGGCCGCCAGCCAGCCGGGCACGACCAGCGCGAGCGCCAGCACGGCCGCCGCGACCAGCGTGCCGGCCCCGAGGAACGCGAACAGGCCCGCCGCGCCGAACAACCCGGCGCCCAGGCCCATCTTCTTGCCCTTGCGCTGCAGTTCGAAGACCGCGAGCCGCATCTCGTCCCGGACGAGCCGCTTGACCTCGTCGGTCAGGTCCGTCACCAGTTCGCCGACCGAGCGGTCGGAAGCCGGCTTCTTGTTCACCTCTTCGATCACCGAACACCTCCTTGCCTGGCCGCCGTGTACCCGGCTCCGCCCCGCGTCAACCACGCCGGGTTTGAGGCCCCGTGCACCGGGTAGCCGATTTGCACCGACCAACGACCAGGAGGAGTGCATGAGCACGATCACCGAAATCGTGGACGTGGAAGTCCCCGTTTCGACCGCGTACAACCAGTGGACGCAGTTCGAGGAATTCCCGCAGTTCATGGAGGGCGTCGAAGAAATCCGCCAGGTGGACGCCACGCACACCCACTGGGTGACGCGGTTCGGTGGCGTGACGCGCGAATTCGACGCGACGATCACCGAACAGCACCCCGACGAGCGGGTCGCCTGGACGTCGGACTCCGGCCCGGACCACGCCGGCGTCATCACCTTCCACCGGCTCGACGACTCCCACACGCGGGTGACCGCGCAGATGGACATCGACCCGGAGGGCTTCGCCGAGAACGTCGCCGACAAGCTCGGCGTGCTCGACCGCCGGGTGAAGGGCGATATGAAGCGGTTCAAGGAGTTCATCGAGCAGCGCGGCCGGGAGACCGGCGCCTGGCGCGGTGACGTGGACCGCCCGGGACAGTAGCCCGAGCGTCACCCGATCGGGGTGAGTTGACGCGGCGGTGCGGGGATCACCCGCCCCGCCGCGTTTCACGTCCGGGGACCGCCGGGTAGGCCGTACGCATGACGACCACCACTGCCGGCGTTCCGGCCACGGAACTGAACAACGGCGTGCGGATCCCGCAGTTCGGGTTCGGCGTTTTCCAGATCCCGCCCGAGGAAACGGCCCGGGCCGTGCGGACGGCCCTGGAAGCCGGGTACCGCCACTTCGACACGGCTCAGATGTACCGCAACGAGGCCGGGGTCGCCGCCGGGATCGCGGACTCCGGTGTGGCCCGCGAAGACGTGTTCGTCACGACGAAACTGGCGAACGACGCGCACGGGCACGACAACGCGATCACCGCGCTGGAAGGCAGCCTGCGCCGGCTGGGCTTCGAGTACGTCGACCTCTACCTGATCCACTGGCCGTTGCCGGCCAAGGACAACTACGTCCGGACGTGGCAGGGCTTCGAAGAAATCCTGCGGGCCGGCAAGGCCCGCGCCATCGGCGTGTCGAACTTCCAGCCCGCCCACCTCGACCGCCTCGCCGAGGAGACGTCCCTGGTGCCCGCGGTCAACCAGATCGAGCTGCACCCGGCGCTGCAGCAGGCGCAGCTGCGCGAGTACCACCGGGCGCACGGCATCGCCACGGAGGCGTGGAGCCCCTTGGCGCAGGCGGGGATCCTCGACGACCCGGTGCTCACCGGCCTGGCGGAGAAGCACGACCGGACGCCCGCGCAGGTCGTGCTGCGCTGGCACGTCCAGCTCGGCAACATCGTCTTCCCGAAGTCGGCGTCACCGGAACGGATGCGCCAGAACATCGACGTGTTCGGCTTCGAGCTCGACGACGAGGACATGGCGGAGATCGGCAGGCTCGACGAAGGCCGTCGCACCGGGCCGGATCCGGACACCTTCGCCGGGTGACGATGTTCACCCTGTGACGGGGGCGTTTCCCTGCGCGACCTGCCGGGTATTCCTCCGGCAAGGTCCCCCAGGAAGGAGCGTCCGGCATGACCACGAACGCGTACCTGTCGTTCCTCGCGATCGGCGTTGCGCTGGTCCTGATAGACGGGCAGATCATCTACCGCAGCGGCCGCCGGTACCTGGAGAACTCCTACGGCGACCCGGCGGCGGGCGCTTCGATGACGCGCCTGGTCACGGTGTTGTTCCACCTCGCCACGCTGGGCGTGCTGGCGCTCATTTCGACGATCGACCTGGGCGGCAGCGACCTGCCCGGCGTGGTCGGGCGCATCGGCGTGCTGCTGCTGATCCTCGCCCTGGCCCACGCGATCACCCTCGGCGTCCTGGCCCGCATCCGCGGTGAGCAGGAGGTGGAGGCGGTCGTCCAGCGCGGCCCCCGGCCGCGGGTGGAGGCGGAGCAGCAGGGCCCGACGGTCACCCCGGTGCCGGGCCAGGACGGCCGGTACCCGGCCGCCAGCCCCTCGCTGGAGAACCGGGCCCCGTACACGGCCCCATAAGGAACCGGCAGCCGGGAGTGCCACTTCCCCGCGGAAGTGGCACTCCCGCGTGTCAGGCCTCGGAAGCCGGCAGGTCGATGTCGGTGTGCCGCGAGGCGAGGGTTTTCGCCAGGTCGGCCAGCTTGACGTTCAGGTCCTGCGACGCGCGGCGCAGCACGTCGAAGGCCTCGTCCGCGGTGATGCCGCGCCGCTGCATCAGGATGCCCTTGGCCTGGCCGATCACGTCCCGGCTGTCGACCGCCCGGCGCAGGTGCGCCGACTCCAGCTCGGCCGAGGCCACGGCCTGGGTGTGGGTCAGCGCCAGCGACGCGTGCGTCGCCAGCAGCAGCGCGGTGTCGATCGCCCGCGCGTCGAACGCGCCCGGGGTGCGCGAGTAGATGTTCAGCGCGCCGGAAAGCCGCGGCGGCCGGGCGTCCGGGAGCAGCGCGGTGGCCAGCACCGAGTGGAAGCCGTGGCGGGCGGCGGCCGGGCCGAACGCCGGCCAGCGCGGGTCCCGGCCCAGGTCCTGCGACCAGCCGGCGGCCGGGCCGTCCGGGCGGGCCGATTCCACGCAGGGGCCTTCCCGGTGGTCGTACTGCACCTGGTCGAGCCGTTCGGCGATCGGGTCGGTCTCGACCGGGGTGTGGTAGCGGCCGTCGGCGTCGCGCAGGGTGACGCTGACCAGGTCGGCGCCCGGGACGAGCGCGGCCGCGGCCCCGACGACGAGCTTGAGCACCCCGCCGGCGGTCGGCGTCACGTCGAGCAGGGTCCGCGTGAGGTCGGCGAACTGCCGGGCCAGCGGCCCGGGCCGGGGTTCACCGTCCTGCCCGAACCAGGCCCGGTCCCGGGCCCACTCCTCTTCGCCGACGCTCATGGGTCCTCACTGTCTTCCTGCTCGGGGTCGCGACTGCCCATTCAACCCGATGCCGGGGTCCGGAGGGCGGCACGGGCCCGGTCGACGAACCCCGGGCCCGGCCACAGCTGGTCGGCCTGGGGCACCCGGTCGGCGAGGCCGGGGTGCGGCAGCGTCGCCGCGGCTTCGCGGGTTTCGAGGACCTGTCTGCCCAGTTCGGCCTGCTGCTCGGGGGAGCAGGTGCGCCGGATCTCGCGCACGGCCGCGGGCCCTTCCTCGCGGACGTGCCGCCGGACGGCCCGGATCAGCCCGCCCAGCAGGCGCTCGAAGCGGGTTTCCTGCGGTCCGGTGCCTTCGAGCTGCCGCATCAGGCCGTCCGCTTCGGCGAGGTCGCCGTCGCCGTCGAGGTAGGGCTCTTCGGCGACGGAGTGCCGGACCAGTTCCGCGATCAGGTGATCGGCGAGGTCCTTGCGGTTCTCCGGGCTGCCCTGGCCGAGCTCGAGCTCGGTGCAGAGCCGGTCGAGCTCGCGGTGGTCGCCGGCGAGGACGGTCGTCAGGTCGGTTGCGGGCTGGTTGCCGTTCATGCACTCTCCTGGTCCGGGCTCGGGTACTGCAGAACCGGATACCCGCTGCCCCGGCGCCGAATCCCGTGTCGGCCCCGCGCCGCTCGGGTACCCATCCGGTGAACCCGGCCCCAGGGAGGACGAACCATGGCAGCGCCGTCGTCGGTGACCGAGCGCGAACGCAAGTACGAGATCGTCGCGGGCAGCGGCGTGCCCCGCCTGATCGGCGTCGGCGGCGTCGAAACCCAGGACGACCCGGTGGAACACGTGCTCGACGCGTCCTATTACGACACCTCGACGTTCCGGCTGGCCCGGGCCGGCATCACCCTGCGGCGACGGGTGGGCGGCCCGGACGCCGGCTGGCACCTGAAGCTGCCGGTGTCGGCCGACGAGCGCCAGGAACTGCAGCTGCCGCTGGGCGGCGACCCGCACAAGGTGCCCGGCCGGCTTCGGCGGCTGGTGCGGGCGTACACGCTGGGGGAGAAGCTGGTGCCGATCGCGCACCTGCGGACCGATCGGTTTTCCCACCGCCTGGCCGGCGCCGACGGGCAGACGATCGCCGTCCTCACCGACGACCACGTGACCGGCGAAGCGGGCGGCGCGACCGCGCGGCTCGACGAGTGGCGTGAACTCGAGCTCGAACTGGACCCGTCGGCGGCGCCGGAGTTGCTCGAGGAGTTCGATCGGGCGTTGACCGAAGCGGGAGCTTCGGCGTCGCCGTGGTCGTCGAAACTGCGCCGGCTCGTCGGCGACCGGGTTCCGACTGCGCAGCGGGTGGGGAAGAAACCGTCCGCGGGAGAGGTGGTGCTCGCTTCCCTGCGGGAGCACTACGGGCGATTGCGCCGGGCGGACGTCGGCGTTCGGCTGGATGCCGATGACGCGGTGCACCAGATGCGGGTGGCGATCCGGAAGCTGCGGAGCACGCTGCGGACGTTCGATTCGGTGGTCGAGTCCTCGGGGGTTGTCGGCGAACTGCAGTGGCTGGGGCGTCAGTTGTCACCGTTCCGGGACACCGAGGTGGCGGAGGAGCGGCTCCGGGAGCAGCTGGACGAGGTGCCGTCGGAGCTCGTGTTCGGGCCGCTGCGGCAGTTCCTCACCCGGCAGTTCGCCCGGGAGGCGGAGGAAGCGCGGACGCGTGCGCTGGAGGCGTTGACCGGGAAGCGGTATTTGGCGTTGCTGCGGTCGTTGGACGCGCTGCTGGAGGACCCGCCGCTGACCGCGGCGGCGCGCAAGCCGGCGAAGACCGGGCTGCGGAAGCCGTTGCGGAAGGCCGCTCGGAAGCTGCGCCGCGCCGAGGCCGCGGCTCATGGGGAAGACATCGAGGTGGCCCTGCACGAAGTGCGGAAGAAGGCGAAGCGGGCTCGGTATGCCGCGGACACCGTGAAGCCGGTTTACGGGAAGAAGCTGCGGGCTTGGCGGAAGAACGTGAAGGCTGTTCAGGAGACGCTGGGGGAGCACCAGGACACGGTGGTCGGGCGCGAGGTTCTGCGGCACCTGGCGATCGCCGGGCAGGGGGAAGGGCAGAACACGTTCGCTTTCGGGGTGTTGTACGCCAGGGAGGAGGGGCGGGCCCGGGAGTTGCGGTCGGGTTTCCGGAGGGAGTGGCGGCGGCTTCGGAAGGGGGATCGGCCGGGGTGGCTCGGGTGAGGCTGGCTGTTCGGCTGCCGGGATGAGTCCGGGGGTGAAGCTCTGGTGGGTGGGGGCTGCCGGGGTGAGTTCGGGCGGTGAAGCTCTGGCGGGTGGGCTGCCGGGATGAGCCCGGGCGGTGAAGCGCTGCCGTTTTGGGCGCTGCCGTTTTGGGCGCTGCCGTTTTGGGCGCTGCCGGGCTGTTGCTCGTGGGGTGATCCTGCCTGGGTGATTCCCCGCCGGCCCGAACGCTCGATTGTTCAACGGCCGACAGACCGCGTCAAGGCGGGAAAGCGTGCCTTGACCCGGTCTGTCGGCCGCTGATTCGGCTGCGTATCGGGTCGGCAGGGGGGTGTGGCCGGAACGGTGCCTTTGTCTTGCTGCCGGGCTTGGGGCGCCGGCTTTGGAGGGGGCCGCGGGCTGCGAGACTGCGGGGCCGTGGTCGCGGGGCCGTGGGCTCGGGCGGCGGGGCCGTGGGGCCGTGGGCTCGGGCCGTAGGGCCGTAGGGCCGTGGGGCTGCAGAGCCGCAGAGCCGCAGAGCCGCGGGGCCGTGGGGCCGCGAGCCGTGGGGCCGTGGGCCGTGGGCAGCGAGCCGCGGGCAGCGGGCCGTGGGCAGCGGGCCGCGAGCCGTGGGCAGCGGGCCGTGGGACTGGGGCTGTGGGGCGGCGGGGCCGTGGGCTCGAGCCGCGGGGCCTCGAGCTGCGGGGTGCCGCGCAGCGGCCTGCGAACCCGGGCTGAAGGCGCGGGCGCCCTTACCAAGCCGACAGCGCGGCCGCCTCCGGCAACCGGCCGTTCCCCTCAACCCTCGCCGGTGAGCTTTCCGCGGAGCTGCTCCAGCGTCTGCGACAGCAGGCGGGATACGTGCATCTGGGAAATGCCCACCCGGTCCGCGATCTGCGTCTGGGTCAAGCCGCCGAAGAACCTCATCACCAGGATGGCTCGCTCGCGCTTGGGAAGCTCCTGCAGCAACGGCTGGAGGGCCTCGTGGTTCTCCACCATCGCCATCTCGTGGTCCGGCTCGCCCATCGTGTCCGCCAGGGACAACGCCTCCGCGTCGTCGTGGACCGGCTTGTCGACCGAGAGTGCCTGGTACGCGTTGCCCGCCAGCAGGCCCTCGCGGACCTCGTCGACGTCCAGGTTCAAGTGCTCCGCCAGCTCCGTCGGCGTGGGGGCGCGGCCCAGGCGCTGGGACAGCACCGCCGATCCCTGGCTCAACGACAGGTGCAGCTCCTTCAGTCTGCGGGGGACCCGGACCGACCAGCCCGTGTCGCGGAAGTGCCTGCGGACCTCGCCCATGATCGTCGGCACCGCGAACGACAGGAAGTCGTGGCCGCGGGACGGGTCGAAGCGGTCGACCGCGTTGATCAAGCCGATCCGGGCCACCTGGACCAGGTCCTCGCGGGGCTCGCCGCGGCCCGAGAACCGCGTGGCGATGTGCTCGGCCAGGGGCAGCAGCTCGGTCACCAGCTTGCTGCGGACCACCTCCCGGCGGGGGTCACTGGGGTCGAGGCCACCCAGTTCCTCGAACAGCGGTTCGCAGTGGGCATATTCGTCCGGGCGGTGGAGGAGGGTTTTGCGCTCGCTGCTCACGCGCTCGTTCCCGGGTTGAGCACCAGCTCGATCGTCACGATGCCCGCACCCCCACCAGGCAGCGCGTCGCAGTGCGCGGTCACCGACCGGCTCAGCGTCGTCAGGACGTGCCAGCCGAACGTGCGGTCGCTCGGCGGCCGCGGGTCGGTCGAGCGGGTCGAAACGATGACGTGCAGGCCGTCGGGGGCCAGGCGGAAGCGGCACTGCAGCTGCGAGCCGAGCTCCGCCAGCTGGACGAGCTGCGCGCACGCCTCGTCGACCGCCATCTTGGCGTCGGCGATGGCGTCGAGCCCGAAGTCCGCGCGCGACACCACGCCGTGCGTGAGCATCCTGACCAGCGGGATCTGCTCCGCCATCGCGGGGAGCCGCAGCTCGACGAGTTCGTCGAGCAGCTCGTCGACGGTCGGCTTGCCGCCGAACGAGCTGTCGCTTCGAGTTTCTTCCATGCGGGAGGTACTACCCATCCGGTGTAATGCTGACACTTCGTGATCAGGCGTTTCGGGAATGGTCACCGGCCCAGCGCCCGTTCGAGTTCCTTCTTGGTCATCTTCGAGCGGCCGTTGATGTTCTTCTTTTTAGCTTCGTTGTACAGCTGGTCCTTCGTCGGGCCACCGGGGCCCTTGCGGTTGCCGGACCGTTCGCCGCCGCGCTGCTGGGGCGATTTGTCCTTCAGTGACGTCTTGCTGGCCTGCCGGGACTCACCCGATTGCGCACGGTTCTTGTTCACCGTCCGTGCCGCGATCTCCTTGGCCCGTTTCGTGCTCGCGCCGCGGTCCTCGGCCGAGTCCTTGATGTGCTCGTACTGGCGTTCGCGCTTGCCGCTCCACGACTGAGGCATGCCGGCTCCCTTCGTCTCGCGGGGTGAGTACCCGCTTGATCGCGGGGCAAACGTCACGGTCGCGGTGGTTACTGCCTGCTCCTCACGGGTACGCGAAGGGCCGATGGAGAGGAGGGGCCGATGCGGATCGGCTACACCCTGATGACCGAACAGGCCGGCCCGGGCGACCTGGTCCGGTTCGCCGCCGGTGCGGAACGGGCCGGCTTCGACTTCGAGGTCATGAGCGACCACTACTCGCCCTGGCTGGACGAACAGGGCCATGCGCCCTACGCCTGGGCCGTGCTGGGCGCCGTCACCCAGGTGACCGAGCGCGCCGAGCTGATGACCTACGTGACCTGCCCGACCATGCGCTACCACCCGGCGGTGGTGGCCCAGAAGGCGGCGACCGTGCAGGCGCTCTCGGGCGGCCGCTTCACCCTCGGCCTCGGGGCGGGGGAGAACCTCAACGAACACGTCATCGGCCGGGGCTGGCCGCCGGCCAACGTCCGGCACGAAATGCTCGCCGAGGCCGTGCAGATCATCGGCGGCCTGTTCGACGGCGGCTACTTCGACTACGAGGGCAAGCACTTCCGCGTCGACTCGGCGAAGCTGTGGGACCTGCCGGAGAAGCGGACGCCGATCGGCGTCGCCGTCTCCGGTTCGCAGTCGATCCGGCGGTTCGCCCCGGTCGCCGACGCGATGATCGCGGTCGAGCCGAAGGTAGAGCTGTCCCAGGAGTGGGACGCGACGAAGCTGGGCGGTGCGCCGAGCCGCAAGATCGGGCAGGTGCCCGTGTCCTGGGGCACCGACCGCGACGCCGCCGTCAAGCGCGCGCACGAGCAGTTCCGCTGGTTCGCCGGTGGCTGGAAGGTCAACGCCGAGCTGCCGGGACCGGCCGGGTTCGCCGGGGCGACCCAGTTCGTCCGCGAAGATGACGTCGCCGGCTCGATCCCGTGCGGCCCCGACGTCGAGCCGATCGCCGAAGCGGTGCAGGAGTTCGAGAAGGCGGGCTTCACCGACGTCGCGCTCGTCCAGATCGGCGGTGACCAGCAGGACGGCTTCCTCGACTTCGCCGAGAAGGAGCTGCTCCCGGCCCTGCGCGGCTAAGCCGGTGCCGGGGCGGGCCGCCGTTCGGCGAGCGTGAGACGGTGGTCCGCCCCGGTCACCCGCAACGCCCGCCGGACCACCGGGTTCGTCCCGGTGACCACGAGCAGCTCGGTGCCGCCCTGCCCGGCCTGCAGCCCCGCGTGCAGCAGCACCCGGATCCCCGCCACACCGAGGAAGTCCACTTCGGACAGGTCGACCACCAGCCGTTCCGGCGTCGCCCACAGGCGGTCGGACAGCAGTGAGGCGAGGTCGCCGGAGGTCACGCTGTCGAGGTCGCCGCGCGCGGTCACCAGAACGGCGTGCGGAGCGGGCCACGCCGTGCGCAGCCGCAAGCTGGAGCGGGATTTCATGCCGGTTCGCCACCGTCCTGATGCGGCGCGGCCGCAGCGCCGCGCTCGGGGAGTTCGAGCGGCTGCTGGTTGAACCGTGCACCCGAGACTAACCCTGCGCCGACCGCCCGCAACCGTCGTTGCTCCGAACGGGCGTGCGGCGCGCCGCGGTGGTGACCGCTCGTGCCCGGACTGACCGGGATGCAGTAATCTCGCGCTGGACCCGTTAAAGCGCTAGCGGCCCACTAGTGGCGCGCGCCCGGGTCCCCCCCTGGTTGAGAGCGCCCTGTCGAAAGAAGGAGGGGCGTCACCAGGATGACGGGCGGCCATGAGCAGCTCACCGCGCGGCTGGACGAAGTCACGCTCGCGATGGAGTCGCTGACCGCGATGCTGGACAGCGAGCTCGACCTCGGCCAGATGCTGCAGGCGGTGTGCGACCACGTCGTGCAGGTGGTTCCGGGGGCGGACATGGCCAGCATCACGCTGGTGCGCGAAGGCGTGCCGGAAACGGTGGCCAGCACCGACCAGCGGGCGGTCAACTTCGACCGCGAGCAGTACCGCATCGGCGACGGCCCGTGCCTGCGCGCGGCCGAGACGGGCCAGCCGGTCCGCGTCGGCGTCGGCGCGGTCGGGGACCTGTGGCCGCAGTTCGTGACCTCGGCCGAGCAGCTGGGCGTGGCGAGTTTCCTCGCGGCCCCGCTGACGGTGGACGAGGACATGTCGGGCGCGGTGAACCTCTTCGGCTTCGGCGAGCACGGCTTCAGCGAGCTCGGCACCAAGATCCTCGAGCTGTACACGGCGACGGTGGTGTTCGGCCTGCGCAGCGCCCGGCGGTACTTCGCGGCGCGGGAGCTGGTCGACCAGCTGAACCGGGCGCTGGAGACCCGCGCGGTGATCGACCAGGCCAAGGGGATCCTGATGGCGGCCCACCGGATCACGGCGGAGGAAGCGTTCCAGCGGCTGGTGAAGCGCTCGCAGGACGGCAACCGCAAGCTCCACGAGGTGGCGGCGGAGTTCGTGGCGGCGGTGGCCACGACGACGGCTTGAGCCGGTCGCGGCAGGGCGGTCAGCCGGCCGGGACCTCGTCCGGGGGTGCGTCGGACTCGATCGGGGCCGGTGGGGGTTCCGGGCGGTGCTTGCCGCGCTGGCACGTCGTGCAGACCAGGGTGCGGCCCAGCACCGTGCCGTCGTCGGCCACCACCTGGGCCACGTGCATCGTCGGAAACCCGCACACCTCGCACGGCAGCGAGCCGTCGTCGCGGCTGATGCGGAGCTGGGTGCCCATCCGGCCTCCTGGTGTGACGTGGGTCTCACCACCTTGCCCGTGTCCGGGCCGGGACCTGGCTGAATTCACTCGTTCGGCCTAGTCGGCCCGGATCTTGGGTGACGGCCGTGTCGCCCGTCGTGATCCTGGGTAACCCGCCCGCGAACGGGAACGGGATTGCCGGAGGGGAGCGGAACATGCGAGACAAGCGGAACGACCTGCGGCCGGTGTCGGACCTCCTGGTCGACGGCGACTCACCGGAACTGGAGCGCACGCGCCACAAGGCCGCGCTGGCCGTGGCGGCGCGGGCCAAGGACCCGGAGGACTGCGCGCGGCTGCTGGACATGCTCGGGCTGCACCGGAGCGGTCAGCGCAGCACCGACGTCGCCTGAGGCGGGGGAGGACGACATGGCCCGGCCGGTCTGGAGCGGCGCGCTGAGCCTGGGACTGGTCACCGTGCCGGTGGAGCTGTACCCGGCGGTGGCCGACCACACGATCCACTTCCACCAGTTCGAACGCGGCACGTCGGACCGGATCCGCAACCGCCGGGTCAACGAGCGGACCGGCGAAGAGGTCACCCAGGGCGAGATCGTCAAGGGCTACGACCTCGGCGGCGGCGACCACGTGCTCGTCGAATCGGACGAGCTGGACGAGATCGCCCCCGAGCGGTCGCGCCGGATCGACATCGAGCAGTTCGTCGAGCTCGACGAGATCGACCCGTGGTTCTTCGACAAGACCTACTGGCTCAAGCCGGCGAAGGAGGACTTCGCCAAGGCGTACGGCCTGCTGCTGCAGGCGATGGACCGCAGCGAGAAGGCCGGCGTCGCGAAGTTCGTGCTGCGCGGCAAGGAATACCTCGCCGCCGTCCGGGCCGGGGAAGACGTCATGGTGCTCAACACGCTGCACTTCGTCGCCGACCTGCGGAAGCCGAAGGACGTCATGGGCAAGCTGCCGCAGCTGCCGAAGCCGCGGCCCAAGGAGCTCGACATGGCCCTCGCGCTGGTCGACGAGATGACCGCGCCGTGGAAGCCGGAGGACTACCGCGACGAGTACTCCAAGCGCGTCGAAGAGCTGATCAAGGCGAAGGAAGCCGGCAAGGAGATCGCCCACGAAGAGGAGCCCGAGCCCTCGGCCGACGTCGTCGACCTGTTCGAGGCCCTGTCGCGCAGCGTGAAGAACCGCAAGAGCGGCGGCAAGGAACCGAAGAAGAAGGCCGCGAAGAAGCCCCCGCTGTCGGAGCTGTCGAAGTCCGATTTGGACAAGCTGGCCCGAGAGCAGGGCGTGAAGGGCCGCTCGAAGATGACGCGTGCCCAGCTCGAGAAGGCTCTGAAGGCGTCGTGACCGGCCCTGGCTGGCGCGAGCCGACCCTGGCCACGCTCACCGACCGGCGGTTCTCCGACGAGGACTGGATCTTCGAACGCAAGCTGGACGGCGTCCGCGCGATCTGCGTGCGCGACGACGGCCCGCCGACGCTCTATTCGCGCAACCACAAGGTGATGGACAACGCCTACCCGGAGCTCGTCGAGGCCCTCGCCGCCCAGGGCGGCCCGCGGTTCGTCGCCGACGGCGAGATCGTCGCCTTCGACGGCGCCGACACCAGCTTCGCCGCGCTGCAGCCCCGGATCCACATCAGCGACCCCGCGCGGGCCCGGGCCACCGGCGTGCGCGTCTTCTACTACCTGTTCGACCTGCTCTACTTCGACGACCAGGACACGACCGGCCTGCCGCTGCGGCAGCGGAAGGCGCTGCTGCGGGACGCCTTCGACTTCGCCGACCCGCTCCGGCTGTCGTCCCACCGCAACACCGAAGGCGAGAAGTTCTTCGCCGAGGCCTGCCGACGCGGCTGGGAAGGGGTCATCGCCAAACGGGCCGACGCGCCCTACCACCACGGGCGGTCACCCGACTGGCTGAAGTTCAAGTGCGCGCAGGGGCAGGAACTCGTCATCGGCGGCTTCACCGACCCACAGGGCGCCCGGCACGGCTTCGGCGCGCTCCTGCTGGGCTACCACGAAGACGGTGCGCTCCGGTACGCAGGCAAGGTCGGCACCGGCTTCGACGAGCAGCTGCTGACGTCGCTGCACGCGCAGCTGCGGGCGCGGGAGACGGCGCGGTCGCCGTTCGCCGGGCCGGTCAAGGAGCCGGGCGCGCACTGGGTACGTCCCGAGCTGGTCGCGCAGATCGGCTTCTCCGAGTGGACGCGGGACGGGCGGCTGCGGCACCCGCGGTTCGCCGGGCTGCGCGAGGACAAGAAGGCCGCGGACGTCGTACGGGAGCGCGCGTGAAGACTTCTCACCCGGACAAGGTGTTCTACCCCGAGGACGGCCTGACCAAGGGTGACGTCGTCGAGTACTACCGCGCCGTCGCCGACGTCATGCTGCCGCACCTGCGCGGCCGCCCCCTGACCCTGCGGCGCTACCCCGACGGCATCGGGAAGCAGGGCTGGTTCCAGAAGCACCCGGGGGAGCACTTCCCGGATTCGATCCGCGTCGAGCGCGTTCCCCGCAGCGGCGGCGGCACCGACGAGTACGTCGTGTGCGAGGACGCCGGAACCCTGGAGTACCTGGCGAACCAGGGAACCGTGGAGTTCCACGTCTGGTTGTCCACTGTGGACGCCCCGGACCGCCCGGACCGGCTGGTGCTCGACCTCGACCCGCCGGACGGCACGCCGGTCGCCGAGCTGCGCGCGGTCGCGCGGCGCATCCGCGACCACTACGAGCGGGCCGGCCTGACGGCGTTCGTCCAGGCCACCGGCGGCCGCGGGTTCCACGTCCTCGCGCCGCTGGACGCGAAGTCGGACACCGAGACCGTGCTGGCGCTGTCGCGCGCCCTCGCCGACCGCGTCGCCGGCGACGACCCCGATCGGCTGACCACCGCCCAGCGCAAGGAAAAGCGCGGCGACCGGATCTTCCTGGACGCCAACCGCAACGGGTACGCGCAGACGTTCGTGGCCCCGTACTCGCTGCGCGCCCGCCCCGGGGCGGCGGCCGCGACCCCGCTGGACTGGCGCGAGCTGGGGAAGGCGGACCCGGACGGCTGGGCGCTGGGCAAGGAGAAGCAGCGGCTGGCCCGCAAGGAGGATCCCTGGCGGAACCTCGACGAGCACGCCGGCTCGGCCGAGGAGGCTTTGAAGAAGCTCACCCGATGAGCTTGCCCGCGGCTTTCAGGTCGGCGACGAAAGCCGCGTAGGCCTCATCCCGGTCGGGGGCCCGCAGCACCGCCGAGGGGTGGACCGTCGCCATCGCCGACGGCATCAGCTCGGCCAGCTCCGGCGGCGGTTCCAGGGGCTCGCCCCGGTGGGCGGTCAACCGGAACTTCGGTCCCAGCAGCGCCTGCGCGGCCGTCGCGCCCAGCAGCAGCACCAGGTCCGGGTGCACCGCACGCAGTTCCGACAGCAGCCACGGGCGGCACGCGACCACCTCGGTGCGGCCCGGCTTCTGGTGGATGCGGCGCTTCCCCTCGCGCTTGAACTTGAAGTGCTTGACCGCGTTGGTGACGTACAGGGCACCACGGTCGAAGCCGGCTTCCTCGAAGGCGCGGTCCAGCAGCTTCCCGGCGGGGCCCACGAAGGGCTCGCCGGCGAGGTCCTCCTTGTCGCCCGGCTGCTCGCCGACGACGAGCACCTTCGCCCCGGCCGAGCCCTCGCCGAAGACCGTCTGCGTGGCGTCCTGGTACAGGTGGCACCCCTGGCAGCCGGACGCCGCCGACCGCAACCGGGCGAGGTCGGTGGTGTCCGGCGGCTCGGCACCGCGGGAATCCGGCATGTGCGGCGAAATTCCCCGTCCGGGCCGCGGGTAAACCTGCCCGGCCCGGGTAGCCGCAGGACAACCGCACTGGAGAAAGGAGTTCACGATGACCACCGCACGCGACATCATGACGTCGGACGCGACCTGCGCCCGTGAGTCGGACACCGTGCACGACGCCGCGGTCACCATGGCGCAGAAGGGTGTCGGCGCCCTGCCGATCTGCGGTGAGGACAACCGCCTGAAGGGCATGATCACCGACCGCGACATCGTGGTGAAGGTCCTGGCCGAGGGCAAGGACCCGCGGGCGCTGCACGTCGGCGAGCTCGCCCAGGGCGAGGTCGTGACGATCGGCGCGGACGACGACGCCCAGGAGATCCTGCGCACGATGTCCGAGCACCGCGTCCGCCGGCTTCCGGTGATCGACGGGCACGACCTGGTCGGCATCGTCGCCCAGGCCGACGTGGCCCGGGCGCTGTCCAACCCGACCGCCGGCGAGCTGGTCGAGGCCCTGTCCTACGACTGACCCGGCGTCTCGACGCAGTACGGCCGCCCCCGGCGCGAGTTTCCGGGGGCGGCCGTACCGCGGTGTGCGTCAGGGGGTGACGGCACCGTCCTCAGTGGACTCATGGGCCGCCTCGGCGCGGGCGATGTGCCAGGCCACCAGCGCGCCCGCGCCCACCGTGCCCCAGAGCACCAGCACGGCGTCCCGCGCGAACAGCCCGACGAGCAGCATCACCACCGCCGTGATGTCGCAGAGCACCAGCAGCAGGGGCCACCGCCGGGGCGAACGCAGCTTGCGGCCGCTGAAGGCGGCGGCGAACGCGGGATCGCTCGCTTGGAGCTCCGCTTCGATCTCGCGCAGGGCGTGGCGTTCACGATCCGGGAGCATGGGGGCCTCCTCGCCTCGGCTATCGCGGGGATACCCGTTTTCCGCCGCGCCGAAGCACCGGAATCAGTGGTTGTCGCGGGGAATTCCCTTCGTCGCCGCGATGCGCTGGTAGGCCACCGCGGGCCGCAGCACCATGCCGTCGCAGAGCTGGTCGGTCATCGACCGCTGGATCTCCTGCCACGGCGTCTGCGATTCCGGCACCGGGTACCCGCCCGCCTCGGCCAGTTCCCGGTGGCGCCGCGCGAGTTCGTCGTCGGGGATCAGCACGTCGGCGGTGCCGGCGCCGAGGTCGATCCGGACCCGGTCGCCGGTCCGCAGCACGGCGAGGCCGCCGCCCGCCGCGGCCTCGGGGGAGGCGTTGAGGATCGACGGCGACCCGGAGGTGCCCGACTGGCGGCCGTCGCCGAGGCAGGGCAGCTCGTGCACGCCGCGCTTGATCAGCTCGGCGGGCGGGCGCATGTTGACCACCTCCGCCGAACCCGGGTAGCCGAGCGGGCCGGTGCCGCGCATGACCAGCAGCGAGTGCTCGTCGACGCCGAGGTCCGGGTCGTCGATGCGGGCGTGGTAGTCCTCGGGACCGTCGAACACGACCGCGGTGCCCTCGTAGACCCCGCCGGCCAGGTACCGCCGCCGGAACTCCGGCGAGATCACGCTGGACTTCATGATCGCCGCGTCGAACAGGTTGCCCTTCAGCACCAGGAAGCCGGCGTCGGGGGTGAGGGCGGTGTCGAACGTCCGGATGACGTCCCGGTCGCCGGCCTCGGCGGTGCGGCAGTTGTCGCCCAGGGAGCGGCCGTTGACGGTGGGCGCGTCCTCGTGGATCAGGCCGTGCCGCATCAGCTCGTGCACCACGGCCGGGACACCGCCCGCGCGGTGGAACTCCTCGCCGAGGTACTTGCCCGCGGGCTGCAGGTCGACCAGCAGCGGGACGGCGTGGCCGAGCCGCTGCCAGTCGTCGAGGGGCAGGTCGACCCCGATGTGCCGGGCGATCGCGCCGAGGTGGATCGGGGCGTTGGTCGAGCCGCCGATCGCCGAGCTCACCACGATGGCGTTCTCGAAGGCCGCGCGCGTCAGGATGTCCGACGGCTTGAGGTCTTCGCGGACCATCTCGACGATCCGCAGCCCGGTCCGGTAGGCCATCCGCGCGCGGTCGCGGTGCGGGGCCGGGATGGCCGCGCAGCCGGGCAGGCTCATCCCGAGGGCTTCGGCGAGCGCGTTCATCGTCGACGCCGTGCCCATCGTGTTGCAGTGCCCGGGGGAGGGCGCGGACGACGCGACGAGCTCCATGAACCCGGCGTCGTCGATCTCGCCGGCGGCGAGCAGCTCCCGCGCCTTCCAGATGATGGTGCCCGAGCCGGTGCGCTGCCCGTCGAACCAGCCGTTGAGCATCGGGCCACCGGACAGCACGATGGCCGGGAGGTCCACGGTCGCGGCGGCCATCAGGCACGCCGGGGTGGTCTTGTCGCAGCCGGTGGTGAGCACGACACCGTCGATCGGGTAGCCGTAGAGCGTTTCCACCAGGCCGAGGTAGGCGAGATTCCGGTCCAGGGCTGCGGTCGGGCGCTTGCCGGTCTCCTGGATGGGGTGGACCGGGAACTCGATCGCGATCCCGCCGGCCTCGCGGATGCCCTCGCGGGTCCGGTCGGCCAGCTGCAGGTGGTGGCGGTTGCAGGGGGTGAGATCGGAGCCGGTCTGCGCGATGCCGATGATCGGCTTGCCGGACTGCAGCTCCTCCCGGGTCAGGCCCCAGTTCTGGTACCGCTCGAGGTAGAGCGCGGTCATCCCGGGGTCGGCGGGGTTGTTGAACCAAGCTTCGCTGCGCAGTCCCATACCGGCCAGTCTGGCAACGGCGGTTCCGGAATGCACGCCCCGCGAATGCCGCGAATGACTCATTCGGGACCTCCGACGTCCCGAATGAGTCATTCGCGACGTCGGGTTGCCGTGGCGGGCACCCGCGCCGGTGCCCGCCACGATCTCCCCCTCAGCCCAGGCCGTTGAGGCCGATCACCCGGGAGTACCAGTGGGCGCTCTGCTTCGGCGTCCGCCGCTGCGTCGCGTAGTCGACGTGCACCAGGCCGAAGCGCTTCGCGTACCCCTCGGCCCACTCGAAGTTGTCGAGCAGCGACCAGTAGAAGTACCCGCGCAGGTCGACGCCCGCCTGGATCGCGTCGTGACAGGCCCGCAGGTGGGAGTCGAGGAACGCGACGCGGTCGGTGTCGACGATGTCACCGCCGTCGGAGACGACGTCGGGGTAGGCCGCGCCGTTCTCCGTGATGTACAGCGGCACCGACCGGTAGCCGCGGTGTACCTGCAGCAGCGACTCGGTCAGCCCGGCCGGCTGGACCTCCCAGCCGGAGTCGGTGCGGGGTGCCGCCGGGTCCGGGACGAAGTGCACGTCGCCCGCGCCGACCCACTCCGGGCCCGCCGGCTCGCTGCCCGGCACCGGACGGCCCGCGACGCGGTAGTCGCGGTAGTAGTTCACGCCCAGCCAGTCGACGTGCGCGGCGATGACCGCGGGGTCGTCGTCGCGCACGACCGAGCCCAGCCCGAACGGCTCGAGATCGGCGACCAGGTCGTCCGGGTACCCGCCGCGCAGCACCGGGTCGAGGAACAGCCGGTTCTGCAGGCCGTCGATCCGCCGGGCCGCGGAGACGTCGGAGACGTTCGCCGGGTCGTGCGGGGCGACCGGGTACAGGTTCAGCGTGATGCCGGCCGGGGTGCCCGGGGCGTGCTGCCGGATGATGTCCATCGCCAGGCCGTGGCCCAGGAGCAGGTGGTGCGTGGCGGCCACGGCCGCCGGGTGGTCGGTGCGGCCGGGCGCGTGGATGCCGCCCGCGTAGCCGAGCATCGCCGCGCACCACGGCTCGTTGAGCGTCGACCAGCTGGCGACGCGGTCGCCCAGCCGCGCGAGCACGGTCTCGGCGTACTCGGCGAACCGGTAGGCGGTGTCCCGGTTGGTCCAGCCGCCCTGTTCCTCCAGCGCCTGCGGCAGGTCCCAGTGGTACAGCGTCGCCCACGGCTGGATCCCGGACTCGAGCAGGCAGTCGACCAGCCGGTCGTAGAAGGAGAGCCCGGCGGCATTGGCCTCGCCGCCGTCCGGCCGCACCCGCGGCCAGGCCAGCGAGAAGCGGTAGGCACCGAGGTTGAGCCGGCGCATCAGCCCGACGTCTTCGGAGTACCGCCGGTAGTGGTCGGCCGCCGGTTCGCCGTTGTCGCCGCCCCGGACCGCACCCGGGCGGCGGGCGAAGACGTCCCAGACCGAGTCGGTGCGCCCGTCGGCCGTCGTGGCTCCTTCCACCTGGAACGCCGCGGTGGCGGCGCCCCAGACGAAGCCAGGCGGGAACATCAACGCGGTCTCCGCCCGAACGCTGTCGGGATGTACGGACATGTTCACCCTTTCACGGCACCTTGCATGATCCCGGCCACGATCTGGCGGCCGAGGAGGACGAAGACGATGAGGATGGGGATGGTGGCCAGGGTCGTGCCCGCCAGGACGAGCGAATAGTCGACGTAGTAGCCGCTCTGCAGCTTTTCCAGGGCCACCTGGACGGTGGGGTTGCCGGCGTCCAGCACGACGAGCGGCCACAGGAAGTCGTTCCAGGACATCATGAACGTGAACATCGCGAGGATCGCCGCGGCCGGGCGCACCGCGGGCATGCAGACGTTCCAGAAGATCCGGATCATGCTGCAGCCGTCGACGCGCGCGGCCTCGATGAGCTCGTACGGCAGAGCGTCCACTGTGTACTGGCGCATCCAGAAGACGCCGAACGCGGTGACCAGGTTGGGCACGATCACCGCCGTGAGGCTCCCGGTCCAGCCCAGCTCGGACATCGCGATGAACAGCGGGATGATGCCCAGCTGGGTGGGTACCGCGAGCGTGACGACGATGAACACGAACAGCTTGTTCGCACCCCGGAACCGCAGTTTCGCGAAGGCGAACCCGGCCAGCGAGGAGAACAGCACCGTCGTCAGCGTCACCGTGCCGGACACGATGACGCTGTTGGCCAGCGCCTTCCAGAACGGCACGGTGTCGAACACCCGGGCCGCGTTGGCGAAGAAGTTGCCGCCGGGTACGAACGGCGGAATGCGCTCGGTGAGCATCCCGTTGTCGCGGCTGGCCACGAGGAACGACCAGTAGAACGGGAACAGCGAACCGAGCACGAAGATGGCCAGCACGACGTAGGTCGCCTTGCGGGGCTTGCCGAGCGTGGCGACCTTCTGCCGCACTCCGGTCGGCCGGCTCTGGAGTGTCGTCATTTCTTCTTCACCGCCTGGGGACGCGCGATCCGGCCGGTGATGAAGAAGTTCACCAGCGCGATGAGCACGATGATCACGAACAGCACCCAGGCGATCGCCGAGGCGTAGCCGAGATCGGCGTTCTGGAACGCCGTCTGGTAGAGGTAGAGCGTCACGGTCTGGAACTGGTTGGTCGAGCCGCCGTTGTTCGACCCGGGCATGGCGTCGAACAGCTTCGGCTCGGTGAAGATCTGCAGGCCGCCGATCGTCGAGGTGATCGTGACGAAGACCAGCGTCGGCCGCAGCAGCGGCAGGGTGACGTTCCAGAAGCGGCGCCACGTGCCGGCGCCGTCGATCAGCGCCGCCTCGTGCAGTTCCTTCGGGATGGCCTGCATGGCCGCCAGCACGATCAGGGCGTTGTAGCCGGTCCAGCGCCAGTTGACCATGATCGCGATCGCGACGTGGCTGCCGAAGCGGTTGGCCTGCCAGTCGACCGGGTCCAGCCCGATGGTCTGCAGCACGCCGTTGATCAGCCCGTACTTCGGGCCGAACAGGTTGGCGAAGATGATGCCGATGGCGACGAGGCTGGCCGCGTACGGCAGCAGGATGCCCACCCGCCAGCCCGTCGCACCGCGCAGCCGGGCCCCGAGCAGCGCCGCCAGCAGCACCGCGATGATGAGCTGGGGGACGCTGGAGAGCAGGAAGATGCTGATCGTGTTCGTCAGCGCGTTCCAGAACTGCGCGTCGGCGAAGAGCTCCTTGAAGTTGTCGAGGCCGATGAAGTCGGGGGCGTCGGTCCCGGCTTCCCACTTGAACAGCGAGACGTACGCGGTGTAGAGCAGCGGGAACAGCCCGACGATCCCGAAGAGGATGAAGAACGGCGCGATGTAGAGGTACGGCGAGACCTTGACGTCCCACCGGCTCAACCGGTGACGGAAGGTGGGCCGGGGAGACACTCGCTCCCCGGCCTTACTCCCTTCTGGCGCGACCTTGTCGAGGACGGTCATCGGTTCAGCGCGTGATCTTCTTCGCGGCGTCGACCATCTGGTTCCAGCCGTCCGTCGCCGACTTGCCCTGCTCGACCGCCTGCAGGGCCGGGCTGGAGGCGTTCTCCTGGATCTGGCCGTCACCGGGGCCCTTGTACTGCGGCTTCTGCACCTTCTTGGCCTGCTCGGCGAACAGCGCGCCGACCTTCGTGTCGCCGAAGTAGTCGTTGGTGTAGCTCAGCAGCGCCGGGTCGGAGAGCGCCTTGACCTGGCTCGGGAAGGTGCCCTTGGCCTGGAACGCCTTGATCTGCTGCTCCGGCGCGGTCAGCCAGGCCGCGAGCTCGGCGGCCTCCTTCGGGTGCTTCGACTGCGTCGGCACGGTCAGGTACGAACCGCCCCAGTTGCCGCCGCCGCCGGGGAAGGCCGCGGTGACCGCCCACTTGCCCGCGTTCTCGGGGCCGGCCTGCTCCTTGATCACGCCGAGCATCCACGCCGGGCACACCTTCGTGGCGAACGCGCCCTGCTTGAAGCCGGTGTTCCACTCGTTGCTGAACGCGGTGAGCTTGGCCGACTCGCCCTTGGCGACCGCGTCGGTGACCTTGGCCCAGGCGTCCTTGATGCCCTGGTTGTTCTCGACGGCCAGCTTGTCGTCCTTATTGATGTAGCCCTCGGGCAGCTGGTTCACCATCGCGTTGAAGTTCTGGGCGGCGGAGTCGAACCAGGCCTTGCCGTTGCTCTTCTTCACGAAGTCCGCACCGGCGGCGAAGTAGCTGTCCCAGGTGGCGAACAGCGGCTTGACCGCTTCGGGGTCGTCCGGCAGACCGGCGGCCTTGAACATGTCCTTGCGGTAGCACATGGCGAGCGGGCCGATGTCGGTGCCGTAGCCGATGAGCTTGCCGTCCTTGGTCTTGGCGGCGTCGTACTTCCAGGGCAGCCAGCGGTCCGGCGAGGCGTCGGCCGGGCCGATCTTGCTCAGGTCGTTGAACTTCGAACCCTTGTCGAGGAAGTCCGACAGGTGGCCCTCTTCGAGCGCCGTCACGTCGGCGAGGCCGGAGCCCGCGGCCAGCTTCGTGACGAGTTCCTCGTGGTAGGGGCCGCCCTGGCCGGTCTTGCGGTGGGTGATCTTGATGTTGGGGTGCAGCCGCTCGTACTCCGGGATGAGGGCCTCGTAGCCGAACTCGGTGAACGTCGCCAGGGTCAGGTCGACGTGCTCATTCGGGTTCGCCGCCGCCGGTGGGGTCTGCTCACCGCCCCCGCTGCAGGCCGAGGCGCCGAGCGCCGTCATCGTGATGCCCAGTGCCAGGACCAGGCCGTTCCGGATCGTTCTCACGTGTCCAACCACCTTGTTGACGGGAATGAGCGCTCTCACTGCTGGGAGCCGATCTGGGAGCGCTCCCAGGTGTGGCAGAGTCTGCTGGGGGCGTTCACCGGTGTCAAGGGGTTGTAACCGGAGCGTTTCCTGCGAGGAGCGCTCCCGGACGCGCGAGGGCGTGAACGTTAAGCTGAGGCGGTCAGAGTGGCAGAGGGTGAGCGAGGGCGGTGCCGTGGGGCCTCGAGCAGGGGATGAAGAACGGCCGACACTGGAGGACGTCGCGGCGTTCGCCGGCGTGTCGCGGTCGACGGCGTCCCGGGCGTTGAACGACGACGCGTACGTCAGCGCGGCGGCGCGCGAGAAGGTCCTGGCCGCGGCCCGTGACCTGGGCTATTCCCCGAACCAGGCGGCGCGGTCGCTGGTCACGCGCCGCACCGGGGCGATCGCGGTGGTGCTGTCGGAGCCGGAGTCCCGGCTGCTCGACGACCCCTACCGCGCGGCCGTCATGCGGGCCGGCTACCGGGAGCTCGCCGACGTCGGCCGCCAGATGGTGCTGATCTTCAGCGACATCCGCGAGGACCTGAGCCGGACGGTCCGGTTCCTCGAGGGCGGCCACGTCGACGGCGCGCTCGTGTTCGCGCCGCACCGGGCCGACCCGCTGCCCAAGGCGCTGCGGCTGCTGCGCATCCCGGTGGTGTTCGGCGGCCAGGCGGCCGGCATCCGCCGCGGCGTCCACGTCGTCGACTTCGACAACGAGGGCGGCGCCCGGCTGGCGGTCGAGCACCTGGTCGCGGCCGGGCGGCGGCGGATCGCCACGATCGCCGGCCCCCAGGACCAGAGCGCGCCGATCGACCGGCTCGCGGGCTGGCGCAAGACGCTGCTCGACGCCGGGCTCGACCCCGCCGACCTGGCCGAAGAGGCCGACTTCACCCTTTCGGGCGGAGCGAACGCGATGTCGGCCCTGCTGACCCGCCACCCGGACCTCGACGCGGTCTTCGTCGCCAGCGACATGATGGCGGTGGGCGCATTCCGCACGCTGGGCGCGGCCGGCCGCCGCATCCCGGACGACGTCGCGGTGGTCAGCTTCGACGACAACGCCACCCTCGCCCCGGCGATGGACCCGCCCCTGACGTCGGTCCACCAGGACCCCCGCGAGCAGGTCCACGCCATGGTCGAGACCCTGATGCGGCTGCTCGACGACCAGAACCTCAAGCCGCGCCAGCACATCCTCCCGGTCTCCCTGGCGGTCCGCGCCTCAAGCTGACGTGTCGTCCCCCTGAGTACGCGTGTCGTCCACCCAGGTACGCGTGTCGTCCCCTCAATCACGCGTGTGGAGTTGCCCCCTGGGGCCGGACACCTTGATTCCAGACAGTGGTCTGGAGGGAGGATGTCCCGATGTCCCGCAGGTCGAAGTACCCGGAGCAGTTCCGTCGCGACGCGATCGAGCTGGTCAACTCG